>NZ_VDLZ02000017.1:0-207083 GCF_006334905.2 Streptomyces sp. 3MP-14
CCAGATGCGCAACGTCGGCGACGCCACCGGCTTCGACTCCCAGACCACCTTCGTGCTGCCGATCCAGGGCACCGAGGCCACCTCCTACCTCTACCTCGGCGACCGGTGGGGCAACGCCTCCGGCGGGACGGTCAACGACTCCCGCTACGTGTGGCTCCCGATCACCTTTCCCAGTGACACCAGCATCGATCTGAACTGGGCCCCCCAACTGACCATCGACACCAGCGCCGGGAGCGTGGAAGGAAGCGGCGGGCCGTACCAGACGTTGAGCGCCCGGCACTCCGACAAGTGCGTCGATGTCCCCGACCGGTCCCAGAGCGTCGGACAGCAGGCGGTCCAGTGGGAATGCAACAGCGGGAACAATCAGCGCTTCTGGGCCCGCGAGGCCGCTGACGGCCACGTTCAACTCGTCGCCAGGCACAGCTCCCTGTGTCTGGCTGTCGCCGACGGCTCCGACGCGGACGGCACCGCCGTGGTGCAGGCGACCTGTGGTGGCGGGGCCGAACAGCAGTGGCAGCTGACCGACGCCGGCGACGGATACGTGACCCTCGTGGCCCGGAACAGTGGCAGGTGCCTGGACGTCGCCGACGAGTCCACCGCCGACGGCACGGGGCTGATCCAGTACACCTGCACGGACGCGGCCTGGCAGCAGTTCAGGCTGACGGAGGTCTAGTCCGCGTCAGTTCCGCGTCGGTTGATCGGCGGTGTCGGTCCGGAGCGGTGAACGTGGCCCCGGCTGGGAGCTGTCCCCGTCAACGCGAGACTTCGTGCACGGGGACGCTCCCGGTTGGCGCGATGGCCCCTGGACGCCGTGGGTCGCCCGCCCCGGGGCGCCTCGGCGCGTTACTTCCCGCTGTAGACGGGGAAGGCGCTGTGCTCGCCGTACTCCTGGGCGCGCATGTTCCGCAGCGTGGACATGTCCTGGTCGGAGATGCTGCGCGGTGTCGATGTTGCGGTACCCGATCGCGACGGCGTCCCGCACGGCCTGGGCGGCCTTGTCGTCGTCGATGAACCAGGTGCCCAGACCCAGCCTGGGGAGCCGAACGCCGTTGGAGAGGGTGTAGGACTCGTTCAGGAGTACGGTCTTCCTCGTCGTTTCGGTCTTCTCGGCGGGCGTTGGTGTTCTCCGGCATCGCCGGGCACGCCATGCGGTGCTCCGGTGGCGCGCCGCGCTCCTGCTCGTCGCCCGGTGGGGTGTAGATCTTCGGACCCGCCGCGCAGCGGATCACCGCGCCGGTCGGGCGTGCTGAACGGACGGGGGCGCGGGATGTCGGGCTGGCCCGATGAGGCGGCGCGACGTGGTCGCGGTTCCTGACAGGATGAGGAACGCGGTCGGCTCGGGCGGGCGTTCACCGGGCCGTGGTGGGGGTCGCCCCCGTCGCGGTCGTCGCACACCTTCGTGGCAGGTCCCCTGGGCGCCGCTGGAGTTCGCATCCGATCGTGAGGTCGATATGAGTGTGCACGCGTCAGGTACGGCCAGCGACGAGCGCGCCTCGGGCGCCGGCGGCGCTGAGGGCGGAACGGGCGACGGCGTCGCCGGCGGCGGGGCGGCGCCCGTGCCGGGGATCGGTCCGCGCACCGGTGCGGTGTTGGTGTTCGGCTCCTCGGCGGCGGTGCTCGTCGTCGAGCTGGTCGCGCTGCGGCTGCTGGCGCCCTATGTCGGGCTCACCCTGGAGATGAACACCATGGTGATCGGCATCGCCCTGACGGCGATCGCCCTGGGGGCGTGGGCCGGCGGGCGGGCCGCCGACGTGATGGCACCGCGCCGGACCCTCGGGCCGCTGCTGGCGCTGTCCGGGGTGGCGGTGGCGTTGACGCCGAGCGTGGTGCGGCTGGCCGGCGCGGCGGACGGCGCGATGGCGCTGTTCGTCGGCGGCTGCTGCCTGTTCGTGCCGGCCGCGCTGCTCACGGCCGTCACGCCGATGGTCACCAAGCTGCTGCTGGTCGACCTGGAGGTGACCGGCACCGTGGTGGGCCGGCTGTCGGGCATCGGGACGGCCGGCGGCATCGCCGGCACGGTGCTGACCGGGTTCGTGCTGGTCTCGGTCGTCCCGGTCAGCGTGATCCTGATCGGCCTCGGCGTTGTCCTGCTGCTGGCGGGTGTTCTCGTCGACGCCTCGACGCGGGACTGGCGGCGCGGGCGGCGGGCACTGCTGGCGGGGGTGGCCGTCGGCGGCAGCGTCGCCGGGGGAGCGGCGGTCCCCAGCGGGTGCGATGTGGAGACGCGCTACCACTGCGCCGCCGTCGAGGCGGACCCGGAACGGGAGGGCGGCCGGACCCTCGTCCTGGACGGTCTGCGCCACTCCTATGTCGACCTCGACGACCCCGAGCACCTGGAGTTCGCCTACGTCCAGGCGATCGCCTCGCTGGTCGACACCGCCTATCCGGCGGGCGAGGCGCTGGACGCCTACCACCTCGGCGCCGGCGGGCTGTCCGTGCCGACCTATCTGGACACGGTGCGCCCCGGCTCCACCAGCGTGGTCTCCGAGATCGACCCCGGAGTGATCGAGATCGACCGGGAACGACTGGGCGTGGCGACCGGAGAACGTCTTCAGGTGCGGGTGGAGGACGCCCGGTTGGGGCTGCGCCGGCTCGCCGACGACTCCCGCGACCTGGTCGTCGGCGACGCGTTCGGAGGCGTCAGCGTGCCCTGGCACCTCACCACCCGCGAGGCGCTGGCCGACGTCGGGCGGGTGCTGCGCCCCGGCGGCCTCTACACCGTCAACATGATCGACCACGGCGAACTCGCCTTCGTCCGGGCGGCGGTGCGCACGTTGCGGGCGGAGTTCGAGCATGTGGCGGTGGCGGGGCGACCGGGTGCCTTCGAGGGGCAGGGCGGCGGCAACTTCGTCGCCACGGCCTCCGACGCCCCGTTCGACGCCGAGGCGTGGGCGGAACGGGTCACCGAGCGCGGCAGCGGCTGGCGGGTCGTCGAGGGCGCCGTGCTTTCGGAGTGGATCGGCGATGCCCGCGTGCTGACCGACGACTTCGCGCCGGTCGACCAACTCCTCACCCCCCACCCGCAGCGCCGCTGAGCCCTGCCGGCGGCGGACGTGTCGTCCGGGCCCCGCGACGCGTCCGGGCACGGCCTAGGCGACGCGCTCGGCCAGGAAGTCCTCCCAGCTCCGCGTGCCCACGGTGGCTCCTTCGCGGGCGAGGTTGTCCCCGGCCCGGTAGGCCCTCCCGACCTTTCCCGGCATCCGCACCGGCAGCAGGGGACGCCGCCGCCTGCCGCGCGCCCCGAGGTAGCCGCGCGTCAACTCGCCCAGCGAGTACACGCGGGGACCGACCAGGTCGGGCACCCGGCCCGCCGGCTCGCCCAGCGCCAACTCCACCAGACGCGCGGCGACTTCCCGCGCGTCGACCGGCTGCCAGCGCAGCCCGCCGGGCGACGGCACCACCGGCATCCTGGCCGTCTTCTCGACCACCTTCAGCGCCAGGTCGTGGAACTGGGCGGCCCGCAGCGTGGTGAACGGGATGCCCGAGGCCGCGACCGCCCGCTCCGCTTCGTGCTTGGCCCGGAAGTAGCCGAGCGGCACGCTGTCCGCGCCGACCACCGAGACCAGGACCAGGTGCCGGACGGTCCCGGCCCGCCGGGCGGCCGCCACCAGGTTCCGGGTCGCCACGTCGTCGCCCCTGGGCCCGCCCGCCAGGTGCAGCACCGTCTCCACGCCCTCCAGCGCGGTGTCGATGCCCTCCCCCCTGAGGAGGTCGCACGCGACATACGCGACGCCGTTCCCGTTCTCCCGCCGCGTCCGGCTGAGGACCCGCACGGTGCGGCCGGCCTCGGCCAGCAGGGGGAGAACGTGGCCGCCGAGCGTTCCCGTACCACCGGTGACCAGGATCGTTGATGTCGTCATGACCGCTCCCAAGTTCCGGCCCCCGGTGAGTCGAGAATCCCGCCGGGCGCCTAGGTTTTCCTTGTCCACCCTGACGACCCGCCCGGACCGAGGAATGTGACGGATGACCGAGAACGCATCGCTGATCTCGCGTTTCGAGGAGGAACGCCCTCGGCTGCGGGCGGTCGCCTACCGGATGCTCGGCTCGCTGAGCGAGGCCGACGACGCGGTCCAGGAGGCGTGGCTGCGCCTCGACCGCTCCGACCCGAGCGACGTCGAGAACCTTGGTGCCTGGCTCACCACGGTGGTCTCCCGGCTCTGCCTGAACATGCTGCGCTCGCGGGACAACCGCCGGGAGGAACCCCTCGACGCCTACCTTCCCGAGCCGACCCGCGCCCGGGAGGACGTCACCGACCCGGAGGAGGAGGCGCTGCTCGCCGACGCGGTGGGCGTGGCCATGCTCGTGGTCCTGGACACGCTGACCCCGCCGGAGCGGCTGGCCTTCGTGCTGCACGACATGTTCCAGGTGCCCTTCGACGAGATCGGTCCGATGCTGGAGCGCACCCCCGCCGCGGCGCGCCAGCTCGCCAGCCGCGCCCGGCGCCGGGCCAGGGGCAACGCCACCCCGGCGACCGCGCCTGACCCGGGCCGCCAACACCGGGTCGTCGAGGCGTTCCTGGCGGCGACCCGGGCCGGCGACTTCGAGGCGCTGGTCGCGTTGCTCCACCCCGGCGTGGTGCTGAGCGCCGACCGGATGGTCGTCCCCACCCCCGAGCCCATCTCCGTCAGCGGGGCCCGCGCCGTGGCGGAGGGCGCGATGGCGGCGACGGGACGCGCCCGGTTCACGGGCCTCGCGCTGCTCGACGGGACGGTGGGGCTGGCGATGGCGCCCCGGGGGCGGCTGCGACTGGTCCTCGCCTTCACGGTCACCGACGACGACCGGATCGCGAGGATCGAGATCATCGCGGAACGGGCGCGGCTGCGCGGAGTCGAGGTCGCGGTGGTGGGCGACGCCGGCTGAGCCGCGCCGGGGTGCCCGCTTCGCGCCGCACGCGGAAGCGGGCACCCCGGCCCGCTACCCCTCTCCGTCGGGTGCCGCGTCCAGCGCCCTCAGCGTGAGGGCGAACGCCGCCCGGCCCGCGTGCAGCCGGTGCGCGGGCAGCACCCCCGGGCCGCAGGACTGGCTGCCCAGGCCATGGTGGGCCAGGTCCAGGTTCACCCACAGATGCTCGTCCGGCACCAGGTCGGTGGGGTGCCGGGCGGCGGCCAGGGCCTCGCTGGTCCACGGCCTGACCGTCAGCAGGAACGTGGGATGCCCCGCCACCGCCAGCCCGCGCCCCGCCGCGTCGGTGATCCGCGCTCGCCGCACCGCGCGGCGCGCGCCGTTCTCCTGCGGCATCAGATACGGCGTCTGGAGGTCGGCCACCGAGGAGGTGAACGCGCCCACCCGCGCGGCCCGTTGGGAGTCCGGATACGCCTCGCCAGGGCCCAGGCCGAACCAGCCGACCTCGGTCAGCGTCGCCGGCAGGCCGAGCCGCAGCCCCAGTCGGGGCAGCGGCACCGGCCGCCCCCGGCCCCGCCCCTGGGCCACCGCGAACAGGTCCCGCGCGAAGCGTCCCTCGGGCACCACCTCCGCCTCCAGTTCGAGCGCGCCCCGCTCCCCGGCCCGCCAGGTCAGGGTGGTCACCAGCCCGGCCTCGCCGGCGGCCGCGCCCGTCCTGGTGGTCACCACCAGCGCGTCGTCCGCGCGCTCCACCGCCACCAGCCGGCTGACGGTCCGGTTCAGGCCGAGCGCCCGCCAGCCGCCGGCCGCGTCGTCCCCGTGCGGCGCCGCGTCGTTGTCCGTCGGCGCCCGCCAGACGTCCAACCGGGGCCCGACCAGCGGGAGTTCGCCGAGCGCGACCAGCGTGCCCGAGCGGTCGAAGCGGGCCGCGCCCAGCGCGAAGCCCCGCGCGCCGGCCACCACCGGCGGGCCGGCGAACGCGGAGGCCGGCCGGGGCGCGGCCGGCCGTTCGCAGCCGGTCAGCCGGTGCTGCGCCCACGCCACCTCGTGCCCGGCCGGCGCCCACGGCCGGTCATCGGCCAGCCGCGCGCTGACCGTCAGCCAGACCTCGGCGCCCGGCGGCATCGCCTGCCGCAGCGCCCCGGCGCACGCCCCCAGCAGGTCAACCGAGGCGCTCGCGCCGGGCGCGATCTCCGGCACCGCGAGCCGGCCGGCCGCGCGCGGCACCCCGTCCGCCGCCACCGCCCAGCGGTAGGCGAGGTGCCCGGTCGAGACATGGTCGTAGCGGCTGCGCACGGTCAGGGTCAGGCCGTTGACCCCGTCGCCGGCGACGGTCAGCCGCAGCGGCTCGATCACCTTCGCGTACTCGACCAGCCCGGGCGAGGGCGTCCGGTCCGGGAAGAGCAGCCCGTCGGCGACGAAGTTCCCGTCGTGCAGCACCTCGTCGAAGTCGCCGCCGTAGGCGAAGAACTCCCCGCCCCGGCCGGGACCCCCGTCGGCCCGCTGCCGGATGCCGTGGTCCAGCCACTCCCACACGAAGCCGCCGTGCAGCCGGGGGTGGCGGTCGAACAGCTCCTCGTACGCGCTCAGCCCGCCGGGCCCGTTGCCCATCGCGTGCGCGTACTCGCACAGGAGGAACGGCAGTTGGCGGCGGTGCGCGTCCGAGGCCGCCTCGTCGGTGGGTTCCTCGGCCCGCCGGCCGATCCGCTCCAGCTCGTCGGGGTGGGTGTACATCTGGCTGTAGACGTCGGCGTACCCGTGCTCGGGGTCGCCCTCGTAGTGCAGCAGCCGCTCCGGGTCGCGGGCCCTGGTCCACTCGGCCATCGCCCGCAGGTTGGCGCCCGAGCCGCTCTCGTTGCCCAGGGACCACATCACGACGCTGGGGTGGTTCTTGTCGCGCTCCACGGTGCGCCGCATCCGGTCCAGCAGCGCGTCCCGCCAGCGCGGGTCGGTGGCCGGGTTGCCGCGCCAGCCGGTCAGCAGGAAGCCGTGGGTCTCCAGGTCGCACTCGTCGATCACCCACAGCCCCAACTCGTCGCACAGGTCGAGGAATCGGGGGTCGGGCGGGTAGTGGCTGGTGCGCACCGCGTTGATGTGGTGGCGTTTCATCAGTAGCACGTCGGCGCGGAGCGTCGCCTCGTCCAGGGTGCGGCCGGTGTCCGGGTGCCACTCGTGCCGGTTGACGCCACGGAAGCGAATGTTCCGCCCGTTGACCAGGATCAGCCCGTTCTCGACCGTCACGGTGCGGAATCCGACGCGGACCGCGACCCGTTCGCTGTCGGTCCAGACGGTCGCCGCGTAGAGCCGGGGCGACTCGGCGCTCCACGGCTCGACGGCCGGCAGCGTCAGCTCCTCGTTGGTGTCGGCCGTCACGCCGAGTTCGGGGATGGACAGCCGGGCCGGCTGCGGCGTCTCCACCCGGAGCGTGCCCCGGCCGGTGCGGTGGTCGTAGCCGGCGCGCACGAACAGGTCGGTGATGCCGCCGGCCGGCCGGGCCAGCAGGGCGACCGAGCGGAAGATCCCGGAGACCCACCACATGTCCTGGTCCTCCAGATAGCTGCCGGCCGACCACTGGTGCACCCGCACCGCCAGCACGTTCCGGCCCGGCACCAGCGCGTCGGTGACGTCGAACTCGCTGGGCAGCCGGCTGCCGGTGGCCCAGCCGACCGGTCGCCCGTTGCACCAGAGCGCGAACGCGGAGTCCACGCCCTCGAACCGCAGCACCAGCCGGCCGGCGAACCCGACCATCTCCGGCGGGAGTTCGAACGTCCGCCGGTACTCGCCCGTCGGGTTCTCGTCCGGGACGTGCGGCGGCTCGACGGGGAACGGATAGACCTGGTTGGTGTAGGCGGGCAGCCCGTAGCGGGCCTTGCTCCGCTCCAGCAGCTCGCCCTCGGGCGAGCGCAGGCCGGCCAGCTGCCAGCAGGACGGCACCGGCAGCCGGTCCCAGTCCGTGTCGTCGAAGGCCGGGTCCTGGAAGCCGGGCGTCAGGTCGGCCAGCCCCGGCACCAGCCGGAAGGCCCAGGCCCCGTCCAGGTCGAGGGCCGGGGCGTCGCCGCGCGGCGCGGCCCGGGGCGGCAGCGTGCCGGCGCTCGGCGCGAACGAGGTCACATAGCCGGCCCCTTCCCACTCCGGACTCGCTTCGGGCAGGGGGGCGGGGGGTGTCATGGGGACGAGATCTCCTTCGGTCGGGGGATGGCGAACCGGTCGTCCGGGCGCGGCGAACCGGCCGTCCGGGCACGGCGCGGCGGCCGTCAGGGGAACGGCGGACCGGCCGTCAGCCCTTGATGGCGCCGGTCAGGACGCCCGAGGTGAAGTACCGCTGCACAAACGGGTAGACGAGGAGGATCGGCAGCGTCGCGGCGACGATGATCGCCATCTGGAGGGTGATCGCCGGCGGCGGCGGCGCGTCCGGGTTCGGCGTCATTCCCGGGATCGGCGACGCGGCGATCACGTACTGCTGGAGCACCACCTGGATCGGCCACTTCTCCGGATCGTTGATGTACAGCAGGGCGTTGAAGTACGAGTTCCAGTAGCCGACCGCGTAGAACAGCCCCATCACCGCCATGATCGGCCGGGAGAGCGGCAGCACGATCCGCAGGAAGATCCGCCACTCGCCGGCCCCGTCGATCCGGGCCGACTCCATCAGCTCGCGCGGCAGCTCCATGAAGAAGTTCCGCATCACCACCAGGTTGAACGCCGAGATCATGCCCGGCAGGATCAGCGACCACAGCGAGTCCAACAGCCCCAGCTGCTTGATCAGCAGATAGTTGGGGATGATCCCGGCCCCGAAGAACATGCTGGCCAGCACGAGCACCAACACCACCCGCGCGCCCGGCACCTGCCGGGTCCGCGTCAGCCCCCAGGCCAGCGTCGAGGTCATCGCCAGCGACAGGATGGTGCCGGTCGCCGTCACCAGGAACGACACCCACAGGCCCTGGGTGACCACCCCGCCCGAGAAGATGGCCCGATAGGCGTCCAGGCTGAACTCGGTCGGGAACAGCACCCCCTGCCGGGCCTGCCGGGGCGAGGCCAGGCTCATCACGATCACATAGACGATCGGATAGAGCATCACCAGGCAGATGCCGGTGATGACCACGGCCTTGAGCGCGGAGACCGGCCGCGAGGTCTTCCGCATCCACGGCGGCAGGTCGTCCCCCGGCCGCCGCCGGCCGGGCGCGGGCCCGCCGGCGCTGGGTGGTGTGGCCTTGTCGACGATCGTGTGGGCCATCAGAAGATCCCACTCCCTCCGAGACGCTTGGCCACGCGGTTGGCCCCGATGATCAGCACGGTCGCGATGACCCCCTTGAGCAGCCCGGCCGCCGCCGAGACGCCCCACTGCCCGCCGGCCACGCCCCGGTAGTAGACGAAGGTGTCGATGACCTGCGCCGCCTCGGCGCCCACCGCCGGCTGCTGGAGCAGCAGTTGCTCGAAGCCGACGGTCAGCACGTTGCCGATCTGGAGGATCAGCAGCAGCGTGGTCACCGGCAGCAGCGCCGGCAGCGTGATGTGCCAGGTCCGCCGCCAGGCGCTCGCCCCGTCCACGGCCGCCGCCTCGTAGAGGTCGCGCGGCACGGCGGCGATCGCGGCGAAGAAGATGATGGTGCCCCAGCCGACGTCCTTCCAGATCGACTGCGAGACCACCAGCGCCTTGAACGTGTCCGGGTTGGTCATCGCGTTGAACGGCTCCCCGCCGAACTCCTCGACCAGCGCGGCGACGAAGCCGTTGCCGCCCAGCAGCTGCTGGCACAGCGAGATGACGATCACCCAGGACAGGAAGTGCGGCAGATAGACGACCGTCTGCACGGTCCGCTTGATCCGCTCCGACAGCAGGCTGTTGAGCAGCAGCGCCAGCGCGATCGGCGCCGGGAACGCGAAGACGATCAACAGGAACGAGATCGCGAGGGTGTTGACCACCGCGTCGCGCAGCTCCGGATCGTCCAGCAGCGCACGGAAGTTGTCCAGACCCACCCACGGCGACTCCGCCAGCCCCAGGAACGGCGAGAAGTCCATGAACGCCACCACGTTCCCCAACAGCGGGACGTAGACGAACAGGACGAAGAACGCGAAACCCGGCAGGATGAAGGTGTAGGAGACGCGCTCCCGCCTGATCCGGGACCACAGCGTGGACCGGCGCCGAACGGTCCCGACCGCGGCCGGCTCGCGGGGCGCCTCCCCTTCGAGGGCGGGCGCCCTCTGCTCGGTCGCCATCTCAGCCCCGCGCCTGCCGCGCCTCGTCGTACTCGCGGCGGATCTGCTCGCCGCCCTGGCCCAGCCAGGAGTCGACGAAGTCGTCGAAGTCCGTCAGCGAGGCGCGCCCCGAGACCACGGCGTTCTGCTGGTCGAGCAGCGCCGCGTTCAGCTGGGTGCCCTTGCTCGCCAGGGTCGGCGAGGTCAGCCCGACCGTGTCCTTGGGCACCGACTGCTCGGCCGCGCGCGAGGCCACCCGGAAGAAGCTCTCCGCCCACGGCTCGGACTGCGGCGCCAGGGTGTAGACCGGGTCGCCCGCGCTGACCCAGGTGTACTGGGTGCTGGGCGGCTCGGTCGGGGTGACCAGCCCGTCGCGCATCTCCCAGTGCGTGCCCTCGATGCCGGAGTCGACGAAGAGCCGCTCCTCGCTGCCCCAGGGCGCGCTGAGGTAGTCGAGGACGTTCAGGATCTCCCGCAGCCGGTCGGCGTCGCCGGCCGCCCGGGAGGAGACGGCGATCGACCGGCCGTGCGGCAGGTTCCGCTCCCACCGGCACTCGCCGCCGTCGAAGCCCTTCAGGTCGAGGAAGTCGAGCCGCACGCCCTCCGTGTCGGTCTCTGCGGTGTGCAGGCCGCCGCCGCCCACCGAGTCGGACCAGGCGGTGGGGTGGAAGACCGCGTTGGCCGCCGGGCCCTCGGGCTTGGTCCCGCCGAGCGCGTCCGGGTTGAAGACGTCGGCCTCCCAACAGCGGGCCAGGAACGCCAGCGACTCCCGGTACGCCTCCGTCTCGACCTTGTGGACGAACCCGCCCGCGTCGGTCAACTGCCAGTCGCAGCCGACCCGGTACATCGCCTCCACCGTGGTCTGGAGCGCGTCGTCGTAGAGCGCGATGCCGTGCACCGGCAGGCCGTGCGCCTCGCGCACGGAGGCGGCCTCGGCCAGCAGCGCGAACAGCTCCTCGGCGTCGCCCGGGGCGGGGTTGCCGCCGATCCGCTCCACGATGTCCAGCCGGATCAGCGGGAAGAACGACAGCGGGTGCACCGGGCTCGGCACGGTCACGATCCGCCCGTCGCGCAGCGAGGAGCGCCACACCGCCTCGCGCCGGGCCGCCAGGTTCGGCCACTCCAGCACGTTGTCGCCGGAGAGCGTCTCGCTCAGGTCGGCGAACGTGCCGTCGCGGATGGCCTGGAGCGCGACCGGGCTGTTGTCGTCGACGAACACCAGGTCGGGGACGTTGCCCGAGGCCAGCGTGGTCGCCAGCTTGTCGCCGTACTGGGCGGCCGGCACGAAGGTGGTCCTGATCGTCCCGCCCAGCCGGTCGTTCAACTCCCGCCAGTACGGGTCGCCGGAGACGTCGGTGGGCGGGTTGCCCCAGGTGAACTGGAACGTCGATATCTCGCCGCCGGACAGCGGCCTGCCCTCGTAGGTGGCCCGGTATTCGGCCGGCTGGCCGACGTAGACGTCGCACATCGCCTCGTGCTCGGCGACGAACGCCGGCTCCAGGGCGGGGCGCGGCGGCTCCCGGAAGGTCGGGATGTCGAACGGCGCGTCACTGCGCGCCGCCCCGCCACCGCCGCCCCCGCAGGCCGACAGCGGTCCGGCGAGCGCGATCCCGCCGAGGGCCGTGCCGACCCCACCGAGGAAGCGGCGACGTGAGAGCTGAGTCATGGCGTGGTACTCCGATCGTCGGGAAGCCGCCGCCACGGCCGGAACGGGGCGGCCACGAGGCGGGTTGCGTGAACGTGCACGAGACGCGCTGCGCTGGCCGCACGGAACGGTGCTGCGGCGGCAAGTGGCGCTGTGTACAGGCAGAATGCCGGCTCTTCAGCCGCAGGTTAGGGAGCGGGTGGGGCGCGGGTCAAGGGGTGTGCGTGAACGATCACGGTTTTGGCCTGGCGGCCGGCCTCGGGAGGGGGCGGCGACCTTGGGTGGGGCGGACGGCCTGCGGCCGGCGGCGTGTGAACGGCCGGTGGCGGCGGGGGCGGGTTGGTGGTGCGGCCGGACGGGCGTGGCCGGCGGCCGGCGGCGGGTGAACGGCCGGTGGCGGGGGGCTCGTTGGTGGTGTGGGCGGGCCGCCGGTGGTGGGGAGATCATTGGCGGGGGTGAACGGGCGGCGGCGGGGACTCGTTGGTGGTGCGGCTGGCCCGCCGGTGGTGGGGGCGTTGGGCCGACGGGCGGCGGTGGCTCAACGGCCGGTGGCGAAAGGTGGGTTGGTGGTGCGGCCGGACGGCCGGTGGCGGGGGGCTCGTTGGCGGGGGAGTCGGCCGGACGGCCGCTGGTGGGGCGTTCGTTGGCGGGGGTGAACGGGCGGCGGTGGCGCGCTGCGCGCTCGTTGGCCCGGCCCACCGGAGGTGTCCGGCCCACCGGAGGTGTCCGGCCCACCGGAGGGGGCGCTCAGCGGTGGGGCGCGGGGCCCTCGTCCGTCACGCGCAGCAGCGCGGCCGTGGTGGGCGCGGGGAGGCCCACGGAGAGCAGGCCGGCGGCGGGGTCCCAGTCGGCCGCGACCCGCGCCGCTTCGGCGGCGAACAGCACCTCGACCCTGGCGGAGCGCCCGCGCAGCGCCCGCACGGGCAGCGTGACCCGAGGCTCCTCGGCGTCCCGGCGCCAGACCGTGACCAGGGTCGAGCCCGGGGTTCGCAGGCCCAGTGCCAGCCAGGGGTCGGTCCAGGCGGGAAGTCCCAGCGGCCAGAAGGGCGTTCCCTCGGCCACCTCGGCGCGGATCGCCCGGTAGGTCGCCAACGAGCGGCGCACCAGGGCCCGTTGCTCCCGGGACATCCGGTCGATGTGGCCGGAGAGGTGAACCCGCCCGAGCAGCGCCCCCGCGAGGACGAACGCGTTCTCCTCGGCGGTGAACTCCGGCTGGACATAGGCCCAGACCGCCCCCTGCTCCGGGGGGGACCGCCGTCGGCGCGGCGGCGGCGATCGGCGGGTAGCGGCGGAAGTCCTGCTGGTCGCTGGTGGACTGGAGTTGGGTGATCCGCAGCATGGCGCCGTCCATCCGCATCCCGCCGGAGGCGCAGTTCTCGATCACCAGCCCCGGGTGGCGGTCCAGGACGGATTCCAGCCACCGCTGGTAGGCGCGGGTGTGGCCGAGGAGTCCGGCGCCGGGGGCCTCCCGGCGGCCGCGGTCGGTGCCGGGTGGGACGCTGATGTTGTAGTCCAGTTTGAGGTAGCCGACGCCCCAGTCGGTGACGAGGCGGTCGACGGTCTCGTCGAGGTGTCGGACGGCTGCCGGGTGGCGTAGGTCGAGGTGGTAGCGGCCGTGCTCGCGGACGCGGATGCCGTCGCGTTGGAAGAACGCCTCGTCGGGCAGCAGGGCCGCCAACGGGCTGCGGACGCCCACGACTTCGGGTTCCAGCCACAGGCCGGGGACCATGCCGCGCTCGCGGATGCGGTCCAGCACCTGGTGGATGCCGCGCTCGCCGGGGAAGCGGCTGGCGGCCGGCTGCCAGGCGCCGACGCTGTCCCACCAGCCGTCGGCGTCGTCGTCATACCAGCCGGCGTCGATCACGAAGTACTCCGCGCCGACCGCGCCCGCCGCGTCCACCAGCGGCAGCAGCCGCTCCGTCGTCGGGTCGCCCATCAACGTGTTCATGAAGTCGTTGAAGACGACCGGCAGTTGGCCGTGGTCGGGGTGCGGGCGGCGGACCAGCCTGCGGTAGCGGGTCAGCGCGGCGAACGCCGCGTCCAGGCCGTCCCCGGTGACCACGAGCGTGGCGGGTTCGGTGGTGAACGAGCCGCCGGGCGGCAGGTGTTGGCGCCACTGGTGCTCGGCGTCGCCGGGACCGGACAGCGCCAGATAGGTGCCCTCCTCCCGCTCGCCGACCTCCCAGGACCAGCCGCCCGTCGAGGTCTCCACCTGCCACAGCCAGCACCGTTGGCCTTCGTCTTCGGTCAACGCGCCCATCGGCAGCTGGCCGTCCGTCGACCAACTGCCGGCCCCGCTCAGGCCGAACCGCCCCCGGCTGTCCCGCTCGTGCAGCCGTCGCCCGAGGTCGGGCAGCCGCTCGCCCAGCGGCTCGGCCCGCCAACGGCACTCGGCCAGCCAGTCGTTGTCCGCCCGGTGCAGCGTCAGCGCCCGGGGCGAGGGTAGCCCGCCGAGCGTCAGCGAGGTGACGGCCAGCAGGGTCACCGGCGCGGCGCCCTCGTTGGTGACCTCGACCTCGGCGCGGACCACGGGCAGGCCGTCGGGGGAGGAGAGGACGAGGTCGGCGGCCAGGCCGCTGACCGGGTCGGCCAGGCTCAGCCGCAGGCGGTGCCAGGGCCCTTCCCGCTCGGCGGCGTGGGCCCGCAGGCGCAGCCGGCCGCCCACGGTCGTCTCGATCGCGCGCCGCCCCGACCAGTTGCTGCCGTGCCCGAGGGCCAGCAACTCGACGACGGGCGTGGCCTGTTCGGGCGGCCGGGGCGGCGTGCCCGGCGGGCCGAGGCGGACGGCCCGCAGCGAGCCGTCGGCCGCCGCGACGAACTCGGCCCGCAGGGCGGCGTGGCCCCACCGCACGCTCCGGTGCGGCGGGGGCGGAGGCTCGGCGCTCACCGGGCACGCAGCCAGACGCGCATCGCAGTCGGGGAGAAGCGCAGGGGGGCCCACTCTCATCGGTGGCGTTCCTCTCTCGGGCGGTCTGCCCAGGCGGGCCAGGACCATGATAGTAATCGTTTTCTATGACTGGGATGGTACGGATGGCGGCAACGACCGACAAGGCCGGCGCCTGGAGGGAGGGCGGATGCGCGTCGTCGACACCGGCCCGGTCGGGCGCGGCGGCTGGTCGCTGCTGCTGGTGCACGGCTGGGGGAGCGACGCCGACGACTGGGCCCCGCTGGTGCCCGAACTGGCCGGCTGGGCCCGGGTGATCGCCCCCGACCTGCCCGGGCACGGCCCCTCGGCGGCCAGGGCCGGCGGGGACGGCGGCCCCCACTCGCCGCACGGGGTGGCCGACCTGCTCGCGGCCCTGCTGCGGGACCGTGGCACGGGACCCGTGGTCGCCATCGGGCACTCGCTGGGCGGCCAGGTCGTCTCGGCGCTGGCCATCGCGCACCCCGAACTCGTCGGCGCGGTCGCGGTGTTGGCCCCGGCCTACGGCGGAGCGCCCGAGGACCGCGACCGCATCGTCGCCGAGCAGCGGGCGCTGCGGCGGCGGGGCAGCGCCTGGGCGGTCGACTTCGTCGCCGGCGCCTTCGGCCCCCTGGCGCCCGAGGACCTGCGGGAGCGCCACCGCCGGCTGATGGCCCGGATGTCCCCGGAGGTGCTGGCCCGTTACCGGGACGCCCTCTACCTGGCGCCCGACGCGTTCGGGCTGCGCCCCGCCTCCGACGCGTACCTGCGCCGGCGCCGCTGCCCGGTGCTCGCGGTCCACACCGACCCGGCGGCGGCCGCCTGGGAACGCGGGCTGCTGAGCCACCCGGCCTCCCGCGTGCACCTGTGGGAGGAGTGCGGCCACTACCCGCACGAGGAACGGCCCGCCGACCTGGCCCGCCTCCTCGCCCTCTGGTGCGCGGACCGTCGCACGGCGGCCGCCGTCCGACGGCCGACCGGCCCGCCGCCCAACGGTAGCCGCCCGCCCGGGAGTTGACCGGCGCGCCGGGATGGGCCGGCCGGGGTCCCACCGGCTCGCGGCTCGCCGGTCAGCGTCTGCGCCGGTCCTTCTGGCGGGGCGTCGCCCTCGTCTTGCCCTCGAATCTGGGAGCCCGGCGCACCGCGAGCGGGGCCCGTCCCATCGCGGCCCGCCCTCCCAGCATGTGGTTCAGCAGATCGCCGAGCCGGAAGCGGTGCGGGTCGAGAGAGGTGACGACGACGAGGACCCACCGCAGGTCGCGCACCAGCGCCTCGGCCGGCGGGGAGATCGGCACGTCGTGCCAGCGGTACTCGTTCCTGCCGACCGGGATCGTCACGGAGATCAGCCTCCAGTCGATCTCGGCATACCCACGCCGGATTCTGGGCGGCCAGCCCGCCGCTTCGGACCCGAACCTCAGGCCGAACCCCAGCTCGGCGAAGGGCTCAACCGTCGACTCCAGCCAGCCGCCCTCGGCGCGGTACCGCAGGAGCGCGACTTCGAAGGAGGGATTGACCAGGAAGACCGGAACATCGTGCGAAACCCCGCCCAGAAACAGCGGCTCCGGCATGTTGACTTCCTCCCTCGCCTAGAGGCGGGGGGTTCCAGCGGTTGCCCGCTGGGTTTCCTGCTTCACCGACGACTGCCCTGTCCGGGAGGACTCCCGTTGAGGTCTTACACCGTCTCCACAGGCAGAGGCGGCCAGCCCGGCCGCCAGAAGGTTCTTCGCCGCGTTCACATCACGGTCTTGCGTGGCGCCACACGCGCACGTCCATGTCCGGACGTGCAACGGCAACTTGGCCGCTACCGTTCCGCAGGCCCCGCACAGCTTGGAGCTGGGGAAGTAGCGGTCGATCACCACCAGTTCACGCCCGTACCAGGCGCACTTGTACTCCAGCATGGAGCGCAGCTCCCGCCAGGCGGCGTCGGAGATGGCGCGGGCGAGGGAGTGGTTCTTCAGCAGGTTGCGGACGGTCAGGTCCTCGATCACGACCGTTTGGTTCTCACGGACGAGCCGAGTCGACAGCTTGTGCAGGTGGTCGCGGCGCCGGTCGGCGATCCTGGCATGGATCTTGGCGACGCGGCGTCGGGCTTTCTCTCGGTTGGCCGAGCCCTTCGCCTTGCGGGACAACTCCCGCTGCGCGCGGGCCAGGCGGGCGCGATCCCGGCGCTCATGCTTCGGGTTGGTGATCTTCTCCCCGGTGGACAGGGTCACCAGGGAGGTGATCCCGGCGTCGATACCGACCGCCCGCGTGGTCACTGGGGCCGGGGTGATGGTGTCCTCGCACAGCATCGAGACGAACCAGCGGCCCGCGCTGTCGCGGGAGACGGTCACCGTCGAAGGACTCACACCCTCGGGCAGGGGACGCGACCAACGGATATCCAACGGCCCGACCATCTTGGCCAGCGTCAGTTGCCCGTCACGGAACGTGAACGCGGAGCGGGTGTACTCGGCCGAAGCCCGAGACCTCTTCTTCGACTTGAAACGCGGATACTTCGCCCGCTTGCCGAAGAAATTGGTGAACCCGGTCTGGAGATGCCGCAGCGCCTGTTGGAGCGGGACGCACGACACCTCGGTCAGGAAGGCCAGTTCCTCGGTCCTCTTCCACTCCGTGAGCATCGCCGAGGACTCCGCGTAGGAGATCCGGCGCTGCTCGCCGTGCCAGGCGCGGGTGCGTTCCTCCAGTGCTCTGTTGTAGACGAGGCGGACGCAGCCGAACGTGCGCGACAGCTCCGCCGCCTGCTCGCTCGTGGGGTAGAAGCGGTACCGGAAAGCCCGCCTGACCTGCCGCGCCACGCCTCACACTCTATCAACGCTCCGGTAAGCAGCGGACGTTGTATGGCGGCCGGTGGACGCCGGTCCGCCCCAACGGCGAACCGGCTTTCCCCGCCCCGCTCCGCGCGAGCTTCGTTTCCTCCCCCGGCTGACGCCGGGGGCATCCACGAAGGAGACCGATGAACGTCCCGGCGCGCCAGGTGAGATGTGCGGGCGCGGGGACGGTGTGCTCCGTCTGCTCGCGCCAGCAGGGTCGCTGGCAGGAGCCGTGGTGCAGGCTCGCCTCGGCCTGTTCCCCCACCGCGTTGACGACCAGTGAGGGCCTTCGCCACCGCGTGATCGCACGGCCGCATGTCTGGCAGTCCACCGCCGTCAGCGTCGTGGCGAGCCGGCGCAGGGTGTCCCCACCGAGACGGTCGCGGGTCGCGGCGTCGACGCGGAACTTCGTCCGGCGCATCAGTGGCTCACCCCGGGGAACGGGCCGTCGCACTCGGCGCCCGAGTTCGCGCGGTGTCCCGCGCCGACGCCATCCCGGGCGAGGCGGCCGCCCTCCGTCAACGCTGTCATCGCCCCATGCTGGAGCACGCGTTCCGGGACCCGTCCCGGAGCCGCCGCCGGCCCCCGGCCCAGCCCGACGCGCCGGCCCGCCGTGCCCCCGGCTCAACGCGCCCCGGCCCGGCCGCCGGCCGCCGGCGCCCCGGCCACCCGTCTCCCGAGGCGCGGCGCCAGCCGGCACCGCGCCAGCCGGCACCGCCCCAGTCGGCACCGCGCCAGCCGGCGCCGCCGGGTCAGCCGGAGTCGCGGACCAACAGGCGGTGGCGGCGCTCCCGTTGGGCGCCCCGGCCGCCGCGCGGGGCCTGGCCGGAGAGGATGTCGGCGGCGGCCTCGACCGCCGCCCGGCCCAGGCCGCGCGGGTCCAGGTCGACCGTGGTCAGCGGCGGCGAGCTGTAGGCCCCCAGCTGGATGCCGTCCATCGCCACCACCGCGACGTCGTCGGGGATCGCCACGCCCCTGCGGGTGAGTTCGTGCATCACGCCCAGCGCCATCACGTCGTTGAAGACGAACACCGCGTCGACCCCGGGGGAGCGGTCCAGCAACTCGCCCACCGCGACGCTCGCGCCGGCCGGCGACTCGTCCGCGCTGACCACGCCGCCCCGTTCGTCCCAGATGCCGGCGGCCCTGGCCAACTCGGAGAACACCGGGGCGCGGACGCTGGGCCCGCCGGTGGTGCTGCCGTCGATCATCGCGACCCGGCGGCGGCCCGTCTCCTCGAACCGCCGCACCACCAGCCCCAGATCGTGTTCCACCGCGAACCGGAAGCCGGCGTCCGCGCTGTCCCCGTCCGAGATGTCCAGCTGGATCAGCGGTCCGGTGAACGAGGGCAGCGCGGAGCCGATCTCCGGCGGCAGGTAGCCGATGACGGCGTCCACCTCGGGCGCCATGTCCCGCACCACGGCCAGCGCGTCCCGGCCGCCCGAGCCCACATAGCTCAGGTGCAGGTTCCACTGGCGGCCGTGGACGGCGTCGATGACGCTCTCCGCGATCTCGGCGAAGAACGGGTTCCACAGGGAGCGGATCACCAGGCCCAGCGTGGTGCCCGGCCCCTGGACCATCGCCCGGGCCGCCCGGTTGGGCCGGTACCCCAGGAGCGAGGCCGCCCGCAGCACCCGGGTCCTGGTCTCGGCGCTGATGCCCGTCATGTCGTTCATGGCCCGGGTGACGGTCTGCCGGGAGACCCCGGCGAGCCGCGCCACGTCGTGGATGGTGACCCGCCCCGCGACGGTGGTCGACCCGCTCTCACCTGTGCTCACGGCGCCCATGCTAACGACCGGCCCCCCTCCGGGTGCCGCCGCACCCGGAAGGCCGAACGGACGAGGAGCGGCGTGGCCGGGCGTTCGCGTGGCCGGTGCGCGGCGTCAGCGGACGTAGGCCAGGGTGCCGAAGCCCAGTTCGTCGAAGCCGCCGCTGGTGGTGCCGTAGTCGCCGCCGCCGCCCTCGGGGCTGTTGGCGCGGGCGATCGCGGACAGGTTGGGGGTGGCCAGGCCCCGCCGGCCGGCGTAGTGGTGGTAGACCCGCTCCCAGACCGGGCGGACCTGGCCGCGCCCGGCGGAGCTGATCACGGTGTGCTCTCGCGGCGCGCAGTTCTGCCCGGTGCCCCACTGGTAGGGGGTGAACGGGACGTCGTTGCCCAGGTTGTAACGGGCCACGTACTCGCACGCCTTGAGGAAGCGGTTGCCGTCGGCGCCGTAGAGGTCCACGCCCTGGTTCCAGGCCATCTCGCAGAGGGTGCCCATCAGCCCGATGCCCATGATGGTGTGCCCCTGGTCGCGGCCGCTCTCCTGCCACTGGGCGAGGTCGCCGTGCAGGTGCGGAACGGCGTGCGGCAGCGACCCGTTGCCCTCGCCGTTGTGGAAGTAGTCCACGGCGCGGTCGAAGAGGGCCTGGTCGTCGTTGAGGATGCCGAACGACATGATCGCCGCCATGTTGCACAGGTCCCAGTTGGCCCAGTAGTTGGTGATGCAGGCGTCGTTGTGGTTGACCAGGAAGCTGTCGCACAGCGGGTAGAAGACGTCCATCAGCATGGTCTGGAAGCGGCCCAGGTCGAAGCCGTCGTAACCGCGCATGATCTCGGCCGCGTTGGCGAACTGGTAGCCGTAGATCCCGGACGCCAGGAAGCGGTCCGCGTTCCCGGTGACCGTGGTCAGGGTGCCCGACCAGGCGTTGAGGATGTCGCGCGCCTTGTCGCCGTGCGCGGTGTCCCCGCTGACCTTCCAGCGCAGCGCGTTCTGGTAGGCGGCGTGGACGTCGTTGTAGAGCTGCGGGTAGTTCTGCCCGTCGCCGCCCCGGATGATGGTGGCGGTCGGGCGCTCGGCCCAGGTCGCCGAGGAGTGGCCGTTGGCGGTGAGCCGGTTCCAACCGGACAGCCAGGGCTGGGTGTTGGCCTCGACGTGGCCGCGCATCCGGTCGAAGTCGGCCTGGGCGTGCAGCATTCCGGGATGGGTGAAGGCCAGCGGGCGGACCGGGTCGCCGCCGGTGCCGGCCGCCGGGGCGGCGCCGGCCGTGGAGCGCGCGGCCTGCGCGGTGTAGGCGAGGCCGCCGACGACGGCGGCTCCCGTGCCGAGCACGGCCGTCTTCAGCAGCCGCCGCCGGCTGGTCATGTCGCGCCCATGTCGTCCCTGCATGAGTAACGCACCTTTCGGATGTGGGGGGTTGGGTGCCGCACATGGTGGTCGGGAACGTTCACGGCGGAACCGGGCGCGCGCGGAATTGGAAAGTTTTCCGTCGGCGCCGAGCGGTTCTCGCCGGGCGGGTACCGGGGTACCTTCCTGCGTCAGAAATCGATATCTATCGGCGGGTCGCCGCCGCAGCCCAGCGGGGCCGTGGCGGAGGAGGTCGTCACCGAGGAGGAGCCGTCATGTACCCGACGCGAAGAGCGGCCTGGGGACCACCGCCGCGCGGCCGGCAGCCCGCGCTGGTCGCGGTGCTCCTGCTGGCCCTGCTGGCCGGCCTGTTGGGCGCCGGCGCCGCCCCGGCCGCCCGGGCCGACGACCGGGGCCGCCACGAGGACCTGCTGGTCTTCGGCGACGAGGAGTCCGAACGCGCCCACGCGCTGCACGCCCCCGACTCCGCCGTCGTCACCGGCGGCTCCGGCCAACTCGCCCGCGTCGCCCAGCCGTTGGACCCGCCCGACCTCCACGCCGGCGACCTCACCTTCACCATGGCCGTCGACCCCCAGGACCAGAACTACCTCACCGTCCGGTTCTGGGGCGGCGACACCAGCACGGAGAAGACCCTCGTCGAGGTCAACGGCGAGCAGCTCGGCTACCGCCGCTCCGGCGACTGGGAGGCGCTCAACCCCGGGCACGCCAACCCCGTTCCCGGCCGCTACTACCACGCCACCGTGCTGCTGCCGCTGTCGATGACCCAGGGCAGCGAACGGGTCGAGATCACCCTGACCTCCTTCGCCAACGACTTCGCCACCCCGCTCACCGAGCCCTCGCGCGGCTTCTACCGGGCCTACACCCACACCGATCCGGCCCTCGACCTCGGCGGCGAGGACCTACCCGACGAGCCCCTGCCCACCGACGTCGCCGACGACCTCCCCGCCGAGGAGCGCCAGGCCCTGGTCGACGGCTACCGGCAGACCCAGATCGACAACTTCGAGGCCATGTCGGAGACCATCGACGCCGACCCCGAGGCCCGGCTCAGCATCGAGCGCTACAAGGACGACCTGCGCTTCTACGCCACCGCGCTGACCACCGACTGGTCACCGGCCCGCACGCCCGGGGAGCGACGGGCCGCGCTGGAGCGGATCTTCCAGACCGTCGACAACTGGGTGACCGCCTACTACGGCGACACCATGTCGCTGGGCAACGGCGGCCACCAGTCCGACTGGGGCGGCTACTACGGCGCGCTCGGCGAGGCGCTCTACATCGTCGAGAACCTGATCGCCGACGAGGAGGTGCTGGGCCGCGAGGCGTTCGAGGCGTTCCTGGCCGAGCCGTTCGACACCGGCACCGAGGCCGGCGAGACCTCCCTCGCGCCCGTCGACCTCGACGGCGGCCAGCTCACCCGGGGCGAGGCGTGGGAGCGCACCCTGAAGGCCAACTTCGACTTCGCGCGCTCCCGGCTGTCCTACATCTACAACCAGGTGATGTACACCTACGAGGGCGCCTGGGAGGCCCACGAGGGGCTGCGGGTCATCGGCAGCGACTTCTACGAGGGCCGGGAGCGCGGCCACCGGATCGCCCGCGAGGCGCTGGGCCTGGCGCCCTTCCTCGGCGAGGAGGTCCTGGTCGGCCCCGAGGGCGAGGAACTCGACCTGTTCCACTCGCTCTTCTACCACGACCGCACCGCCCGCTACACCGAGGACTACCGGCAGATCGTGATGAAGGGCCTCGCCACGAGCGCCCTCGACGAGAACGGTGAGATCGAGCGCCGCCGCCCGCTGGGCGACCACTACACCACCGTCACTCAGGCCGGCCTCACCCGCGAGAACGGCTATGTCGGCAACTACGGCGAGTCCACCAACTACCTGCCCGAGTGGTTCCACCGCACCTGGGGGCACGAGGGCGACGAGGAACTCAACGACGACATCCTTGAGTTGGCGCTCCGCAACCACCACGCCCGCTCCCACACCCGGTACAGCGACACCGACGCGGACGGCAACCGCGTCATGCGGATGAACCAGGTCGTCGACGAGCGCAACACCGGCTTCCCCGGAAAGCTCGCCTACGTCAGCGTGGACCGGCCGATGCACTACGCCTCCCTGGAACACCACATGGTCCAGCACCCGGAGCGCTACCGGGGCGAGGAGTGGGAGGAGACCTGGCGGCACGCCGCCGAGGCCGTCGGCGCGATGCAGCAACAGCTCGCCGACCACCAGTACTTCAACAACTTCGCCGCCTACGCCGAGGCCAAGTGGCGCGAGGACCTGCGGCTGCCCGCCACCTACGCCTACGTCACCGGCGGCCGCGCCGACCACGACCGCTTCGCCGGCCAGGCCATGGCCGGACTCGCCCTGCCGCAGACCGACTTCACCCGCTACACCGAGGAGCAGCTGGCCGAACTCGACGTGGACCCGGCCGACTACGAGCGCTTCGCCTGGGTGGACGTCGACAACGCCTTCGTCTCGCTGCGCGACGGCGACACCCGGATCTTCGGCGCGCTCAACGAACGCCAGCGCGGCTACGCCGGCAACGGCCGGCTCCACGTGCAACGCCCCGACCACAGCGCGATCGTGCAGATCGAGACCGAGGGCGTCTTCCGCTACCGGGACTACTACGGGCGGATGGACAACATCGACGTGGACTTCATGGAGGACCAGCAGACCGGCGGCGCCGACGCGCCCCAGGCGCTGGCCGGCGAGATCGCGCCCATCACCTACCAGCCGGGCGTCGGCGAGGTGCGGCGGGAGAACTTCGAGGCCGACCACGCCTACTCCGGCTACCCCGACCTGCTGACCGCCCAGTACGACCGCTACCTGTTCGCGTTCAACACCACGCGCGAGGAGTACGGCAACGAGTCGGTCCACCGGGTCGCGGTGCCGCCCGGCACCCGGGGCCGGGTGCTCGACCTGGTCTCCGGGGAACGCCTCCCGGTGCGCGACGGCGCGGTCTCCCTCGCCCCCAACTCCGCGCTGGTGCTGCGGCTCGACGACGCGACCCGGCCCGAGACCCCCGCCAACGTGGACTTCACCCACGCCACGCCCGGCGACGGCGAGGTCGCCCTCAGCTGGAACCCGTCCGCCGGCGCCGAGTCCTACACCGTGCGCCGCGCCACCCGCGAGGACGGCCGCTACACCACCGTCGCCCGGGGCGTCACCGACACCCACCACGTGGACACGACCGCGCGCGGCGGGCGGACGTACTACTACACCGTCACCCCGGTCAACGAGCACGGCGCCGGCAACCCCTCCTACCGCGCAGAGGCCGAGGTCGCGGCACCCGTCTCCGGCGAACTGGCCGGCTCCGGCTGGCGCGACGACCGGCTCGGCTCGATCACCGAGGGCGGCGCCGCCGTCGAGGACGGCGCGGTGACGATCGACGGCGGCGACGGCGCCGGGCTGGGCCGCGGGGACGACTACATGCTGCACACCCGGGACATCGACGACGCGCTGCACTTCGTCAACCGCCCGCTGGTCGGCTCCGGCACGGTCACCGCGCGGCTGGACGGTCACCAGGGCGCGGCCACCGGGATCATGCTGCGCGACGGCAACGACCCCGACACCCGCCACGACCGCTACGCCTATCTCGGTGCCGACGCCGAGGGGCGACTCGTGTTCGCCAACCGCTCGCGGGACAGCCGCCACGACTGGCAGGACGACGTGCGCAGCCCGTTGACCCGCACCCTCGACGGCGTCACCGCCGCGTCCCACCCCTGGCTGCGGCTGGCCCGCGACGCCGGGACCGGGCAGGTCACGGCCCTGGTCTCCGCCGACGGCGCCGCATGGCAGGTCGTGGGGCGGCTGTTCACCCCGCTGCCGGGGGACGTGCACGCCGGAGTGACGGCGGCCGGCTCGGGCGCGTTCGCCTCCGTCGAGGTGGCCGCCACCGAACCGGGCCGGCTGACGCCCTACCTGACGCGCGAGGCGGACCGGGTCACCCTGGAGTGGAACAAGCCCAAGGACGCCGTGGGCTTCGAGGTCTACCGCACCGACGACCCGGAGACGGCCGCCGGCGACCCGGCCGAGGAGCCCGAGGGCTGGGAGCGGATCGCCGAGGGCCGCGCCACCACGGCGACCGACCAACTCCGGGTCGGCCAGGCGCACTACCGGGTCGTCGCCCGGCTCGCCGACGGTGGACACCGCACCTCGCCCGAGGCGCTGACGGCCACCGCCGAGCCGCTGGCCGAGGTCGTCGCGCGCGCCCGGGAGGTGGCACGGGACGGTTACACCCGGGGCAGCCACTTCCTCTTCGCCGAGGAGGTCGAGGCCGTCGCCCGCGCCGCCGAGGAGCCGGACGCCGACGTGCCGGCGCTGGTGGACCGGGTCCACGCGGCCTACGAACTGCTGGTGGACGGCGACACCCTCCTGACCCCGCTGCCGGTGACCGAGGAGATGGTGACGGCCTCGACCCCGCCCTGGGGCGAGCCCGACGGCAGCCCGGCCGCCAACGGCTGGCGCGCCTTCGACGGCGATCCGGCGACCTTCACCGACACCACGGCCGCCGTCAGCTGGATCGCCGTTGACCCGGGCGGGCGGGGGCCGTTGACCCTGGACGCGCTGCGCGTCCAGCCCCGCTCGACCCACGTGGCCCGGGCCAACGGCACGGAGGTGCAGCGGTCCTCGGACGGCGGGGAGAGCTGGGAGACCATCCACACCATCGAGGGCGTCACCGAGGCCGGCTGGTACGAGGCGGCGTTCCCCGAGCCGGTGGACGTCCCGCTGCTGCGGTTCCTCGACGAGCACGACGGGCGGTCCAACCTCGCCGAGATCGAGCTGCTGGCCCGTGCCGTCGACACCACCCTGGCGACGGTGCTGCTGGAGCGGGCCGACGGGCTGGACCGGGAGCGCTTCACCGAGGAGAGCCTGGCGGCCGTGGACGCCGCCGTCGAGGCGGCCCGCGCCGCCTCGACGGCCGAACACCCGGAGCAGGAGGCGGTGGACACCGCGACGGACGCGCTGCGGGAGGCCCTCGACGGGCTGGTGACACGCGGCAGTTGACGCCCGGCGGCCCGGGGCCCACCGGCCCCGGGCCGCTTGACCTCCTCGCGGTCGCCGCATAGGTTGGCCGCTTAGAGAACGATTTCTATGACTTTCCACAGCTGTTCAGGAGGGACTTTCCCCCGATGTCTGAGCGTCCCTCGGTGCTGTTCGCGCTGGACCCCGAGCACCTTCCGCTGCTCTTTCCGCCGGACCTGATGGCCCGCCTCACCGCCACCGCCGACCTGGACCCGACCCTGGTCGCCGACCTCGACGACCCCGCCTCCCGCCGGCTGCTCGCCTCGACCGAGGTGCTGGTCACCGGCTGGGGCTGCCCGCCGCTCACCCCCGAGACCCTGGCCGCCGCACCCCGGCTGCGCGCCGTCCTGCACACCGGCGGCTCCGTCAAGTACCTGCTGCCGAACGAGGGTTGGGAACGCGGCCTGTTGGTCTCCTCGGCCGCCGCCGCCAACGCGCTGCCCGTGGCGGAGTACGCCCTGGGCATGATCCTCCTGGCCGGCAAGGGCGTCCTCACCCTCGCCGACCGCTACCGCGCCGAACGCCGCTTCACCCTCGGCGAGGTGCACCGGGACGTGGGCAACGTCGGCCGCCGCGTCGGCCTGATCGGAGCCTCCCGCATCGGCCGCCGCCTGATCGAACTGCTGCGCCACCACGACCTCGACGTCGTCCTCCACGACCCCTACGTCGACGAGGCCGACGCCGCCCGGCTCGGCGCGCGCCTGGTCGGGGTCGCCGAACTCTTCCGCGAGAGCCACATCGTCAGCGTCCACGCGCCGGCCGTGCCCGAGACCCACCACCTGGTGGACCGGGCGGCCCTCGCCTCCATGCGCGACGGGGCGGTTCTGCTCAACACCGCGCGCGGCAGCCTCGTCGACCACGAGGCCCTCACCGAGGAGTTGGTCTCCGGCCGGCTCAGCGCGATCCTCGACGTCACCGAGCCGGAGCCGCTGCCCGCCGACTCGCCGCTCTGGGGCCTGCCCAACGTCCTCCTCACCCCGCACATCGCCGGCTCGCACGGCAACGAGCTGAGCCGGCTGGGCCGCACCGCCGTCGAGGAACTGGAACGCCTGGCGGCCGGCCACCCGCTCCGCCACCGCGTCCACCGGGCGGAACTCCACCGAGCGGCGTAGCCCCTGCCGGGGCGGGGCGGGGCGGAGGGGTGGGGTGGTGCGGGTGGTGTGTTGGGTGCGGGGTTTGTCTGCGGGCCGGTGGCCGGTGCGGGGCAGCCCGACTGGTCGCCGTCCCTCGACGAGACGCGCCCACAGGGGTGGAAGGCTCTGGCGCGGGCCACGACGCCGGGCCTACATGGCGCACGATCGGCCGGGTGCGGGCGTAACGAATACCGGCAAGAGGCTGGCTGGGAAGGGGGGCGCGGCTTCCGGGAGGTGGAGTTCGTTGCCGAACGGAGACCAGCTCTGGCGACCGTGCCCTCCGGGCGCGGGGACCGCGCCGAGTTCGGGGGACGGCCGGCGGCTGGGGGCGTACGTGGCGCGCACCGGCTTCGCCGGCCTGCCCCGGCATGTCGCCCGTCTCGGACGTGACCGATCGTCGGACGACTGAAGGGGGACGGCCCTCGCCACTCCACTCCGCCGGCAGGACGGGGCGTTCGGTCAACGACCACGCTGCCGCGCGAACATCGCCTGCCGGTGAGGTAGTCCGCACCTTGTCCGCTTCCGGGCAGGGGGGGTGGGGGTCTCTTTCTGTAGGTGCCCGTCTAGAGTTGAACGATCTGTTCACTTCCAAACGGGCACCTAGAAAAAAGGTCCCCCACCCCCCGCGGCGCGCCCGCCTTCGGGAGTCGACGGCCCGCTGACTACCAAGACGGCAGGCGATGTTCGCGCGGCAGCGTGGTCATTAACCGAACACCCCACCTACCGCCCGCCCCACCCGAACAACCGGCACCGTCCCGTTCAGTCGCCCGATGATCGGTTAGGTCCGAGACGGGCGACATGCCGGGGCAGGCCGGCGAAGCCGGTGCGCGCCACGCACGCCCCCAGCGGCCAAACGACCCTCGAACTCGGCGCGGTCCCTGCGCCCGGAGGGCACGGTCGCCATTCCCGACCACCCCTGGCGGCAACGAACTCCACCTCCCGGAAGCCGCGCCCCCCTTCCCAGCCAGCCTCCTGCCGGTATTCGTTACGCCCGCACCCGGCCGATCGTGCGCCATGTAGGCCAGGCGTCGTAGCCCGCGCCAGAGCCCCAACCCCTCACAACGAGTCTCGTCGACCAACAAACGACCAGTCGGGCTGCCCCGCACCGGCCACCGGCCCGCACCCGAAGGCCCGCACCACCCACCACCCGCACCCCGCACCCGAACCGCCGCCCTCTCGTTCCCGCCGCACGTCAACGCGGCGGGGCGGTCGACTCGCGGACCACCACATGGGTGCCCAGCAGCGCGTGGCGGCCGGGTGGGGCGGGGCGGCCGTCGGGGGCGAGGGCCAGCCGGACGGCTGTGCGGCCCATCTCGGCATAGGGAACGTGCACCGTGGTCAGCCGGGGACGGAGATCCGTGGCCGGCGCCACATCGTCGTAGCCGACCAGCGACACGTCGCGCGGCACGTCGAGCCCGGCGTCCCGAAGGGCGCCCAGCGCCCCCGCCGCAACCTCGTCGGTGGCCGCGAAGACGGCGGTGAAGTCCCGTGCGCGGCCCAGCCGTTCCCGCAGCGCGGCATGGGCATCCTCGCGCCGGAAGGGGCACGGCACGACCAACTCCGGCGCGGCCGGCAGCCCCATGGTCGCCAACGCCCTGCGGTAGCCGGCCAGTCGGCCGGTGACGGTCGTCGAGCCGTCCGGCCGGTCGCCCAGGAAGAGCACCCGGCGGTGCCCACCGGCCAACAGCCGGCTGGTGACGGCGAACGCGCCCGACTCGTTGTCGTACTCGACGACCGTGGTCGGGGCACCCGGGTCCAGCGGCGGCCTGCCGCAGAGCACCAGCCGCGAGCCCGACGCGTCCAGCGCGTGCGCGATGCGCGCCATCTGGGCCCGGTACTGGGCGTTGTCCACCACGCCGCCGATGAGGATCACGGCGCTGGCACCCTGTTCCCGCATCAGGCGCACCGCCGCCAACTCCCGTTCAGCGTCGCCGTGGGTGGTGCAGATCAGGCTGAGCAGCCCGGCGCGCGCCGTCTCCTCCTCGATGCCGTGGGCGACCTCCGCGAACGACGGCCCCCGCACGTCGTTCAGCACGAACGCCACGCTTCCGGTCCGCCGGCCGCGCAGGGCGCGGGCGTGAGTGTTGGCGACATAGTCCAACTCCCGCACGGCCCGCAGCACGCGCTGCCGGGTGGCGGGGGCCACCGGGTAGTTGTCGGCCAACACCCGGGAGACCGTGGCCATGGAGACGCCCGCGTGCGCGGCCACGGCCCGCAGCGTGGCCCGGCGCGAGCCGGCCGCCACTACGCGGACCCGGGGGAGGGGCGACCCGGACCGACGACCCGGAGCATCCGCACCACCTCGACCACCCCGGCCGCCCCCAACGCCCTCCCCATCCCACCCATCCCGACCACCCCGCCCATCCCGACCACCCCGCCCATCCCGACCACCCCGCCCATCCCGACCACCCCGCCCATCCCGAACACCTCGACCCCTTCAACCCTTTCGACCACTTCGTTCACCTCACTCACCTCACTCACCTCGAACGTCACGGCGGGCACGGACGGCGCCGGCCCACACGCCCCGGCGGCCGTTCCACGCCGCTCAGCGCCGGGCCGCCTCGCCGAGGTGGGCTTCGGCGGGCGGCGACGTGCTGGAGCCGAGGCGGAGGACCGGCGGCAACTCGACCCAGTGCGGGCCCTGTTGGGCGCGGACGGCGCCGTCCAGGAGCAGCGCCAACGCCTCGGCGGCCAGTTCAGCCACCGGCCGGCACACCGTGGTCAGCGCGGGAGCGCACGCCCAGTCGGGCGACGGTTCGCCGAAGGCCACCACGCTCAGCTCATCGGGCACCCGCACGCCCCGGGCCGCCGCCTCCAGCAGGACCGCCGCCGCGAGGGTGTCGGAGGAGACGAAGACCGCCGTCGGCCGGCCGTCGATCCGCGCCAGCAGCTCCCCGACCGCCCGCCGCGCCGATCCCCGGCCGGGTTCTCCCGGCCGCACCAGCGCGTTCGGCACCGCGACGCCGGCGCCGGCCAACCTGGCGCGGAGGCCGGCGACCCTGGCCCGGTCGGCGGGCGAGCCGTCCGGCCCGGTGAGTACCGCGATCCTGCGGTGGCCCAGGGCGAGGAGGTGGTCGGCCGCCTGGGCCCCGGCCAGCCGGTTGGCCGTGGCCACCCACGGAACCTCGTCCGGCGGCGCGGTCTCCGGGTCGACCATCACGAAGCGCGTTCCGTGCTCCAGCAGCCGGCCGTAGACCCGGGGCGGCAGGCCGCGCACGTGGAAGAGCAGGCCGCCGGCCGGCCGGCGGCGCGGCTGCGGCAACCAGTCGGGCGTGGCGTCCCGCCACCGCTCCGGCGGCGGGACGACGGAGACCAGCAGCCCGAACCCCCGTCCGCTGGCGGCCCGTTCGACGGCCTGGAGCACGGCGGCCGTCCCGGGGCGGTCCAGGCCGCCGGTCACCAGCTCGACCAGGGGCCGCCTGGCGACCGGGTCGGGGGCGGTCGGCCTGGCGTAACCGAGCCGCCTGGCGGCCAGCGCCACCCGCCGGCGGGTCTCGGGGGCGACGCCCAGCCGGCCGTTGACCACCTTGGAGACGGTCGGCACGGAGACGCCCGCCTCGCGGGCCACGGCGGCCATGGTGGGGCCCGTACCGCGCGCGCCGTCGGTGCCGTCCATCGCTCTCCTCTCCCGGGATCGCGGATAGATCGTAGTAAACGTGTTCTGAACATTACGCCCGGGTGCCGGACCCGTGAAGCCGTTGAACGCCCTGCGTTCCTGCTGGCGTCCTGTTGACGTCCGCTCGGCCACCCGCCTACTTTCCAACAATCGTTATCTGTACGGTATCCCCGTCCGCGCCGCCACCCTCCGAAAGGAATCCGGTGTCCGCCCCAGCGCCCCGCGCGATCGTCAACCCCGTGCTTCCCGGCTTCCACCCCGACCCCTCGATCGTCCGGGTCGGCTCCGACTACTACCTCGCCACCAGCACCTTCGAGTGGACACCGGCCGTCCGGCTGCACCACTCCAGGGACCTGGTGCACTGGCGCTCGCTGGGCGGCGCGCTCGATGGCGCCGACCTTCCCCCGCTGCGCGGCGTCCCGGACTCCGGCGGCGTCTGGGCACCCTCGCTCAGCCACCACGACGGCCGCTTCTGGCTGGTCTACAGCGTGGTGCGGCACGTCGGCTCGCCCTACAAGGACGTGGACAACTACCTGGTGACCGCCGAGGCGCCGACCGGCCCCTGGTCCGAGCCGGCGCACCTCAACTCCTCGGGCTTCGACGCCTCGCTCTTCCACGACGAGGACGGCCGGCACTGGCTGGTCAACGTCGAGTGGGACCACCGCCCCGACCGGCCCTCCTTCGCGGGCATCGTCCTCCAGGAGTACGACCCGGGGGAGCGGCGGCTGACCGGGCCCGTCACCACCATCGCCCGCAAGGACCGGCTGATCGAGGGCCCCAACCTCTACCGCCGCGACGGCTGGTACTACCTGATGCTCGCCGAGGGAGGGACCGGCTGGGAGCACGGCATCAGCATGGCTCGCGCCCGCGAGATCGCCGGCCCCTACGCGTTCGACCCGGTGCCCGACGTGCTCACCTCGCGCGGCCGCCCCGAACTGCCGCTCCAGAAGGCGGGGCACGGGGAGTTGGTCGCCACCCCGGAGGGGGAGTGGTACCTGGCCCACCTCGCCAGCCGCCCGGTCGCCTCGCCCACCGGCGAACCTCGGTGTGTGCTGGGGCGGGAGACCTGCCTCCAGCGCGTGGTCTGGCGCGACGGCTGGCTGCGCCTGGCCGACGGCACGACGGAGGCCGCGCTGACCACCCCCGCCCCGGGCGCGGCCGCGCCGGCACCCCCGGCCCCGGACGGCCCGGCCCCGAGGAGCGTGGCCCGCCGTCCCCGGCGCGGCGGGCCGGGCGAGGACGGCGGCCCCTGGCGTTCTCCCGAGTGGAGCGCGCTGCGCCGCCCGATCGACGACTCCTGGGCCTCGCTGACCGAACGGCCGGGCTGGCTGCGGCTGTTCGGCGGCCAGAGCCCACACTCCCTGTTCGACCAGAGCCTGTTGGCCCGGCGGGTCACCGACACCCGGCAGTCCCTCACGGTCGGGATGGAGTTCCACCCCACCCGGTTCTCGCAGGCCGCCGGGCTCATCGCCTGGTACGACACCTCCACCTACTACTACCTGCGGGTCAGCCACGACGAGCGGCGCGGGCGGGTGCTCGGCCTGGTGCTCCGCGACGACGGGGCGTACGCCGAGCCGCCGGAGACCGTGGTCGAGTGCGAGGACTGGCCGGACGAGATCCTGCTGCGGGCGCGGCTGGACGGCGCCTCGCTGTGGCTGGAGGCGGCGCCGGAGGAGGGGAGTTGGCGGCGGATCGGCCCCGAGCTGGACGCCACCCGGCTCTCCGACGACTACGGCAGCCGGCTGCGGTTCACCGGGGCGTTCCTCGGGATCTGCGCCCAGGACCTGGGCGGGACGAGGGCGCCGGCCGACTTCCGCGCACCCCGGTTCCGCGCCGGCGCGGCGGGTGGCGACCCCGTCGGGAGGCCCTAGGGGCCCGGCACCGGACGCCCCGCCGCCACCCCCTGATGTCCACGTGACGTCCACCCCGTTGACGTCCACCCCGGCGGCGTCTAGCGTGCGGGAACACATCGCGGCCACCGGGGCGCGGAGTCGTCTCCCTTGATAGAAAAGGTTATCTTGTGGCTCGCCGCGCCCCGGCCGAGAGGCGTGGTCCATCCGCGCCAAGTCGGCGGCCGGTATCCGGACTTGTCGCCCAACTTCCGGCCCGTCCCAGGGCCCGACGAGCGGGTGGCGGTCGACGGCCGTAATAGAAAACGATTGCTAACAATCCCGAGAACGATCCCGAGAAGAAGGCAGGGACCCAGCATGGGCAACGCGAAGAGGCGCTGGCTGGTCGGGGGTGTCGCCTGCGCCCTGGTGGCCACGAGCGCTGCCTGCGGGGGCGACGGCGACGGCGACGGGGCGGACGGCCCGGTCGTGATCGAGCTGTGGAGCGACAAGGCCGGCACCCGCGCCGGCGTCGAGGCGTTCAACTCCGCCCACGAGGACATCCAGATCCGCTATGTCGAGGTGCCCGCACCGGAGATCGCCGGCAACCTCAACAACGCGCACGAGGCGGGCGACGCCTCCCAGACGGCCTGCCTGGCCCAGACCGACAACCGCAACGGCGCCATGCTGGTGGCCCAGGGCGTGATCGCCGACATCGGCGAGGCGCTGGAGCCGCACGCGGGGCACTTCGCCGACGGCTCCCTGGACGCGCTCTCCATCGCCGACACCGTCTACGCCGTGCCCAACCAACGGCAGCCCATCTTCACCATGTTCCACCGCCCCACCTTCGAGGAGCGCGGGCTGGAGTACCCCACCACCTGGGAGGAGGCCATCGAGGTCGGCCGGCAGCTGCGCGAGGACGGCGTCCACGTCTTCAACCTCGCCGGCGAGGACCCCTCCACGTTCATGGGCCTGGCCTGGCAGGCCGGCGCCCGCTGGTACCAGGTCGAGGGCGACGCCTGGCGCGTCGACTTCCTCGACGAGGGCTCGCGGTGGGCGGCCGACATCATGCAGACCCTCCTCGACGAGGACCTGGTGGAACGCATCTCCTACGCCGAGTACGCCGCCATGATGCAGCGCTACGACCAGGGCGGCATCGCCATGCGCCAGCTCTCCACCTGGCAACTCGCCGGCCACCAGCGGAACATGGACGCCTCCCTCGGCCAGTGGGAGCCGGCGCCCAACCTGGCGGCGCCCGGGCAGGACATCGCCCTCTCCGCCGCCGACACCAGCGGCTACGCGGTGACCGCGCTCTGCGAGCACCAGGAGGAGGCGGTCGAGGCGGCGGTGTGGCTGGCCACCGAGCAGGAGCCGGTCGCCGCGATGGCCGACCCGGTCGACGGCTCCGGCTGGTACCCGGCGGTCACCGACCCCGCGCCCTACCTGGCGGAGCTGGTGCCCGAGCAGCTCTTCGGCGAGCACGCCGACCGCACCGTCCCCGTGATCGAGGAGGCGTCCGAGTACGCCGAGGGCTGGACCTACGGCCCCAACTCCATGGCCATGTACGAGGAGTTGGCCGACCAGTGGGGCAAGGCCATGAACGGCGAGGTCGCCGTCGCCGACGTGCTGACCCACATGCAGCGCTGGACGGTGGCCGACCTGGAACGGCAGGGCGTCAACGTTGTCGAGTGACCAGCGCACCGCCGCCCCGCCCACGCCGGCGCACGTCGCCCCGCCGCCCGCCCCCGTGGAGGGCCGACGGGCGTGGCCGCGCCCGCGCTGGCAGACGCTCCGCGCGCTCAAGGGCGCCGCGTTCGCCGCCCCGTTCCTCCTCGGCTTCCTCTTCGTCTTCGTCCTGCCGGTCGGCTACGCCGTCCACGAGAGCCTGTTCACCGAGCGCAGCTCGGGCCTGGGCATCGGCGGCCAGGAGCGGGTCTTCGTCGGCCTCGACAACTTCACCCGCGGCCTCGGAGACGGCGCGTTCTGGGCGTCCATGCTGCGGGTCCTGGTCTTCGCCTGCGTGCAGATCCCGGTGATGCTCGGCCTCGCGCTGGTGATGGCGCTGCTGCTGGACACCCTGGCCACCCGCACCGCGCACCGCTACCGGCTGGCGTTCCTGATCCCCTACATGATCCCTGGCGTCGTCGCCGCGCTGATGTGGATGTACCTCTACAGCCCCCGACTCGGGCCGCTGACCGACGTGTTGGGCACCCTCGGGCTCGACGCCGACTTCTACGCCTCCGAGATGCTGTGGGTCTCCCTGGGCAATCTGCTGACCTGGCACGGCGTCGGCTACAACATGCTGATCATCTACGGCGCGCTGCTGGCCGTGCCGAGGGAGCTGTTCGACGCCGCCCGCGTCGACGGCGCCTCCGAGCTGCGGATCGCGCTCCAGATCAAGGTGCCGTACGTGCGGGGCGCGCTGGTGCTGACCGGGATGCTCTCCATCATCGGGATGCTCCAGATCTTCAACGAGCCGCTGCTCTTCCGACAGGTCGCCCCCGAGACCGTCACCAAGAACTACACGCCGATCCTGATGATCTACCACCAGGCGTTCGACGCGGGCGACTACCACTACGCCGCCGCCCTGTCGATCATCCTCGCGCTCGTCGTGGGCGCCGTGTCCTTCGTCTTCTACAAGCTCACGAACAGGCAGCCCCTATGAAGAACCCCGCGCAGCGCGCGACGACGGCCGGAGCCGCCCCGGCCCGTCGGAGCAACGCCCTGGTCCTGCTCGGGCTCGCGCTCTTCACCCTCTACTCCGTGGCCCCCGTGTGGTGGCTGCTGGTCTCGGTCACCAAGAACCAGCGCGACCTGCTCTACTCCAACGGCCTGTGGTTCGCCGACTTCAACCTGCTGGACAACCTCCGCCAGGTCCTCCGCTACAACGACGGCATCTTCTTCCGCTGGTTGCTCAACTCCCTGCTCTACGCCGGCGTCGGGGCCCTGGTCTGCACGGTGGTCGCGATCGGCGCCGGCTACGCGCTCTCCCGCTTCCGGTTCTTCGGGCGGGGCGTGGCGCTGGGCGCGGTGATCGGCTCGTTCCTCATCCCGTACGCGATGCTGACGCTGCCGCTCTATCTGTTGTTCTCCCGGATCGGGCTGGTCAACTCGGTGTGGGCGGTGCTGATCCCGTCGTTCGTCAGCCCGTTCTCCGTCTATCTCGCCAAGGTCTACGTGGACGGCGCCATCCCCGTCGAGCTGATCGAGGCGGCCCGCATCGACGGGGCGGGGGAGCTGCGGATCTTCGGGCAGATCGTGCTGCGGATGATGACCACCGGCGGCGCGACGGTCTTCCTGCTGGCGTTCGTGCAGAACTGGAACCAGTTCTTCCTGCCCCTGACCATGCTGCGCGGCGAGGAGCAGTGGACGTTGAGCCTGGGCCTGTTCGCCTGGAACGCCAAGCGGGACGAGGCCGAGATCGACCTGTCCGCGCTGGTGCTCACCGGCTCGCTGCTGTCGATCGTGCCGCTGGCCGTCTTCATGGTGGCCATGCAGCGGTACTGGCGCACCGGCGTCACCCTGGGCAGCCTCAAGTGACGCCCGCGCGGCGGTCGCCGGGCGCGGCGGAAAACTAGACTGGGCCGGGTGACGACCAAGGCTGACCAGATCCCGCGCCCGGGGCGCGCCACCCTCAAGGACGTCGCGCAGCGCGCCGGCGTCTCGGTGCCCACCGTCTCCCGGGTGATCGCCGGGAACTACCCGGTCGCGGTCAGCACCAGGCGCCGGGTCGAGAAGGCCCTGCGCGAGCTGGACTACGTCGCCAACACCCACGCCAGGGCGCTGCGCGGCCAGGCCATCAAGGCGGTCGCCTTCATCCTCAACGACGTGCGCGGCCCGTCGTTCGCGCAGGTCGCGCACGGCATCGAGGAGGAGGCGGCGCGGCGTGGGCGGCTGTGCCTGATCTGCACCACGGGCGGCGACCCGGTCCGCGAGCTGGACGCGGTGCGGCTGATGCGCGAGCAGGGCGCCGAGGCCGTGATCCTCATCGGCAGCGTGCGGGACGACGACTCCTACCGCCGGCAGATGCGTTCCCTCGCCGCCTCGCTGGACCAGGCCGGCTCCCGGCTGGTGCTGTGCGGGCGGCCCTCGCTGGGCCCCGAGGTGCCGGCCACGGTGGTGGAGTACGAGAACGAGGCCGGCGCCCACGCGGTGACCAGCCGGCTGCTGGCGGCCGGGCACCGCAGGGTGCTGTTCTTCGGCGGCGAGGAGGAACAGACCACCTCCGCCCAGCGGTTGGCCGGCTACCGCCGCGCCCTCGACGACTACGGGGTGGCGTTCGACCCGGCTCTGGTGGAGCCGGCCGACTTCACGCGGGACGCCGCCTACCTGGGGCTGCGGGAACGGCTGGCCGCCGGCCGGGACTTCACCGCCGTCTTCGCCGTCACCGACGCGATCGCCGCCGGCGCGCTGCGGGCCCTCACCGAGGCGGGGCTGTCCGTTCCCGAGGAGGTCTCGCTGGTCGGCTACGACGACGTGCCGCCGGCCACCGACCTGCGGCCCCAACTCACCACCGTGCACGTGCCCTACGAGGAGCTGGGCCGCACCGCCGTCCGGCTCGCCCTGGACAGCCGGGCGCGCCCGGCCCAGGGCGGGCAGCATGTGCTGCTCGGCACCCATGTGGTGGTCCGCGCCTCGGTGGCCCCGCCGGGGGAGGTGCCGGCGGCCTGAGGGGGCGGGGCGGCGCCGTCCGGTCGCGGGCCGGTTGGTCCCCGGTCGTTGCCCGGTCATGGGGCGGGCGGGCCGTTGTCGGCCCGCTCGCGGATGACCCATCGTTGGCGAGTGTCCCGCGCCGGCGGGCGCCGTTCCCCGGTACCTGGCACCGGGCACCTGGCACCGACCCGGAACCGGCTCGGAACACGCCGCGTCCCCGTGACGGACCGCCGTCCGCGAGCGATCGAAGGAGACCGATGATCACAACCAGCCTGACGAGCGAGCACTTACCCGGAGCGGAACGCTTCGACTCGGTGGCGTGCCCCTCGAACTCCCGGGTCCGCCGCACGCCCCGGCTGATCCGTCACGCCGACCGGGCCGCGCGGCGGGGTGTGGGGGAGGGGAACCGGTGAGGGAGACGGTGTACTCGGGCGAGGGGCGCAGCGGCGCGGAGCGGTTCGAGCGCTGGCGGCAGGCCGCGTTCGCCAGCCACAACCCGTGCGAACTCCTCCTGGAACGCCCGGAGGACTTCGACGCCAGCCTGCGGGTGCTCGACCTGGGCGCCGTGTGGGGCACGTCGTTCCGCTGCCCGCCGATGACCTCCGCCAGGACGGCGAGGCTGATCCGGCAGGCCGACCCCGAACTGCTCTATCTGGCCGTCCCCCGACGGGGCCGCATCGCCGTCGACCACGCCGACGGCCAGCTCACCGTCGACACCGGCCAGTTGCTCGTCATGAGCAGCTCCTACCCCTACCGCGCCCGGCTGTCGGGCGGGGACGACGCCGAACCCGCCTTCGCCCTGGACGACCTGCTCGTTCCCCGGGCGCTGCTGCCCGCCTCCCTGGCGACGTGCAGCCCCTCGGTCGCGCTGTGCCTCCCCTCGGACCTGGGGCTCGGCGGGCTGCTGAGCCAGTTCCTGACCCAACTGGTGGACGATGCCGACGCGTTCCGCCCGGCGTCCCCCCACACCCTCGGCACCGTCGCGGTCGACCTGGTCGGGGCGCTGCTCAGCGCGCACCTCGACCGGCCGCTGCCGCCCGAGGAACGGGAGCGCGCCCTGACGCTGCGCGTCCACGCCTTCGTCCAACGGCATCTGGCCGAGCCCGACCTGTCGCCGGCACACATCGCGGCGGCCCACCACCTGTCGGTGCGCTCGTTGCACCGGCTGTTCCAGCGGAACGGGACGACGGTGCGGTCGTTCCTGCGGGGGCAGCGGCTGGAGCGGGCGCGCCGGGCGCTGCGGGACCCGGCCTCGGCCCAGCTGCCGATCGCGGCGATCGCGCGGCGGCACGGCTTCGTGCGGCCGGCCGACTTCACCCGGGCGTTCCGGGCGGCGTACGGCCAGCCGCCGAGCGACTACCGGGAGGCGGCGCTGCGGGGCGCGATCGGGTGCGGCGGCTCGTGAGGGCGGTGTCCCGTGGGGGCGGCGGTGCGCGCCGGGGTCAGCCCGCCGCCCTGCGCACCAGGTCGCGGATGCGCCGCTCCTCGGCGGGCGCCAGCCCCGTCAGCGCGAAGGCCGTCGGCCACATCGTGCCCTCGTCGAGGTTCGCCGTGTCGTTGAAGCCGAGGGTGGCGTAGCGCGCGCCGAACTTCGCCGCGCTCTGGAAGAAGCAGACGACCTTGCCGTCCCTGGCGTAGGCCGGCATCCCGTACCAGAGCTTGGGCGCCAGCTCCGGCGCGCTGGCCCTGACGATGGCGTGCACCTGCTCGGCCATCGCGCGGTCCGAGCCCTCCATCTCGGCGATCTTCTCGACCACGGCGGCCTCGTCCTGGGCGGCGCGCTCCTCGCGCGACAGGCGGCGCGAGGACGCCCTGACCTCCTTGGCGCGCTCCTTCATCGCAGCCCGCTCCTCGGGCGTGAAGCCCTCGGCGGCCCCGCCCGTGGTCTTGCTCGTGGTCTTGCTCGCGGTCTTCTTCTGGCTGTCGGCCATGGTGGTTTCCTCCGTTATCGGAACGATGGTGTGGTTACATCCTGCTGCCCGGCGGCCGCCGAGCGGGTCCTGCGGGTCATCGCGCCGCGCCGGCGCCTTGGCGGGTGGCGGCGTTGAGCCGGTTGCGCAGGTTGGTGACGCCGACCGTCAGCAGCAGCCCGGCCAGCCGCCACTCGTCGAAGTGGGTGGCGGCCGCGTCCCAGGTGTCGTCGGTGACCGCGTCGGGCCGGTCCGCCAGCCGGGTCGCCGCCTCGGCCAGCGCGAGGGCCGCCCGTTCCGCCCCGTCGAAGGCGCGGGACTGCCGCCAGACGGCGACCGTGGCCAGCGCCTCCTCGCTCGCGCCCGCCACGCGGGCCGCCCGGGCGGCGGCCTCGACGCAGGCGCCGCTGCCGTTGATCTGACTCACCCGCAGCCGCACCAGCTCCACGGTCAGCGGCGCCACGCCGGCGGCGCGCGCCGCCTCGTCGAGGCCGGCCAGCAGCCCGGCCGCCGCCGGCAGCACGGCGGCGGGGTCCCGCATCCGCGATCGCACGGGCATCCGTTCGTCCTCCCTCGGGGGTTCGGGGCCCGGTTCCTCGGGCCTGTCCCCAGCACACCGCGATCCGCCGCGCCGGGCCACGGGGTTGGGACACCCTGGGACAGCCGCAACGGCCTTGACCAGCGGCGACCCGGACGGACAGACTCCTTGTCCGATGGGACGGGGAGGCGAGAGGCCGGTGGAACCGACCGAGGCCGGGCGGGAGTTGGCGGACCGGCTGGGCCTGCTCCGGGAGCTGTCCGGGCTCGGCGTGCGGGCCCTCGCCCGGGAGACGGGGCTCAGCTCCTCGTCGCTGTCCCGCTATCTCAACGGGCAGACCGCGCCGCCCTGGCCGGCCGTGGTCGCGCTCTGCCGCCGGGTGGGACGCGACCCGCGCCCGCTGCGCCCGCTGTGGGAACGGGTCGCCCGACCGCTGCCGGCGCCGCCCAGGAGCAGCCGGCTGGCGAAGCCGCCGGCGCGGAACGAACTGCCGCGCGACGCCCCCGACTTCACCGGGCGCGAGGCCGCGCTGGCCGCCGTGTTCGCGGCGCTCGACAGCCATCGCGCCGTCTCGGTCGACGGCATGGCCGGCGTCGGCAAGACCTGCCTGGCGGTGCGGGCCGCGCACCGGCTCGCCGACGACTTCCCCGACGGCCAGCTCTATGTGGACCTGCACGGCTTCACCGAGGGCCGGCCGCCGCTCGACCCGGAGTCCGCGCTGCGCACCCTGCTGGGCGCGCTCGACGTGCCCTCCGAGCGGGTGCCCCGGGACGGGCTGGAACGGCTGGCCGCCTGCTGGCGCTCGGAGTTGGCCGGCCGCCGGGTCGTCCTCGTGCTGGACAACGCGGCCGAGGCCGGGCAGGTGCGGCCCCTGCTGCCGGGCGCCGGCCGTTCCGTCGCGCTGGTCACCAGCCGCAACCGGCTGCTCGGCCTCGACGAGGTGCCCCCGGTCTCGCTCGACGTGCCCGACGCGGCGGAGAGCGCGGAGCTGCTGGCCCGTGCCAGCGGCGACCCGGGCGGCCCCGAGGGGCGGCTGGCCCGCGACCCCGAGGCGGTGGCCGAGGTGGTGCGGCGCTGCGGCCGGCTGCCGCTGGCGCTGCGACTGGCCGCCGCCCGGCTGCGGCACCGGCCCGGCTGGACGGTGGGCGTGCTGGCGGAACGGATGGCGCGGGACGCCGAGTCCGCCGGCGCCGAGGCCACCGACGCCGCGTTCGCCATGTCCGTGCGGCAGTTGGACCGCCGCAGGGCTCGGCTGTTCCGGATGCTGGGGCTGCTGCCGGGGGCCACCTTCGACGCCCATGTGGTCGCCGCGCTGGCGGACGTTGCCCTGGCCGAGGCGGAGGCCGCGCTGGAGGACCTGCTCGACGCGCACCTGGTGCAGCAGCCGACGGCCGACCGCTACCGGCTGCACGACCTGGTGCACCGCCACGCGCGCCGGTCCTGCGCCGAACAGGACGCGCCGGCCGAACGGGAGCGCGCCCTGCGTCGGGTGCTCGACTACGCCGTGCACGCGGCGGCCGCCGCCGACGCGGCGATGCCGTTCCTCGCGCCGAGGCGCCCGCCCGCCGCCGGCCGGGCCCCGGCCGCCCTGCCGCGCTTCGCCGACCGGCACGCCGCGTTCGCCTGGCTGGTGGCCGAGTACGGCAACCTGATCGCCGCCTTCGAGACGGCCGACGCCGTCGGCGCCGACGCGCACGTCGCCGAGCTGCCGCGCTTCCTGCGCGCCTACTTCGCGCGGCGCTGCGGCACCACGCACCTCAACGCGCTCTTCGAACGGTCGCTGGCCGCAGCCGAACGCCTGGGCGACCCGCTGCGGTTGGCGGAGGCGCACAGCGACCTGGGCTTCGCGCGCTACCACGCGGGGCGGACGGCGGAGGCCGCCGCCGCGTACGCGGCGGCGGAACGGCTACTCGCCGGGGCGGGCGGCGCGGCGGACGGCGCCCCGCCGGCGGGCGCGAACGGTGGCGCCGTGCCGGCGGATGTGGACGACGGGGCCGCGCCGGCGGGCGTGGGGCATGGTGCCGCCTCGTCGGTGGGCGTCGACGACGGTTCCTCGCCGGCGGGCGTGGACGGCGATGCGGTGCGGGGGGACGCGGGACACGGCGCCGCGCTGGTGGGCCCGGGGCACGGTGCCGCCCCGCCGGCGGGCGCGAACGGTGGCCCCGTGTCGGCCGATGTGGACGGCGACGCGATGCCGGCGGAGGCGAACGGTGCCGCTGGGCCGGCCGGCGTGACCGGCGTGACCGGCAGGGCCGCGCCGGTGGACGCGGAGTACGGCGCCGCCGTGCCGGCGGAGCTGCACGACGCCGGCGCGCCGGTGGACGCCAACGATCCGGTCGTACCGGCGAACGCGAACGCCGAGTACGGGGCGCGGGTCGAGGCCGAACTGGCCATCCGGCGGGGCTATCTGAGCTGGGACGAGGGGCGGGTCGACGAGCCGCTGGAGCTGTTCCGGCAGGCCGGCCGCCGCTTCGCGGGGGCCGGCGCCCCGACGGACGCCGCCCACGCGGCGGCGGCCGAGGCGTGGGCGCTGCTGCAACTCGGCCACCGCGCCGAGGCGGCCCGGCGGGCCCGCGCCGTGCTGGAAACCCCGCACGACGACCCGGCCTGGCCGCCCGCGCTGACGGCGCGGATCACGCTCGGCGTGGCCACGGCCGCCGAGACGCCGGGCGCGGCGGCGGCCGAACTGCGCCGCGCCCTCGCGGCGGCCCGCGCCGACGGCCACCTGCACAACCAGGCGTGGTGCCTCAACTGCCAGGGCGTCGCGCTGCGCGAGATGGGCCGGTACGAGGAGGCGCTGGCCAGCCACCGGGAGGCGTTCGCGCTGCTCGACGAGGTGTTCGAGGAGCACTGGAAGATTCACTTCCTCAACGGCTACGGCGAGACCTGCCGGCTTGCCGGCCGCGCCGACCAGGCGCTGCGGCTGCACCGGCAGGCCCTCGAACTGGCCCCGAGGCTGGGCAACCGCCACCAGGAGGCGCTGGCCCACGAGGGCATCGCCGCGCTGCTGGCGCCGACCGACCCGGCCGGCGCCGCCGAACACCGCGCGGCGGGCCGCGCGGTGCTGCGCCACCTCACCGAGGCGGCCACCGCCGCCCCCTGACCCGCCCGCCGAGCCGTGGCCGGCGCAACCCGCCCGCGCCGCCGGTCAGTTGGGCAGCGCCGCCTCGATCGCCGCGACCAGCTCCGCGTCTTCCGGCTCGGTGCGCGGCCGGTACCGGCCGACGATCCGGCCGTCGGGGGAGACCAGGAACTTCTCGAAGTTCCACTGCACGTCGCCCGCCTCGCCGCCGGCGTCGGCCGCGCCGGTCAGCTCCGCGTAGAGCGGGTGCCGGCCCGGCCCGTTGACCTCGATCCGTTCGAACATCGGGAACGTCACGCCGTAGGTCGCCGAGCAGAACGCGCGGATCTCCTCCGAGCTGCCCGGCTCCTGCCCCGCGAACTGGTTGCAGGGGAAGCCCAGGACGCTGAAGCCGCGCGGCGCGTACCGCTCGTGGAGCCGTTCGAGCCCCTCGTACTGCGGGGTCAGCCCGCAGCGCGAGGCCACGTTGACCACCAGCAGCAGCTGGCCACGGAACGCGTCCAGCGAGGTGTCCTCACCCTCAAGCGTCCGCAGCTTCGTGTCGTACAGATCCGTCACGGTCTCTCCCACTCGTCGTCTCTCCCACCCGCCGGTCGGGCTCGTCGGCCGCCGCCCGCCGCGCCGCACGGAAACGGCCCGGCGACGAGCGGCCGAACGCCGATCACCGACCCTACGCCAGCGCACCGCCAGGCCCCGGGCGCCGGCCGGGGCCTGGCGGTGCGCTCAGCCGTTCTCGACCGGCGCGTGGTGGCGCCCGACCGGCAGGACCAGCGGCGTGCCGGTGATCGGATCGGCGGTGACGCGGCAGGTGAGGGCGAAGACGTCGGTGACGGTCTCCTCGGTGATCACCTCGCCCGGCGGCCCGGCGGCCACGATCCGGCCGGCCTTGAGCGCCACCAGGTGGTCGGCGTAGCGGCTGGCCTGGTTGAGGTCGTGCAGCACCATGGCGATGGTGCGGCCCTCGTTCCGGTTGAGGTCGGTGACCAGGTCGAGGACGTCGATCTGGTGCGCCAGGTCGAGATAGGTGGTCGGCTCGTCCAGCAGCAGCACCGGGGTGTCCTGGGCGACGGCCATCGCGATCCAGGCCCGCTGCCGCTGCCCGCCGGAGAGTTCGTCGACGGTCCGGCCCGCCAGCTCGGTCAGCCCGGTGGCGGCCAGCGCGTCGTGCACGGCCCGCTCGTCGGCGTTCGACCACTGCCGCCACCACGTCTGGTGCGGGGAGCGGCCCCGCGTCACCAGGTCGCGCACGGTCAGCCCCTCGGGCGCGATCGGCGACTGCGGCAGGATGCCGAGCCGGCGGGCCAACTCCCGGGTGGGCATGGCGTGCACGTCCCGGCCGTCGAGGTGAACGGCGCCGGACCTGGGGGCCAGCAGCCGGGCCAGCGCGCGCAGCAGGGTCGACTTGCCGCAGGCGTTGGCGCCCACGATCGCGGTGATCCGGCCGGGCGGCAGCGCCAGGTCCAGGTCCTCCACGACGGGCCTGGCGCCGTAGCCGAGGGTCAGCCCCGTGGTGCGCAGCCCGACCTCCTCGGGCCCGGGGGATGCGGCGGCCGTCGCGGATTCGGCGGATTCGGCGGATTCGGCGGATGGGCTCGTCAACGGTCCAGCACCCTTTCTCAAACGTCCCATACATCCCATACGTCCCACGCTTCTCACATGCCTCACGCGCGGGCCGCGCGGATCAGCAGCCACAGCAGGAACGGCGCCCCGAACGCGCCGGTGACCACGCCCACCGGCAGTTCGACGCTCGGGATCGCCTCCCGCGCGGCGAGGTCGGCGCCCAACACCACCAGCGCCCCCGTCAGCCCCGAGGCGACCAGCGGCGGGCAGGCCGCGCCGACCAGCCGCTGCGCGATCTGCGGCGCGGCCAGCGCGACGAACGCCACCGGGCCGGCCACGGCGGTGCCGAACGCGACCAGGCCGACGCCCGTCACCAGCAGCGCCAGCCGCAGCCGCTGCACCGGCGTGCCCAGCGCGGTGGCGACCTCGTCGCCGAGTTGCAGGGTGCGGGTCAGCCGGGACAGCAGCAGCGCGGTCGGCAGCAGCACGGCCAACGCCCAGATCAGCGGGGTGAGTTGGCTCCAGGAGCGGCCGTTGAGGTTGCCGACCAGCCAGCCGACGGCGGCCTGCGCCTCGACGAACCGGCCGCGCGCCGTCAGATAGTCGGTCACCGAGGTGCAGATCCAGGCCACTCCGACGCCGACCAGCACGATGCGGTAGCCCGTGGTGCCGCGCCGCCACGCCAGCGCGTAGACCAGCAGCGCGGTGCCCAGCGCGCCCAGCAGCCCGAGGGCCTGGGTGCCCAGGCCGCCGCCCCAGCCCAGCACCAGCCCGGCGACCACGGCGGCGCCCGCGCCCTGGGTGATGCCGATCATGTCCGGGGAGGCCAGCGGGTTGCGGGTCATCGTCTGGAAGATGGCGCCCGAGACGCCGAACGCGACGCCCACCAGCAGCCCGGCCAGCGCGCGCGGCATCCGGAACTCCCGCACCACCAGCAGCGTTCCGGCGTCCCCCGAGCCGGTCAGCGCGGCCAGCACGTCGGTCAGTGGCAGCGGCACGTCGCCGTGCGCGATGCCCAGGCAGAACACCAGCAGCACCGCCGCCGCCAGCGCGCAGCACACCGCCAGGTCGCGCGGGCGCAGCACACCGGAGACGGGCGGGCGGGTCAGTCGGTAGGTCAGCACCTCACACCTCCGTCAGCCGCTGGCGGCGCACCAGGAAGATGAAGAACGGCCCGCCGACGACCGCGACCAGCACCCCGGCCTGGATCTCCACCGGGCGGGCCACCAGTCGGCCCGCGATGTCGGCGGCCAGCAGCAGACACGGGGCCAGCAGCGCGCAGGCCGGCAGCAGCCACCGCTGGTCAGGACCGAGCCCCAGCCGCTGCGCCAGGACGCGGACGGCGTGCGGCACGATCAGGCCGACGAAGACCACCGGCCCGATCAGCGCCACGGAGGCGCCGGTCAGCAGCGTCACGGCGGTGACCCCCGCCAGCCGGATCAGCCGGGTGCGCCGGCCCAGCGCCCGCGCCATGTCCTCGCCCAGGGCGAGGCTGTTGAGCGCGGGCGCCGAGGCCAGGGTGAGCACCGCGCCGACGGCCAGGAACGGCAGCACCCGCAGCAGTTCGCCGCCGTCGGTGTCGGCCAGTGAGCCGGCGGCCCAGAACCGGTAGCGGTTGAGCGACTCCGGCTCGGTCAGCATGATCGCGCTGGTGAACGACGACAGCAGCGCGGTGACCGCCACCCCGGCCAGCGCCAGCTTGACCGGGGTCAGCCCCGCGCGGCCCGCGCTGCTCAGCAGGTAGACGCCGACGGTCGCCACCAGCGCCCCGGCGAACGCGAACCACAGATAGCCGCCGACCGCGCCGATCCCCAGCACCCCGCTGGCCAGCACGATGGCGAACGAGGCGCCGGCGCTGACCCCCAACAGCCCGGGATCGGCAAGGGGGTTGCGGGTCAGCGCCTGCATCAGCCCGCCGGCCAGGCCCAGCGCCGCGCCGGTGGCCAGCGCCAGCAGGGTGCGCGGCACGCGGGCCGACCAGATGATGTTCTCGGTGGTGCGGTCGGGCGCGTCGCCCAGCAGCGTCGCCAGCACGTCGGCCGGCGCGACGTCGCGGGCGCCCAGCGCCAGCGAGGCCAGCGCCAGCAGGGCCAGCGGCGCCAACAGGCCGCCGAGCAGCGCGAGTCCGGGGGCGCGCGCCGCCGGGCGCGCGGGCGCCTCGACCTCGCTCACCGCGCGTCGGCTGGCTGTTCGACGACGGTCGCCGGGTCCCCGTCCACGGCCTGCTCCAGCTGCGGCACCAGGCGGTCGACGACGTAGGGCAGGCTGAGCACGGTGCCGAAGTTGAACGCGGAGCCGTAGTCCGACTCGTTGGCGATCAGGACCTCCCGGCCCTCGGTGACCACCGGCAGCTCGCCGTAGAGCGGGTCCTCGTGGAGCGCCGCGGCGTCGGCCTCCGGGTCGGTGACGATCCAGACCGCCACGTCGTGGTCGAGCAGGTCGGTGCGCTCGCGGCTGATGTTGGCGCCGAACTCGCCGCCCATCACGTCGTCCAGGCCCTCGGGCAGCGAGAGGCCGAGCCCGGTCAGCAGGTTGGAGCGCGGGTCGCGGCTGCCGTAGACGAACATGCCCTCGTACGGGGTGGCGACCACGCCGGTGGACTCGGCGAACTCCGGGTGCGCCGCCGCCTCTTCGGCGATCCGCCCCTCGACCTCGCCCACCAGCCGCTCCGCCTCGGCCGGCCGGCCCAGCGCCTGACCGGTGATCAGCGTCTGCTCCTGCCAGGAGATGCCCCAGTCGACCACGTCCTCGGGCGCGGCGACGACCGGCGCGATCGCGGACAGCGCGTCGTACTGCTCCCGCGTGATGCCCGAGTAGAGCGCCAGGATCAGGTCCGGGTCGAGCAGGGCGATCTCCTCGACCTGCGGCCCGGTGCCCGGGTCCTGGAGCAGGGTCGGGCGCTCGGCGTCGCCCAGGTACTCCTCCGCCCAGGGGCCGATGGCGGACTCGTGCAGCGCCAGCCACTCGGTGGTGCCCACCGGCACGGTGCCCAGGGCCAGCACCGCGTCCTGGTCGCTCAGCCCGACGGTGACGACCCGTTCCGGCTGCTCCTCGACGGTGGTGGAGCCGTAGCGGTGTTCGATGGTCACCGGGAAGGCGCCCGGCTCGGGTTCGGCGGCCGCCGGAGCGGCGCCGTCGGACCCCGATGCTTCGGAGTCGGAGCCGCCGGAGTCGTCGGAGCCGCAGCCGGCGAGGGTGGCGCCCAGGAGGAGGGCGGCGAGGAGGAGCCGGCCGTGACGGAGCGGGCTGGGCATGGCGGTGGTATTCCTTTGCTCGAACAGAACTTAGGGGAGGCTAACCTAAACCTGCCTCGCTGACCAGCGGAGACCGCCCCCACCCAGGCGGCACCGACCGCGCGGCAACCTCCGACGCCCCGGCGGCGACCCGGGGTCGGGGCCACACCGCGCCCCAACCCCCCACTCTCGCGGAGGAGTTGACCATGCTCACCGCCCACCCCCGCCGCCCGCGCCGGGCCCCGACGCTGTACGCGGCCCTGCTGCTGGCCCTGGCCGCCCTGCTGGTCCCGGGCGCGACGGCCGCCACGGCGACCCCGGCACCACCGGCCACCCCGCCGGCCGCCGCCGACCATCCGGACGAGAACTGGAACCCGCCACCCGAGCTTGCCACCGGCCTCGACGAGGTCTGGCGCCACATGGCGGAGACCTATCCCGACCTGTTGGGCTTCCCCAACTACGGCTGGGACCACATCATGGCCAACGGCGGCACGCTCAACTACTGCGTCCGCTGGGAGTCCAGCACCCCGGTCACCGCCGAGCTGCGCGACCAGATCCACACCGTGCTCGACCAGCAGGTCAACCGCTGGATCGAGGCCATCGACGGCTTCGACGGCTTCCCCTACGACCGGGTCCCGGTCACCGTCGTCGGCTGGGCCGCCGCCGACCGGGCCACCCTCCAGTGGGACGACGACGCCGTCGACCTCTACATCGGCGACCTCGACGCCGGCGGAGCGCCGCGCTGCGCGCCCGAGTGCGACCGCTTCTTCCACCAGGACGGCGACTACAGCCAGTGCCCCGGCGGCGAGGCCCGCCACTTCGACCAGTCGCTCTGGCTCACCGACGGCTTCGGTGGCGGCGCCGGCGGCGACTGGGGCCAGCGGATGGGCAGCGAGTACTTCCTCGGCGCCCTCGGCCAGCAGGACATCACCATCCTGCTCCACGAGATCGGCCACACCCTGGGTCTGGACGACTTCTACGACTGGACGCCCACCGGCGTCGACAGCTTCCTGATGCGCGCCGGCAGCGCCCAGCGCATCACCGACTTCGACGCCTGGATGGCCCGCGACTTCTGGCGCCACCTCAAGCCGCGCTACCAGCTCTGACCGTTCGGAAACACGGGAGGGGCCGGCCCGGCGCATTCCGCGCCGGGCCGGCCCCCGTTGACGGGACGGACGGACCCCGTTCAGCCCTTGAACTTCAGCCCTTCAGCGAACCCGCCATCAGCCCGCCGAGGAACCAACGCCCCAGCACCACATAGACGATCAGCGTCGGGAACGAGGCGATCAGCGCCCCCGCCATGCTCGCCGAGTAGTCCTGGAGCTGCCCGCTGGCCAGGAAGTTCAGCGAGATGGTGACCGGCCCGTTGCGCGCGTTGGAGAAGAACAGCGCGAACAGGTAGTCGTTCCACGCCGAGGTGAACTGCCAGATCAGCGTCACCACGAAGGCCGGCGCCGACAGCGGCAGCACCACCGTGGTGAACGTGCGCAGCATCCCCGCGCCGTCCACCCGCGCCGCCTCGATCATCTCCTGCGGAATCCCCGCGTAGTAGTTGCGGAAGATCAACGTGGTGATCGGCAGGCCGAAGACCACGTGCAGCACGATCAGGCTCGGCACCCCGCTGCGGACGCCCAGGTCCTGCATCAGCTCGATCAGCGGGATCATCACCGCCTGGTACGGGATGAACATCCCGAACAGGATCAGCGTGAACACCAGGTTGGCGCCCGGGAAGCGCCACCGGGAGAGCACGAACCCGTTCATCGCGCCCAGCGTCGCGCTGATCAACGCCGCCGGCACCACCATCGCGAACGTCCGCCCCAGCGCGGGCGACAGCTGCTCCCACGCCGAGCGCCAGCCGTCGAAGTACAGCTCGGTCGGCGGCAGCCACGCCCGGTCCGGGGTCGCGTCGCCCGGCCCCTTGAAGCTGGTGACCAGCAGCACATACACCGGCATCAGCACGACGACCAGGAAGAACAGCAACAGCCCGTAGCGCAGCACCCGGATGCCCAGGCTCCGCCTGGCCCGCGCCGTGCGCGCCGGGGTGGCCGGCGCCGGGGCGAGCGGCGCCGGCTTCGGCGCCGAGGAGACCGTGGTCATCGCTGCCGCTCCTGTCGGTAGGTGTACACCAGGTACGGCACGATGAGCACCGCCACGATCACCAGCAACACCGTGCCGATCGCGGCCGAGAGCGCGTAGTCGCCCCGGGTGAACTCGATCCACATCTGCGTCGCCGGCACCTGGGTCGTGTAGTTGGTCTGGCCCGCGATCGCCATCACCAGGTCGAAGACCTTCAGCGACATGTGACCCACGATGATGATCGCGGAGAGCGCCACCGGGCTCAGCTGCGGGAAGATCACATGCCGGTACAGCTGCCACTCGGTGACGCCGTCCATCCGCGCCGCCTCCCGCAACTCCTCCGGCACGCCCCGGAACCCGGCCAGGAACAGCGCCATCACATAGCCCGACAGCTGCCAGATCGCCGGCAGCGTCAGTGCGAGGATGCCCCAGTCGGGGTCGGCCCACCAGGAGTTCTGGAGGAACCCGAGGCCGGTCGACTCCAACAGCCGGTTGATGCCCGAGGCCCGGTCGCCCTCCGCGCTGTTGAGCAGCCACCGCCACACCACACCCGAGGCGATGAACGACACCGCCATCGGGAACAGGTACACGGTGCGGAAGAAGCCCTCACCCCGCGCGCCGCGCTCCAGCAGCCACGCCCACAGGAAGCCGAAGAACAGCGCGCCGACCAGGAAGGCCAGGGTGTACAACAGCAGGTTGCCCAGGGCGTGTTGGAAGTCGTCGTCGGTGAAGAGCGTCGTGTAGTTCTCGAAGCCCACATAGCCGTCGGCGGGGGCGCGGGTGTGACGGTCGGTCAGCGAGGTGTTGATGTTGACGGCGATCAGCCAGTAGACGAACACCCCGACCAACACGACCGTCGGCGCGATCAGCAGCAGCGGCGGCCCGAAGTTCTGGACCCGTCTGCGCACGCTTCACCTCCAGGATTGCGGGGGCCGGCCCGGGTGAGGGCCGGCCCACCGGTGCGGTCGGTCGGTCCTACTCGGCGAGCTGGCTCTCCGCCGTGGCGGCCAGGTCCTCCTGGAGCGAGGCGACGTCGCCGCCGCTGCCGAACTCGCTGATCGCGGCGGTGATGTCGGTCAGCCAACTCACCGGGGCCGCGGCGCCGTGCGCCAGCGAGGAGACGATGGTGTCCTGCGCGAAGGACTCCACGGCGGTCTGCTGGTACTCGCCCAGACCCGAGGTGTCCGCCTCCAGGTTCGCCGGGATCGAGCCCTTGGCCGAGTTGAACGCCTCCTGGCCCTCGGCGCTGGCCACCGTGTCCAGCCAGGCCCGCGAGGCGTCCGGGTTGGGCGCGCCGACCGGCAGCGTGAACGAGTCGGCCAGGAAGTCGAAGACGCCGTCCGTGCCCGGCACCGGGAACGTCAGGTAGTCCGTGCCGAAGACCTTGTCCTGCCCGGCGAACGCGGCCTCAGCCCAGTCGCCCATGACGTTGAACGCGGCGTCACCGTCGATCACCTGCTGGGTCGCGTCCGGCCAGTCCAGCGACTGGCGGTCGGAGTTGGTGAAGCCCAGCAGCGTCTCGTAGTGCTCAAGCGCCCCGGTCACCTCGGCGCCGGCCCAGTCGGTGCTCCCGTCCCACAGCCCGTTGTAGGCGTCGGGCCCGAGGTCGGCGAGGAGCACCGTCTCCAGCAGGTGCACCTGGGTCCAGTCCATGCCGATGGACAGCGGGGTGATGCCCGCCTCCTGGATGCGCTCCAGGTCGGCGATCCACGCGTCCAGGTCGGCGTACTCGGCGTTCGGGTCGACGCCGGCCTCCTCCAGCACCGCCGGGTTGGCCCACACCACGTTGGCGCGGTGGATGTTGGAGGGCACCGAGTAGTACTCGCCGTCCTGCTGGATCTGCTCCAGCAGGCCCGGCGGGAAGAGCTGGTCCCAGCCCTGCTCGGCGTAGGTGTCGGTGAGCGGCTCGATGTCGCCCTGCTCGATGTAGTCGGTCAACTCGGCGCCGGCGTGGGCCTGGAAGGTGCCGGGCGGGTCGTTGGTCTGGAGGCGGGAGGCGAGCACGTTCTTGGCGTCGCTGCCGGCGCCGCCGGCCACCGCGCCGTTGACGAAGGTCAGGTCGGGGTTCTGCTCCTCGAAGACGGCGACCAGCGCGTCCAGGCCCTCCTTCTCGCTGCCCTGGGCCCACCAGGTGAAGACCTCCACCTCGCCCTCGCCGGTGCCCGAGCCGCCGTCCTCGCCGCAGGCGGTCGCGCCGAACGCGGTGACCAGTGCCACCGCCGCCGCCCCTATGCACCGGGTTCTGGTCGTCCTGCCTGGGATCTTCATTGCTCCTCCGGGTTTCCTGGCGTGCTTCGGGCCCCGAGGCCCTGGGCGGTGGCGGTCTCGGGACCGTGGAACGGACGGACACCGAGGCCAAGGGAACGGGTCCCCGGCTCGCGGTTCCGGGAGACCGACCGTGACAACCGTTGGCTCACGAGGGTCAACGCGGGCGCGGGCGGGGCGCGGTGACGGCGCGCGGGCCCGGCGGCGGGAGTTGACCGTGAGAACCGTCTCGAACGGCGAACGCGGGGTGTGATGCGGGGGCCGGCCGGCGCGCCGCCTGGGCGGTTCGCGGCTCGACTCCGCCGCCCTGCGCGGCCGTTGACATCGATGTCACGACCCCAGAGTCTGACGACCCCGGATCGGGCTGTCAAGGTCGATTCTGTTACGGATTGTTGGTCGGTGATGATTGATCTCAATCTGTAACAAGCACATGTGAGAGCGGGTTGCTGTCACAATCGGCCCACCTCGCGACCGTTCCGCTCCGACCGCGCGCCGCCCGGCGGCAGCCGGCCGGTCGCGCTGGCCCACGTTGTCGTCCCCGGCTTCGGGGAGGGGGCGGCCCGAACGGGCCGGTCGACGGCCGGCGTTGGGGGCGGCGCTAGAGGCCCGTTCGGCATCCCGGACGCGGCGGCGGGCCGGGTGATGGAAAGCGGTTGCACCTGTCCTTTCGTGTCTCACGTTGTCAACTAATGTTGGAACGTGGCGGGCCGTGGAGCTTACTCGGTTAACTTCCCGAACTCATCGCGATGACCTGCGTGAAGAGGACTGTGGTCACGCTCACAGCCCGGTGTTAGTCTTCCGGCCATGACCTCGATGGACAGTCGGCCGGCGCCCGGCGCGGTCGACGTCGTGGCCCGCCCCACGCTGGACGATGTGGCGCGGCTGGCCGAAGTCAGCCGCAAGACCGTCTCGCGCGTGATGTCCGGCGGCCAGAACGTCGCGCCGGACACCAGGGAACGGGTGCTGCGCGCCGCCAAGGCGCTGCGGTTCCGGCCCAACGCGGTCGCCCGCGACCTGCGGACCGGGGGTACGTCCCGCACCGTGGCCTTCGTCATCGGCGACCTCACCAACCCCTTCTACGCGGCCGTCGCCTCCGGCGTCGAGCGCGCGCTGGCCCGGCAGGACCTCACGATGGTGCTCGCGGCCACCGAGGACCAGGTGGAGCGCGAGGTCCAGGCGGTCACGGCGATGCTCGAACGCCGCGTCCGCGCCCTGCTGTTGGTGCCCATCTCCGACGACCACTCCTATCTCGACGGCGAACGCGAGCTGGGCACGCCCATCGTCGCCGTGGACCGTCCCCTCTCCCACGCGGTCAGCGACCTGGTGGTGCTGGACAACCGGGGCGGCGCCGCGCTGGCACTGCGCGCGCTGGTCGACGCCGGCCACCGGCGGATCGCGTTCGTCGGCTCCTCCTCGCGGCTCCGCCCGCACGCGGAGCGCCGCGCCGGGTACGAGGACGTGCTGCGCGCGGCCGGGCTGCCGGTGGACGAGGCGCTGATCCGGCAGGACGCGCCCGACGTGGACGCGGCCGAGGCGGCGACCGGCCAGCTGCTGGCGCTGCCCGACCCGCCGACGGCGGTCTTCACGGCCAACAACCGCGCCACGGCCGGCGCGGCCCGCGCGCTGCGCGGGCACCCGTCGCGGGTAGTGCTCTTCGGCTTCGACGACTTCGAGCTGGCCCAGGCGACGGGCGTCAGCGTGGTCGCCTACGACCCGGCGCAGATGGGTGAGGCCGCCGCCGCGCTGGCCCTGGAGCGGCTGGGGCGGCCCTCGCGCACCACGGAGCAGATCACCCTGCCGACGCATCTGCTGGTGCGCGGCGACATCTCCCCGGCGTGACCGGCCGTCCGGCGCAGGGGAGTTGGGCGCCGCTTCAGTAGAGATCGTCCAACGGCTCGACCAGCGCGCGGAGTTCACGCGCGCTGCGGCGGGAGAGCGCGCGCATGACCGACTCCAGGAACTCCCTGGCCTCGAACGGGTCGCCGCAGCACGCCCAGATCAGACAGCCGCCGTTCGTCCGCTCGTCCCAGAGGCGATGCCCCGGCTCGCGGACGAAGGTCCGCCAGCGCCGCAGCGCCTCCGCCGTGCCGCCGGCCCAGAGGTAGTTCCGCGTGCGCTCGATGTGGAGGATCTCGGCCAGCGCCGCGCGGGAGAGGCCGGAGGGGCCGTCCACGGTTCTCTGTTGTGACGTCCGGCGCCGCGGCGGCAGCTCGGCCCGGACGTGCCCCGGCCGCCTACGCGGCATGGGCCTTTCGGTCGGGTGACGGGTGGCTCAGGTGGTTCAGACGGCTCATGGCGGCATCCTGCCAGAGCCGGGGGGAGTTGGGCAGGGGCGTCGGGCAACGGGGCGCGGCTCCCGGCCGGTTGCCGGGAGCCCGTCCGCCGTTCCTCGTTCCTACGGCTCGTCGATCGTCACGTTGTCGAACGTGGCCAGCGCGCCCTCGGCGCCGGAAGGTCCTGTGGTGCGCAGGCCGTTGGCGCCGGCGGCGTGCTCCGCGTCGGTGGCGGTGAGCAACGGCTCGGCCTGGTCGCCGAGATGGACCGCGAGGTCGGCGCCGACGGCGGTGACCCGCACCCGCACCGTGTCGCCCGGTGCCAACTCCACCGGCGCCGACGCCAGTTCGACGGACTCCCCGCCAGCGACCCGGGCCAGCGTCAGCCGGTCGGCGGTCAGGGTGGCGTGGTAGCCGTCGAACTGCTCGGCCCCCGAGCCGAGTTGGGTGGCGCGGAAGGCCAGCCCCGCCTCGGCCTCCGCCGTGGCCAGGGTGATGTCGGCCGCGTAGTCGAGGTCGCCGAAGGCGGTGTCCTGGGTGGACAGCCCGCCGGGCGCGGTGCCCGTGTACCCGCCGTCGGCCGCCGTCCAGCCGCCCTCGCCCCAGGCGCGCCAGCCGATGGCGTTGTCGTCCTCGAAGTTGTCGCGCACCAGCATCTCGATGGGCTGGATGGTGCCGTCGGGGTTGAAGTACATCCGGTCGTAGGCGAGCGCCCGGTGGTTGCCGTCGGTCTCGCTGAGCGGCCTGCGGTGGTAGAAGACGTACCAGACGTCGGTGCCCGGCACGTTGACCACGGAGTTGTGGCCGGAGCCGCGCGCCACGGCCGGGTCCTGTTCGAGGACCCGGTCGACCCGCTCGAACGGTCCGGTGGGGGAGTCGGACATGGCGTAGGAGACGGAGTAGTCGGGCCCGGTCCAGCCGCCTTCGGACCACATCAGGTAGTAGGTCCCGTCCCGCTGGACCATGAACGAGCCCTCGGTGTAGTTCTCCGGGGTGATCTCCCGGAAGGTGGTCCCGTCCTCGAACTGGCCGAGGCTGGTCATGTCCTCGTTGAGTTTCACCACGTTGGCGTGGCTGTGGCCGCCGTAGTAGAGGTACGCCTGCCCGTCGTCGTCCAGGAAGACGTCCTGGTCGATGGGTTGGGCGCCGTTGTGGAACGCGCCGATCAGCGGCGCGCCGATGGCGTCCCGGTAGGGGCCCTCGGGCCGGTCGGCCACGGCCACGCCGATGCCGCCGAGTTCGTCGTCGCTCTGGATGTCGTTGACGCCGAAGTAGAGGTAGTAGCGCCCGTCCCGCTCGATCGGGGCCGGCGCCCACAGGGCGCGGCGGGCCCAGGAGATGTCGGCGATGTCCAGGACGCGCTCGTGCCTGGTCCAGTGCACCAGGTCGGTCGAGGAGAAGGCGTCCATGAACGTCTGCTCGTCATAGCCGCGCGAGGTGGTCGGGAAGACCCAGTAGCGGTCCTCGTAGACGACGATGTCCGGGTCGGCGTACCAGCCGTCCACGAACGGGTTGCCGGCCTCGGCGGTGGTCTGGTCAACGGCCGCCGGGGCGACGGGCGCCGAGGTGACGGGCGTGGGGCCGGCGGTCGCGGGGCCGTCCGGTGTGGGGTTGGCGAGCGAGGTGGCGGGAAGGAGGAGCAGCGCGGCGAGGGACAGCGCGGCGGCGAGCGCCCGCAGTGCTGGCATGGGGGGACCACCCTCTCTGGTGGCTTGCTGGCTGGCTCGTGGCGTGGGGGAGCCGCGCTCGACATCGATGTCAGCCTTCGGGTCCCCGGATCGCCAAATCCCCTTATCGAGCGGCGCGTTGGGATCGCTGACCAACGATGTCATGCGGGCTACCGGGAGTGTTGGGGTGGCCACGCCGTTCCGTCAAGACCTCCCGCGCGGTTCCGGTTTCCCGCTCCTCGGCCCGACGGCCGTAGGCTCGTCGCGGCAACCGCCCCGGCAGAGGCGCCGGCGGAACGACACGGAAGGGCAGGCGCGTGACGACCGAGGAACCCGAGGTGCTGACGTCCAGGACGGGCCGGCTCGGCCTGCTCACCCTCAACCGGCCCCGGGCGCTGAACGCCCTCAACCACCGGATGGTGCACGCCCTTTCGGCCACCCTCCGCGCCTGGGCGGCCGACCCCGACGTCGCCACGGTGGCGATCACCGGCGCCGGCGAACGGGGCCTGTGCGCCGGTGGCGACATCCGCGCCATCCACGCCGACGCCACCTCGGGCGCCCCCGACGCCGGCGTCGCCGCCGCCGCGTTCTGGCGCGACGAGTACCGACTCAACGCGCGGATCGCCCGCTACCCCAAGCCGTATGTGGCGCTGATGGACGGCATCGTGATGGGCGGCGGGGTCGGCCTCTCCGCCCACGGCACCCTGCGGGTGGTCACCGAACGCTCCCGCGTCGCCATGCCCGAGACCGGCATCGGTTTCGCGCCCGACGTCGGCGGCACCTGGCTGCTGGCCCGTGCGCCCGGCGAGCTGGGCACCCATCTGGCGCTCACCGGCGCGGAGATGACCGCCGGCGACGCCGTGCACTGCGGCTTCGCCGACCACTTCGCGCCGGCCGACGCGCTGCCCGCGCTGCTCGCCGACCTCGCCCGGCTCCCGGCCGCCGAGGCGGTCGCCGCCCACGCCCGCCCCGTCCCGGCCGGCGAACTCGCCGCCGAGCGGCCCTGGATCGACGCCTGCTACGCCGCCGACACCGTCGAGGAGATCCTCGACCGGCTGGCCGCCCGCCCCGAGCCGGCGGCCCGGCGGGCCGCCGCCACTCTGGCGACCCGCTCGCCGACCTCGCTGAAGGTCACCCTGGCGGCCGTTCGCCTGGCCCGCCGGCTCGGGGGGCTGGAGGAGGCGCTGGAGCGGGAGTACTGGATCTCCCGCGCGCTGCTGGCCAGCCCCGACCTGGCGGAGGGCGTTCGCGCCCAGGTCGTGGACAAGGACCGCAACCCGCGGTGGCGGCCCGCCACGTTGGCCGACGTCGGCGCGGCCGACGTCGCCCGCTACCTGGCGGCGCCGGAGCCTGACGACGGCCTGGGCCTGGGCTTGACCTGACGGCGCACCGCGCTCCAGGGGCGCGGGGAACTGCGCGGGTGATGAGGGACGAGGCGAGGTCGACAACGGTGGGGGGTGGTCTCGGTGCGTGGGCGGGTGCGGGCCCGGTGACCGTTGCTCGCGCAGTTCCCCGCGCCCCTGGGGTGGTGGGCGTTTGGGGGCGCGGGGAACTGCGCGGGTGATCTGGGACGGGCCGCGGACGACAACGGTGGGGGGTGGTCTCGGTGCGGCCTCGGCGGCGGTTGCTCGCGCGGTTCCCCGCGCTCCTCACCTACCCGGGGGCGCGGGGAACTGCGCGGGTGATCTGGGACGGGCCGCAGACGACAACGGTGGAGGACACGCAACGGCGCGTGGTCGCTCCCCTAGTCACACAAAGCGCCAGAGGTGGTCGTCCGTGCCCGAGTCCCGCCACTGGATAACCCTCGCACCGCGCTCCGTCGCCGCGTCCTGGACGCCGAGGACCAGCCCGCTGTGCGCGTTCACCACCCGGAAGTACCCGTCCCGCCCGTGCCGCAGCAGCCACCGCTGGTGCGCCGCTCCGCTGTCCTGCCACTGGACGACCGACGCGCCGGCCTCCGTCGAGGCGTCCGCCACCGACAGCACCAGCCCGCTGTTGCGGTTGCGCAGCAGCAACGCGCCGTCGCCCGCGCGCTCCGCGCCCCAGAAGTGGTCGGCGGTGCCGGTGTTGTCCCACTGGAGCGCGGGGCCGCCGTTCTCCAGCGACATGTCGAGGATGCCCAGCACCAGCCCGCTGTTGAGGTTTTCGAGCCGCTGCTCGCCGCGCGGCACGAACCACCAGCGGTTGTCGGGCGAGTCGTCGTCCGCGTCCTGCACGACCCGCGCGCCGCGCTCGGCCGAACCGCCCCTGACCGCCAGCACCTTGCCGCTGTTGGCGTTGCGCACCAGGTGGCTGCCGTCGCCCAGGTCCTCCACCGTCCACCGCCGTTCGGCGCCGCCGGGCCCCGCCTGCACGACGTCCGCGTCGTCGGCGGTCGAGCCGCCGGCGACGGCCAGCACCCGGCCGCTGCCGCCGTTGCGCAGCGCGAGGGCGCCGTCCGTCGGGTCCAGGTGCCAGTTCTGGTCGTAGGTGCCGGCCTCGGTCCACAGCAGCGCGGGCGCGCCGTCGGCGGTCGAGGCGTCCTCGACGCCGACCACCAGACCGCTGGCCGCGTTCGCCAGCAGCAGCCCGGTCCGCGTCCCGGCCCGCCCGTCGGCGTCCCAGTAGACGGTGTAGTTGTGGTGGTGCGCGTCGAGGAACGGGATCAGCGTCACCTCGGCCCCGTCCGCCGTGGCGGTGAACGTCAGCGGCTCGTCCGCAGGGGCGAGCGAGTCGGTGTCCAGCACCGGGAGTTGACCGTTCAGGTCGTCGTCGCCGTAGGCGCCGGAGAGCACCAGCGGGCCGTAGGTGACGGCCTGGACCGCCGCGTTGTCCGGCGTTCCGGCCAGCGCCAGCCGCATCGGCAGCCGCAGCGTGACGGTGTCGCCCGAGGCCCAGGCGCGGTCCACGACGGCCCAGCCGCCGGGCGCGGTGTCCGCGTCGTCCCACGGCTCGCCGTTGACGCTGACCGTCGCGCCCTCGCTCCAGCCGGGCACCCGCAGCCGCAGCGCCCAGGCGCCGGGCTCGCCGGTGACGGTCAGGGTGGTGGTGTCGGCGGCGGGGAAGTCGGTGGTCTGGGCGACGGTGACGCCGCGCTCGGTCCAGTCCAGCTCCGCGTTGACGAACAGGCTCACATACAGGCCGGCGTCGTCCTGGAAGAAGACCGAGTCCATCAGCTTGGTCTGGGTCTCAAGACCCGTGCCCTGGCAGCAGGTGAACGCGTGGTAGTCGTTGCTGTAGGTGCGCCGCCCGCCGGGGTTGGTCGGGGTGAAGTAGCAGACGTGGCCGTGCGGGTCCTGCGGGTCCTGCTGCCCGATCAGCTGGTTGAACAGGGCGCGTTCGTAGTAGTCGAGCAGCGCGACGCGCGCCGGGTCGAGCGCGAACAGCTCCCGGGTCAGCTTGAGCATGTTGTAGGTGTTGCAGCTCTCGCAGGTGTCCTGGGTCAGATGGCGGGCGATCTCCCCGGGCGGCCGGAAGTGTTCGGCGACGCTGTTGCCGCCGATCACATAGGTGTGGTCGTTGGTCACGATCTCCCAGAAGGTGACCGCGATCTGGCGGTACCGATCCTCGCCGGTGGCCTTGAACTCCCGGGCGCAGCCCACGATCTTGGGGATCTGGGTGTTGGCGTGCAGCCCGGCCAGCTCGTCCTCGCCGGCCGCCAGGGGGTCCAGGACCGCCGCGTGGTCGAAGCGGCGCGCCACCGTCAACCACCGTTCGTCGCCGGTCTGTTGGTACAGGTCGGTGAGGACCGCGTTCATCCCGCCGAACTCGATCCGCAGACAGGTCTGCATCTGCTCCGGCGTCAGCCGCCCGGTGCGCCAGTCCACCCAGCCGGCGAACGCCAGCAGCACGTCCCTGGCCTGCTCCTCGCCCAGGTGCCGCCACACGTCCAGCAGCCCGGCGAGGGTCTTGTGGAGGCAGTAGTACGGCACGCCCTTGCGCTGCCCGGTCTCCACCGTGTCGAAGTCGGACTCGGGGAAGCCGGAGAGGTAGCCGGCGTTGAACTCGGTGGGCGCCGCCTGGCAGGCCGCCAGCCCCGCGACCATCGCGCGGGCCTGTGCGCGGAAGACCTCCTCGCCGGTGGTCAGGAACGCGTGGGTCCAGGCGGTCAGGAAGTGGCCCTGGCTGTGGGTGCGGAACTCGAAGTCCGGCGCCTCCCAGCCGTAGCACTGCTCGGCGCCCTCGGTGGAAAGGCCGTGGTTGAGGCGGAAGTTGTACAGCAGGCGGTCCACGTCGACGAAGCGCAGGTACTCCAGGGTGCGCTCCATGTTGGCGCGCGCCCGGCCCGGGCCGAGCGTGACCCGCCCGAGGTCGAAGGGCCGGGCGAGGACGCCGAGGTCCTCGCGGGCCGGCGGCACGGCCAGGGCGGTGGCGGTCGGGCGTGCGCCCCCGGCGGCTGCGCGGGCGCCGCCGGCCGAGGCGAGGGAGGCGGTGGTGAGTCCGAGGGAGAGGGCGCCGGCGACGCCCAGGACCCTGCGACGGCTGGGGAGTTCGGACATGGCGAGGTGATCCTTGTCTGGGCCGGAGCCAGGGCCGGGAGGCCCGTCGGCGGTCCCGTGGGGGAGGGGTGTTCACATCGCGTGCGGCGTGTCGTTCCGTATCTCGAACAGCGTCCTGAAAGCCGAACATGACGGTAGGTTCGGCCGGAGGGGGTGTCAATCCTCCGCGCACGCACCCGTCACCCGGTCCTTGCGACGCGACCCCCTAAGGTCAACGCATGGCGAGATACCTTGATGTCCACCCGGAGAACCCGCAGCGCCGCGTGATCACCCAGGCGGTCCAGATCCTGAGCGAGGGCGGGCTGATCGTCTACCCGACGGACTCCTGCTTCGCGCTCGGCTGCCTCCCCGGCAACAGCGAGGGGCTCGACCGCATCCGCACCATCCGCCAGCTCGACAGCCGGCACCACTTCACCCTGGTCTGCCGCGACCTCACCCAGCTCGGCCAGTTCGTGCGGCTCGACAACGCGCCCTTCCGCGCCATCAGGGCGGCCACGCCCGGGAGTTACACGTTCATCCTGCCGGCCTCCAAGGAGGCCCCGCGCCGGGTGCTCCACCCCAAGCGCCGCACCGTCGGCGTGCGCGTCCCCGAGCACCCCGTCGTCCAGGCGCTCCTGGCGGAGCTGGACGAACCGCTGCTCTCCAGCACGCTGTTGCTGCCCGACCAGGAGGAACCGCTGACCCAGGGCTGGGAGATCAAGGAACGCCTCGACCACGTGGTGGACGCCGTTCTCGACTCCGGCGACTGCGGCACCGAGCCGACCACCGTCGTCGACTTCTCCGAGGGCACCGCCGAGATCGTGCGCCGGGGCGCGGGCGACCCCGCGCGCTTCGAGTAGCCGGCCCCCGCCGACGCTCCCGGGCTCATCGGCGAACGAGCGCCAGCCGGCGGGTCAGCGGCGGAACGACCACGGCGGCGGCCACCAGATGGGCCACGGCCAGCACCAGTTGCGTCGAGGTCGCGGTGTCCGTGGTGAGGAACGGCGGCACCAGCGAGAGCGCCGTCAGCACCCCCGTCGTCGCCGCGAAGATCCGTGCCGGGCGGCGCGTGAAGCGCGCCAGCACCAGCGCCAGCAGCACGCCGACCGTGGCGCAGACCAGCACGGCCGTGGCGAAGCCGCCGACCGGTATCTCGGCGGGCTCCTGGTCGCCGGTGGCGGCCAGCATCGAGACGCCCAGGCCGCGCGCGGCCAGCGCGAAGGCTTCGGTCAGCACCGCGCCGGCCACCACGGCCAACGCGCCGACCTGCCACACGGGCCGGCGCAGCAGACGGTCAACGGGGGCGGCGGGGCCGGCGGGGGCGGCCTGGGCGGCGGAGGTCGGGGAGGAGGGGGTGACGCTCATGGGGGGCTCCTTCAACTGGCCCGGCGCGGCCGGGCGTTGGGGTTCGGTTTCGGGTCTCACAGGGGCAGACCGCGGCGACCCGCCGGACTCATCGCCGCGCGGGCGCCGAGTTCTCGCGGGTTTTCCCGCCGGCGCGCCCGGGGGTCTTTGCCGCGCCGGCCGGCGGGGCATGATCGCCTGACAGGTCGTCGGCCCTTGTCGGCCGTCGTTGCCGTTGTTCGTTCGCAGCCGGGGAGGCGTAACAGTCGTGTATGCGCGCATGGTTGACGTGGTGTCGGGTCGTCGTTCGCGAGGCGGGCGCGCCCGGCGGTGGGGCGCGGTGCTCGGGGCGCTGGTCGGCACGCTGGCGCTGGCCACGCTGCCCTCGTCGGCCGCCGGCGGCGGGGAGCCGGTCGTGGAGCCGCTGACCGAGGGCCTCGCGCCCGACGGGCTGCGCATCGAGGCCGAGGGCCCCACCGACGTGGTGCAGCGGATCATCACCATCCCGCCGGGCGGCGAGACCGGCTGGCACTACCACCACGGGCCGTTGCTGGGCGTGATCGAGTCCGGCACCCTGACCAGGACCCTGGACGGCTGCGCCGTCGAGGTCTCGGGCCCCGGCGACGCCCTGGTCGAGCCGCACGGCGCCGACCATGTGCACAACGGCCGCAACCTCGGCAGCGAGCCCGTCGTCCTCTACGCCACCTATGTCGTGCCGCAGGGCGCGCCGCTGTCCGTCCCCGCCGAGAACCCGGGCTGCCCCGAGTAGCCGCCCCGAGGAGTCGACCACGCCGCCGAACGCTGGTTCACTGCCCAGCACGGCTCCGTACCACCCGTACCACCCGTACCGCCCGTACCGCCCGTACCACCCACACGTCACCCGTACGCCCGGGGCGAACCCCCGGGCGCGCGGCCTCGCGGGCCACCCTCGCCCGCCCCCCGGGAGAAACCATGAACACCATGCCGTCCACGCCCACCACGCGGTCCACCCCGTCCGAGACCCCGCCCGCCCCGAGCGGCGACGCCACCGACGAACTCCTCGCCCTCGCCCGCCGGGTGGCGGACCGCGAGATCCGCCCGCACGCCGCCGAGGAGGAGGCCGCCGGCGTCTTCCCCCGCGCGACGTTCGCGCTGCTGTCCCAACTGGGCCTGCTCGGCCTGCCCTACCCCGGCGAGCACGGCGGCGGCGACCAACCCTACGAGGTCTATCTGCGGGTGCTGGAGGAGCTGGCCGCCGCCCGGCTCACCGTAGGACTCGGCGTCAGCGTGCACACCCTGTCCTGCCACGCGCTCGCCAGCTTCGGCGAGGCGCGGCAGCGCGAACGCTGGCTGCCGGCGATGCTCGGCGGCGAACTGCTCGGCGGCTACTGCCTCTCCGAGCCCACCGCCGGCTCCGACGCCGCGAGCCTGCGCACCCGCGCCACCCGGGACGGGGACGACTGGGTGATCAACGGCACCAAGGCGTGGATCACCCACGGCGGGATCGCCGACTTCTACACCGTCTTCGCCCGCACCGGCGAGGACGGGCCCGGCGGCATCAGCGCGTTCCTGGTGCCGGGTGACGCGCCGGGCCTGACCGCCGCCCCGCCCGAGCGGAAGATGGGCATGGCCGGCTCGCCCACCGCCCAGCTGCACCTCGACGGCGTGCGGGTGTCGGACGAGCGCCGGCTCGGCGCGCCGGGGCGCGGCCTGCCCATCGCGTTGGCCGCGCTGGACGCCGGCCGGCTCGGCATCGCCGCCTGCGCCGTCGGCCTGGCCAGGGCCGCGCTGGAGGAGGCGCTGGCGTTCGTCGCCAGGCGGCGGCAGTTCGGCCGCCCGGTCGCCGACTTCCAGGGCACCCGCTTCCTGCTGGCCGAGCTGGCCACCGGGATTGAGGCCGGCCGCGCGCTGTGCCTGGCGGCCGCCCGGCTGAAGGACGCGGGGCGTCCGTTCACCGCCGAGGCCGCCATGGCCAAGCTGTTCTGCACCGACACCGCGATGCGGGTCACCGTGGACGCCGTCCAGCTGATGGGCGGCTACGGCTACAGCGCCGACTACCCGGCCGAGCGCTATCTGCGGGAGGCCAAGGTGCTCCAGATCGTGGAGGGCACCAACCAGATCCAACGCCTGGTCATCTCACGGGAGTTGCTGAGGAACGCCGCCCCGGCCGACGCCGGCTGAGCCGGGTCCGAGCGCCGGCTCAGGCGGCCTGCCGCAGGGCCGGCGCGGGCCCCGAGGCGTGGGAGAACGGCTGGAGCCGCCAGTCGAGCCCCTCCGGCAGCGCCGCCAGCGTCAGCGAGTCGCCGCCCGCCGGCCGCGTCCAGGTCAGCGCCCAGCCCGACCCGGCCGGCTCCCGGCCCGAGCCGGGACAGACCGTCAGCCCGAACGGCTGCCAGGGAGTGGCGACCAGGGCGTGCGAGGGCAGCGGCGCGTCCGCCGCGTCCAGCGCGACCGAACGCGAGCACTCGGGGCAGACCGCCCGCGCCACCTCGACGTCGGACAGGTCCCGCTCGTCGAGCGTCTCGTCGAGCGGGGCGGCGGCCGTTCCGGAGAGTCGTTCCTCGTCCGCTTCGGCGCGCCGGGGTCGTTCAACAGTGGGCATAAATCCCCCTTGAAGGCACATGCGGTGGCCACTGCAAGAGTTGCCCGCGCCGATCGACGGATAATCACCCGCCGCACCCCGCCCCCGGGCCGACCCTGTGGTCTTGGTCACAGCCCGGCGACGAACGGATGTGCCCCCGTCGCCCCTGTGCCCGGAAGATGTGCGGAAAGCGACCGCCGGGCCGCCCACGGTGCGGGTAGGTTACGGAATCGTGAGTGACGTGGAGGACCCCCTCGACCGGCGCATCGTGGAACTGCTCGTCAGGGACGGGCGGATGAGCTACACCGACCTGGGCAAGGCCACCGGGCTGTCCACCTCCGCCGTCCACCAGCGGGTCCGCAGGCTCGAACAGCGCGGCGTCATCCGGGGATACGCGGCCATCGTCGACCCGGACGTCATAGGGCTGCCGTTGACCGCGTTCATCTCCGTCAAGCCGTTCGACCCCAGCGCCCCCGACGACACCGCCGAACGGCTCGCGGAGGTCCCCGAGATCGAGGCCTGCCACAGCGTCGCGGGCGACGAGAGCTACATCCTCAAGGTCAGGGTCGCCACCCCGGCCGAGCTGGAGCACCTGCTGGCCAGAATCCGCTCCCTGGCCGGCGTCTCCACCCGCACCACCGTCGTCCTCTCCACCCCCTACGAGTCCCGCCCGCCCCGGATCTGAACGGGCCCCGCCCCCGCATCCGAACGGGCCCCGCCCCCGGACCAGAACGGCCCCGCCCGCCCGGGAGCCCACCCCGCCGCGCCCCCCGCCCCCCGCCGGGCGGGAGACTGTGCGCCATGACCCGACGCACCACCCCCGCCACGGCGCCCTCCACGCTGCTGCGGCGGGGCGAGATCCACAGCCCGGCCGACCCCTTCGCCACCGCCATGCTGGTCACCGGTGACCGCGTCGCCTGGCTCGGCTCCGAGGCCGCCGCCGACGCCCTGGCCGACACCGCCGACCACACCGTCGACCTCGACGGCGCCCTGGTCACCCCGGCGTTCACCGACGCGCATGTGCACACCACCGCCACCGGCCTGGCCCTCACCGGCCTCGACCTGACGTCGGCGCCCAGCCTGGCCGCCGCGCTCGACGCCATCCGCGCCTTCGCCGCCGCCCGCCCCGCCGGCGAGGTGCTGCTTGGCCACGGCTGGGACTCCGCCCGCTGGCCCGAGCGCCGGCCCCCGACCGTCGCCGAACTCGACGAGGCCGCCGGCGGCCGCCCGCTCTACCTCTCCCGCGTCGACGTCCACTCGGCGCTGGCCACCACCGCGCTCCTCGCCCGCGTTCCCGGCGTCGCCGACCTCCCCGGCTGGTCCGCAGACCGGCCGCTGACCGGCGACGCCCACCACGCGGTCCGCGCCCACGCGTTCGGCGACCTCACCCCCGCCCGCCGCGCCGAGGCCCAGCGCGCCACCCGCGCCCACGCCGCCGCCCTCGGCATCGGCGCGCTCCACGAGTGCGGCGGCCCCGAGATCTCCAGCGAGGACGACCTCACCGCGCTCCTCGCCCTGGCCGCCGCCGAGCCCGGACCCCGCGTCGTCGGCTACTGGGCCGAGCTGGTCACCGAGCCCAAGGACGCCACCCGCATCGCCGAGTTGGGCGCGGCCGGCGCTGCCGGCGACCTCTTCGCCGACGGCTCCCTCGGCTCCCACACCGCCCACCTCCGCGCGCCCTACGCCGACGCGCCCGGCACCGGCCTGGCCCACCTCACCGAGGACCAGATCGCCACCCATGTCGCCCTGTGCACCGAGGCCGGCCTCCAGGCCGGCTTCCACGCCATCGGCGACGCCGCCGTCACCGCCGTGACGCGCGGCGTCCGCGCCGCCGCCACCCGCGTCGGCGTCGAACGCGTCCGCGCGTTGCGCCACCGCGTCGAACACGCCGAACTCCTCACCGAGGAACTGGTCGCCGAGCTGGCCGCACTCGGCCTGGTCGCCTCCGTCCAGCCCGCGTTCGACGCCGCCTGGGGCGGGCCCGACGGCATGTACGCCGCCCGGCTCGGCGCCGAACGGGCCGCCGCGCTCAACCCGTTCGCCGCCCTGGCCCGCGCCGGCGTGCCGCTCGCGTTCGGCTCCGACGCCCCCGTCACCCCGCTCGACCCCTGGGGCGCCATCCGCGCCGCCGCCCACCACCACACCCCGGACCACCGGATCTCGGTGCGCGCCGCCTTCGCCGCCCACACCCGGGGCGGCTGGCGCGCCGTCGGCCGCGACGACGCCGGCGTCCTGGTGCCCGGCGCCCCCGCCGACTACGCCGTCTGGGAGACCGGCGAACTCCTCGTCCAGACCCCCGACGACCGCGTCGCCCGCTGGTCGACCGACCCCCGCTCCGGCACCCCTGGACTGCCCGACCTCACCCCCGGCACCCCGCTGCCCCGCTGCCTGCGCACCGTGGTCGACGGGCAGATCGTGTACGACCGGCTGAACGAGTGAGACCGGCGCGGGACGATACCGCCGAACGACGGCTAGCGCCGCGTCCGGAACCGCGTCCCCGCTCCGCACTGACCTGCCGCTTTGACCAAAATGCCCAGGTCAGACCGGTGTTGACACCGGGCGGGCGTCCGGGGGTAGGTTCGGCCGGGTCCACCACAGGACGTCCGACCGGCGCTCCTTCACGCAGCCGTCGAACGCTGCTGGGCCAGAGGGCGGGCGCCATCCCGGCGCTCCGCCACCGGGAGCCAGGTCCAGTGTCCGCGGCACGGGGGCGGGAGGTTTCGCCCGGTCGGCAGGTGCGACCCGGGCGGGGCCCGGACGCTCAGTAGACAACGGCCTTCGGTTGACCCGCAGCCAGCGGGTCCCGGGTCGGACCGAAGGGCGCCGGGCTCCGGTCCGCAGGCTGGTCGAGCGGGCCCGTGTGACCGCGCACTCCCTCGTTCGGGGTACGGTCGTTCATCATCGCCCCGCTCCGCAGAGAGGCCACGACCGTGGTGCTATCGGGCCCAGAGACGACCACCAGGGACGAGTCCGACGACCGGCGCCCGCGCCCGACCGCCCCCGAGGGGCCGGCCGACCGCGCGCCGACGCCGTCGGAGCGCCGCCCCCGCTGGCCGCGCCGGCTGCTCGCCGCCCTGCGGCACGACTGGCCCGCCACCGTGCTCGCCGCGCTCGCCGGCCTGGCGCTGGTGCCGGCGTTCCCGCCCTACGACGTCTGGCCGACCTCGCTGCTGGCCGTCGCCGCCCTCTCGCTGCTGACCCGGGGCCGCAGCGCCCGCAGGGGCGGCTGGCTCGGCTTCGCGCTCGGCTTCCCGTTCTTCCTCGGGCTGCTCAGCTGGCTGCGCGTCATCGGCTGGGACGCCACCGTCGGACTCGCCGTCATCGAGGCGCTGTTCCTCGTCCCGATGGGCGCCGGCCTCGCCGCCACCGCCAGGATGCGCGCCTGGCCGCTGTGGGCGGCCTGCCTGTGGGTCGCGCAGGAGTGGGCCAGGGACCGCGTCCCGTTCGGCGGCTTCCCGTGGGGGCGGCTCGCGTTCGCCAACACCAGCACCCCGTTCACCCCGCTGGCCGCCGTCGGCGGCGCCCCGCTGGTCACCTTCGCCGTGGCCCTCACCGGCGCGCTGCTGGCCTGGGCCGGGCTGCGGCTGTGGCACCTGCACCGCGCCGGGCTGCTCGCCGGCCGCGCGGCGCTGCCGGCGCTCGGCGGCGCCGGCCTGGCGGTCGCCGTCGGCGCCTCCGGCTACGCGGTTCCGGTGCCGACCGGCGCCAGCGACACCGTCTCGGTCGCCATCGTGCAGGGCAACGTCCAGCAGGCCGGCATGGACTTCCTCGGCCGCCCGATGATGATCCTCAACAACCACGTCGACGCCACCCTCCAGCTCGCCGACGACGTGGCCGCCGGCCGCACCGAACGCCCCGACCTGGTGCTGTGGCCGGAGAACGCCTCCGACCTCGACCCGTACTCCCGCCCCGAGGCGTACGCGGCGATCGACCGCGCGGCCCGGACCATCGGGGTGCCGATCCTGGTGGGCGCCCTGGTCGACCACCCCACCGAGGAGGGCTACGTCGAGAACCAGGGCATCGTCTGGGACCCCGAGACCGGCCCCGGCGACTCCTACACCAAGCAACATCCGGTGCCGTTCGGCGAGTACGTGCCGTTCCGCGACCAGCTGAGCGTGCTGATCTCCCGCCTGGAGCGGGTGCCGCGCGACTTCTGGGCGGGCGAGCACTCCGGCGTGCTGGACGTCGGCCCGGCCCGGCTGGGCGACGTGATCTGCTTCGAGGTCGCCTACGACGACATCGTCCGCGACACCGTCAACGAGGGCGCCCGCGCGCTGGTCGTGCAGACCAACAACGCCACCTACGGCAACACCGGCCAGCCCGAGCAGCAGCTGGCCATGTCCCAGCTGCGCGCCGTCGAGCACGGCCGGGCCGTCGTCACCGTGGCGACCAGCGGGATCAGCGCCGTGGTGCGGCCCGACGGGTCGATAGAGCAGCGCACCGAGGAGTTCACCCAGGACGTGCTGAGCACCGAACTGCCGCTGCGCGACGGGCGGACCTTCGCCGACCGGGTCGGCGCTGCGCCCGAGTGGGCGCTGGCCCTCGGCGGCCTGCTGGCCTGGGCCTGGACCGGCCTCGGCCCCCGGCTGGCCCGCCGCAGGGCCACCGCCCAGGCCGGCCCGGAGTCCGGCGGCGAGGCGGACGGTGCCGGGGCGGACGGCGGTGAGGCGAGCGGCGCCGAGGACGGGGCAGGGGAGCGGAAGGAGTGAACGGGTGAGGGACGGCGCGCGGGACTTCCCGCCGCTGGGCCGGGTCCTGGTGATCATCCCGACCTACAACGAGGCGGACAACCTGCCGCCGCTGGTGAAGCGGCTGCGGACGGTCGTGCCCGACTGCGACGTGCTGGTCGCCGACGACGACAGCCCCGACGGGACGGGCAAGCTCGCCGACGAGCTGGCCGCCGCCGACCCGGGCGTCCACGTGCTGCACCGGGCGGGCAAGGAGGGCCTGGGCGCCGCCTATCTGGCCGGCTTCCGCTGGGGCCTGGAGCGCGGCTACGGGGTCCTCGTCGAGATGGACGGCGACGGCTCGCACCAGCCCGAGGAACTGCACCGGCTGCTGACCGCCCTGGCGACGGCCGACATCGTGCTCGGCTCCCGCTGGGTGCCAGGCGGCCGGATCGTCAACTGGCCGCGCTACCGCCAGCTGCTCTCCCGGGGCGGCAGCGCCTACTCCCGGCGGGTGCTCGGGCTGCCGATCCGGGACGTCACCGGCGGCTACCGGGCCTTCCGGGCCCGGGTGCTGGACGGGGCGCTGCTGCGCGACGTCGCCTCGCAGGGGTACTGCTTCCAGGTGGACCTCGCCCACCGGGCGATCCGGGCCGGCCACCGGGTGGTCGAGGTGCCGATCACCTTCGTGGAACGCGCCCACGGCAACAGCAAGATGAGCCGGGACATCGTGATCGAGGCGCTGTGGCGGGTGACGGCCTGGGGTGTCGCCGCCCGACTCGGTAGATTCCCCCGACGCCAGGCACACTTGCACCATGACATCCGGGAGTCCTGACCCGTACCGAGGCCGGCGCACGGGCGCGACCCGCGCGGTCCGCCGCCGCCGTGGCCCCCTGGCGCTGCTGCCGCTCGCGGTGGCCGCCTGGGCCCTGCTGGAGATCTGGCTGCTGATCATGCTGGGCCACGCCGCCGGCGGGCTCACCGTCTTCCTGGTGCTGGCCGCCGGCGTCGTCGCCGGCGCGCTGGTGATCCGGCACGCCGGCCGCCGCGCCTGGCAGCGGCTGGCCGCCCAGGCCAGGGGCACGGCCGAGCCGGGCACCCAGCCCACCGGCGGCGGGGTGCTCACCATGCTGGGCGGCCTGCTGCTGATGGTGCCCGGGCTGCTGTCCGACGTCGTCGGGCTGGCCTGCCTCTTCCCGCCCACCGCCCGGCTGATGCGCCGCGCGGCCGGCCGCGCCCTGGAGCGCTACACCTGGCCGGCGGGGCCCGCGTTCCGGGCGGCCGGCGAGGCGCATCGCCGGATGCGGCGGGACGGGGACGACCGGATCGTGCCGGGTGAGGTCATCCGCGACGAGGACGAGCGGGGCGACGACCGTGGCCGGGACCGCGCCGAGGGCGAGGGACCCGAAGGCCCGCACCGCCCCTGAACCCGCTGCCCCTGAACCCGTTGCGCGGCGAACCCGTTTCACGGCAGCACGAAGGCCCGGACCGCCTCTCGGCGATCCGGGCCTTCCGTGTCCCTGGACGGACGCCCGGCGAGGGCTCCCGTCACGCGGTCTTGCGGCTGTCCCTGGGGTGGACCGCGATGTTCATCGCGCCCGAACGCAGCACCGCCAGCCGCTCGGCCAGCACTTCTTCCAACTCCTCGCGGGTACGCCGCTCCATCAGCATGTCCCAGTGCGTCCGCGCGGGCTTACCCTTCTTCTCCTCGGGCCCCTCGCCGTCCACCAGCAGGGCCTGGGAGCCGCAGACCTTGCACTCCCACTCCGGAGGGATCTCGGCCTCCACCGAGAACGGCATCTCGAACCGATGGCCGTTCTGGCATTGGTACTCCACCGCCTGACGCGGCGCGAGGTCGATACCACGGTCCGTCTCGTAGCTGGTCACCACGAGCCGCGTGCCGCGCAGAGCTCGCTCACTCATGAATCGTGCCTCCCGGGCTGGTCGCCCACAGGACAGGTGTCGCTGTCATCATCAATCAGGTCAACGTCCGGTCGGCGGTGAAGATTCCCGTTGTAGGTCATACGTCGCCCGTCGTACCGCCCCTTCTTGTACCCACCGCCGCCCGGTTTGTCACATCTGAGAGGGGATGTCACCCGGCGTCCACAGAGGATGGCTCGTGGTCACGGCCCATCCGGCGGGACCAAGGGCGTAGAATACCCCGCCTTCCCCGGTCTTCGAAATCCATTCCGGACCCGGCCCCTGGTCGCGTGTCGGCCCCGTCCTCGGCCCCGTCCTGGGTCCTGCCCTCGGCCGCCTCGTCGGCCGTGTCCTCCGGGGTCGCCAGCACCCGCAGAAAGAACTGCGCCAGCGGTCCGATCGCCAGGGCGTAGACCACCGTTCCCACCCCGGCCGTTCCGCCCAGCAGCACGCCCACCAGCAGCACCGACGCCTCGATCCCGGTTCGCACCAGCCGGATCGACCGCCCGGTGACCCGGGCCAGCCCCGTCATCAGCCCGTCCCTGGGGCCCGGGCCGAAGCGCGCCGATATGTACAGGCCGGTGGCCAGCCCGTTGAGCGCCACCGCGCCCACCATCAGCAACACCTGGGCGGCAACCGGCTTCACCTCGGGCACCAGGGCCATCGTCGCGTCGATCGCCAGGCCCACCAGCAGCACGTTGGAGAGCGTGCCGAGACCCGGACGCTCCCGCATCGGCCACCAGAGCAACAGCACCAGCGCGCCTGTGATGTTGACCACCAGGCCGATCGACAGCCCGGTGTGCTCGCCCACCCCCTGGTGGAACACGTCCCACGGATCGAGTCCGAGCCCCGCCCGCACCAGCAGGCCGGCGCTCGCGCCGTAGAGCAGCAGACCGACATAGAGCCTGACCAGGCGGTGTGACATCCGGCGCATGGGCGGGGATCCCCCTCGGGTCGCGATGGTGCTTGAATTGGACTGGTACAACCGATCCGGGAGTACCCTCCGGCCTGATCCAGGGCCATTGACACGTCCAATTCGGGGAAGGTGGACCGATTTTCATGGCCGAGTGGACCTCGACGGTCGGAACGGGGCAACTCGCGCGGCTGCTCACCTCCCAGGACGGCTACGGGCGCGCGCCCGGCGCGCGGAAGGTCCCCGCCTACCGCGCGCTCGCCGACGGCGTGCGCCTGCTGGTGCTGGAGGGCCGCGTCCCGGTCGGCGCGCGGCTCCCCGCCGAACGCGAGCTGGCCGGCGTGCTCGCCGTCAGCAGGACCACCGTGGCCGCCGCCTTCGACGCGCTGCGCGGCGAGGGCTTCCTGGAGTCCCGGCGCGGCGCCGGCAGTTGGACCGCCGTGCCCGCCGGCCGGCCGCTGCCCGCGCGCGGACTCGAACCGTTGCCGCCGGAGGCCGTCGGCTCCATGATCGACCTCGGCTGCGCCGCGCTGCCCGCGCCCGAACCCTGGTTGACCCGCGCCTGCCAGGCCGCGCTCGCCGAACTCCCGCCCGCCGCCGCCACCCACGGCGACTTCCCGGCCGGCCTGCCCGCGCTGCGCCGCGCCCTCGCCGACCGCTACACGGCGCGCGGGGTGCCCACCATGCCCGAGCAGATCATGGTCACCACCGGCGCCATGGGCGCGATGGCCGCGCTGTGCCGGATGTTCGCCGCCGGCGAGCGGGTCGCCGTCGAACACCCCTCCTACGCCAACGTCCTCCAGCTGATGCGGGACGCCGGCGCGCGGCTGATCCCCGTCGCCATGACCGAGGGCGCCGACGGCGCCCCGCGCTGGGACCTGCCCGCCTGGCGGAGGACGTTCGCCGAGGCCGCGCCGCGCATGGCGTATGTCGTCGCCGACTTCCACAACCCGACCGGCGCCCTCGCCGACGAGGAGAGCCGCCGCGCGCTGGTCGCCGCCGCCCGCTCGGCCGGCGCCACCCTCGTCGTCGACGAGACCATGGTCGACCTCGCGCTCGACGAGGAGGCGGAACGTGGGATGCCGCGCCCGATGAGCGCGTTCGACCACGGGGGAGCGGGCGTGATCACCGTCGGCTCGGCCAGCAAGTCCATCTGGGCCGGGATGCGGATCGGCTGGGTCCGCGCGGCGCCCGAGGTGATCCGGGGCCTGATCTCCCGGCGCGCCTATGCCGACCTGGGCAGCCCCGTCCTCGAACAGCTCGCCGTCACGTGGCTGTTGACCTCAGGCGGCTGGCAGGAGGCGGTGGCGCAGCGCCGGGAGGAGATCCGCGCCAGCCGGACCGACCTGGTGCGGGCGCTGCGGGAACGGCTGCCCGACTGGGAGTTCACCGTGCCGGCCGGCGGCCTGACGCTGTGGGTGCGGACCGGCGGGCTCTCCGGCTCCCGGATCGCCGAGGCCGGCGAACGGTCCGGCGTCCGCCTCCCCTCCGGGCCGCGCTTCGGTGTGGACGGCGCGTTCGAGGGCTATGTCCGGCTGCCGTTCACCGTGCGCGGCCCGGTCGCCGACGAGGCGGCCGGCCGGCTGGCCAGGGTCGCCGAGATGGTCGCCCACCACGGGGCCCCACCGGTGGACCTGCCGGCCGGCTACACGAGTTGACCCTCCGGGGGCTTCGGGAACCTTGGGGTTCCCTCGGCTTCGGGGACCTCGGGGGTTCCGTTGGCTCCGGGGGCTCTCGTGGCTCGTCGGCTCAGGGGGCGTCGGGGCCCTGGAGGATCTGGAGGTAGTTGCCGTCCGGGTCGACGACGGTGGAGAAGTACCAGCCGCCGCCCACCTCCTCCACCGGGCGAATCCAGGTCACGCCGAGGGAGTTGAGGTGTGCCTCGGCCGCCCGGATGTCGTGCACGGTGATGTTGATCAACTGCCGCCCCGGCTCGACGGCCCGCTCGGCGACGTCGTCCCGCTGGTCGAAGCCGATGATGGCGCCGGGTCCGACCATCAGCATGTGCCGCTCCCAGCGCGCGCCCAGCGGTTCCAACGCCGCCCGGTACCACTCGATGAGCCGCACCGGATCGGTGCCGCCGATCACCACTCCGAGCCCGGAGACGTTCGCGTTCTCCGCCGTCGCTGCCATGGTTCTCGCCTCTCCTTGGTGGTTGTTCCGGTTGTTCCGGTTGTTCCGGTCCTCGGTCCTGGCCGTGTGCCGGATTCCGAGGCTGGAAGGGTGGACCGGACCGGCGACCGAAACTCATCGCGGGGCCCTGGTCCTGGCCGGGCCGGCTTGGCGGGGGTGGTTTGGCGGGGCCGGGTGCCGGTGCGGGTGGTGGGTGGGTGCGGGGTTTGTCTGCGGGCCGGTGGCCGGTGCGGGGCAGCCCGACTGGTCGTTTGTTGGTCGACGAGACTCGTTGTGAGGGGTTGGGGTTCTGGCGCGGGCTACGACGCCTGGCCTACATGGCGCACGATCGGCCGGGTGCGGGCGTAACGAATACCGGCAGGAGGCTGGCTGGGAAGGGGGGCGCGGCTTCCGGGAGGTGGAGTTCGTTGCCGCCAGGGGTGGTCGGGAATGGCGACCGTGCCCTCCGGGCGCAGGGACCGCGCCGAGTTCGAGGGTCGGTTGGCCGCTGGGGGCGTGCGTGGCGCGCACCGGCTTCGCCGGCCTGCCCCGGCATGTCGCCCGTCTCGGACGTGACCGATCGTCGGGCGTCTCGTGGGGACGGTTGCGGTTGTTCTGGTTAGCCGGCGGTGGGTGGGGTGTTCGGTTAACGACCACGCTGCCGCGCGAACATCGCCTGCCGTCTTGGTAGTCAGCGGGCCGTCGACTCCCGAAGGCGGGCGCGCCGGGGGGTGGGGGGACCTTTTTTATAGGTGCCCGTTTGGAAGTGAACAGATCGTTCAACCACCCAGGCTCGCACGGTCCACCCGGCCGACCAGGACGCCTCGTTGGGATCTTCGTGAAGTCGCGCTCCGGGCGAACCGGGCTGTCAACGACGGGCCGCAGGGAGGTACGCGGCCAGGCAACTGTCCCGGTCGCGGCGTTCTTCGCAAGCTGCCCAACCCCGGGACGAGTCGGGTCAGTTCGGCAGCGTCCGGCCGCCGAGGGTTTGCCAGCCCGGCCCGGCGCCGCTCTTCAGCCGCTGCCCCGTGTGTTGGGCCGTAAGCCGGGCGCGAGCCGTGCCACGCCGATCCCGCGCACATCCGGCGTGGCTCCGGACAGTTGGCCCTCCACAATTCCGAGCGCGGTTACGGCAGTTCGGCCGCAGGCCGTCGCGCGCCCCCGGCGTGTGCCGGCCATCGGGGCTGGGCCCTGATGGTGGCCACGTTCCCCGGCGCGAGCCGAACCTTCCGCCGGTGGCAGCCCGCAGGGCGACACGCTCCCCACCCTCGGCCTCCCGGGCGGGAGTCGGGCAGTTCGTCGCTGGCCGGCGGCAGGTGCCACGCTCCCCGGCCCAGGCGGGACCACCTGCCTCGGCCCCGCCAACCATCGGGCCCCCGGCGGCGGTCGGGCGACTCGCCTTCATCCCGCCGCAGACCACGGTGCCTCCGGCGCCAGCCGGTCAACCCGCCCCCCGCAGCCGGCCGCAGGCCGCCACGTTCCCGGTCCTGGCCGGACCATCGGGCCTCGCCCCGCCGACCAGTGACCTTCGGTCGACAGGCGGCGCGAAGACCACCGTGCCTCCGGCGCCGGTCGGGCAACTCGCACCCCGCAGTCGGCCGCAGGCCACCGACCGGACCTTCGGTCCTGGCGGTGGGCCGCAGCGCCGTGCCTCCGACGCCAGCCCGCTCATGCGTCCCCTGCCGGCCGCAGACCGTCACGCTTCCTGGCCCCTGCCGGATCGCCGGCCTCGGGCCCGGTCCCGGCCCGGTAACTCGCACCCCCCGCATGGCCGCAGGCCGCCCCGCCTGGCTGCTGGCCCTCATGCTTCCTGGCCCCTGCCGGACCATCGGCCCCGGCCCCGGCCGGGTCATTGCTGCCGGCCGACCGGCGGGCCGCAGGCCGCCGTGCCTCCGGCGCCAGCCGGGTAACTCGCCCCACTCGCAGCCGGCCGCAGGCCACCGCGCCCCCGGTGCCAGTTGGCAACCCGGACCCCCCGCCGGCCGCAGGCCGCCCCCGCCGCGCCGCCGCAGCTTCGCTGCGGCGGCGTCGGCGTTCCCCGAACCGAGCCGGAGGCTACTTCGCGTGGGCGTAGCACTCCACCGTCGCCGTCGTGAACGGGAAGAGCACCGGGATGTCGCCGAAGGCCAGGCGGGCCGCCTCCCGGGAGGCGGCCGCCACCGCCAAGGTGACCGCCGGCGCCTCGTTCTCCGGGCAGTGCACCAGCACCTCGTCGTGTTGGAAGAAGACCAACTCGGCCGCCATGCCCCGCAGTTGCGCGCGCAGCGCGGCCAGCATCAGCAGCGCCCACTCGGACGCCGAGCCCTGCACCACGAAGTTCCGCGTGAAGCGGCCCCTGGCCCGGGCCGTCGCGCCGACGCCCGGCGCGTCCTCGTCGGCCGCCGAGCTGGTGCGGCCCAGCCACGTGCGGACCGCCTCCCCGCGTTCACCCGCCAGCGCCGCCTCGTCGACATGGGCGACCGCCGCCGGGAACCGCCGCCGCAGGTCGGCGAGATGACGCAGCCCGTCGCCCGAGGTCTGCCCGTAGATCGCGCCCAGCAACGCCAGCTTCGCCGCCTCCCGGTCCCACCCCGCGCCCTGCCCGGCGGCGAGCCGGGTGTACAGGTCCTCGGCGCTGGAGGCGACGGCCATCAGCCCCCGGTCGCGGGAGATCGCCGCCAGCACCCGGGGCTCCAACTGGTCGGCGTCGGCCACCACAAGACGCCACCCGGGGTCGGCCACCACCGCCCGGCGCACCACCTTCGGGATCTGGAGCGCGCCGCCGCCGTGCGTCGTCCAGCGTCCCGACATCGTGCCGCCGACCACGTACTCGGTGCGGAACCTGCCGTCCCGCACCCAGGTCCGCAGCCAGGACCAGCCGTGCGCCGTCCAGATCCGGTAGAGCCGCTTGTACTCCAGCAGCGGCGCCACCGCCGGGTGGTCGACGTCGCGCAGCTCCCAGGCCCGGGTGCTGGAGATCCGCACGCCGGCGCGCGCGAACGCCCGGATCACGTCGGCCGGCAGGTCGGGACGCACCCGGACGTTCTCGCCGAACGCCCGCGACACCTCGTCGGCCAGCTCGGCCAGCCGCCGGGGCTCGGCGCCGCCCGGGTAGCGCTCGCCCAGCAACTCGTCCAGCAGCCGCCGGTGCACGTCCGCCCGCCAGGGCAGCCCGGCGGCCCGCATCTCGACGGCGACCAGCGTGCCCGCCGACTCGGCGGCCAGCAACAGCCGCATCCGTGCCGGGTGTTGGGCCAGCCCGGTGCGTTCGAGCTGCGCCGCGTACACCGCGAGCAGCGCGTTCATCGGGTCCTCGCCGCCCGGCAGCGGAACGGGCGCCGCCTCGAAGAGCGAGGGCTGTTCGTCGGGCGCCCCCGGCGGCGGGTCCGCCGGCTCGGGCAGCCGCCGCAGCCTGGCCAGCGCCGCCGCCAGCGAACGCGGCCGGCCCCAGGCGCCCTCGTGCCCCAACAGCAGCGCCTCGGCCGCCTCCACGTCGTAACACCGCTCCACCCGCAGCCCGGCGGCCAGCACCTCCGGATAGACCGAGGCCGTGGAACGCCACACCCAGCGCGTCACCCACGGCCGGGCCGCGACCGCCGTCGCCGCGTCCGGCTCGGCCCGCACCGCCCCGGCCGGGCGGCCGGAGGCGTCCAGCGGGCAGACCCGCACCGAGCCGTCCGGGTACTCCGCCAACGCGCAGCGCGCCACGCGGTCAGTGCCCTCCGCGCGGTCGGCCCGGTCGGCGCGCGGCACCGGCCCCTCGCCCGCTCGCCCCTCGTGCACCCGGTCGTCGTTCACGCGGCCGATTGTGGCAGCGGCCACTGACAACGGCCGGTGACCGGCCCGCCGGCCGGCCCCCGCCGGCCGGCCCAGCCCGTCAGGCCGGGCGCTGGTCCGGCGTCTCGCCGCCCGCGATCACCAGCTCCGCCAGGTGCTCGGCGATCTCCTCCCGGTCCGAGTCCGGCAGCCCGGAGTCCGTGACCCAGGTGTCGACCTCGTCCAGGGAGGCGAACGAACTCAGCCCCGTCGTCCCCCACTTGGTGTGGTCGGCGACCACCACCACCCGCCGCGCGGAGCGGATGAAGTGCCGGTTGGTCTCGGCCTCCGCGAGGTTCGGCGTGGAGAGCCCGGCCTCCACCGAGATCCCGTGCACGCCAAGGAACAGCACGTCGAAGTGGAGCGAGGCGATCGCCGCGTCCGCCACCGGGCCGACCAGGGAGTCCGACGGGGTGCGCACGCCGCCGGTCAGGACGACGCGGGCGGTGTCGGCGCTGTCGTGGCTGTGGCCCGACTCGCCGGCCTGCCGCGCGTGGTGGAAGACGTCGGCCACCCGCACCGAGTTGGTCACCACCGTCAACTCCGGGACCTCCAGCAGCTCGTGCGCCACCGCGAAGGTCGTCGTGCCGCCGGAGAGCGCCACCGCGCTGCCCGGGCTGGCCAGGCTCGCCGCCGCCCGCGCGATCGCGCTCTTGGCCGACAGCTCCAGCGCGGACTTCGCCTCGAATCCCGGCTCGTGCGTGCGCCGCTCCGGAACCGGTACCGCGCCGCCGTGCACCTTCTCCAACGCGCCCTGCCGGGCCAGCACATCAAGGTCACGGCGCACCGTCATGTCCGAGACCTGAAGCATTCGCGTCAGCTCGCTCACCCGGATGCCGCCCCTGCGCCGCACCTCGTCCAGGATGAGCGCCCGCCGCTGGCCAGCCAGCAGGTTCTGGTTGTCGCTCACAGGACCTCCCACGTCCTCGGTGCGCCCATCCTGCCATGGTGACATCAACCCTCCGGAGGCGGTTCACCACGCCCTCGCGGGAGAGAGTTCCTGACAGGCAGGCGCGCGCACGGAGCGTGCCGGACAGGGGACGCGATGACGCCGAACGAGACGCCGGGCCAGGGCGAGGGCCAGAACTCGGGCCAGAACCCGGGCCAGGAGACGGGCCGGGGCGCCGCTCAGGCAACGGGAACGGGAACGCACGCGGGAACGGGCGCGGGGCCGGCGACGGGAACGGGGACCGGGCCCGGACAGCGCGCGCCCGCCATGGAGTTACTGGTGCACGGCGTCGGCGGCGCGACTCCCCAGGAGATGCTGGAGGACGCCCGCACCACCCGGATCACCGGCGACGCCACCGCCAGCGTGCACCGCAGGACCGACGACCTCGTGGACCGGCCCTGGGACGACGCCCGCCCGGTGCGCGAGGCGTACTCCTGGTCCAACCTCACCTCGGGGAACGGCGCCCGCGCGCTGTGGCTGCTCCTGCTCCCGTTCATGATCGTCAACGTCGCGCACTGGATGCGCCCTTCGGGCCGCACCGGTGCCCGCGCCAACCGCCGCTACGACCTGCTGGTGCGGCTGACCGCGCTCTCCCTCACCGTCCTGCTGACCGCAGGTGCCTGCGCCGTCTCCCTCGACCTGGTCGCCTGGCAGTGCGGCGGCGCGGAGTCCTGCGCGCGCGGCGCCTCGTGGATCGAGCCGTGGGCGACCCACCCGTGGTGGGGCCAGCCGGGCCGGCGGCTGCTGGTCGGCGCCCTGCTGCCGGTCGCGCTGCTGTGTCTGCTGTGGTGGCTCTCGCACCGCACCTGGAGCGCCTACGAGTCGGCGTCGCCGCCGGTGCGGCCCCGCACCGACGGGGAGGACGCGGCGTTGAGCCTACCCGGCTTCTGGTACGGCCGGGTGCTGGTCGCCCGGCTGCGCGCCGGGCACACCGCCGCCGGGCTGTTCACGGTCGCCAGCGCGCTGCTCTTCGCCACCGGCGCCCACGACCGGGGCCCGGACGGCGACCCGGTGATGGCGTCCACCGGACTGCTGCTGACCGCGTTCACCCTCGCCGGCTGGCTGGTGCTGCTGGTCGGGCAGATCCGGCACGGCCGCAGCGAGGACGAGCCGGACGAGCGGCCCGAGCCGCCGGCCGCCCGCGCCCTGCCGTGGGGCGCGATGGCGCTGCTGGTGCTGGTGCTGGCGCACACCGCGTGGAACCGGCCCGGCTGGTCCAGCGCCGGCCGACTCCCCGCCGGCAGCGAGGTGTTCCCGGCGCTGGTGGTCGCCCAGGGCGTGCTGGTGGTCGCGCTGGCCTGGGCCGCGTTCCGGCTGCACCGCCAGGCGCGGGACGGGGAACGGGGCGCGCTCGCCGGGCTCGGCGGGGCCGCCGTGGCGCTGCTGGCCTGCGCGTTGGGCGGGGTGTTCACCGGGGGAGTGACGCAGCGGATAGCGGACTGGCTCGACCCATCGGCGGTGCCGGGCGACCCGGAGGCGCGGATCGCCGGCCCGCCGGTGATGCTCAGCTGGGAGGCGGCGGCCATCCCACCGCTGCTGCTGGTGCTGCTCGTGCTGGCGCTGGTCGGCGTGGGCCGGGTGCTGCGCAGGCGCCGGGAACTGGCGCCCACCGTCAGGGAACGGTACCCGGAGGAGTCCTGCGCGCCGGACGCCGACCGCAGCCGCCGCATCGCCTCGGCCGTCGCGCGCGCCGAACTCACCGAGTCGGCCCCCGCGTTGGTCGGCTGGATCGCCGGCGTCAGCCTGCTGCTGGGGCTGGGCACGGTGGCCGGCACCCTCACCCGCGAGACGCCCTCGCAGGCCGCCGACGGCGGGCCGGTGCCGCTCCAGGTCGTCGCCGACGCCTGCCAGGCGCTGGGCTCCTGGCTGATGGGCCTCGGCGTGATACTGCTGCTGGCGCTCGGCCGCCGCGCCTACCGGGACGCCGGCGCCCGCCGCACCGTCGGCATCCTGTGGGACGTCGGAACGTTCTGGCCCAGGGCGGCGCACCCGTTCGCCCCGCCCTGCTACGCGGAGCGCGCGGTGCCCGACCTGTCCTGGCGGATGGGCACCTGGATCGACGCGACCGGCGGGCGGCTGGTGATCTCGGGCCACTCGCAGGGCAGCGTGCTGGCGGCGGCCGCCGTGTGGCAGTTGGACACCGCGACCCGCAGCCGGATCGCGCTGCTGACCCACGGCTCGCCGCTGGAGCGGCTCTACGGGCGGTGGTTCCCCGCGTACTTCGGCCCGGGCGCGCTGCGCGCGCTCCACCGGGACCTGCGGTGCTGGCGGAACCTGTGGCGGCACACCGACCCCATCGGCGGCCCGGTGCGGGTCGCGGAGGGCGACCAACCGCCGGTGGACCGGCCGGCGTTGGCCGACCCGCTGCACTACGGCCGCAACCTGCGCTCCCCGCTGCCCGAGCCGATCCTCGGCCACGGCGACTACGCGGCGGACCCCGCCTTCACGGAGGAACGCGCCGCGCTGATGCGCCGGTTGGCGCCGGAGCCGGCCACGCGGCTGCCCACGCAGGGCCCGTCCGCGCTGCCCGCGCGGGGGGTCGAGTCGGCGCCCGGGGCTGAGGGAGGCGGTTGATCACCAGGAGGCGATGTCGGCGTGGGTCCGGCGCGCGGTGCGGGTGTCGGGGTGGTCGGGCCGGCCGCCGTCGGGCCGCCACGGTGCCCGTCCGGAAGGGGAGGTCAGGGCAGGGCCGGCAGGTCCTCGGGGTGGAGGAGCGTCAGCTCGGCCGTGCTGGGTTCCGGCAGGCGGGCCACGCGGCCCGCGTGGCGTTCCACCATGGACTCGAACGTCTGCCGCGCGGTGCGGCCGTTGCCGAAGTTCGCGCCCCGGTCCATCGCCGTGAAGTGCTTCAGCAGCGCGTCCTCGGTGCCATCGGCGAGGTCGTACTCGTGCTCGCCGGCCTGCTGGCGCACGATGTCGAGGAGTTCCTCGGGGGAGTAGTCGCCGAAGGCGATCGTGCGGGAGAAGCGGGAGGCGACGCCCGGGTTGGTGGCCAGGAAGCGGGCCATCTCCTCGGTGTAGCCGGCGACGATGACCACCACCGACTCGCGGTGGTCCTCCATCAGCTTCACCAGCGTGTCGATGGCCTCCCGGCCGAAGTCCCGGCCGCCGTCCTCGGGGGAGAGCGCGTACGCCTCGTCGATGAACAGCACGCCGCCCCTGGCCCGTTCGAAGACCTCCTGGGTGCGGATCGCGGTCGAGCCGATGTGTTCGCCGACCAGGTCGACGCGGGAGACCTCCACCAGGTGGCCGCGCTTCAGCACCCCCAGCGCGGCGAGGATCTCGCCGTAGAGCCGGGCCACCGTCGTCTTGCCGGTGCCGGGGGAGCCGGTGAAGACCAGGTGGCGGCGGACCGAGGCGGCCTTGAGGCCGGCGGCCTGCCGGCGGCGGCCCACCTCGATCATGTCGATCAGGGCCCGGACCTCCCGCTTGACGGACTCCAGGCCGACCAGGGCGTCCAGCTCGGCCAACACCGCCTCGGACGGCCGGTGTTGAGCCGGCTCCTCGGCGGCCGGCGGCGCGGCCGGCGCGGGCGTCTTCGGCGCGGCCGGGGTCGGCTCCGCGAGAACGGGGGCCACCGTCGTCGGCTCGGTGACGCGGGCCGGCGGCGGCTGGGCGCCGGGCGGCACGGCCTCGTCGCTGTGGCAGTCGGTCACCTCGGGGCCCTCCTCGGTGAAGACGAACCCGCCCCTGGCACAGCGCTCGGTGCGGCAACGGGTCAACTCGCTGCGGCAGCCGTCGATCACATGGAAGCCGTAGCCGCCGGAGTCGGTGACCCGGCAGCGGCTGAACCGGCCCCGGCCGCCCGCCGAGACATACACCCCGGCCTCGGACGGCGAGAGCACGTCGGTCTCGGAGACCGTCGGGTCGGCGCCCTTGGTGACGATCAGCCCGGTCCTGCTGCGTTCGATGACGCAGCCGGTGACCGAGCCGCCGCTGCCCGCGTCCCGGAACCAGGCGCCGGTGCCGGCGCCGGAGACCCGGCAGGCGTCGAGCCGCGCGGTGGCGCCGTCGCTCACCGAGACCGCCGAGCCGCGCACCTCGGTGAGGGTGCTGTCCACCACGTCGGCGCGCGAGCCGGCGTCGAGCACGAACAGCGCGTCCGGCACCTCGCGCACCACGCAGGACTCCAGCACCACGGTGGCCGCGTCGCTCACCCACACCGCCGGATAGTCGCCGGTGGACTCGGCTATCTCGCAGTCGTGCACGTCCGCGTGGGTGCCCGGGTCCCACGCCGAGACGCCGTTGCGCCCGAACCGGGTGACCCTGGTGCGCATCAGCGTCAGCACCGAACGGGACCGCAGGTCGAGGGCGTTCTCCGGGATGTCCGTCAACCGGCTGTCGGCCAGGGTGAGTACGGCGTCGGTCTCCAGGGTCACCCCGTCGCCCGTGGTGCCCGAGACCTGGCACTCCGTCAGATGGGCGGTCGCCCGCTCGGCCAGCCGCACCCCGACGCCCTTGATCTGGTCGAAGACGCAGCCGAGCGCGTCCACCGCGCTGCCGTCGCCGGTGACCGTCAGGCCGGCGCCCGAGGCGCGTTCCACCCGGCAGCGCTCCAGGCGCGGGTGGGCCGGGCCGGTCACCGCGATCCCGGCGCGGCCCGTCTCGGTGATCCGGCAGTCCTCGAACAGCCCGCCGCCCTGGTCGCTGACGTTGATCCCGACGCCCGTCGCGTTGGCGATCGCGCAGTCCCGCACGGTCGGCCGGGCGCCGGACCGCACCTCGACGCCGGCGGCCGAGGCGGTCCGCACCCGCAGGCCCGTCAGCTCGGGGGTGCCGCTCTCCAACAGCACGGCGGGCGCGGTGGTGTCCTGGCCCTCGATCAGCAACTCCCGCACCGTGGCGGAGCCGCGCACCGTCAGCGGAACGCCCTCGACGGGGGCGATCCGGGCCGGGCCGTCCCGCTCGTCGTGCGGGCCGCGTATCGTCACGGCCTGCTCGACCACCAGGTTCTCCCGGTAGGTGCCGGGCGCCAGCAGCAGCACGTCGCCGTCGGCGGCGGCCGCCAGGGCCTCGGCCACCGTGCCGTAGACGGCCGTCCGCCGCCGCCAGCGTGCAGTTCCGGTGTGCGTCACCTGGACCGAGCCTCTAGCCATGGACTGTTGTGCCCCAACCTCGTGCCAACCTTGCGCCAACCTGTGTCGAACCCGCGCCGACCTGTGCGAAGTGCCACCCAGGATGCGAGGTCGAACCACACCTCACCGCGCGCCTCCGGCCGCTCCACCGTAGCGCGCCGCGCACCGGCCGGACGCGGACCGCGTTCCACCGCGAGCGCTCACGGTGGGGGTTCGGAACGAACGTGGGCCGCGCGCGTGGGCGCGCGTGCCCCGGCGCGCGATCTTCGCGCCCGAGCGCCCCCACCCTAGTGCCTGGTAGGTGCCTGGTAGGCGGCGGGCCCGCCACCGGTCCCGCCGTCGACACGGCCGCCCGCCCGAAGCCGGCTGATCCCGGTGGGCTACCCAGTAATTCCCCTTGGAAATCCGGGAGTTGGCGCCACTTTTGAGTGATTGCGGCGGCTCGGGAAAAGCCCTTAGTTTCTTGGCCGGCCCTGGTTCCAGGGCCTTATCCCAGGGTCTCTCACTGGCCGCCGGACATCCGCAGATGGGGCACTTTCTCGCATGACCACTTCCGTTGAGGGTTCGCTCGAACCGACGCCCGACAATCCGGCCGAGAACGGCGGGGCGGCAGCGCCCCGGCTCAGCCTGGACACCGCGGCGGCCCGCCAGTTGGCGACCACCACCAAGACGCCGCCGCAGATGCAGGCGATCAGCTCGCGTTGGCTGCTGAAGGTGCTGCCCTGGGTGCAGGTCTCCGGCGGCACCTTCCGGGTCAACCGCCGGCTGAGCCACACCGTGGGCAACGGGCGCGTCGAGTTCTACTCCACCGGCGCGGAGATCTCCGTCATCCCCGCCGAGCTGACCGAACTCCCGGGCCTGGCCGGCTTCGACGACCAGCCGACGCTCCAGGCCCTCGCCGAGGCGTGCGCGCAGCGGGACTTCGTGCCCGGCGAGGTGCTGGTGCGCGCCGGCGACCCCGCCGACCGCGTGGTGCTGATCGCGCACGGCAAGCTCAGCCGGCGCGGGCGCGGCGCCTACGACAACGAGACCGAGTTCGACGTGCTGGCCGACGGCGACTTCTTCGCCGCCGAGGCCCTCACCGAGGCCGAGCCCGGCGCGTTCGAGCACGGCCTCACCGCTCTGACCAGCGGCACCGTGCTGACCCTCGCGCGGGCCGACGTGGAGCGGATCGCCGAAGGCTCCGAGGCGCTGGCCGCCCACCTGGCCGCCGCCCGCACCCGCATCCCCGGGCAGCGCAACGCCAACGGCGAGTCCGAGATCGCGCTGGCCTCGGGCCACGTCGGCGAGCCGGCGCTGCCCGGCACCTTCGTCGACTACGAACTGGCTCCGCGCGAGTACGAGTTGAGCGTCGCCCAGACCGTGCTGCGGGTGCACTCCCGGGTGGCCGACCTCTACAACGAGCCGATGAACCAGGTCGAGGAGCAACTCCGCCTGACCATTGAGGCGTTGCGCGAGCGGCAGGAGCACGAGCTGGTCAACAACCGGGAGTTCGGCCTGCTCCACAACGCCGACCCACGGCAGCGGCTGCACACCCGCACCGGGCCGCCCACCCCCGACGACCTCGACGACCTGCTGGCCGCCGTCTGGAAGGAGCCCAGCGTCCTGCTGGCCCACCCGCGCGCCATCGCCGCGTTCGGCCGGGAGTGCAACGCCAGGGGCGTCTACCCGGCGCCGGCCGAGTTCGCCGGCCACTCCGTGCCGGCCTGGCGCGGGGTGCCGCTGCTGCCCTGCGACAAGATCCCGATCAGCCCGGCCGGCACCAGCTCGGTCCTCGCGCTGCGCACCGGCGCGGAGCGCCAGGGCGTGGTGGGGCTGCACCGCACCGGAATTCCCGACGAGTACCAGCCCAGCCTCTCCGTTCGCTTCATGGGCATCAGCGAACAGGCGATCATTTCCTATCTGGTGAGCGCCTACTATTCCGTGGCCGTGCTGGTGCCCGACGCGCTGGGCGTTCTCCAGGACGTCGAGATCGGCCACTGAGCCCGCCACCCTGACGCGGAGAAACGGGAACCCCTGTGCGGGGAACGGGAGTTCGCATTCCGGGGGCGGTGAGGGAAAAACGTTTCCCGCGCCCGTCTTCCCACGCCTGTTCTCCCGTTCGCCGTTTCTCCGGGCGACCGCGCCCGTTGCCCGTCCGCGTTTCCGTTCCGGGGCGTCCGTTCCCCCGGCCAGACCGCCGCCGCCGCGCCACCTCCGCCGCGCGGCGGCGGCCCGCCACCGAAAGGCCCCGAGTGAACGCCCCCAGCCCCGCAGCGCTCGACGAAGCCGCCGACGCGGCCGCCCAGGCCCGCACCGCGCTCGCCACCGACGCCGCCGCCCAACTCGCCAGCACTCTCAAGACCCCGCCGCAGAGCCAGGCCACCACACCCCGCTGGCTGCTGCGCGCCCTGCCGTGGACCGGGCTCCCCGGCGGCACCTTCCGGGTCAACCGCCGGCTGACCCACACCCTCGGCGACGGCCGCGTCGAGTTCCACGCCACCGGCGCCGACCTCCGGGTCATCCCCGCCGAGCTGCGCGAACTCCCGCCGCTGGCCGGCCTGGACGACGCGGTCACGCTGGAGGCCCTCGCCGACCTCTGCCGGCCGCGCGAACACCGCGCGGGGGAGACCATCGCCGAGGCCGGCGCGCCCGTCACCGAGGTGCTGCTGATCGCGCACGGCAAGGTCCGCCGCTCGGTGCCCGGCGCCTACGAAGGACCGGTCGAGCTGGCCACCCTCGCCGGGGGCGCGTTCGCCGGCGCCCAGGCGCTCGTCGGCGACCCCGGCCGCTGGCCGCACACCCTGCGCGCCGCGACCCGCACCACCGTGCTGGCGCTGCCGCTGGCCGCCGTCGCCGAACTCGCCGAGCGCACCCCGGCGCTCGCCGCCCAGCTGGCGCGCGCCGCCGAACGCCGGGTGCCCGCGCGCAACCGGCGCGGCGAGGCCGACATCGCCATCGCCGCCGGCCACACCGGCGAGCCGACGCTGCCCGGCACCTTCGTCGCCTACGAACCGGCGCCGCGCGAGTACGCGTTGAGCGTCGCCCAGACCGTGCTGCGGGTCCACACCCGGGTCGTCGACCTGCACGGCGAGCCCATGGACCAGTTCCAGGAGCAACTCCGCCTCACCGTGGACGCGTTGCGCGAGCGGCAGGAGCACGAGCTGGTCAACAACCGGGAGTTCGGCCTGCTCCACAACGTCGATCCGCGCCAACGCGTGTACACCCGCACCGGGCCGCCGACCCCGGACGACCTCGACGAGCTCGTCACCCGCCGCCGGGACACCCGGCTGCTGCTGGCCCATCCGCGCGCCATCGCGGCCATCGGACGGGCCTGCACGGCGCGCGGACTCTACCCGCCGACCGTCGAGTTCGAGGGGACCCCCGTCCACGCCTGGCGTGGCATCCCCCTGCTGCCCTGCGACAAGATCCCGGTCTCACGGGCCAACACCAGCTCCGTGCTCGCGCTGCGCACCGGCGCCGAACGCCAGGGAGTGGTCGGCCTGCGCCCGGCCGCCCTCCCCGACGAACACGCTCCCGGCCTCAACGTGCGCTTCGCGGGCATCGACGAGCGCGCCGTGCTCTCCTATCTCGTCAGCGCCTACCACTCCGTGGCCGTGCTGGTGCCCGACGCCCTCGGGGTGCTGGAGGACGTCGAGCTGTGACCCCGGCCCTTCGCCGGGTGGCGCCGCGAGACCCCTGAGCCCTTCGCTTCCTCAGGCCCCCTGTTCCGACCAGTAGCCGGGCGCGGGGGCCGGGGCCTGCTGGGCCTGCGGGTACGGCGCGGGCGCGGCGGGGTAGCCGCCGGGGCGCGGCGCGGCCGGGCGCATCGGCTGCGGGGCCGGGCGCATCGGCTGGGGCGCGGCGGGGCGCGCCTGCTGCGGGGCCGCCGGCCTGGGCTGCTGCGGCGGGCCGGCGTGCGGCGCCCCGGCGCCGGGGTAGGGGCGGCCGCCGGCGGTCTGCTGCGGGATGTACCCGCCGCCGGTGCCCTGGTAGCCGCCGGGCGCGGGCGCCGGCGCGGCGAGCGGCTGCCTGACCGGGGTGGGCTGGTAGCCCTGGTAGCCGCCGCCGTGCTGCGGGGGCGGCGTCGAGGCGGCCGACGGCAGGGCCGGCAACGCGGGCAACGACGGCTGGGGGGCGGGGTGTTGGTACCCCAGCGAGTCATACGCGGCCGGCACCCGGATGGGGGCGATCTGCGGGGTTCCCCGCTCGGCCACCAGCCTGTCGTAGATGGGGGTGTCGGGGAAGGCGGAGGAGGAGTAGCCACCACCGTAGGGGCGCGGGAGGGTCATGCTCCATAAGTTAAGCCCACCATCGGGTCGTTGGGGAGACCGATTAGCGGCTCATTTGCGCCGTCGGCCAGGCCGCCGAGCGGGCAATTCCGGGAATTACGGATAAAACGCCGATGGGTGGCCTCGTGAGGTTGTTTCACGGGTGTGTCCCGGCCGCCCGGGAACCGGATGGCATAGTGAGTCGTTCCCAGCGCGAACAGGGGTATACGAACAGGTCCAGGACAGGTCCAGGCCCCACCCGACGGAGGAACGCACGATGCTCAAAGGCTCTAATGTCCCGGTGCCCGCGCGGGCCGTCCGCGTCGAGATCGGCTGGAACACGTCGGCCGGCACACCGGACGTGGACGCCTCCGCGCTCCTGCTGAAGGACGGCCGGGTCCGCTCCGACGCGGACTTCGTCTTCTACAACCAGCCGCGCCACGCGTCCGGTTCGGTGCGATACGACGGCAAGCAGCCCGACGGCGGCGCGGTCGTCGACCGGCTGGCCGTCGACCTCGCCGACGTGGAGGCCGAGATCGACAAGGTGGTGCTCGCGGCCTCCGCCGACGGCGGCACCTTCGGCCAGGTCCCCGGGCTGCACGTCCGGGTGCTCGACGCCGACAGCGGCGCCGAGATCGCCCGCTTCGACAGCGAGGACGCCAGCAGCGAGACCGCGTTCGTGATCGGCGAGCTGTACCGCCGCCAGGGCGCCTGGAAGTTCCGCGCCGTCGGCCAGGGCTACGCCACCGGACTCGCCGGCCTGGCCACCGACTTCGGCATCAGCGTGGACGACGAGCCCACGCCCGCCGCCGCCCCGGCGCCCGCACCGGCCGCAGCGCCCACCCCGCCGCCGGCCCCGCCCACCCCCGTGGCACCGGCCGCGCCGGCCGCCGCGCCCCCGAGCCCGAGCCCGACGCCGACCCAGGGCGGCGGCTCCCCGATCCGGCTGAGCAAGATCACCCTCACCAAGGACGCCCCGGCGATCTCCCTGGCCAAGCAGGGCGCCACCGGCGGCCAGATGCTGATCAACCTCAACTGGCAGCAGCGCAACGCGCCCAAGCAGACCAGCTGGAAGGACCGCATCGCCAAGGCCATGGGCGGCGGGCTCGACCTCGACCTGTGCGCCCTGTTCGAGCTGACCGACGGCCGCAAGGGCGTCATCCAGGCCCTGGGGAACGCCTTCGGCTCGCTCCACCAGCCGCCCTACATGCACCTCGACGGCGACGACCGCACCGGCGCCCGCGCCCAGGGCGAGAACCTCACGGTCAACCTCGACCACGCCAAGGAGCTGAAGCGGGTGGTCATCTTCGTGACCATCTACGCCGGCGCCACCAGCTTCCAGGACCTCGCCGCCACCGTCACCCTGACCCCGGAGCGCGGCGGCCCCATCGAGTTCTTCCTCGACGAGTGCAACGTGCCGTCCCCGGTCTGCGTCCTGGCCACCCTCACCAACCAGAACGGCGGGCTGGTCGTCAACCGCGAGGCCCGCTACCTCGTTCCCGACCGGGGCGTCAGCCCCCAGCGCACCGTGGACCACGCCTACGGCTTCGGAATGCAGTGGACCCCGGGCCGCAAGTGACCGCCAAGGCGGTGCCCGAGTCCCTCTCGAACCCCGCGTAGGCTGGGGCTTCGTGAGAATCGCACTCCTGGACTCGGGCATCGGCCTGCTGGCCGCGGCCGCCGAGACACGGCGGCTGCGGCCCGACGCGCACCTGGTGCTCTCCGGGGACCCGGCGCACATGCCCTGGGGCCCGCTCGACCCGGCACGGATCACCGAGCGCGCGCTCGCGTGCGCGCGCTCCGCCGTCGCCGAGCGACCCGACGCCCTCATCGTGGCCTGCAACACCGCGAGCGTGCACGCCCTCCCGGCGCTGCGCGCCGAGCTGGAGCCGGCGCTCCCCGTCATCGGCACCGTCCCCGCCATCAAGCCGGCCGCTGCCGCCGGCGGCCCGTTCGCCGTCTGGGCCACCCCGGCCACCACCGGCAGCGCCTACCAGCGCGGCCTGCTCGCCGAGTTCGCCGACGGCGCGCCCGCCACCGAGGTGCCCTGCCACGGCCTGGCCGGCGCGGTCGAGGCCGCCGACGCGGCCGCCGTCAGCGCCGCCATCAAGGCCGCCACCGAGCTGACCCCGCCCGACACCACCACCGTCGTGCTGGGCTGCACCCACTACGAGCTGGTCGCCGACGAGATCGGCCGCGAGCTGACCGCCCTCACCGGCCGGCGGGTCACCCTGCACGGCTCGGCCGCCGCCGTCGCCGCCCAGGCGCTGCGCCGGATCGGCGCCCAGCCCGCGCCCAGCGCCCCACCGACCGGCACCCTCACCGTGCTGGCCAACGGCCGCCGCGTCCCGCTGCCGGACGCCGCCCGCCGCTACGCCCAGGGCCGCTCGCTGCTGACCGCCGCGCCCGCGCCCGAACTCCGCTGAACAACCCGAGGTTTCGCACCATGGCCACGCCCGACTTCATCCGCGAACTGCGCGCCACCATCGGCCACCGGCCGCTCTTCCTGCCCGGCGTGACCAGCGTCGTCCTCGACGAGGACGGCCGCGTCCTCCTGGTCCGCAGGGCCGACGACGGGCGGTGGACGCTGATCGGCGGGATTCCCGAGCCGGGCGAGGAGCCGGCCGAGACCGCCGTCCGCGAGGTCGAGGAGGAGACCGCCGTCCACTGCGTCGTCGAACGGGTGCTCGCCGTCGAGGCCACCGACCCGATCCGCTACCCCAACGGCGACGTCTGCCAGTTCCTCGACATCAGCCTCGCCTGCCGCGCGGTCGGCGGCGAGGCCCGGGTCAACGACGACGAGTCGGCCGAGGTCGGCTGGTTCACCCTGGACGCGCTGCCGCCGCTGTCCGAGCACGCGCTGGAACGCATCCGGCTGGCCGGCGCCGACGAACCCACCTGGTTCGCCCAGCCCGCCGCTCAGACCTTGCGGTAGTCCCAGGCGTCGGAAGCGGCCGCCTCCACCGCGTCCAGGTCGGCCCCGGTCGACGCGGTGAGCACCGCGGCCACCGCGCCCTCCAGCAGCGGCGCGTCCACCAGCCGCGCGGCGGGCGGCAGCACGTCGCCCTCCGCCAGCAGCGCCCTGACCGTCAGCACCGCGCTGCCGAGGTCCACCAGGATCGCCACCCCGACGCCCTGGTCGGCGCGCCACGCCGCCTCGGTGATCAGCTCGGAACTGGTGCCGACCCCGCCGTCCGGGGTGCCGCCCGCCGGCACCACCGGCGCCAGATGCCCCTTGCCGGCCAGCCCCGACGCCAGCGTCGCCACCGAACTGGCCACCTCGTGGCTGTGCGACACCAGCACCACGCCCACCATGGGCTCCGGGGCGCCCCCGGGCGCGTTGCCGCCGCCCTCCGCCGGGCCCGTCACCGCGCCACCTGGAAGAGCGCCCCGAGCAGCAGCGCCGCCGAGGCGGCGCCCGGGTCCTCGTGCCCGACGCTGCGCTCGCCCAGATAGCTGGCCCGGCCCTTGTGCGCCCGCAGCGGGATCGTCGCCTTCGACCCCTGCTCGGCGGCGCGGGCCGCCGCCGCGTAGTCCGGCAGCTCGGCCACCGCCGGCAGCAGCGCGTCCAGCATCGTCTTGTCGCCCAGCGCCGCGCCGCCCAGCTGGCCCACCGCCGCCACGCCGGTCTCCAGCGCGTCCCGCAGGTCGCCGTCGCTCACCCGCTCCGCCTCGCCCAACGCCTTCCCCGAGCGCCGCAGCAGCGTGCCGAAGAGCGGCCCCGAGGCGCCGCCCACCGTCGAGACCAACGTCCGCCCCGCCACCAGCAGCACCCCGCCCGGCGTCGCCTGCTCCTCCGCCTCCAGCGTCGTCATCACGGCCGTGAAACCCCGGCGCATGTTGGTCCCGTGGTCCGCGTCGCCGATCGCCGAGTCCAGCTCCGTCAGCCGGTCGGCCTCGGCGCGCACCGCCTCCGTCGACGCCCGGAGCCACTCCACGATGAAAGCGGCGTCACGCTCCGCCGTCTGCCCTGCCACTCCCGGCTCCTCTCAGTGACCCCAACGCAGCCCCGGCGTGGACACCGGGGCGTCCCACAGCCGCAGCAGCTCGTCGTCCACCTCGCACAGCGACACCGAGCAGCCGGCCATGTCCAGCGAGGTCACATAGTTGCCGACGAGGCTACGCGCCAGGGTCACCCCGCGCTCGTCCAGCGCCCTGACCACCTCGGCGTGGAAGCCGTACAGCTCCAGCAGCGGCGTGCCGCCCATCCCGTTGGTCAGGCAGATCAGCGGCCCGGGCGGCGAGGTCGGGTAGTCGGCCAGCAGCGCCTCCACGCAGACGTCGGCGATCTCCGCCGCGCTGAGCATCGCCCGCCGCTCCCGGCCCGGCTCGCCGTGGATGCCGATGCCGAGCTCCAGCTCGTCCGGCGGCAGGTCGAACGTCGGGCTGCCCTTGGCCGGCGTCGTCGGCCCGTGCAGCGCCACCCCGAAGCTGCGCGAGGCGTCCGCCGCCCGGCGGGCGATCTCGGCGACCCTGGCCAGCGGCGCGCCCTCCTCGGCGGCGGCGCCGGCCAGCTTCTCCACGAAGAGCGTCCCGCCGGTGCCCCGCCGGCCGGCGGTGAAGGTGCTGTCGGTGACGGCCACGTCGTCCTGGACCACCACCTTGGTCACCTCGATGCCGTCCTCCTCGACCAGCTCGGCCGCCATGTCGAAGTTCAACACGTCGCCCGTGTAGTTCTTGACGATCAACAGCACCCCGGCGCCGCCGTGCACCTCGGAGGCGGCGCGCGTCATCTGGTCCGGCACCGGGCTGGTGAACACCTCACCGGCGCACGCCGCGTCCAGCATCCCCGGGCCGACGAAGCCGGCGTGCAGCGGCTCGTGGCCGGAGCCGCCCCCGGAGATCAGGCCCACCTTGCCGGCCACCGGCGCGTCCCGGCGCACCACCAGCCGCCGTGCCACGTCCACCCGCAACTCCGGGTGCGCCGCCGCCATGCCGCGCAGCGCGTCGGCGACCACCCGCTCCGCCCCGTTGATCAGCAACTTCATCGGTGCCTCCTCGTGCGACGCGTGCCATGCGTGCGATGCGTGCGGGTGACCCCGCCCCGACGCGTCCTGCCGCGTCCGACGCGCGACGAACGGCCGCCCGCCGCGCTCGCCCCCGCAGTATCGGTGCTCAAGGGGGGCGCGGTCACGTAGGGGGACGCCCCCGCGTGCGCGGGTCGCGCGCCGGGGCGCCGACGGCCGACGCTCTGCGATCGTTGCCCCATGGAGACCGGAGCACACATAGCCGCCCTCGACCTCGCCGGCCGCGCCTACCTCTCGGCCGCCGAGGCCACCGACTGGCGGGCCGAGGTCCCGAGCTGCCCCGGCTGGCGGCTCGACGACCTCACCAGGCACCTGGGGAACGTGCACCGCTGGGCCGAACGCTTCGTGCGCGAGCGGCTGACCGAGCGCGTGCCACCACCCGAAGAACGGCCGTCCGAAGGGGAGTTGGCCGACTGGTTCGCCGAGGGCCTGGCCGCCCTGCTGGCGACGCTGCGCGCGGCGGACGAGACCACCGGCTGCTTCACGTTCCTGCCCGGATCGCCCAACGGCCGTGCGTTCTGGGCCCGTCGGCAGGCGCACGAGACCACCGTGCACCTGATGGACGCCCAACTCGCCGCCGGCCGCACGCCGTCGCCCACGCCGGCCGCGCTCGCGCTGGACGGGATCGACGAGTTCCTCACCGGCTTCCACGCCAGGACCCGCTCGCGGGTCCGCAGCGCGGCGCCGCGCGTGTTCTCCGTGCGGGCCGACGAGGGGCCGGAGTGGACGGTGCACCTCACCGAGGACCCGCCGCGCACCCGGCGGGGGCCGGCCGAACGCTTCGACTGCCGCGTCAGCGGCCCGGCGGCCGACCTGTACGCGGCGCTGTGGGGGCGCCTCCCCTGGGAGGCGCCCCCACTCCGGGCGACGGGCGACGCGTCGGTGTTGACGCTGTGGCGGGAACGCTCCGCCGTCTGACCAGTCCCTCCGGGGGTGCGCGGGGGGTGCGGCGTCGGCCGTGGCCGGCGGGGCCGGCGGGGCCGGCGTGTGGCGGTGGTGGGTGCGGCGTCGGCCGCGGGCGGCCTTGCCGGCGGGGTGGTCGGGTGGCCGGGTGGCTGTGCGGGTGGTGGTGGTTGGGTGCGGGGTTTGTCTGCGGGCCGGTGGCCGGTGCGGGGCAGCCCGACTGGTCGCCGTCCCTCGACGAGACTCGTTGTGAAGGGTTGGGGCTCTGGCGCGGACCACGACGCCGGGCCTAGATGGCGGGTGGGTCGGCCGGGTGCGGGCGTAACGAATACCGGCAGGAGGCTGGCTGGGAAGGGGGGCGCGGCTTCCGGGAGGTGGGGTTTGTTGCCGCCAGGGTGGTCGGGAGTGCGGTGCGTGCCCTCCGGGCGCAGGGACTGCGGCTTGTTCGAGGGCCGGTTGGCCGCTGGGGGCGTGCGTAGCGCGCACCGGCTTCGCCGGCCTGCCCCGGCATGTCGCCCGTCTCGAACGTGGCCGATCATCGGGCGACTGACGGGGACGGTGATGGTCCGCTGTTGGGTGGCTCGGTGGGTGGGGGGTTCGGTCAACGACCACGCTGCCGCGCGAACATAGTCTGCCGTCTTGGTAGTCCGCGCGCCGTCGACTCCCGAGAGCGGGCGCGGGGGGTGGGGGACCTTTTTGTAGGTGCCCGTCTGGAAGTAAACAGTCCGTTCAACGACTCAGGATGGGCCGCGTCACGGCGGGACTTCCCGCCGGTTGGCTTCCGGCGGGCCGTCCGGTCGTGTTGACCCGCCGGGGCTCGATCCGCCAGGTGCAGCGGGCCGCCGTCAGACCACCTCGGCTCGTGCCGCCTCGAACCCATGCCCTCCCGCACGAGAGTTCGGGCGGCGTTCCTGCCATGTCGGCGGCCTGCTGAGCAGCGTGGCCCTACGGAGGCCGTTCGGCCAAGGCCACCCGTCGCGCGCGAATGGCCGGCCTCCGGCTCTCGCTCGCCGTATCGGTGGCTCAGCCCCGAACCGTGCCCCTGCGTATGCGAGTTCGGTCCTCGCGTCGGACGGCCAGCACCCCGCTGTGCGGGAACGCCCCGCCGAGGGCACGGTCTACCCGCAATGCCAGTGACTGCGCGCACCGGACCCGGCCCGCGTTCCCTCTGCCTGGTCGGGCACCGGTCCGGGGCTGCTCCGGGCCGGCAACGAACCGTGTTCGCTTGTGCGGGAGTTCGACCGGCGTTCGTGTCGTGCCGACGGCCCGCCGCACTGCGTGCGCCCCGGGCGCTGCCCGGGCAACGTCGGTTCGCTGCCGGGCGATTGGCCAGGCCGATGTCACCCGCCGTGAGGTGGCCAGACTTTTGGCGCCCGCTTGGCGGTCGTCTCGGTCAGGCTGCCCCGAACTGTGCCCTCACGTATAGGAGTTCGGTTCTGCGCCGGCCAATCGGGTGGTCCGTGTTCACGTCGTGTCGATGGCCTGACGAGCGGCGTGCGCCTCGACCAGCGCCAGCCCGCTGCCGGGAACCTACCCCGGGCGCCCACCCAGTGGCGAACGGCCCACCGCAGGCGCCCACCGGCCACAGTCCCCGCGAGGCGGCCCGATGCCCCCGCCGCAAGCGCTCCCCGCCGTGAGGCGGCCCGCGCCACCCACCCCGTGGCGAACGGCCCGGCCGCAGGCGCCCACTGCCCCCGGGCGCAGGCAGCCCGCCGCCACCCGCCGGACACCACCCGCCCTGTGCGAACCACCCGCCGCAGGCGCCCCCTCCTCGCCCCGCCACCGTCGGCCGCACGCCCCCGGGCGCGGGCCCCGCACGCCGCAAGCGGCCCGCGCCGCCCCCGCCGCCGGCAGCCCGCCACCCGGCCCGCGCCATCCGCCCGCCGCAGGCGGCTAGCCTTCGGCGCCTACCCGCCCGCCGCAGGCGCTCCGCGCCCTGCCACGAACCGCCCGCCGCCACCCGCCCTGTGCGAACTGCCAGCCGCAGCTGCCCCGCCGCAGGCGCCCCCCGCCCCCGCCGCCGGCAGCCCGCCACTCGGCCCGCGCCATCCGCCTGCCGCAGGCGGCTAGCCTCCGGCGTCCATCCGCCCGCCGCAGGCGGCCAGCCTTCGGCGCCTACCCGCCCGCCGCAGGCGCTCCGCGCCCCGCCGCGAACCGCCCGCCGCCACCCGCCCGCCGCGAACCGCCCGCCGCCACCCGCCCTGTGCGAACCGCCCGCCGCAGGCGCCCCCCGCCCCCGCCGCCGGCCGGCAGCCCGCCACCCGGCCCGCGCCATCCGCCCGCCGGCCGCGGCCCGCCGCAGGCAGTCCTACCGCCACCCGCCCCGTGGCGAACGCCCCACCGCAGGCAGCCCCGCCGCCGCCCGCCGTGTGCGAACTGCCCGCCGCAGGCGCCCCCCGCCCCTGCCCCGCGCCGGCGGCAGGCGCCCACCGCCACCCGCCCGCCGCAGGCGCCCCGCGCCCCGCGCCCCGCGCCCCCGGGCGCGCTCAGCGCGCCCGGTCCCGAGCCAAGCCGGCAGGCGTCCACCGTGGGGGCATCCCGTCACCCCATCCGGTGAGTCGGGAATGAGGGGAACATGCGCGCGATGGGTTGTTTTTGGCGAAGCGCCAGTTATGCGCGGTAGCGTCCCGCTGGGCCGGTTGTCCGGGCCCGTGCATCGCCCGTTGACTCACCCTCCGTGGAGCATCCATGGCCACCCTCCTCTATCGGCTCGGTCGCGGCGCCTTTCGGCGTCGGCGACTCGCGGTGTCGCTCTGGCTCGGCGCGTTGGCCGCCCTGCTGGCGGTGAGCGGCGCGCTGGGCAGCGCGCTCGACGACGAGTTCACCATCCCCGGCTCCGAGTCCCAGCGCGCGCTGGACACCCTCCGCGAGGTGCTGCCCGCCGCCGGCGGCACCACGGGGCAGCTGGTGTTCACCACCCCGGACGGCAGCCCCATCACCGACGAGCGCTGGGCCGAGCCCCTGGCCCGTTCCCTCGCCAACGCCGCCGAGGCGCCCGAGGTCTCCGCCGTCGTCCCGCCCGAGGAGGCCGGCACCATCTCGGCCGACGGCCGCACCGCGCTGGCCACCGTGCGCTACCCGGAGACCGCGTTCCAACTCGCCGACGGCACCACCGAGGCGCTCCAGCGCACCGTCGAACCGGCCCGCGCCGCCGGCCTCGACGTGCACGTCGGCGGGCAGGCGTTCTCCCCGACCGGCGTCGAGATCAGCGCCAAGGAACTCTTCGGTGTGGTCGTCGCGTTGCTGGTCCTGGTCATCACCTTCGGCTCGATGCTGGCCGCCGGGATGCCGCTGCTGACCGCGCTGGTCGGCGTCGGCACCGCCGTCGCGGCCCTGCTGGTCGGCGGGCACCTGTTCACGCTGTCCTCCACCGCCATCACCCTGGCCGTGATGCTCGGCCTCGCCGTCGGCATCGACTACGCGCTGTTCATCCTCTCCCGCCACCGCTCCCACCTCGCCCGGGGCATGGACCCCGAGGAGTCGGCCGGCCGGGCGCTCGGCACCGCCGGCAGCGCCGTGGTCTTCGCCGGGCTGACCGTTGTCGTCGCGCTCTGCGGGCTTTCCGTGGTCGGCATTCCGTTCCTGACCGTGATGGGCCTGGCCGGCGCCGCCACCGTGACCGTCGCCGTGCTGGTCGCCGTCACCCTGCTGCCCGCGCTGCTCGGCTTCGCCGGCGAACGGCTGCGCCCCGCGCCCGGCTCCCGCGCCGCCCGACGCGAGGAGCACGACGCCGCCTCCGCCGCGCCGGCCGCCACCCTCGGCGACCGCTGGGTGCGGCTGGTCACCGGCCGGCCGCTGCTGACCGTGCTCGCCGTGGTCGTCGGCCTGCTGGTGATCGCGATCCCGGCGCGCGAACTGCGCCTCGCGCTCCCCGACAACGGCTCCGCGCCCCATGGCAGCACCGAACGCGAGACCTACGACGCCATCAGCGACGCCTTCGGCCCCGGACTCAACGGCCCGCTGCTGATCCTCGCCGACACCGCCGACGTCGAGGGCGACCCCGCGCCCGCCCTCGCCGACGTCACCGACCGGCTCGGCGCGTTGCCCGGCATGGCCCAGGTCGCGCCGGCCCGGCCCACCGAACGGGACACCGCCTGGCTGATCGAGGCCGTGCCCGCGAGCGGACCCGACCAGGAGGGCACCGAGCGACTGGTGCACACCATCAGGGACTTCTCCCGGGAGAACGCCCCCACCACCGGCGTGACCCTCGCCGTGACCGGCAACACCGCCGTCGCCGTCGACGTCTCCCGCCAACTCAGCGACTCCATGGTCCCGTTCGGCGCCGTCGTGGTCGGCCTCGGGCTGCTGATCCTGCTGCTGGTCTTCCGCTCCCTGGTGGTGCCGCTCAAGGCGACGCTCGGCTTCCTGCTCTCGGTGGCCGCCGCCTTCGGCGCGGTGGTGATGGTCTTCGAGTGGGGCTGGCTGGCCGGCGCGCTCGACGTCGCCCGCACCGGGCCCGTGGTCAGCTTCCTGCCGATCATCCTGATGGGCGTCCTCTTCGGACTCGCCATGGACTACGAGGTGTTCGTGGTCTCCCGCATCCACGAGCGGCACGCGCACGGCGCCGCCCCGGCCGACGCGGTGCGGGAGGGCGCCCCGCTGGCGTTCCGGGTGGTGACGGCCGCCGCGTTGATCATGTTCGCGGTCTTCGCCAGCTTCGTGACCATGGAGGACGCCATCGTCAAGCCGATCGCCCTCGCCCTGGCCGTCGGCGTGGCGGTCGACGCGTTCCTGATCCGGCTCACCCTGGTGCCCGCCGTGCTGGTCCTCGTCGGCCGCGCCGGCTGGTGGCTGCCGGGCTGGCTGGACCGGCTGCTGCCCCACGTCGACGTCGAGGGCAGCCGGCTGCCGAAGCCCCGCGCGGACGCGGTGCCCGCGCCGGCCGAACGCCCGCACACCCGGGTGTGACGGCGGGTCCGGGGCGTCAACAGGCGTTGCGAATCCGCCCGTTCCATCTGTTTCCCGCCGCTTGGCATAGGAACGTCCCGCCCGGGACGCCATACTGGGGGCGGGGGTGGACATCGGGTCGACGACGGGGGTGGGTGCCGGACGATGGCGGATGGCGTGCTGCTGCATGGCCGCTACCAACTGCTCGATCTCATCGGGCGCGGCGGAATGGGGGAGGTCTGGCGGGCCAGGGACGAGGCGCTCGGCCGCTCGGTCGCGGTCAAGTGCCTGAAGCCGCTGGGCAGTCAACAGGAGGAGTCCTTCCTGCGGGTGCTGCGGGAACGGTTCCGGCGCGAGGCGCGGGTCGCCGCCGGGCTCCAGCACCGGGGCGTCACCGTGGTCCATGACTTCGGCGAGTCCGAGGGCATCCTCTACCTGGTGATGGAGCTGCTGGAGGGCCGCAACCTCAGCGAACTGCTCCAGGCCGCCGGCCCGGGACCGCTGCCGGTGGACGAGGTGGTCGACATCGCCGAACAGGTCGCCGCCGCCCTCGCCTACACCCACGAACAGGGCATCGTGCACCGCGACCTGAAGCCCGCCAACATCATGCGGCTCACCGACGGCACCGTGAAGATCTGCGACTTCGGCATCGCCCGCCTCGCCCAGGACATCGGCCTGTCCACCAAGCTCACCAGCGCCGGCATGGCCATGGGCACGCCCCACTACATGTCGCCCGAGCAGATCGCCGGCGTGAACGTGGACGCCCGCAGCGACCTCTACTCGTTCGGCTGCGTGCTCTACGAGATCGCCACCGGCCAGCCCCCGTTCGACCTCGGCGACCCCTGGGCGATCCTCATCGGCCACCGCGACACCCAGCCCGAGCCGCCCCGCACCCTGCGGCCCGAGCTGCCCGAGGGGCTGGAACGCTTCGTCCTGGCGCTGCTCGCCAAGGACCCCGACGAACGCCCCGAGGACGCCGCCGCGCTGCTCCGCCAACTCCTCGGCCAGCGCCGGGTCGTCACCACCGGCGGCGAGCTGGTGCCCCGCACCCGGCGCGAGCCGGCCCGGCTGCCGGAGTGGACGTGCGGGATGCGCGCGGGCTCCCGGGCCAGCGGGGCGTGGTCGCTGCGGCTCTCCCCGCCGGACCGCTCCGCCGGGCTGACCGGCCAGTGGACCGGGATGACCGCGACGGTGCTGGCCCACCCGCCGGCGACCCGGCGCGGCCCCTCGCCCGAACACCTCGCCGTCCTCGACAGCCGGCACCGGGCCGGCCTCAGCCTCGGCCGCCTCGGCCGCTGGGAGGAGGCGCACGAGGTGCACGACGCCGTCGCCGAACAGCGCCGCGAGGCGCTCGGCGAGCTGCACGAGGACACCCTCGCCAGCCGCTTCGAGGCCGCCTACGCGCTGGCCAGGCTGCGACGCTGGGAGGAGGCGCTGGCCGAGCTGCGGGAGGTCGCCGAGGCCAGGGTCCAGGTGCTCGGCGCCGAACACCACGACACCCTGGAGGTCGTCTACGAGGTCGGCATCTGCCTGGGCCGGCTCGGCCGCCCGGCCGAGGCGCTGCCGCTCTACGAGGTGCTGATCGAGGCGTACACCCGCACCCGGGGGCCGGAGGACGCGGAGACCCTGCGCGCCCGCCACGGCCGGGGCATGACGCTGGGCCGGCTCGGCCGCTGGGAGGAGGCCCTGACCGAGGCCACCGACGTGCACCGGGCCAGGGCCGGCACCCTGGGGCCCGAACACCCCCACACCCTGGTCAGCGAGCGGGAGATCGCGGTGGCGCTGGGCTGGCTCGGCCGCTGGGAGGAGGCCCTGGAACGCTTCCAACGCGTGCGGCGGGCCAGGGAACGGCTGCTGGGCGCGGCCCACCCGGACGCCCTCATCAGCCGCAACGACGAGGCGCTCTGCCTGGAGCAGTTGGGGCGCGGCGCGGAGGCCGCCGAGCTGTACCGACAGGTGGCAACGCTGCGCGGGGACGGGCCCGACGGCGGCTAGCCGCCCGACGTACGATGGCGGACATGTCCTTCCTCCGCCGCCGCAACGCCGCATCGCCCGCCGGGCCCGACTTCGACGTCCTGGCCATGGACCCGGGGGACTGGCCTGGCGTGCTCGGCGCCGGGCTGCTGCCCGCGCCCGACGGGAGCTGCCAGGGCGTGGTGCTGCGCTACGACCTCTTCGGCGGTCGTGGGCCCGCGATGGTGATCGGCAACCTGCCGGAGGGCTCCCCGGCCAGGGAACGCGGCGACGACGAGGTGCCCTTCGAGGTCCTCCAGCTGATGGCGGCGCTGGAGATGGACGAGGAGGTCCGCTGCACGGGCACCGAGGAGGTCCCCGTGATGCACGACGGGAACCTGCTGATCGTGCGGCGCGTGCTGTGCAGCGAGAGCCGCATCGCCTGCGTGCAGTTCGACCGCAGCGACGGCGTGCTGGTGACCATCGCCAGCTGGGAGCGGCCCATCACGGACGAGCTGTACCAGCTGTTGAAGCCGCTGCCGGCGGAGATGTTCCAACGCTGAGGCCGGCCGGCCGGACCCGGGCGGGCGACGTGCTCACCTCGGAGTGGGCAGCGCCGAGTGGAGGTTGATCAACCCGGCGCCCTGTGGGGCAGCGAAGCCGCACGCCTCCAGATAGAAGGACCGCAGCTCGTCGGTGAAGTCGACGTGCAGCCACTCGCACCCCGCGTCCCGCGCCCGCAGGGTGGCCAGCCGCACCACGGCGGTGCCGATCCCGCGCCGCTGCCAGTCGCCCCTGGTCTTGGTGTCCAGGAGGAACGCGTGGACGCCGCCGTCCCAGGCGACGTTGACGAAGCCCACGAGCAGCCCGTCGGCGGCGCGGGCGGTCACCCAGCCCAGGGAGTGCGGCCGAATCCGGTCCCACCACCCGGGCTCCGACCGTCCACCGTGCGACACGGTCAGCGCCACCAACTCGGCGTCCGAGACCGAAGCCCGCCACCGCACGTCAACATCCGGGAGTTCCATCCCGCCATCCTCGGCCACCGCGCCGACCCCTGGCCACCGCTTTCGCCGCGGCCGGCCCCCACCGCCCAACCGGCCGCCGCCGGCGGCCACTTCGGCCGGCTGGGCCGGCCGGCCCAGCCGCGAGGCGCCGCACCCGCGTGCGTGGGGGAGGGCCGGCGGCCGTTGGCGCTCCACCGCCCGCCGGCTAGCCGCCCGTTGACTCGCGGATGATCAGGCGGTGCGGGCCGGTGACGTTCCGCGCCTCGTCCTCGGCCCGGCGGCCGGCCATCCGTTCGGTCAGCAACTCCAGCGCCGTCGTGACCATCTCGGCGTGGCCGGGCGCGACGGTGGTCAGCGAGGGCACCGCGTACGCGGCCTGCGGGACGTCGTCGAAGCCGGTGACCAGCGCGTCGCCAGGGGCGCTTCGCCCCAGGTCGGCCAGGCCGCGCAGCGCGCCCAGTGCCATCGAGTCCGTCAGGCACATCAGGCCGTCGAACGGGACGCCGTCGGCGGCGAGTTGGCGCACCGCCGCCACCCCGCCCGCCAGGTTGAACGGGCACGGCACCAGCAGCGCGTCGTCGCGCGGCAGGCCGGCCTCGTCGAGCGCCGCCAGATAGCCGGCGGTGCGCAGGGTGGCCGCGCCGGTCTCGCCCTCGATCCGCCCGCCGATCGCCGCGATCCGGCGGCAGCCCCGCTCCACCAGGTGCAGCGTGGCGTCCCGCGTGCCCTCGAAGTTGGCCATCCCGACGTGGTCCACGCTCGCCTCGCTGATCCGCTCGCCCAGCGCGACCACGGGGAAGCCGGCGAAGACCGCGGCGGCGTCCTCGTCGCCCAACTCCACGGTGGCGATGATCAGTCCGTCGTACGTGCGCAGCCGCGAGTTGGCCACGGCCTGCGCCTCGCCCTCGCGGGAGGCGCCGGTCTGCTCGACGGCGACCCGGTAGCCGCGCCGGGCCGCCTCGGCGATCACCAGCGAGGCCAGCCGGCCGTAGTAGGGCTGGTCGATGTCGGGGATCGCCAGGCCGATCACGCCGGTGGTGCCCGAACGCAGGTTGCGGGCCGCGACGTTCATCCGGTAGCCGAGCCGTTCGACGGCCTCGGTCACCCGCCGGCGGGTCTCCTCGCTGACGTGCGGGTGGCCGTTGAGGACGTTGGAGACCGTCATCGCGGACACCCCGGCGGCCTTCGCGACGTCGCTCATCGTCACCATGCGGCGATCATCTCCTCTGCCGTGGGCGGCGAACGGGGAACGGCCGCGTTCCCGGCCACGATACCGAGGACCTCGGGGACCGAACCCTTGACACCGGATGGACGCCATGCCAGCGTTTTTATCGTTAAAAACAACCAACGAGGAGCACCGTATGTCCGGTAGCAGCGGCACGGCGATCATCAATCTGGACATCGAGGGACCGGTCATCAGCCGTCACCTCTACGGCCACTTCGCCGAGCACCTGGGGCGTTGCGTCTACGGCGGCCTGTGGGTCGGCGAGGACTCGCCCATCCCCAACGAGGGCGGCATCCGGCTGGACGTGGTCGAGGCGCTGCGCGCGCTGGACATTCCCAACCTCCGCTGGCCGGGCGGCTGTTTCGCCGACGAGTACCACTGGAAGGACGGCATCGGCCCGCGCCAGCAGCGCCCCCGGATGGTCAACACCCACTGGGGCAACGTCGAGGAGAACAACCACTTCGGTACCCACGAGTTCCTCGCGCTCTGCGAACTCCTCGGCACCGAGCCGTACATCAGCGGCAACGTCGGCTCCGGCACCGTCCAGGAGATGAGCGAGTGGGTGGAGTACCTCACCCGCGACGGCGACAGCCCGATGGTGCGGCTGCGCAAGGAGAACGGCCGCGAGGAGCCGTGGCGCGTGAAGTTCTGGGGCCTGGGCAACGAGACCTGGGGCTGCGGCGGCAACATGCGCGCCGAGCACTACGCCGACCTGGCCCGCCAGTACGCCACCTACTGCCGCGACCACGGGGACAACAGGCTCTACCGGATCGCCGCCGGCGCCAGCGACGAGAACTACGCCTGGACCGAGACCCTGATGCAGCAGATCAGCTGCTTCGGCTGCGAGGCCACCCCGAAGAACTTCTTCCAGGCGCTGTCCGTCCACTACTACACGGTGATCGGGCCCTGGGACGCCAAGGGGAGCGCAACGGAGTTCGACACCGAGGACTACTACCGCACGATGGCGGCCGCCGCGCGGATGGACCGGATCATCCAGGGGCACTCCACCGTGATGGACGCCTACGACCCGGGGCGCCGTGTCGGCCTCGTCGTCGACGAGTGGGGCACCTGGTTCGACGTGGAGCCGGGCACCAACCCCGGCTTCCTGTTCCAGCAGAACACCCTGCGCGACGCGCTGGTGGCCAGCACGCACTTCGACATCTTCCACCGGCACGCCGAGCGGCTGGCGATGGCCAACCTGGCGCAGACCGTCAACGTCCTCCAGGCGGTGCTGCTGACGGACGGCGACCGGCTGGTGCGCACCCCGACCTACCACGTCTTCGAGATGAACAAGGGACACCAGGACGCCACCTCGCTGCCCGTCCACCTCACCACGGCGGAGGCCCAACGGCAGGTCGGTGACGCCGAGTTGACCACCATCTCGGCCTCGGCCAGCGTCCGGGACGAGCGGGTGCTGATCTCCCTGACCAACCTCGACGCCGAACGCCCCGCCGAGATCACGCTGGACCTGCGCGGCGGCGCGCTGCTGGAACCGACGGCCCGCATCCTGACCGCCGACCGGCTCCAGGACCACAACACCGCCGACGCGTCCCCGGTCGCCGCCCGCCCGTTCGACGGCGTGCGCACCCACGAACGGGGCCTGTCCCTCACGCTGCCGCCGCACTCCTTCGTGACGGTGAGCGGCCGACGGGCGTAGCCGCGCGGCGCCCGGCGCGCTGGGCGCGCCGGGCTGAGGGGGTGGGCGCGGAGCCGGCGCGCTGGGCGCGCCGGGCTCGCCTGGGGCGAGGCCGCCGGAACGTCACGTTCGGTGCGGCACGGGGCCGCCGTCCTGCCAGCGGTAGAGGTCGCGCAGCAGGGAGATCTCGGCGCCGTGATGGATCAGCTCCCTGTTGACGTGCAGGACGATGCCCTCCATGGGGAACCGCTCGGGTCCCGCCGGAGGCGGGTTCTCCAGGTCAACGTCCGAGAGTTCGCGGACCCCGGCGTTCCATCTCCCGTACATCTCGTCGACCTGTTCCAGCGCCTCGGCGGCGGTCCCGGCGTAGGCGAACGTCCGGTAGTCGACGTCCCGGCCGCCGAAGTGCCAGCCGACCCGGTAGCCCAGGCAGGAGACGACGATGTGCGCCAGCCGCCAGGCGATCGTGGTCACCGGCGCCGGCACCGGGTCGGGGGACGCGAAGTCCATCGCCCATTCCCCCGAACCCGCCGACATCGGCGCGGCCGACGCGCCCCGTGGGCGGATGCTCCAGCAGTCGCGCACCGGCTCCCAGAAGTACTCCTCATCGGTGAGACCGTGCAGCCGTGGCCGAAGGTTCCTGTGCCAGTACCGGTCCAACTGGTCCGCGATCCGCTCGCTCCTTGTCATCTCGGCACATTACCCACGGCGGCACCCGCCGACCGGCGGCGCGCCCAGCCGCGCGGCGGCCGGCGCCGCTCGCCAACTGGTCCCGACGCGACGTCCGTTGACCGGCCACTGACCGTTCGCGGCTGGCGTTCAGCCACGGGTCGCGTGCACCGCCGCGCGGTAGCTGACCGTGCGCGGAGTGCCGTGCGGCTGGCCGGCGCCGGTGGTGCGCCTGCCGAGGCCACCATCCGCCGGCCGGCCAGAGGTGGTGCGCATCGCCGCGTGGCGGCCGCGACTCTTCTGCCGGCCGTAGAGCGGCGTCCGAACGACCGGCCGCAGGCCAGCCCCGGCTGGCGTCAACCACGGGTCGCGTGCATGGCCGCGCGGTAGATGGCGGGGATGCTGCCGCTCGTCAACTGGCCGTGGAGCAGCGACCGGACAGCCGGCCCAGGCAACCCCGCCGGCGGGCCGCAGGCCAGCCCCGGCTGGCGTTCAGCCACGGATCGTGCGCACCGCTGCGCGGCAGCTGGCGAGGAGGTTGCCCTTCGCCAACTGGCGGTAGCACAGCGTCCAAACGGCCGGCCGCAGGCCATCCCTGCCGGTGCGCCGTAGGCCGTGCGTCCAGCCGCGTGGCGGCCGGGTGGGGATGCTGCCGCCGGCAACTGGCCGTAGAGCTGCATCCTCTGGCCGGCCGCAGGCCATCCCTGCCGGTGCGCCGTATGCCGGCCGTCCGGCCGCCTGGCGACCGGGCGGAGTTGCTGCCGCTCGTCAACTGCCGCGCAGCGCGGCGTCCGTCAGCGGGCCGCAGGCCAACCCCGCCGGCCGGCCGCAGGCCAACCCCGCCGGCCAGCCCTGCCGGCCGGCCGCAGGCCATCTCACCTTCCCAGCGGGCCGCAGGCCGCCGGGCGGCCACCGGGCCGTCCCGTTCCCGGGAGCCGGCCGCAGGCCATCTCACCTTCTCAGCGGGCCGCAGGCCGCCGGCCGGCCGCCAGGCCGGCCCGTCCCCGGAGCGAGCCGCAGGCTACCTCGTTCCGACCGCCGCGCGGATCGCCTGGCGGGCCAGGGACCAGTCGTCGTGGAGGCGGCGCAGCAGCAGGCGTTTCTCCTCGCCGGGGGCCGGTCCGCCGGACCGGTCGGCCGAGGCGCTGCCGGGGCGGTCCATCGCGCGGCGCACGCCCAACTCGCAGAGCCGGATCTCGCGCGTCAGCACCAGCATCAGGTTGATCAGGAAACAGTCCCGCGTCAGGCGGCCCTCCGCCTGCGCGGACTGGCTGATCTGCCGCCGCACCAGCGGCGACTCGCCGAGCGCCGCCCACAGCGTCGCCAGGTCGTACCCGGGCAGGTACCAGCCGGCGGCGCGCCAGTTGATCAGCACGGGTCCGGTGGGGGAGAGCAGCACATGCGGCGGCAGCGCCTCGCCGTGGCAGAACTGGCGCGGCGGCTCGCCGCGCCCGAGGCCGCGCACGTCGTGGAGCAACGTTTTCAGGTCGCTCAGATCGCGGTCGGTCAGCAGCCCGAGCATGTGGTAACGGGCCAGCCGCGCACCGTAGTTGAGCGCGTCGGGGAACGCGCCGTCCGGCGGGCGCCAGGCGTTGATCCGGCGCACGGCGGCCAGCGTGGCACGCAGGTCGTTCGTGGCCGGCGGGATCGGCGGATGGCGGTGCGGGGAGGCGGCGCGGCCGGGGACGAACTCGGTGATCAGCGTGCGGTCCCGTGGCTCGTCCCCGACGATCCGGGGCACCCGCACCGGCGGCCGGTGCCGCAGGAACGCGCGGTTGACCGCTAACTCCCGCTCGAACCTGGCCCGATGCTCCTCGCCCTGGTCCAGCACGCACTTGGCCACCGCCGCCCGCCGTCCCGCCATGCCGGCCAACACCACGGTGCCGTCGCCGTCCCGCAGCACCCGCGCCGGGGTGAACTCCGGACAGATCCGCTGGATCGACGCCAGCGCGGCGCGCAGCCGTTCGCCACCCGCCCCCGCGAGGTCGAGCCGGGCGCCCACCGGCAGCGGTGGCCCGGGCCGGCGCGCCCGGCGCACCCGTTCGTCGACGAGGGCGCCGCGCTGGCCGCCGGGCGCTCCCGCGAGCACGGTACGGTGCCGGGTGACCACGGGGGAGGGTGCTGGATACATGCCGGGCTGAGTCCCTTCAGTGCCGCCGGACGCTGGTCGGCGCCCCGCCAACCGCCGGTTCCCGGACACCCTGGGGAAATGCCCGCCGCACCCCGGCCGGAGTGGCGCCAAGGACACCACACCTCTTTTCACGGGTGGCACACCATGTGGCGAGCCCTGGCGAACCCTGGCGAATTGTCATGTCGGGGTTGCCGCGCGGTTACTGTCAACTCAGCCGAGATCCTGGGGGCTTGACGTGAACAGAGGACCCAACACCAGGCTGGCGGACCTGTTCAGGCTCGCCGGGTGGTCGAAGGGAGAACTCGCGAGGCTGGTGAACCGGCAGGCGGCGGCCCAGGGCTTCCCGCAGCTGGCGACGGACACCTCGCGGGTGCGTCGGTGGATCGACACCGGCGAGACCCCGCGCGACCCCGTTCCCGAGGTGTTGGCGACGCTGTTCACCGAGCGACTCGGCCGTGTCGTGACCATCGAGGACCTGGGGTTGCGCCGGCCAGGGAGCGCGGGGCGAAGGCCGTCCCTCCACGGACTGCCCTGGACCCCCTGGCGGACGGCCTCGGTCCTCACCGAATTCACGGGAATGGACCTCATGCTCAACCGACGCGGCATGGTGGGCGCGGGCGCCGCGCTCGCCGCCGGCTCCGCACTCAGCGACGCCATGCACGACTGGCTCACCACGACCCCCGGCCACGCCGGCGGGTCCCCCCACGACAGCACCGGCCTGGACCGTTACGAAGCCGCCCCGATCGGCTCCGAGGAGATCGAGGCCCTGGAACACTCGGTCGAGGTGTTCCGGGCCTGGGACGCGGCCCGGGGCGGCGGCCTGCAACGCAAGGCCGTGGTCGGCCAACTCAACGAGGTGGGCGGCCTGTTGGCCTACCAGCACCCGGAGCACCTGCGCAGGCGGCTGTGGGGCGTGGCCGCCAACCTCGCGGTGCTCGCCGGCTGGATGTCCCACGACGTGGGGATGGAGGCCACCGCCCAGAAGTACTTCGTGATCGCCGCGCACGCCGCCCGCGAGGGCGGCGACCGGCCACGGGCCGGCGAGGCGCTGTCCCGCGCGGCCCGGCAGATGGTCCATCTGGGCCGGCCCGACGACGCGCTGGACCTGATGCGGCTGGCCAACGCCGGCATGGGCGACGAGGCGCTGCCCCGCACCCGCGCGATGCTGCGCACCATCGAGGCGTGGGCGCACGCCTCGATGGGCCACGGCCAGGCGATGCGCCGCACCCTGGGCGAGGCGGAGGACCTCTTCGTCTCCGACCGGGGCGACGTGCCGCCGCCCAGCTGGATGCAGCTCTTCGACGAGGCCGACCTGCACGGGATGCAGGCCCTGGCGTACCGCACCCTCGCCGAGCACGACGCCTCGGCCGCGCCGCACGCCGAGCGGCACGCCAAGCAGGCCCTGGCGCTGCGGGCCGGCGAGCTGAAGCGGGCCATGATCTTCGACCAGATCTCGCTGGCCTCGGCCTGCTTCATCGCCGACGACCCCGAACAGGCCGACCGCTACGCCCGGTTGGCGCTGGCCTCGGTCGGCGAGAACTCCTCGCTGCGCACCTGGGACCGGCTGCGCGAGATGTACCGGCTCACCGGCTACTACGCCGGCTACGCCCGCATCGAGGAGCTGCGCGAGGAACTGGCCCAGTCCATCCCGCGCCCCAGCGGCGCGCAACGTCTGGTCTAGGCCAGGGAACGGCCCCCGGCCGGTCGCCGTTCCCGCCCCGGTGGAACGGGTGCGGCGGCCGGGGGCGCGGGGGGCGGCTCAGCGGCCGACGCGCGCCACCAGCACGCAGGCGTCGTCGTGCCGGTCGTGCTCGGCGCGCTCCTCGACGATCAGCCGCAGGCACTCGGCCGCGCTGCCGGCGGCGCTGAGCCGGCCGGCCAGGTCGATCAGCCGGTGGTCCCCGGCATGGCCGGTCACCCCACGCTCGGGGATGTCCGAAAACAGTCCATCAGTGTGGAGCACCAGCACGTCCCCCGGCCGAAGCGGGTCCGTCCGTTCCGCATACGCGGTGTCGCCCACCGCGCCCAGCAGGGTGCCCGTGGGGCGGGGCAGCGCCCAGCCCGTGCCGTCCCGGCACAGCAGCGGCGCCGGGTGCCCGGCCTGCGCCCACACCAGGCTGCGGTCGGCCGGCTCGAAGCGGCAGCACAGCACGCTGGCGAGCACCGGGTGCGCGCCCCGGTCCAGCAGCTGGTTGAGATGCCCCAGCAGCGCCGCCGGCGACTGCCCGGCCAGCGCGATGCCCCGGATCGCGCCCAGCGCCGTCGCCGTCCCCGCCACCGCAGCCGGGCCCCGGCCCGCCAGGTCCCCCACGCTCAACAGGCTGGCGCCGCCCGGGAGTTCCAGCGCGTCGCACCACTTTCCCGTCAACGGCGCCGAGCGCCCGGCCGGCACATAGCGGGCGGCCACCTCCAGGCCGCCCGGCCCGGTCGACGGCGCCCCGTGCGCCTCCTCGGCCAGCGCCCGTTCCACCTCGCGGCCGGCCACGCCCCCGCGCCGCCCCCGCGCGCCGGGCCCGCGCTGGCTCGGCACCGGGTGCCGCACCTCGTCGACGTCCCGGATCATCGCCCACAGCGCGACCGTTCCCCCGTCGTCGTCCAGCACCGGCTCCCCGGCCATCCGCACCGTGCGCAGCGTGCCGTCCGGCCTGGTGATCCGGAACTCGCAGTCCATCGGCCGCCCGTCCACCAGGCACCCGGTGACAGCGGCGGTCAGTGCCGGCTGGTCCTCGGCCGGCAGGAACGACGGCAGCTGGTCCAGCGTGAGCGGCCCCTCGCGCTGCGGGCGGCCGAAGATCGCGTACAGCTCGTCCGACCAGATCGCGCCGTCCGTCAGCAGGTTCCACTCGGCGCTGCCCACCCGGGGCGCGGACGAGGCCGGGGCCGGCGGGCCCGGCGCGGTCCGCAGCTCGTGGAGCTGCTCGCCCACGTCGTCCAGCCAGCTGCCGACCAGCTCCCACGCCGCGCGCCGCACCGGCTCGCCCGCCGTGGCGCGCGGGTCGGCCCGGCGCGCGGCGTCGAGGTCCTCCCGCAGTCGGCGGGCGCGGGCGATCAGCTCGTCGAGGGTCGGCCCGGCGTGCGCGGCCTGCGCGACCGGCGGCTTGATCGGGGGCTGGGGATTCTGGGAGGAGAGCATGGCTGACCTCGAAACGGCGAGTCGGGCCTGACGGCCGGAGCGGTCGGCGCGGACGACTCCAGACTGTTGCACAGCCCTACCCGCTCCGTAAGAGATTCAGCCGCCGCATGGGGCGCGCACGGTGGCACATCGGGTGTAGAACCTGTGTCACCGGCAAGGAGCCGACCAGACGGAAATCCCGTTGCCCCCGATAGCCACGCACCGGATGCTGACTCATATGTTCGCCAGTCCGACCGAAACCGACATAGCGCCCAGCTGGACCCTTCTGGGTCTCCTCCAGCGGGGGCGCGGTGACGGGTGGCTGCACGCCCTGGCCGCCCCCCGGGCGGAGGCGGTGGCCGCGTTGGAGCACTGCGTGCTCCACGATCCACGCGCGGACTGGCAGCTGGAGCGCCGCTCCCTCTACTACGCCAGGCTCTACCTCGAACTCGGCGCCGACCTGCGGCCCATCGCCGAGCACCTCTTCGACGCCGAGGACGCCACCCGCTCCGACGAGGAGCGCACCGGGCTCGCCCTCTCCGTCCTCGGCCACCTCGCGACCTACGGCCGGGGCCACGCGCTGAAGCTGCTGCGCGGCTACGCGGTGCGCGGCGCCAACTGGCGTTGGGCGCTCGACGAGTTGGCCGTCCGGGACAGCGACGCCGGGCTGCGGGCGCTCGGCCCGCGCATCCTGGACCGCTTCCCGACCACCGAGGAGGGCGAGGCCGCCCTCGCCTCCGCCGTCCGGGACTCCTTCGAGCCGCGCCCCTGGCGCATCTGGGCCGAGGACCCGGACCGCCCGGCGCAACGAAAGCGCCTGACCGCCGCCCTGGAACAGGGCGACTTCGACCGCTGGCAGCGCCAGCTCCGCCCCTCGGGACCGCGCCCCGGCTGGTCCGTCGCCTCCGTCCTCGACTGGGCCAGGGACGGCTACGAACAGAGCCCCCGCCAGTGGCGCGAGGCCCCGGCGGCCCGCTGCCTGGCCGCCGTCGCCGGGCCCGAGGACCGGCCGGCGCTGCTGGCCGCCGCCGCCGGCGGCCACCCCGCCGCCCGCGCCGCCGCGCTGCGCCACCTCGCCGACCGGGCCGACCCCCGAGCCCTCGCCCTGATCGAGGCGGCCACCGCCAGCCCCGACCCCGACCTGCGGCGGGCCGCGCTCACCGCGTTCTCCCGCATGGACGGCGCGGCGACGTTGGCCCAGGCCCGCGAGTGGGCCGTGCGCGGCGACGAGTTGGGCACCACGGCCGCCGCGCTGCTCGCCAGGCGCGGCACCGCGACCGACGCGCCCCGGGTGCTGGCCGCGCTGCACCGCGCGGCGCGCACGGGCGGCGCCGACAGCCGCGAGCTGCGGCCCCTGGTGGAGGGCGTGGGCCGGCTGTGCGTGACGGCCGCCGTGCCCGTGCTGCGCCACCTGTACCGCGAGACGCCCTCCTCCCAGCTGCGCTGCCACGCGGCGCGCGCGCTGGCCGCGACGGACCCGCACTTCACCAACGGGCTGGCCGTCGAGTGCCTGTGGGACTGCGAGGAGGAGACCCGCCAGCTGGGCGCCGAGTCCGTGCCCACCGGGGACGCCCGGGTGATGGAACGGATGCACAGCCTGGCGCGCGACCCGGCCGAACAGGCCGGCGTGATCAGCGCGGTGCGCGGCCGGCTGGGCCGGCCGCGCGACCGGAACGAACCGGCCGGCTGAGGCCGCCCATGCGCCGGCGCGGCGGGGTGCGGTCGACAGCGGTGGTGGGTGGTCTGGGTGTGTGGTCGGGTGCGGGCCCGTTGACGGTTGCTCGCGCAGTTCCCCGCGCCCCCTCACACCTCAGGGGCGCGGGGAACTGCGCGGGTGATGTGGGACCGGCCGCAGATGACAACGGAGAGCGGTGCGGCAATCTCCGCGCGAAGGCGCGCTCCGCGCGCCCCGCGCCGCCCCCGCGCGGCCGCAGGCCGCGCGGTCCGCTAGGGCCCGCCGGCCCGAGGCACGGTCCACCTGGCACGATGGCCGGATGGACGACGCGCGCTGGGAGTTCTGGATCGACCGTGGGGGCACGTTCACCGACGTCGTCGGGCGGCGGCCCGACGGGCGGCTGGTCACCGACAAGTTGCTCTCCCACGCGCCCGAGCGCTACCGCGACGCCGCCGTCGCCGGCATCCGCCGGATGCTCGGGCTGGCCGAGGACGAACCGGTGCCCGCCGAACGCGTCGAGATCGTCAAGATGGGCACCACCGTCGCCACCAACGCCCTGCTGGAGCGGCGCGGCGAGCCCACCGTGCTGGTCACCACCGCCGGGTTCCGCGACGCGCTGCGCATCGCCTACCAGAACCGGCCCCGCCTCTTCGACCGGCACATCCAGCTGCCCGAGGCGCTCTACGACCGCGTGATCGAGGTACCGGAACGCGTCGGCGCCGACGGCACCGTGGTGCGCCCGCTGGAGCGCGCGCCGGTCACCGAGGCGCTGCGCGCCGCGCACGCCGACGGCTTCCGCAGCGCCGCCGTGGTCCTGATGCACGGCTACCGGCACCCCGAACACGAGCGCGCCGTCGGGGAGTTGGCCAGGGCCGCCGGCTTCACCCAGGTCAGCTGCTCGCACGAGGTGAGCCCGCTGATCCGGCTCGTCTCGCGGGGCGACACCACCGTCGTGGACGCCTACCTCTCCCCGGTGCTGCGCCGCTATGTCGAGCAGGTCGCCGACGAACTGCGGGGCGTGCGGCTGATGTTCATGCAGTCCGGCGGCGGGCTGCGGGAGGCCGGGAACTTCCGGGGGAAGGACGCGGTGCTCTCCGGGCCGGCCGGCGGGGTCGTCGGGATGGCCCGCGCCTGCGCCGAGGCCGGCCACCACCGGGTGATCGGCTTCGACATGGGCGGCACCTCGACCGATGTCTCGCACTACGCCGGCGCGTTGGAACGGGTCTTCGGCACCGAGGTCGCCGGCGTGCGGATGCGCGCGCCGATGATGGACATCCACACGGTGGCCGCCGGCGGCGGCTCGCTGCTGCGGTTCGACGGCGCCCGTTACCGCGTCGGCCCCGCGTCGGCCGGCGCCCACCCGGGCCCCGCCTGCTACCGGCGCGGCGGCCCGCTGGCCGTCACCGACGCCCAGGTGATGCTCGGCCGCATCCAACCCGCCCACTTCCCCCGGGTGTTCGGCCCGCGCGGGGACGAGCCGCTGGACGCCGAGGTGGTCGGGGAGCGGTTCGCCGAGCTGGCCCGGGAGATCGCCGAGGCCACCGGCGACGACCGGGGTCCCGAGGAGGTCGCCGAGGGCTTCCTGGACATCGCGGTGCTCAACATGGCCGGCGCCGTCAAGAAGATCTCCGTGCAGCGCGGCCACGACGTCACCCGTTACGCCCTGGCCAGCTTCGGCGGCGCCGGCGGCCAGCACGCCTGCCGGGTCGCCGACGCGCTCGGCGTCGACACCGTGGTGGTCCCGCCACTCGCCGGGGTGCTGTCCGCCTACGGCATCGGCGTCGCCGACGCCACCGTGCTGCGGGAGCGCTCCGTCGAGGCCGAGCTGACCGAGGAGAGCCTGCCCGCCGTGGAACGGGTCGCGGCCGAGCTGACCGAGCGCGCCACCGCCGCGCTGCGCGCCGACGGGGTGCCGGCCGAGGCCATCGACCCCACCGTCCGGGTCCACCTGCGGTACGCCGGAACGGACGCGGCGCTGCCCGTTCCGCTGGCCGACCGGGCCGCGATGGCCGCCGCGTTCGCCGAACTCCACGCCGCCCGCTACGGGTTCACCATGGACAAGCCGCTGGTGGCCGCGACCGTCGCCGTCGAGGCGGTGGGCGCGGCCGGCGGCCACCAGGACCACCTCGCGGCGCTGCCGCCCCGCCCCGGCCCGATGCCGGAGCCCGACACCGTGCGGATGTGGACCGGCGGCGCGTGGCGCGACGTCCCGCTCCACCAGCGCGCCGGGCTGCGCCCCGGCGACGCCGTGGCAGGGCCCGCCATCGTCGCCGAGGACGATGCGACCACCGTTGTCGAGCCGGGCTGGCGGGCCACCGTCGGCGCACGCGGCCACCTGCTGCTCGACCGGGTCACCCCGCGCCCCCGCACGGTCGCCGTCGGCACCGAGGTCGACCCGGTGCGCCTGGAGGTCTTCAACAACCTCTTCATGTCCATCGCCGAACAGATGGGCGTGCGGCTGGAGAACACCGCGCACTCCGTCAACATCAAGGAGCGGCTCGACTTCTCCTGCGCCCTCTTCGACGACCGGGGCAACCTGATCGCCAACGCCCCGCACATCCCGGTGCACCTGGGCTCCATGGGCGAGTCCATCAAGGAGGTGCTGCGCCGCAACGCCGGCCGGCTGCGGCCGGGCGACGTCCACGCCATCAACGACCCCTACCACGGCGGCACCCACCTGCCGGACGTCACCGTGGTCACCCCGGTCTTCGACGACGCCGGCGAGCGGCTGCTGTTCCTCGTCGCCTCCCGGGGCCACCACGCCGAGATCGGCGGCATCACGCCCGGCTCGATGCCCGCGTTCAGCCGCACCATCGACGAGGAGGGCGTCCTCTTCGACAACTGGCCGCTGGTGCGCGAGGGCCGGCTGCGCGAGGCCGAGACCCGGGAGCTGCTCTCCTCGGCCCGTTACCCCTCGCGCGGCGTGGACGCCAACCTCGCCGACCTGCGCGCCCAGATCGCCGCCAACGAGCGGGGCATCGGCGAACTGCGCGCCGTCATCGACCAGTTCGGCCTCGACGTCGTCCAGGCTTACATGCGGCATGTGCGGGACAACGCGGAGGAGGCGGTCCGCCGGATCATCGCCACCCTGGACGACGGCCACTGCCGCTACCAGACCGACGCCGGCGCCGTGATCGAGGTCTCCGTCACCGTGGACCGGGAACGGCGCTCGGCCGTCCTGGACTTCGCCGGCACCTCGCCGCAGCAGCCGGGCAACACCAACGCGCCCAGCTCCGTGGTGCTGGCGGCCGTGCTCTATGTCTTCCGCACCCTGGTCGCCGACGACATCCCGCTCAACAGCGGCTGCCTGGCGCCGATCGAGGTCCGCATCCCGCCCGGCTCGATGCTCGCCCCCCGCCACCCGGCGGCCACCGTCGCCGGCAACGTCGAGACCTCCCAGGCCGTCACCGGCGCCCTCTACGCGGCGCTCGGCGTCCAGGCCGAGGGCTCCGGCACCATGAACAACGTCACCTTCGGCAACGAACGGGTCCAGTACTACGAGACGTTGGCCAGCGGCTCGGGCGCCGGCGACGGCTTCGCCGGCGCGGACGCGGTGCAGACCCACATGACCAACTCCCGGCTGACCGACCCCGAGGTGCTGGAGTGGCGCTACCCGGTGCGGGTCGCCGACTTCCGGGTGCGCGAGGGCAGCGGCGGGCGCGGGCGGTGGCGCGGCGGGGACGGCGTGGTGCGGCGGCTGACGTTCCTCGAACCGATGACGGTGGCCCTGCTGACCGGTCACCGCCGGGTGCCGCCCTACGGCATGGCCGGCGGCGCGCCCGGCGCGCTCGGCCGCAACGCGGTCGAACGGGCCGACGGCACGGTCGCCGAACTCGCGGGCGCCGACAGCGTGGACGTCGGCCCGGGCGACGTGCTCGTCGTGGAGACCCCGGGCGGCGGGGGCTACGGCACGCCCTGAGCGGCGCACGCACGGAAAAACGCGGAAAGGATTGACGCCCCTCCGCCGGGGTGCGATTTTCACTGGCGAGGGCCGTGCCACCCCTTTCTGCACTCTCCCCACCCGCGTCGCCGCGCACCAACGCCCCACCCAGCACCGCCCGTTGACCGCTCCCGGCGGTGGCCGAAAGGCTTTGCCGAAAAGCGGAAAGCGGGTGCCCAGCCCGTGCGCCTCGACGACCCCACCCGCCGATCCGGCCAGCCGACCGCGAGGACGCCCACCGCCATGCCCCAGGAACCGCACCCCGCAAGCCCCCAACCCGCCCCCGAAGCCCGGGGGTTCGACCGCAGATCGCTGCTGCGCTCCACCGCCGCCGGCGGGCTCGCCCTGTTCGGCGGCGTCGGCCACGCGGGCCAGGCCCGGGCCGCCGCCCCCGCGACCACCCCGGCGCACGGCCCGACCGCCGCCGCCCCCGCGACCCGGGCCGCCGCCAGCACGCCCGGCGAACTGTTCGCCGCCTGGCAGGCCAACCCCGGCGACCACCCCCAGATCCCCGACGTCTCCCACGCCGGCTACCGGGGCGGCGCCCCCATCCCCGACGTGCCCACCGTGGTGCGCGCCGCCGACCACGGCGCCGTCCCCGACGGCACCACCGACAACACCGACGCCATCCAGCGCGCCATCATCGCCGCCGCCGACGCCGGCGGCGGGGCCGTCGCCCTCGCGGCCGGCGACTACCGCTGCGACGGGTTCCTGCGCCTCAACCGCTCCGGCGTGGTGCTGCGCGGCGAGGGCCAGGACCGCACCCGGATCGTCTTCACCCGCAGCCTGGAGGAGATCCTCGGACCCAACCTGGAGGACGGCAAGTCGCAGTGGTGCTGGTCCGGCGGCCTGATCTGGATCGGCCCGACCGACACCTTCGACTCCCGCCTCCAACTGCTGGACTGGGCCGGCCAACCGGTCGACATGGCGCAGAACCAGACCAACTCCTGGGAGCAGTGGCGCGGCGGCGGCGACGGCGAGGGCAGCCGGCTGGCCCGCGTCGTCGGCGACCCGCCGCGCGGCACCGCCACGGTCAAGGTCGACACCACCGCCCAACTCATCGCAGGCCGGCACGCGTTGATGACCTGGCGCTCCCGGGGCGCCGAGGGCGACTTCGGCCTGCTCAAGCGGCTCGGCGCGCACCCCCTGATGCGCGACGGCTACGACTGGCCCACCGCCGACCGGATGTACGCGCCCGCCACGCCGCGGTTCCGCTGGCCGGTGCGGATCGCCTCGCTCACCGCCGAACACGTCGCCCTCGCCCAGCCGCTCAGGATCGGCGTCACCGCCGCCGAACTCGACACCGACTTCCAGACCATGGGCCAGGTCATCACCGAGTCCGGCGTCGAGCACCTCACCATCGTCACCGCCGGCGCCCACGACCCCGCCGAGGGCCACCTCACCGACCGGGGCGCCAACGGCATCTTCTTCAACCGCGTCATCGACTGCTGGGCCAGGGACATCGCCATCGAACAGGCCGAGAACGGCGTCCTGTTCTCCTGCGCCAAGTCCGTCACCGTCGAACGGTTCGCGGTCCGCAGCGAGTTGAAGGTCCACCACTTCACGGCCGTCCGCTCGTTCTCCGCCGACATCCTCCAGCAGGACTTCACGCTGGACGCCCCGCGCGTCTGGCACGGCATCAACCACGAGTGGCTGGCGTCCGGCTGCGTCTGGTCCCGAGGCCACCTCGCGCACGGCACGTTCGACTCCCACCGGGGCCTGCCGTTCGACAACGTCCGCACCGAGATCACCCTGGAACGCAACGACGGCCAGGTCGGCGGCGCCCCCTACGCCGGGCCGCGCAACGGCCGGCGCATCGCGCACTGGAACGTCGAGAACCGGGGCACCTCGGGCACCGCCGTCTTCCAGCCGGACATGCTCACCCACGGCGCGCTCGTCGGGATGCGCGGCCCACGCGACGACCGCTGCGCCGACGCCATGGTCTGCGGCGACAAGAACGTCGTCGAGGTCGGCACCGGCGCCGTGCCCGAACCGGCCAACCTGCACGCCGCCCAACGCGCCCTGCGGCTCGACGTCCCCCCGCTGGAGCGGGCCGCCGTCGTCGAAGCCCTGCGCCGCGTCGCCGACCACTGGATCGCCACCCACCCCGAACCCGGCAGCAACGAGTGGCACAACGCCACCTACCACAGCGGCAACGTCGCCCTCTTCCGGCTGACCGAGGACGCCCGCTACCTCGACCACAGCCTGCGCTGGGCCGAACACCACGGCTGGGGCCTCAACGGCGGCGTCGAGACCCGGTTCGCCGACAACCACGCCGCCGGCGACGTCTACCTCGACCTCCACGAGATCGACCCCGCCCCGAACCGGCTGGCCGCCATCGAGGCGTCGCTGCACCGCATGACGTACACCGACCGGCCGGAGAAGAACGACGACTGGTGGTGGACCGACGCCCTGCACATGGCGATGCCGCCACTCGCCCGCCTCGGCGCGCTCCGCGACGACCCCGCCTACTGGGCCAAGATGTACGCCCTCTACGACCACACCAAGCGGCGCGAACGCGGCCCCGGCCTCTACAGCTACCGGCACGAACTCTGGTTCCGCGACGGGAACTACCTCCCCGGCGGCATCGCCTCGCCGGGCGGCCGCGACGTGCTGTGGTCGCGCGGCAACGGCTGGGCGATGATGGCGCACGCCAAGGTGTTGCGGGCGCTGCCGGCCGACGAGGAGCACGTCGTCGAGTACGGCTGGAACCTGGAGGGCGTCTCCCGCGCCCTCCGCGACGTCCAACGCGCCGACGGCTTCTGGAACGTCTCGCTGCGCGACCCCGACCACTTCGGCGGCCGGGAGACCAGCGGGACGGCGATGCACCTCTACGGCCTGGCGTACGGGGTGCGCACCGGGCGGCTCGACCGTGACACCTACCTGCCGGTGGTCACCCGCGCGTGGAACGCGCTGGTGCGGGACGCGATCCGGGAGGACGGGCTGCTGGGCTGGGTCCAGGGCGTCGGCTACGAACCGGAGTCGAGCCAGCCCGTCACGGCGACGACGACCAGCGACTTCGCGGTGGGCGCGGTGCTGCTGGCCGGAACGGAGGTCGCTGCGCTGGCTTCCTGAGGCCCGGCGCTGGGCGCCGGGCCGCGCTCGACTATGCGCCGGGGTGGTGTCTCGCCGTTGTCGTCTCCGGTCGGTCCCCCATCACCCGCGCAGTTCCCCGCGCCCCTAGGGGGGACCAGGGGCGCGGGGAACTGCGCGAGCAACGGTCGACGGGTCTGCACCCGACCACGCACCGGGACTGCCCCCCACCGTTGTCGTCTGCGGTCGGTCCCACATGACTCGCGCAGTTCCTCGCGCCCCCAGGGGGGACCAGGGGCGCGGGGAACTGCGCGAGTAACCGTCGACGGGCCTGCACTCGACCACGCGCCGGGACCGCTCCCCACCGTTGTCGTCTGCGGTCCGTCCCACATGACTCGCGCAGTTCCCCGCGCCCCTGAGCGCCCAGGCGCCTGAAGGGGCGCGGGGAACTGCGCGAGCAACCGTCGACGGGCCCGCACTCGACCACGCACCGGGACCGCCCCCCACCGTTGTCGTCCGCGGCCCGCCCCCGCGCAGGGCTAGCGCCCCGCGTGGGGGGCGAAGAGGTCCAGCAGGCGCACCCGCGCCGCCTGAACGCGGTACGCGAGAATCTCCGCGATCACCCGCAGCAGCGCATACCCGAACGCCGGGTCCTCGTCGCACAGCGCCTGCACCTCGGCCCCCTGGAACTCGTACGCCCGCACCGGACTCAGCGCCTCCGCGCCGAAGTCCCACTGGAACGGCGGAAACAGCCAGGACCAGCCCAACAGGTCACCGGACTCCAGCGAGGAGACCGCCGTCGGCCGGGGCCCGGCCAGCCGCAGGTCCAGCGTCACCGTTCCCGACCGGACGATCCAGAACCGGTCGGCGGTGCCGCGTTCCTCGAAGATCCGCTGGCCCTGCTCGAAGGACACCTCGCCCGCCAGCGCCATCAGCCGTTCCCGATGGCCCGGCGGCAGGACGCGCAGCAGCCGTCGTGGAGCGGTCATCGCCGCCTCCTCCCGGTTCCGGTCGGGTGGTCCGGTTCCGCTCCTCCATTGCACTCCCAACGGAGCAGTCCCGCATCCCCGGCCGGCGCGGAGAAGTCGCCGGGCGGGTCACGGTCCGCGACAGTGAGACGGAAGGGCTGCGTCCGGCGGACCGAGGGAGGAACGTGTGCGCGATCCCGACACCCGGTGACCCGGGCGGTCCGTCCGGCGAACCGGTGGTGTTGCTGGAGGTCGGCGACGTCCACGACGGCGTCGGCGGCGACCTCGGCGGGGACTGTGTGGTCCTGGCCGTGACCCCGGCCTCGGAGTGGCTGACCGGCGTGCCGGCCGAGGAGCTGCCCGGCACCCCGCTGGCCGACCTGATCCCCGACGCCGAGGCGCGCGCGGCCGTGGTGGACGGCGCCGTCGGCCGCTGGCCGGTCACCGTCGCGCGCCGCGAAGGCGGCCGCGTCGAGGCCCAGCTCGACATCTTCCCCACCCTCATCGGCCACCCCGTCCGCCGCCTGGTCGCGCTCACCGAGGCGGCCGCCGCCCGCCGGCAGGAGGAGGACCGCTCGCTGGTCAGGGCGCTCTTCTCACAGCAGCAGGTCGGGCTCGCCATCCACAACGAGGAGTTGGCCGTCACCCGGATGAACGCCGACCCCAACGACTGGGCCACCCGGAACGAACGGCTCGGCCTGCACCACGGCCTGCCCGTGACCCTCGACGAGATCATGGACCCCGGCGACGCCAGGGCCGTCGGCGACCGGCTGTCCCGCGTCGCCGCCACCGGGGAGCCGTTGATCAACTGGGAACACACCTACCGCCGCGTCGGCTCCCCGGAGCAGGAGCAGAAGCTGTCGGTCACCTCGCTGCGCCTCAACAACTCGCAGGGCGAACTCCTCGGCGTGATGAGCGTCTACACCGACGTCACCGAGGAGCACCAGACCCGGCTGCGGCTGGCCCTGCTGCACCGGGCGGCGCAGCGGATCGGCCCCTCCCTCGACGTCACCCGCAACGCGGAGGAGCTGGCCCGGGTGCTGGTCCCCGACTTCGCCGACCTGGCCGCCGTCGACCTGGGCGAACGGGTCCTCAGCGGCGACGAGCCCGGCCCTGAGGCGCTGTCCCGCGACCGGGTCAGACGCGTCGCGACCGCCGAGGCCCACGGGCGCTGGCCCGACGAGGTGCAGCCGCTGGGCGCCACCTTCCGCATCGAGATGCCACCCGACGCCGGCTCGCCCGGCGGCCAGGCCATCCGCAACCAGGCGGCCGCCGCCCTGCACACCCTCGGCGCCGACGAGGAGCCGCCGTCGACCCACAGCACCGCCCCGCTGCTGCTGCCCCGTTCACCCGGCTCGCTGATGGTGGTGCCGCTGCGCGCCAGGGGCCAGGTGCTGGGCACGCTCGCGCTGTGGCGCTCGCCGGACCGCGCCCCGTTCAGCGAGGCCGACGCCGACCTCGCCGAGGAGGTCGGCTCCCGCGCCGCGCTCAGCCTCGACAACGCCCGCCGCTACACCCGCGAACACCACACCCTGGAGACCCTCCAGCGCAGCTTGCTGCCGCCCCCCGACTTCGAGGTCACCGCCGCCAGCACCGCCGGCCACTACGTGCCGGCCGAGACCACCGCCGGCATCGGCGGCAGCTGGTACGACGTGATCCCGCTCTCCTCCGCGCGGGTCGCGTTCGTCATCGGGGACGTCGCCGGCCACGGCCTCAACGCCACCGCCACCATGGGCCGGCTGCGCACCGCCGTGCAGACGCTGGCCGACATGGACCTCGCCCCGGACGAGTTGATGACCCGGCTGGACGACCTGGCCATCCGGCTGGCCGAGTTCGCCTCGGCCGAGGAGGACGGCCAGGGCGGCGCGATCGGCGCCACCTGCCTGTACTGCGTCTACGACCCGGTCAGCGGCGAGTGCACCCTGGCCAGCGCCGGCCGGACGCCGCCCGTCGTGGCCCAGCCCGGCGAGTCGGCCGAGGCGATGCCCATGAAGCCGGGCCCGGCGCTCGGCGTGGGCGGCGCGCCGTTCGAGACGTTCTCGCAGCGGGTGGGCCCGGAGAGCGTCATGGCGTTCTTCAGCGAGGAGTTGGTCGCCGAACACCCGCAACGCTCCGCGTCCGGCGACGCCGAGCCCGGCCAACAGGACGCGAGCGCCGACCGGATGGCCGAGCTGCGCGCCCAGATGACCCGCGCGGCGGCCAGCGACCGTTCCCCGGCCGACGCCGGACGCGCCGTCCTCGACCGGCTGCTGCCCGAACGGGCGCCCGCCAACGACATCGCGCTGCTCGTCGCCCGGGTGCGCCCGCTGCCGCCCGACGCCACCGCCGACTGGCAGCTGCCCGCCGAGCCCTCCGTCGTCGGCCGCGCCCGCGACCTCGTCCTCGGCAAGCTGCGCGAGTGGGACCTCGCCGAGAACGCGTTCCCCACCGAACTCATCATCAGCGAGCTGATCACCAACGCCATCCGCTACGCCGGCGGCCCCGTCGGCGTGCGCCTGATCCGCGACGAGGTGCTGATCTGCGAGGTCTCCGACCCCAGCGAGACCCAGCCGCACCTGCGCCGGGCCCGGCCGACCGACGAGGGCGGCCGGGGCCTGTTCCTCGTCGCCCAACTCGCCCACCGCTGGGGCAGCCGCTACACCGCCACCGGCAAGACCATCTGGACCGAACAGCCCCTCGGCTGAGCCCCCACGGCCGATCGCAAGACCCCGGCGTGCGGCCCCCGTTGAGGCCCCGCGCGCCCGCCGGGGACAACAGCCGCATCCGTGCCGAATCGAGCGTTGTCGGTGGCACCGCCTAGGGTGTGCCTCGTGACCGCACCATCACCGAACGGCAGCACCGCCGCCCGGCCAGCCCCGCAGGCGCCGCAGGCCCCGCCGGCCGCGTCCCGGCCCGCCCCCGGGCCCGCCGCCGACGAGGGCCTGGCCCGCCGGCTGCGCGCCCTGGCCTGCACCGCCCCGCTGCACGACCTCGACGTCCGCAAGGCCAACCTGGCCGGCGAGTACGCCCGTTACGCGATGGCCGAGGTGGCGCTCGCCGCGATCGACCTGGTCACCCTCAGCATGGACTTCGACACCGGCGCCGAGCACGAGGACGTCATCGCCCGCCTGCTGCCCAGGATCGCCGCCCAGGCCCCCACCCGCCCCGCCGCCGAACACGGCCGCGTCGCCCGCTGGGTGCTGGACAACCTGATCAACGTCGGCAGCGTGGACCGGGGCTTCCGCGCCGTCTACGGCACCTTCGGCGCGGACGGCGAATACACCCGCAGGGACTACGACTTCAAGCTGATCGAGGAGGTCCAGGGCCCCGGCGGCGGGGTCTACCTGCGCACCACGGACGAGGCGGTCAACGTCCTGGTCGGCGCCCTCGACACCGACGTCACCAGCGCCCAGATCGCCGCCGAGGTCAAGCTGGAGGTCCTCATCAACAGGGGCCGCCTCGCCGACGCCCAACTCGCCGCCGAACAGGCCCGCTACCGCACCGTCCAGTACGCGGAGACCCTCCGCCGCACCCTGGAGACCACCCGGCGCGACGTCCGCGCCGTGGACTGGCTGCGCGCCGTGCCCGACATGGTGGACGAGGCACTGGACCACATCGCCGACCGCTACCGCCACGAGAACGCCATCCTCACCCACATCCGGCACGCCAGGGACGAGGCCGTCGACCCCGAACACAAGCTGCGCGCCGCCGAGTTGGTGGACATCGTCCGGGACTGCATCCGCCGCCACACCCAGCTCCAGTCCCGGCTGCTGGAGGCCGGCCCGCTCTTCCGCGCCGAGCAGGACCGGCAGGCGTTCGCCACCCCCGCCGCCCGCGCCGGCGTCGACCTGTACGGGCAGCTGCTCGGCCCACTCCTGCCGAGGCCGGTCGCCGAGGCCACCCGCGTCACCGACGCCTACTTCGCCCGGGGCACCGGGCCCCGCCCGCCCGGCGCCGTCCGCCTCGCCGACCTGGTCGAGCAGCTGCTGACCCCGCCCGCGCCCCGCGAACACCTGGGCGCCGAGCTGCCCGAGCCCGACCTGGTGGCCACGCCCGACGACAGCCGGTTCAGCGAGGCCCAGCTGGAGGCCGCCATGGAGCTGCTGCGGCTGCCGCCCGACGCGCCACGCCGGCTCTCCGGGCTGCTCGCCGACGCCCGCGCCCGCGACCCCGAACTACCCCACCTCATCGCCCTGTTGGCCGCGCACGCCGCCAGCCCTCCGGTCGGCACCGCCTACCGCCAGGGCGAACGGCGGCTGCTGTTCGCCGTGGACGACGGCACCCCGCTCAACGACCAGGACTTCGGCGGCGCCGACCTCGTCGTCGGCACCGCCCTGCTCGACGCGGCCGGCATGGCCGCCGCACGCACGGAGACCACCCCATGACCATCCCCGCCCCCGCCTCGCCCGCCCAGACCGGCCCCACCGCCCTCACCCCGGCCGACGCCGCCGACGCCGCCCGGCTCGTCTCCTTCGGCCTGACGCCCAAGCTGCCGCCCGCCAGGGACCCGGACTACGCCGCGCTGCTCCGCCGCTACCAGGAGGAGCCCGCGTTCGCCCGGGTCGCCGACGCCGTCGCCGGCGGGCTCGGCCTGGTCGTGCTGGAGGTCTCGCCGCGCGCCGGGATGGCCGTCGCCGCCGCCGAGGACTCCGTCTTCGCCGTCCGCCTGGGCGAGTACGCCCGCCGCACCACCGCCGACACCGCCGACCGCTTCCTGCACGGCCTGGCCCATCTCGCCGTCGCCGCCCTCGCGTTCCCCCGCCCAGCCGACCTCGCCGACGACGACTACCTGGGCCGGATCTCCGTCAACGGCGTGGAGGCGTTCGTCCGCCACGCCTGCCAACGGCTCGCCGAACGCGCCGCCGAGCGCGGCGAGAACACCGACCCGGCCAGCGACGAGCCGGGCCTCGAAGCCGCCTGGCGGGTCTACGCCCGCCGCAGCTCCACCGGCGCCACCAAGGACGCCCGCCGGCTGGCCGGTTCGACGACCGGCATCGTCGGCAAGGCCGTCGCCTTCCTCGCCGACTCCGGCTTCCTGCACCGCGTCGGCGACGACCAGGGCGGCACCTACCGCACCACCCCGCGCTACCAGCTCCAGGTCCGCGAACTGGCCGCCACCGCCGCGCTGTCCGAGCTGACCGAGCTGGGCCTGGTCCCGGTCAGCGACGGCACCGGCACCCTGCTGCCCGGCGACCCCGAAGCCGCCGACCTCGCCGACGGCGCCGGCCTCCCCTTCCACCGCTAGCCCCCGCCCCGCCCCGTTACCCCCGACCAACGCCACCACAGGAACGCACGAGAGTCCCCGCCATGTACGAGCTGTCCCGGGTCCGCCTCTACTCCATCGGCCCAGCCGGTGCCCGCTACGCCGACACCGTGCTCGACCTGCGTGGCGTCGGCGCGCCCGTCCCCGAACCGGCCCCGGCCCAGGCGGACTTCTTCGAGGACGAGCCCACCGGCCCGCCGCTGCGCCCCGCCCCCGCCGGGGTCCTCTTCCTGGAGAACGGCGGCGGCAAGTCCGTGCTGCTCAAGCTGATCTTCTCGGTGATGCTGCCCGGCCACCGCAACACCCTGGGCGGCGCCAGCTCCGGCGTGCTGCGCAAGTTCCTCCTCGCCGACGACTGCGGCCACGTCGCCCTGGAGTGGCAGCACACCCGCACCGGCGAGACCGTCGTCGTCGGCAAGGTCAGCGAGTGGCGCGGCCGCCAGGTCTCCAACGACCCGCGGAAGTTCGCCGAGGCGTGGTACTCGTTCCGCCCGGGCCCCGGGATGAGCCTGGACTCGTTGCCCGTCGCCGAGTCCACCGCCCTGCGCCGCCCCGACACCGGCGACGGCACCTCGGGGGCGCGCGGCCGCCGCCGCACCATGAAGGGCTTCCGCGACGTCCTCACCGAGACCGGCAGGGCCTACCCCAACCTCGACGTGGTCTGGGAGGAGGTCCACGAGCGCTGGATCGAACACCTGGGCAGGCTCGGCCTCGACCCCGAACTCTTCCGCTACCAGCGGGAGATGAACGCCGACGAGGGCGAGGCGGCCGGCCTGTTCGCGGTGAAGAACGACGCGGACTTCACCGACCTGCTGCTGCGCGCCGTCACCGACCCCAGGGACACCGACGGCCTCGCCGACCTGGTGCACGGCTTCGCCGACAAGCTCGGCCGCCGCGCCGAGCTGACCGCCGAACGCGACTTCACCGCCGGCTCCGTCGAACTGCTCCAGCGCGTCACCGAGGCCGCCGGCGAACGGGAGGCCGCCCGCTCCGTGCACACCGCCGCCGAGCACCGCGCCCGGGGGCTGACCCGCCGGCTGGACGCCAGGGCCGAGCGCGAGCGCGGCCTGGCCGCCGAGCTGGCCGAGGGCGCCGCGAGCGGCGCCGAGGCCGTCGCGGCCGCCGAGCACGGCCGCGCCACCGCCGCCCGCACCGCCGCCGAACTCGCCTACCGGCACGCCTCGTTGGCGCTGGCCGCAGCCGAGCAGGCGGCCACGGCGCAGCGCCGCGAGCTGACCGAGGCCCGCACCCAGCAGGCCGCCTGGCAGGCCGCGGAGACCGTTCTCCAGCACCGCGCCGCCGCCGACCGCGCGGCGCGGGTCGCCGCCGCCATCCAGGAGGCCGAACGGGACGCGGCCCCCGCGTTGGCCGCCCGCTCCCGGGCCGCCGCCGCGCTGGTCCGCGCCCTGGGCACCGCCGCGCGGCGCGGCGAACGCACCGCCGCCGAGCACGAGGAGCGCTCCGCCGCCCTGCTGCGCGCCGCCGAGACCGCCCACCGGGACGCCACCGCCGCCGCCACCGAGGCCCAACGCGCCCGCAGCGAGGCCGAACACCTCGGCCAGCGGCTCGCCGAGGTCGAGCAGGAGACGGCTGAGGCGGTCGCCGCCGGCTGGCTCGCCGACGGCCCGGGCGCCGACCCGGCCCGCGCCGCGCTCGCCGCCGCCGACGCCGAACGCGCCGCCGTCGCCGCCTTCGAGACGGCCCGCGAGGCCGCCGCCGGCGCCGCAGCCCGCGCCGGGGAGCTGGCCGCCGAGCGGGCGTCGGCCGAGCTGGCCGCCGCCCGCGCCGCCGACGCGGCCCAGGCCGCCGAGGCCGCGCTGACGGCCGAACGCGCCACCGCCGGCGCGCTGGCCGCCGAGCCCAGGCTCGCCGAGCTGCTCGGCGTCGCGGATGCCCTGACCGTCGCCGAACTGGACGGCAACGCCGAGAGCCTGGCCCAACTCCTCGACGATTCCCTGGAGTCGACCGAGCGCCGGCTGTTCGCGCTGCGCACCGAGGCCGCCGACGACGCCCGCATCCTCGCCGCCCTGGGCGACGGCGGGCTGCTGCCGCCGGGCCCCGACGTGCTCGCCACCGTCGAGTACCTGGGCGAGCACGGCATCCCCGCGCTGCCCGGCTGGCGCTATCTCGCCCAGGCCGTCGACCCGGCCGACCACGCCGCCGTGCTCGCCGCCCGCCCCGAGCTGGTCGACGGCGTCGTCATCACCGACCAGCACAGCCACGCCCGCGCCCGGGAGGTCCTGGCCGACGCGGCGCTGCTGCCGCGTTCCGCCGTCGCCGTCGGCACCGCCGCCGCGCTGCTCGCCCCCACCCCGCCGCCCGGCGGCACCGACAGCGGCATCTTCCTCGTGCCGCCCAACCCGGCCATGCACGACGAGCGCGCCGCCGACGACGAGCGCCAGGCGCTGCGCGCCCGCGCCGGCGAACGGGACGCCGACATCAGGACGTTGGCCGCCCGCGTCACCCACGACCGCTCCCTCGCCGCCCGCCTCGCGTCCTGGCGCGCCGGCTGCCCCGCCGGCCGGCTCGGCGAGCTGGCCGCCAACGCCGAGCGCACGGCGACGGCCGCCGCCGAGGCCGAGGCGCGGCTGGCCGCGCTGTTCGCCGCCGCAGAGGAGGCCGCCGAGCGCGCCGCCGAGGCCACCGCCGCCAGGGACGAACGCCAGGAGACCGCCCAGCGCGCCCGCCGCTCCGCCGACGCCCTGGCCGGCCTCGCCTCCCGGCTGCGGGAGCGCGGCCGATGGCAGTCCCGGGTGCGGGAGTTGGCGGCCGACGCCGCCGAGGCCGAGGCCCGGGCGGCCGAGCTGCTGGCCGCCGCCCAGGACGCCGACGAGGACCGCCGCGCCGCCCAGCGCGCCGCCGACGACGCCCGCCGCACCGCCCACGCCCTCCGCGCCGAACGCGCCGAGGTCTCCGGCGCCCCCGACACACCGGACGACGACCCGGACGACACCCACGACGCGCCGGCCGAAGACGCCCACGAAGGGCCGGGCGCCGAGCCGGGCGCCGACCAGGCCGCCGACGCCCAGGGCAACGACGCCCGGGACGAGTCGGGCGACCGGGCGCGGCCCGCACGGCAGGGTGCCGACGCCGCCTCGCTGCCCGCGCTCCGCGAGGCGTACCGCTCGGCCTCCCGCCTCTACGAGAAGGTCGGCGTCGGCGCCGACCTGCGTGCCGAGCAGGCCCGCGCCGAGGGCGACGAGTCCGCCGCCCGCGCCGCGCTCGACCGGCTGAGCAACAAGGTCCGCACCCGCGCCGCCCGCCTCCTCGACGGCCCCGACGGCGCCGACGGCCCCTCCCGCCGCGCCGCCGCCGAGCGCGCCGAGGCCCACGTCCAGGCGTTGGAGGGCCGCTCGGTAGCCGCCAGCGAACGGCTCGGCCGGCTGCGCGGCGAGGCCGAGCGGCTCGCCCCGGCCGACGGCGGCGCCCATATCGAGCTGCCCGCCGACCGGGTCCCCGCCGACGCGCCCCGCGCCGCCGAGCTGCTGCGCGCCGCCGAGGCGGAGCTGGCCGCCCGCGAGGAGGCCCTCGCCGAGGCCGAGGCGGCCCACCGCCGGCTCGCCGAGCAGCACGCCGAGGCCGTGCGCGCCGCCGACGGCTTCGCCGAGATCGCCGCCCAGCTGCGCGACCAACTCCGCGACCCCACCGACGAGTCGGAGACCCCGCCGGCCCCGCCCGAGCCCTACCCGAGCGCCATCGAGGAGGCCAGGGCCGCCGTCGGCGACGCGCGCCGCGCCCTGCGCGCCGCCGGCTCCGGGCTGGCCGCCGCCGAGTCCGCCGTCCGCGACGCCTGCGACCAACTCGTCCGGCACGCCAACGCCAGCCGCTTCGAGCAGGTCCGCACCCCGGCCCGCGCCCAGATCAGGGAGCTGCCCGGCGCGGCCCTGCCCGCCCACGCCGCCGCCTGGGCCGAGGCGTTCGCGCCCCGACTGCGCGTGCTGGGCGACGAGTTGACCCAGCTGGAGCGGAACCGCGACGGCATCGTGGACCGGCTGCGCGGCCTGGTGGAGTCCGCGCTGGCCACCCTCCGCTCCGCCCAGCGGCTCTCCCGGCTGCCCGAGGGCCTGGGGGAGTGGTCAGGGCAGGAGTTCCTGCGCATCCGCTTCGACGAGCCCGACCAGGCCACGCTCACCGAGCGGCTGGGCGAGGTCGTCGACGAGGTCACCCGCGCCGCCGTCCGGAAGAACACCGACCTGCGCAGGGACGGGATCTCCCTGCTGCTGCGCGGGACGCACGCGGCGCTGCGGCCGCGCGGGGTGCGGGTGGAGATCCTCAAGCCGGACGCGGTGCTGCGCGCCGAGCGGGTCCCCGTCGGCCAGATGGGAGACGTCTTCTCCGGCGGCCAGCTGCTGACCGCCGCCATCGCCCTGTACTGCACCATGGCCGCGCTGCGCGGCAACGACCGGGGCCGCGAGGGACACCGGCACGCCGGCACCCTCTTCCTGGACAACCCCATCGGCCGGGCCAACGCCACCTACCTGCTGGAGCTGCAACGCGCCGTCGCCGACGCGCTGGGCGTCCAACTCCTCTACACCACCGGCCTGTTCGACACCACGGCGCTGGCCGAGTTCCCGCTGGTCATCCGGCTGCGCAACGACGCCGACCTGCGCGCTGGTCTGAAGTACATCAGCGTCGAGGAGCATCTGCGCCCCGGCCTGCCCCGCCTCGAGGACGGCGCCGAGCCGGTGCACGGCGAGGTCACCGCGACCCGCGTCTACCGCAGGCCCAACACGTCCCAGCCCTCCGCGCCGTCGGGATCGCCGGCGCCCGTCCCCGGGCCCGCCCCCGAGCCCGAACCGGGACCGGCGCCGGCGGCCCGGCCCTGACGCCGCGCCGCCTTCCTGGCCGCCCGGCGCTCCGCGCGCCGGGCCCTGGCGTTCGCCCTGGCCACGCTGCTCGGCACGGAGACCACCCCGTTCCGCTGCTTCCAGGACTGCGAGGTGATCCAGATGTCCAACACGGCCCAGGTCGCCACGACGGCGCTCACGATCGTCGATATGGCCATCGGCAGCACCAGCCAGGCGCCGGCCAACAGCCCGAGCAGCACCACCATCAGCTGACTGAGCGTCAGCGCGATGATGATCACCGCCCGCACGGCGGCGGCGCGCACCGGGTCCGGAAGTCGGGGTCTCGCATACACGCCGCTCTCGCTCCCTGCACGGTGAGATGCGCGGATATGTCCTCGCGCTCCATGGTAGAACGCCTTGCGCGCCCGCCCGGCACGGACCAGGATGAGGCGCCCACCGAGTGTCAACTCCCATGATTACCGGACGGTTACCGGGTCGGGCGCCGGGCCCGGTAGTAGGCTCGCGCTGGCGACACGGCGGCAGCCGTCGCGCGGGGGAGCGGCCCGGGCAGAGCAAGGGGAGGGTATGCGCGTTCGCGGTATGACGGTCCAACGCAGAATCTGGGCGCTGGTGTTGGTCCCGCTCCTCGCCCTGCTGGCGGTCTGGACGTTCACCGCCGTGCTCACCGTGAGCGAGGCGTTCTCCGCCAGCGGCTCCGCCTCCGTCGCCGGGCGGCTGACCGCCCCCGCCGAGGAGGCCATAGCCGCCCTGCAACGCGAACGCCGCACCGCCGTCGTCTACCTCGCCGACCCCCGTCGCGCCGACGCGTTGGCGGCGTTGGACGAGGCCAGGGTCGAGACCGACGCCGCGCTGCGCCGGCTGTGGCGGGCCGTCGACGGCGCGGACGGGCTGACCGGCGCCGCCGACAGCCGGCTGACGACGCTGCGCAGGACGCTCGGCGAACTCGACCGGCTGCGCGGCCAGACCGACAGCAACACCATCCCGCTCTCCGGCGCGCTCGACGCCTACAGCGACCTGACGGCGGCCGCCCTGCGGTTCCGCGCCGCGCTCCCGCCCGCCGCCGACGCCGGCGACCAGCGGCACTCCAGCGCGATCGCCGGCCTGGCCCAGGCCCGCGAGTACATATCCCAGGAAGACGCCCTGGTGGCCGGCGTGTTGGGCACCGGCCGCAGCACCGACACCGAACGGCGCGCCCTCACCGAGCTGATCGCCCGCCGCGAGGCGGTGTACGCGCAGGCCGTGCCCGACCTGCCGCTGGAGGACCGGCAGGCGCACGAGAGCTTCTGGGACAGCGGCACCGCGCGCATCCTCGCCGAGGCCGAGCAGCAGGTCGTCACCGCCACCGGCACCCTGCCGACCGACCACTGGGAGCAGTCCACCTTCGACGTGCTGGAGGGCACCGGCGTCCTGTTCGCCGACGCCGACGGCCGGCTCGACGACCGGCTGGACTCCTCCCACGGCCCGCTCGTCCTGCGGGCGGTGCTGGCCGGCGGGCTGGGCGTGGCCCTGGTGGCCGGCGCCGCCTGGTTCACGCTGCGCGGCGGCCGTTCCCTCACCCGGGACCTCACGGACCTGACGCGGGAGGCCAGGGACGCGGCCGAGGTGCGGCTGCCCGGCGTCACCCGCCGCCTGGAGGCCGGCGAGCATGTGGACGTCGAGACGGAGGCGCCCCGCCTGGAGTACGGGGACGACGAGTTCGGCCAGATCGGACGGGCCCTCAACACCCTGCAACGGGAAGCCACTTCGGCGGCCGTGGAGCGTTCCTACACCCGGCGCGGGGTCTCCGAGGTCTTCGTCAACCTGGCCCGCCGCAACCAGGTGCTGCTGCACCGCCAACTCCAGCTGCTGGAAACCATGGAACAGCGCAGCCAGGACAGCGAGGCCCGGGTCGACCTGGTCCGCCTGGACCACCTCAGCACCCGGATGCGGCGGCACGCCGAGGGCCTGGTCATCCTCTCCGGCGCCGCGCCCGCCCGCCAGTGGCGCAAGCCCGAGCACCTGACCGAGGTGGTGCGCGCCGCCGTCGACGAGATCGAGGACTTCGAACGCGTCGAGATCCGCCGCCTCCCGCCGTTCGTCGTCGCCGGCGGTGCCGTCGCCGACCTGATCCAGCTGATCGCCGAACTCCTGGAGAACGCCACGGTGTTCTCGCCGCCGCACACCGCCGTGCAGGTCTCGGGCGAACGGGTGCCGCACGGCGTCACCCTGGAGATCCACGACCGGGGCCTGGGCATGACCGCCGAGGCGCTGCGGGACGCCAACCGACGGCTCGCCGAGATCACCGAGTTCCAGCTGTCCGACACCGACCGGATCGGGCTGTTCGTGGTGGCCAGGCTGGCCGAGCGGCACCACATCAGGGTCGCGCTGCGGGAGTCGCCCTACGGCGGCACCACCGCCGTCACCCTGATCCCGGGCGAACTGCTCTCCGAGGCCGCCGAGCCGCCGCCCGTCCGGGAGCGGCTGATCCCGGCGCGCGAGCGGCCCGCGCTGCTCGACGGGCCGGTGGACGGGCCGGTCGAGCTGACGGCCTCGGTCGGTGCCAACTCCCGCTCCGGCGACGGCGCGACGGGCCGGCCCGCCACCGGCAGGCACGCGGCCGAGCGCGGCGCCGAGCGCAGTACCGAACACACCGCGGAACACCCGGCCGAGCACGGCGCCGAGCGCGCCGCCCCCAGCGAGCCGGCGGGCCCCGGCCGGCCCAGGAGCGCGCCCGTCCTGGTCGCCGACCACGGGCGGCCGGTCGGCCGGCCGCCCGAGCGGGGCGCGCCGCCCGGCGCCGGCGAGCCGGACCGCGCCGCCGGCCAGGGCGAGGGCCTGACCGGCGCCGGCCTGCCCCGGCGCGTGCGCCGCTCGGCCCCGGCGCCCGAGCGCGCGGCCGCCGCCGGCCCCGCCGGCCACCCCGAGCCTGAGCCGGTGCCCGACCTGGACGCGGAGGAGCTGCGCAGCAAGTTGGCCGCGCTGCAACGCGGTTGGCGGCGCGGCCGGGAGCAGACCGAGGAGCCGGCGCGCGACGAGGCCCCACAGGACCCGCACCAGGGAAACCCCGCGCACGCGCCCCAGCCCGCGCCCCCCGCGCACGCGCCCGACCCCTCGCCCTCCCCGAATTCCTCGAACCCGTGAAGCAGTAGGCGCCAGACCCCGAAGGCAGGACGCATGACCGAACCCGAGCCGACGACCCCCGGCCCCGCCGCGCGGAAGGGCCCGCCGGCGGCCGAGTCCGTCGATCCGCTGCTCGACGAGCTGGTCGAGCGGGTCCCCGGCATCCGCCACGCCCTGCTCCTGACCGCCGACGGCCTGGCCCGAGGCACCTCCCGCGCCCTAGGGCGGGTCGACAGCGAACAACTGGCCGCCGTGGCCTCCGGGTTCCACAGCCTGGCGCGCGGCGTGGGCCAGCACTTCGACACCGGCACCGCGCGGCAGACGCTCGTCGAGCTGGACGACGCGTTCCTGCTGGTGACGGCGGCCGGCTCGGGCAGCGCCCTGGCGGTGCTCACCGAGGCGGAGGCCGAGGTGGGGCAGGTGGCCTACGAGATGGCCCTGCTCGTCAAGCGGTTGGGCCCGCTGCTCGCGACCCCGCCGCGCCGCCCCTGACGGCGGCCGTCGACCGCGCTCCCGGGCCCGACCCGAGGCCGCCCCGGCACCGGCTCCGACGGCGCCCGGCGCGGAATGTCGCGAACGGGTGACAAAGCGGGGGACCAGGCGAACCAAGGTCGCGTGAGCGGCGTCCGAATACACGTGACGGCGGCTTCCGGGACCGACGGGGGTGGCTCCGGGACGCCGCCGTCACCGTCGCGCCCCGCGCGGCCGACGCGCGCCCGGCATCTCGTGCACCGCGCGGGCGCGGGCTACGCGCGGGGGATCGCGGCCTCGATCCCCGCGAGATGCGCGGCCAGGATCTCCTCGAACGCGGCGTCGCGCTCGGCGCCGAGCGGGCGGATGTCCCGAGCGAAGTGGGCCAGCGCGGGGAACTGTTCGGGGTCGGCGCCCAGCACCGCGACGCGGAAGTGCTCCATGCCCTGCTCGTGCTCCCGGGCCGTGCCCGCGGCGATCCCGGCCTCGGAGGCGACCAGCGCCGCGAGGAGCACCGCGAGCCGGTGGTAGCGGGCGGGGATCTCCTCGTCCGGCAGCCCGGAGGCCCGCAGGGCCTGGAGGACCTCCTCAAGGACCCGCCGGGAGCCGACGCCGCCCGACGCGTAACGCCCCCAGACCGTGGCGAGTTGGGGCTGCTGGCCGAAGGCCCCGCGCACCCGCAGCGCCAGCGCCGTGATGCGCTGCTTCCAGTCGCCCTCGGCCCGGTGGCCCTCCAGGGCCGCCGCGAGGACCCGGTCGGCGACCGCCCGCAGCAGCTCCGTCTTGCTGCGGAAGTGCCGGTAGAGGCTGGAGGAGTCGGTCCCCAGGACCTGCGCCAGCCGCCGCACGCTGAACGACTCGACGTCGCCCGTGCGCAGCAGCTCGGCCGCCGTGTCCAGGATCTCCTCCGTCGACCAACGCCTGCGGCCCGTCATCCCACGCACCTCTCGTCGTCTCCCCGTCCTAGCCGGCGGCTCAGCCTAGCCCATGCGCATTCCTGTGCACTTGGCGTTGCACGCACCGCGTGCATAATGAGGGGCATGACTTCCTCGCTCGATCCCGAGAAGCTGACCGCCGCCCTGGAGAACGTCCAACGCGCCGGCATACCCGGCCTGTTCGCCGAGGTCCGCGACGGCGAGTGGACCTGGCGCGGCGCCGCCGGCGTGGCCGACCTCGCCACCGGCCGCCCCGTCACCCCCGACCTGCGGCACCGCGTCGGCAGCGTCACCAAGACCTTCACCGCCGCCGCCGTGTTCCAACAGGCCGAGCGCGGCCACATCGACCTGGACGCGCCGATCGGCCGCTACCTGCCGAGCCTCGTGCCCGGCGAGCGCGGCCGGGCCATCACCGTGCGGATGCTGCTCAACCACACCAGCGGCCTCGCCGAGTACCTGCCCTACGCCTACCCCTCGCTCAAGGCGTTCCCCGTCATCGCCGACACCGGGCCGGAGAGCCTGGACGAGCACCGGTTCACCCGCTTCCACGCGACCGAACTCATCGCCCTGGGCGTCTCGGCGCCCGCCGTCGGCACCCCCGGCGGCACCCCCGGGGTCTATTCCAACACCAACTACCTGCTGCTCGGCGAACTCCTCGCCCACGTCACCGGCACCACCGCCGAGCAGTGCGTCACCCGGAACGTCATCGAGCCCGCCGGCCTGAAGGACACCGCGTTCCCCACCGACCCGACCGTCGAAGGCCCGCACGCGCGGCTCTACGAGGCGTGGTTCGGCAAGCTCGACCCGCCGCGCGACTACAGCGTCTTCGACATGTCCTGGGTCGGCCCGGCCGCCGCGCTGGTCTCCACCGTCGCCGACCTCAACCGCTTCTTCGCCCTGCTGACGGCCGGCGAGATCGTCGCCCCGTCCTCGCTGGAGCAGATGCGGCGCACCGCGCCCGTCGTCTCCCAGGAGGGCGGGACCATCGAGTACGGCCACGGCCTGCACCCGACCAGGGAGCCCGGGCGGGACACGTTCTGGGGCCACGGCGGCACGGTCTGGGGCGGCGGAACGCTGGCCATGACCCGCGCCGACGGCGCCCGGCAGCTGGCCGTCGCGGTGAACCTGCAACGCTGGAACCGGCTCGACGCCGCCGGCCGCCCCCAACCCCACCCCATCGACGAGGCCCTGGCCGCGTTCCACCGCCTCGCGCTCTACGGCTGACCCGAGCCCGCCCGCCGCGCGGCGGGCGGTGGGCCCGGCTACTCCTCGCGCAGCGCGGCGCGCTCCACGGGGAAGTCGAAGTGCCGGTCGGGGAACGGCTCCTCGTCGTGGGTGAAGTGCCACCACTCGGTGTCGATCGGCGTGAAGCCCCGCGCGGCCATCGCGGAGCGCAGCCGTTCCCTGGCCCGCCGCTGGTCGGCGTCGGGCTCGGGGGAGTCGGGGTGCGAGGCGGGGTCGAAGAAGTCGAAGCCGGTGCCCATGTCGACCGCCCGCCCCTCGTCGTCCACCAGCGTCAGGTCCACCGTGCCGCCCCGGCTGTGCCCGGAGCGCTCGGCGAGGTAACCCTCGTCGAAGAGCCGGTCCTTGGGCACCCTGGGATAGAATTCCGCCCGCCGCTCGTCCGCCCCGGGCTCCTCCGCCCAGCGCAGGAAGTGGTCGACGGCGCGCTGCGGCCGGTAGCAGTCGAAGACCCGCAGGCCGAGGCCGTCCCGCGCCAGGTCGCGTTCGACCCGGGCCAGGGCGCGCGCGGTCTCCTCGGCCAGCAGGCACTCGGGCTCCTCGTAGCCGTCGATCCGCTCGCCCACAAAGTTGTGGTCGCCGGCGTACCTGATGTCCTGGTCGATCCCGGGCGCCACCGCGCGCAGCGCCGCGAAGCCCGCCGGCGCGCGCTCCGTCTCCTCCGGCGCGCGCGCCGGCGCGACCGATCCCGCCAGGGCGGCCAGCACCCCGGCCGCCAACCCGGCCGTCACCACGCGGGCCGGCCGTCGGAGGAAGCCCACCCCCCACGCCTACCAGGGCGCCGGTCGGCCGGAAACCCGGCGGGGGCGTTGGCCGGGCATTCGGGTGCCCGCCACACTGGTGCCCACCGGGCCGAACTGAGATCGTCCCGGTACCCAGCGCCAGTGCCGTCGCTTACCGGAGCCGCCCATGAGCATCGAAGACCGCACCGACCAGCCGCTGTGGCGGCCCGACCCCGCGCGGGTCGCCGCCGCCCGGATCACCCGCTTCCACGCCGTCGCGGCCGAGCGCCACGGCGCGCCGCCGCCCGGGGGCGACGACCCGGAGGCCGACTACGCGGCGCTGCACCGCTGGTCGGTCACCGACCTGGAGGCGTTCTGGCGGGCCGTCACCGAGTTCTTCGACGTGCGGTTCGCCGCCGAGCCCACGGCCGTGCTGCCCGACCCGAGGATGCCGGGCGCCCGCTGGTTCCCCGGTGCCACCCTCAACTACGCGGAGCACGCGCTGCGCGGCCCGGCCCCAACGGACGCCGGCACCGACGCCGACGCCGACGCCGGCACCGACGCCGACGCCGACGCGGCCGAGCGGCCGGCGCTGCTGGCCCTGGGCGAGGACCTGACGCCGCGCCCGATCTCCTGGGCCGAACTCCGGGGCACGGTCGGGGCGCTCGCCGCCTGGCTGCGCGCGCAGGGCGTGCGCCCAGGCGACCGGGTGTGCGGCTACCTCCCCAACGTCCCCGAGGCCGTGGTGGCGCTGCTCGCCAGCGCGGCGGTGGGCGCGGTGTGGACCTCGTGCGCCCCCGACTTCGGCGCGCGCGCCGTGCTGGACCGCTTCCAACAGGTCGAGCCCACCGTGCTGTTCGCGGTCGACGGCTACCGCTTCGCCGGCCGGGAGCACCCGCGCGCCGACACCGTCGCCGAGCTGCGCGCCGGGCTGCCCACGCTGCGCGCCGTCGTGCACGTTCCGCTGCTCGGCACCGCCCCGCCCGAGACCGCGGTGAGCTGGGACGAGGCCACCGCCGACCCGACCGAACCGGTCTTCGCGCGGGTCCCGTTCGACCACCCGCTGTGGGTGCTGTACTCCTCGGGCACCACGGGCCTGCCCAAGGCGATCGTCCAGTCCCAGGGCGGCATCCTGCTGGAGCACCTCAAGCAGCTGGGCCTGCACCTCGACCTCGGCCCCGGCGACCGGCTGTTCTGGTACACCTCGACCGGTTGGATGATGTGGAACTTCCTCGCCTCCAGCCTGCTCACCGGCACCACGGCGGTGCTCTACGACGGCGCCCCGGCCCAGCCCACGCCCGACATCCAGTGGCGGGTGGCCGAACGCGTCCGGGCCACCGTCTTCGGCACCTCGGCCGCCTATGTCACCGCCTGCGCCAAGAAGGACGTGCACCCCGCGCGCGACCTGGACCTGTCGGCGACCCGCTGCGTCGCCACCACCGGCTCGCCGCTGCCGCCCGACGGGTTCCGCTGGCTGCACGAGGAGGCCGGCGCCGACCTGTGGATCGCCTCGGTCAGCGGCGGCACCGACGTGTGCAGCTGCTTCGCCGGCGGCGTTCCGACCCTGCCCGTGTATCTCGGGGAGCTTCAGGCGCCCTGCCTCGGCACCGACCTGGCGGCCTGGGACGCCGACGGCACCCCGCTGATCGACGAGGTGGGCGAGCTGGTCGTCGGCACCCCGATGCCCTCGATGCCCGTCTCGTTCTGGAACGACCCCGACGGCAGCCGGTACCGCGAGAGCTACTTCGACATGTACCCGGGCGTCTGGCGGCACGGCGACTGGATCACCCACACCTCGCACGGCGGGGTGATCATCCACGGCCGCTCCGACTCCACGCTCAACCGGCAGGGCGTGCGCATGGGTTCGGCCGACATCTACGAGGCCGTCGAGCTGCTGCCCGAGATCCGCGAGTCCCTGGTGATCGGCGTGGAACGGCCCGACGGCGGCTACTGGATGCCGCTGTTCGTCGCCCTGGCCGACGGCGCGGTGCTGGACGACGCGCTGCGCGGGCGGATCGCCGCGACCATCCGCGAACGGCTGTCGCCGCGCCATCTGCCGGACGAGATCCTCCAGATCCCCGGCGTGCCGCACACCCGCACCGGCAAGCGCCTTGAGGTGCCGGTCAAGCGGCTCTTCCAGGGCGTCGAGCTGGACCGGGCGGCCAACCTGGGCGCCGTGGACGACCCGGAACTGCTGCGCTTCCTCGCCCGGCTCGCCCACGAGAGATCAACTGTCAGTGACGGCCGCTACGGTGGGTGACCAAATGGTTGTTCGACCGTGGAGGTGGGCGTCATGCGGTGGTTCGAGGGCTTCGGAGGGCCCGAGGGATCGGAGGGCGAGCGGCGGCGCGGCCGCCGTCGCCGGCGCGGCGGGAGCCGCCGGCCCGGCGGCTGGCGGCGTGGCCCGGGGGGCGCGCGGTCGCGGCGCGGCCCCGCGCCCGCCGGGCCGCCGGGAGCGCGCGCTCCCTGGGCGGCGCCCGCCCCGGCCGACCATCCCCGGTACACCTGGGAGCGGGGCAGCCGCCTGCTGGCCGAGGCCGGGCGCTGCGCCCGCTGCGGCGCCCCGCAGCGGCGCTGCGCCTTCGCCCGCGCCGCCCGCCTGCTGAGCTGGCTCCTGGAGTGGGCCGGTCCTGGCGACCACCACCTGGTGTGCAGCGTGCTGCTGCCCGACGCCCCGCTCAGCGCCAACCTGCCGGTGGAGCCGCCGCGCTCAAGCCGGCCGCCGGGGCCGCCCGAGCGGCAGGCCGCCGTGTTCTGCACGGTGCTGGCCGTCGCCCTCGCCGCCGGCGCCGCCGGCGGCCTGGTGCTGCGCTCCGGTGCCGAAGCGCCGCCCGGCGCCACGCCCCGGCAGGAGGTGCGCGGCTGGCGGCTGGCCGGCGGCCGGCTGGTCCCGCTCGGGGAGGCCGAGGTGTTCGCCGCCTACTGCACGGACCCCACCACGGGCGAGCCGCTGCCACCCGAGCACGGCGTCCGCTACCGCCCGGCCCCACGCCCGCCCGCCGGCGACTGCCCCGGCGCATGAGCGCCAGCGCCCCGGGCTCACTCCCCGGAGAGCACCCCGTGCGCCGCCGCCCGCGCGCCGTTCGCCCCCTCGGCGGCCCGCGCGGCGGCGGCCGCCCGCCGGCACTGCGCCAGCGTGTGCCGCGCCAGCGTCGCCCGCACCTGTGGGATGGCCGCCGCCCCCATCGACAGGCTGGTCACCCCCAGGCCCGTCAGCACACAGGCCAACACCGGATCGGCCGCCGCCTCCCCGCACACCCCGCAGCTCTTCCCCTCGGCCGCCGCCCCCTCCGCCGTCAGCGCCACCAGGTCCAACAGCGCCGGCTGCCACGGGTCCTGCCAGCGGGAGACCGCCCCCACCTGCCGGTCGGCCGCGAACGCGTACTGCGCCAGGTCGTTCGTCCCCAGCGAGAGGAACTCCACCTCCTGCAACAGCGCCCGGGCGCGCAGCGCCGCCGCCGGGATCTCCACCATCACCCCGGGAGTCGCCGGCAGCCCCGCCGTCCGACAGGCGTCGGCGAACGCCCTGGCGTCCGCCCGGTCCGCCACCATCGGCGCCATCACCTCCAGATGCACCGGCAGTCCGGCCGCTGCCTCGCCCAACGCCGCCAGCTGGGACTGCAACACCTCGGGATGCTCCAGCAGCGCCCGCAGCCCCCGCACGCCCAGCGCCGGATTGGGCTCCGTCGCCCCCGAGGAGAGAAACGCCAGCGGCTTGTCCGCCCCCGCGTCCAACACCCGCACCACCACCCGCCCCTCGGGAAACGCCTCCAACACCTCGCGGTACACCCGCGCCTGCTCCCGCACCTCCGGCGGCCGCTCCCCACCCGAGAGGAAGAGCAGCTCCGTGCGGAACAGCCCCACCCCCTCCGCGCCCGCCGCCACCGCCGCCGGCACGTCCGCCGGCCCCCCGATGTTCGCCAGCAGCGGCACCCGATGCCCGTCCGAGGTCGCCCCAGGACCCTTCGCCCGGGAGACGGCAGCCCGCCGCCGCTCCGCCGCCTCCGCCAGCCGCTCCCGCAGCTCCTCGCCCGGCTCGACGACGACCTCGCCGGTCGAGCCGTCCACCGCCACCAGCGTCCCCGAGGCGATCTCCCCGGCCCCCGGCACGGCCACCACCGCCGGCACCCCCAACGCCCGCGCCAGGATCGCGCTGTGGCTCGTCGGCCCGCCCTCCTCCGTCAGGAAGCCCAACACCAGCGAGGTGTCGAGCAACGCCGTGTCCGCCGGCGCCAGATCACGCGCGATCAGCACATAGGGCTCGTCGCTGTCCGGCACCCCCGGCGTCGGCAGCCCCATCAGCCGGGCGATGATCCGGTTGCGCACGTCGTCCAGGTCTGCCACCCGCCCCGCCAGATACTCCCCGGCGCCGGCCAGCAGCGCCCGGTACGCGGCCAACGCGTCATAGACCGCCCGCTCCGCGCTGCTGCCCACGCTGATCCGCCGCTCCGCGTCCGCCAGCAGCTCCGGGTCCTCCGCCATCAGCGCCTGCGCCTCCAGCACGGTCTGCGCCTCGCCGCCGGCCAACGTGCCCCGCGCCCGCAGGTCGGCGGCCACCGCCCGCACCGCACGCCGCGTCCTGGCCAGCTCCCTGGGCCCGTCCTGCGGAGTGATCCGCCGGGGCGGCGGCTCCAGCACGGTGGTGCCCATGTGCCGCACCTGCCCGATCGCCACACCGTGGCTGACCCCGACTCCCAGCAGTCTGGTCTCCGTCACGCCCGATCCACCCGCCTCGCGTCGGCTGCCTACCAGCGTCCACCGGCGCCCCCGCCCGCGCCGACCCCGGCCCGGGGCCACACAGGCGGGCGCGCCGGCCTCACCCGCGCCATTGTCGTCGCACCACGCCCCCCGGCGCCGCACGGCGCAGCCGACCCGCCGTCAAACGCCGCAGGACACCCGGCGCGTCCCCACCGTCCCCGCCGTCCTCCCGCCCCGGTCCGCCGGGTAAGGTCAAGGCGCGTTGGCGACGGCACGGTGCGACGGGGGAGGCTTCCGCGTGGAGGTCCAGGAGACACGGGTTCAGACGGACCGGATCTGGACCATCCCCAACGTGCTGAGCATGGCCCGCCTGCTGGGCGTCCCGCTCTTCCTCTGGCTGGTGCTCTCCCCGGTCTTCGACGGCCCCAAGATGGACGGCTGGGCCCTGCTGGTCCTCGCCCTCAGCGGCGTCAGCGACTACCTCGACGGCAAGCTCGCCCGCCGCTGGAACCAGATCAGCGCCCTCGGCCGCGTGCTGGACCCGGCGGCCGACCGGCTCTACATCCTCTCCACCCTGGTCGGCCTCACCTGGCGCGAGATCCTCCCGCTCTGGCTGACCGCCCTGCTGCTGGCCAGGGAGCTGATGCTGCTCGTCATGGTCTGGCTGCTGGACCGCCACGGCTACGCCCCGCCGCAGGTCAACTTCCTGGGCAAGGCCGCCACCTTCAATCTGATGTACGCCTTCCCCCTCCTGCTGCTCAGTGACTCAAGTGGCCTTGTGGCATCACTCGCTGCTATTTTCGGATGGGCGTTCGCCGCCTGGGGTACAGCGCTCTACTGGTGGGCAGGGATCCTCTACGTGGTCCAGGTCCGCCGTCTCCTCGCGGCGGATGCCACGGCCGACTGAATCGCCCTGGCAGCGTCGCGGGGGTCTGGAGCCCGTACGCGTCGCGATCTTCCGGGGAGCCACCCCGGGCCCGGGCCCCTTCCTGCGGGCAACAAGTCGGAACGACTGTCGGACCCCCCAAGGAGGACACTTCCGATATGAAGGCCGTCGTAATGGCTGGCGGCGAAGGCACCCGGCTTCGCCCCATGACCGCGAGTATGCCCAAACCCCTGCTGCCCGTGGCCAACCGCCCGATCATGGAGCACGTGCTCCGCCTGCTCAAGCGCCACGGACTCACCGAGACCGTGGTCACGGTGCAGTTTCTCGCCTCCCTGGTGAAGAACTACTTCGGGGACGGTGAGGAGTTGGGAATGGACCTCACCTACGCCCACGAGGAGAAACCACTGGGCACGGCCGGAAGTGTGAAGAACGCCGAGGAGGCCCTGAAGGACGACTCGTTCCTGGTCATTTCCGGGGACGCCCTCACCGACTTCGACCTGACCGACCTGATCCGCTTTCACCGGGAGCGCGGCGCCCTGGTCACCGTCTGCCTGACGCGCGTTCCCAACCCGCTGGAGTTCGGCATCACCATCGTCGACGACGAGGGCAAGGTCGAGCGCTTCCTGGAGAAGCCCACGTGGGGCCAGGTCTTCTCGGACACCGTCAACACCGGCATCTACGTGATGGAGCCCGAGGTCTTCGACTATGTCGAGCCCGACGCCTCGGTCGACTGGTCGGGCGACGTCTTTCCCCGCCTGATGAAGGAAGGCCGCCCCATCTACGGCTATGTCGCCGAGGGCTACTGGGAGGACGTCGGCACCCACGAGAGCTATGTGAAGGCCCAGGCCGACGTCCTGGAAGGCAAGGTCGACGTCGAGATCGACGGATTCGAGATCTCCCCCGGCGTGTGGATCGCCGAGGGCGCCGAGGTCCATCCCGACGCCAAACTCCGCGGCCCGCTCTATGTCGGCGACTACGCCAAGATCGAGGCCGGCTCTGAAATCCGCGAACACACCGTCATCGGCTCCAACGTCGTCGTCAAGGCCGACGCCTTCCTCCACAAGGCCGTCGTCCACGACAACGTCTACATCGGCCCCGGCACCAATCTGCGCGGCTGCGTCATCGGAAAGAACACCGACGTGATGCGCGCCGCCAGAATCGAGGACGGCGCCGTCATCGGCGACGAGTGCCTGGTCGGCGAGGAGTCCATCGTCCAGGGCAACGTCCGCGTCTACCCGTTCAAGACCGTCGAGGCCGGCGCGTTCGTCAACACCTCCGTCATCTGGGAGGCCAGAGGCCAGGCCCAGCTCTTCGGCGCCCGGGGCGTCTCCGGCATCCTCAACGTCGAGATCACCCCGGAGCTGGTCGTCCGGCTCGCCAGCGCCTACGCCACCACCCTCAAGAAGGGCTCCACCGTCACCACGGCGCGCGACCACTCACGAGGCGCCCGCGCCCTCAAGCGCGCCGTGATCTCCGCGCTCCAGGCCAGCGCCATCGACGTCCGCGACCTGGAGAACGTGCCGCTGCCCGTGGCCCGTCAACAGACCGCACGCGGCAGCGCCGGCGGCGTGATGATCCGCACCACCCCCGGCGTGCCCGACTCCGTCGACATCATGTTCTTCGACGAGCGCGGCGCCGACCTCTCCCAGGCCAGGCAGCGCAAGCTCGACCGGGTCTACGCCCGCCAGGAGTACCGCCGCGCCTTCCCCGGCGAGATCGGCGACCTGCGCTTCCCCGCCAGCGTCTTCGACGGCTACACCGGCTCGGTGCTGCGCGCCGTGGACACCAGCGGGATCGCCGAGTCCGGCATCAAGGTCGTCGTCGACGCCGCCAACGGCAGCGCCGGCCTCGTCCTGCCCAGCCTGCTGGGCCGGCTCGGCGTCGACGCGCTGACCATCAACCCCGGCCTCGACGAGGCGCGCCCCACCGAGAGCGCCGAGACCCGCCGCGCCGGCCTGGTGCGGCTGGGTGAGATCGTCGCCTCGGCGCGCGCCGCGTTCGGCGTCCGCTTCGACCCGGTGGGCGAACGGCTGGCCCTCGTCGACGAGCGCGGCCGGATCATCGAGGACCAGCGCGCCCTGCTGGTCCTGCTCGACCTGATCGCCGCCGAACGGCGCGGCGGCCGGGTCGCGTTGCCCGTCACCACCACCCGCATCGCCGAACAGGTCGCCGCCTACCACGGCACCCAGGTCGACTGGACGACGACGTCCCCCGACGACCTGACCCGCGCCGCCCACCAGGACGACGCCGTCTTCGGCGGCGACGGCCAGGGCGGCTTCATCGTCCCCGAGTTCAGCAGCGTCTTCGACGCCACCGCCGCCTTCACCGCGCTGCTCGGCCTCGTCGCCCGCACCCAGCTCTCGCTCAGCCAGATCGACGCCCGCATCCCCCGCGCGCACGTCCTGCGCCGCGACGTCGCCACCCCGTGGGCCGTCAAGGGCTTGGTGATGCGCCGGGTCGTGGAGGCCGCCGGCGACCGCTCCGTCGACACCACCGACGGCGTGCGGGTCGTGGAGCCAGACGGCCGCTGGGTGCTGGTGCTGCCCGACCCGGCGGAGGCCGTCACCCACCTGTGGGCCGAGGGCCCCGACGACGCCGCAGCCCAGGAGCTGTTGGACGACTGGTCGAGCGTGGTGGAGGGCGCCGAGGGCTGACCGGGGGCCGCCGACCGGCCCGATTCGATCTAGGGACAACCGGCGTGCCACCATGTGCGCCATGCCAGAGCAGGAGCCGGGGGCCGCGCCCCGCGCGCGCCCCGACGCCTCCATGTCGTTGCTGACCACCGTCATGAGCAACACCCTCGACGAGGGCTACGCCCAGGCGGCGGCCCGACGGCGGGAGTCGGGCCGGTCAGAGCTGCCGCGCTCCACGCGCGCCAAGCTCTGGCTGGCCTGTGGCCTGGTGCTCACCGGCGTCGTCGTCACCCTGGGCGCGGCCCAGGCGCGCGAGGCGGCGCCCACCGTCGCCAAGGAGCGCGAGGAGCTGCTGGAGCGCGTCGACGACGGCACCGAGCGCCTGGACGCCCTCCAGGCCCGGGTCGACGACCTGCGCGCCGATGTCGCCGCCCGCCAGCGGAACGCGCTCAGCGACGAGGACGCCGAACGCGCCGAGCTGGTAGCCCTGTTGGCCGGTGCCAGCCCCGCGCGTGGCCCCGGCGTCGAGCTGGTCATCGACGACGCCAGGGACGTGGGCGACGCCGCGAGCGGCGGCCCCAGGGACGACGGCTTCGCCCAGACCGGCCGGGTGCGCGACCGCGACCTGCAACGCGTCGTCAACGGCCTGTGGCAGGCCGGCGCGGAGGCCGTTGCCGTCAACGACCAGCGGCTGACCGCGCTCTCCGCGATCCGCGCCGCGGGCGACGCCGTGCTGGTGGACAACCGCCCCCTGGTGCCGCCCTACACCCTGCTCGCGCTCGGCGACCCGGAGACCCTGCTGGACGACTTCGACGCGACCCTGGCCGGCCACTACCTGGTGACCCTCCAGGACGACTACGACATCCGCGTGGAGCGCTCGACCAGGGACGAGCTGCGGCTGCCGGCGGCGCCCAGCCTGACCACCCGCAGCGCGCGCCCGCTCCCCGAGCCGGCCGACCCCGAGGAAACCCCCGACAGCGAGGAGCCGGAAGAGGTGACCGCCCCGTGATCGCCGTGCTGGGCCTGGTGCTGGGCGTCGTGATCGGGGTGGTCACCCGCCCCGTGGTCCCGACCGGGATGGAGCCCTATCTGCCGATCGCCGTAGTCGCCGCGCTGGACGCCGTCTTCGGCGGCCTGCGGGCCACCCTCGACGGGGTCTTCGACGACAAGGTCTTCGTGGTCTCCTTCCTCTCCAACGTGGTGGTGGCCGCCCTGATCGTCTTCCTCGGCGACAAGCTGGGCGTCGGCGCCCAGCTGTCCACCGGCGTGGTCGTCGTCCTGGGCATCCGGATCTTCTCCAACGCGGCCGCCATCCGCCGCCACGTGTTCGGGGCGTGAACCCGTGAACCAACCGAACCCACCGAACGAGCCGAACGGCTCCCGCGAGCCGAACGAGCCGAACGAGCCGAGCGCGCCCGCCAGGCCCACCGGCCGGGCCGCGCTGCGGGCCGCCCTGTGGCCGCCGCGCGCCAGCCGGGGCCAACTGGTCGCCGCCGTGCTGCTGTTCGTGCTCGGCCTCGGCCTGGCCATCCAGGTGCGGGCCGCCGGTAGCGAGGACACCGCGCTGCGCGGCGCGCGCCCCGAGGACCTGGTGCGCATCCTGAGCGACCTGGAGGACCGCTCGGCCCGCCTGGAGGACGAGCAGAGCACCCTGGAGGACCAGCGCGCCGAGCTGGAGAACAGCAGCGACCAGGCCGAGGAGGCCCGCCGGCAGAGCGAGGAGCGGGAGCGACAACTGGGCGTGCTGGCCGGTACGGTGGCGGCGGAGGGCCCGGGCATCACCCTCCGCGTCGACGACCCGACGGGCGCCGTCACGGCCGACATGCTGCTCGACGCCGTCCAGGAGCTGCGCGCCGCCGGTGCCGAGGCACTTCAGATCAACGGGGTGCGGATCGTCGCGAGTACCTCCTTCGTGGACCACAACGGTGGGGTTCACGTGGACGACGAGCGCATTCGTGCTCCGTTTGTGATCGACGCGATCGGCCGCCCGCAGGACCTGGAGCCGGCGCTGAACATCCCGGGCGGAGTGGTGCAGTCGCTGGAGAACAAGCAGGCGGCGGTCGCCGTGACGCGTCCCGAGACCGTGACCGTGGATGCCTTGCGATCGGCGGAGCAGCCTGACTACGCTCAGTCGTCATCATGACCGAACCTCGACGTCACGGGGGCTATCGATCACCGTGCCGCCCAGTGAGGGAAACTGAAGAGAGGCCGCTCACGTTGTCAGGATGACGTGTGTGGTCGGTGGAGAGAGAGAATGGACCGTCCCGCCCCGGTGGCGGGCCGGGCTAGGTGCGAGGGGATCGCTGGTGAGTTTTTTCGCTAGGTTGTTCGGCAGGCGTCAGAGCGGCACGCACAGTGCCGCAGGAGCCCGCGCCCGCCAGCAAGGCCAGCCTCCGGCGCCGCCGTCCGAGCCCGGCCGCCCCCTGTTCCGGGACGAGGTCTCCCGGCCAGGCGGCATAGCGGACCAGGGGCGCGGGGCCGCGGGGCCCGCCTGTGGCCGCTGCGGCCACACCAATACCCCCAACAGCCGCTTCTGTTCGTACTGCGGCGCCGCGCTCCGCCCCGGCGTCGAGGGCTCGTCGGAGACCACCTCCACGATCTCGATCTCCGGACTTGAGGCGTACGACGCCGAGGCCACCGGCCAGCACCACGTTCCGGTGCTCTCGCCGGAGGCCCAGGCGGCGGTGGACGCGCTGCCCGCCGGCTCGGCCCTCCTCGTCGTTCGCCGAGGGCCGAACTCGGGCTCCCGCTTTCTGCTCGACAGCGATGTCACCACGGCGGGGCGGCACCCGCAGAGCGACATCTTCCTGGACGACGTCACGGTCTCCCGGCGCCATGTCGAGTTCCGGCGCAGCCCCGACGGCGGGTTCACCGTCAGCGACGTCGGCAGCCTCAACGGCACCTACGTCAACCGCGAGCAGATCGACTCCGTGGCCCTGGCCAACGGGGACGAGGTGCAGATCGGCAAGTACCGGATGGTGTACTTCGCCGGACGGCAGGGGCACTGACGGTGCGGGGGCGCGAGAGCGCGTGGGGCCGAGGCTCGACTATCCAAATGCACCGGGCACGGCCTAGGGTTGCTGTGTGAATCAGCTCGATGTCGTGGGCGTGCGGGTGGAGATGCCCAACAACCAGCCCATCGTGCTCCTCCGAGAAGTCGATGGCGATCGCTACCTCCCGATCTGGATCGGGCCGGGCGAGGCGACCGCCATCGCGTTCGCCCAGCAGGGGATGACCCCGGCCAGGCCGCTGACGCACGACCTCTTCAAGAACGTCCTGGAGGCCGTCGACCAGGAACTCAGCGCCGTGCGGATCACCGATCTGCGCGACGGGGTGTTCTACGCCGAGCTGGTCTTCGCCAGCGGGGTCGAGGTCAGCGCCCGCCCGTCGGACGCGATAGCGCTCGCGCTGCGGATCGGCACCCCGATCTACGGCAGCGACGCCGTGCTCGACGACGCCGGGATCATCATCCCCGACGAGCAGGAGGACGAGGTGGAGCGGTTCCGCGAGTTCCTCGACCAGATCTCCCCCGAGGACTTCGGTACCAGCAGCCAGTAGCGGCGCGTGGCGATCGTTGACGCGCTCCGTGTGGATACCTAGCTTCAGTGGGGCATGTCTTGGGAGGAGCGCTGTGTGCCAACTCATCGTGACAGCCGGTGAGTGACAAGGACACGGTCGGGACATGTGGAACGGAGGCCGGCGTGACAGGTGACGGCGACAGCCGCGCGGTCGGGGAGACCACGGCACTTTCCGGTGCCGCGCCCCGCCCGGGCTTGCGACAGTCGGTCGCGCCCCCGGCGGGCCGCAGGGACGAGGCGGCCAGGGAACTGCTGGGCTACCCGGGACCCAGCGCCTGTGCGGCGGCCGGCATCACCTATCGACAGCTCGACTACTGGGCCCGCACCGGCCTCGTCCAGCCCGGCGTCCGGCCGGCCCCCGGCCAGGGCGGGCAGCGGCTGTACAGCTTCCGGGACGTGCTCGTTCTCAAGATCGTCAAGCGGCTGCTGGACGCCGGGGTCTCGCTCCAGGCCATCCGCGCCACCGCCGAGGCGCTGCGCACCGCCGAGCTGGGCGAGTTGGCGCACATGACGCTGATGAGCGACGGCGCAGCGGTCTACCGCTGCGCGTCCCCCGACGAGCTGGCCGAGCTGCTGCGCGGCGGCCGTGGGGTCTTCGGCATCGCGGTCGGCGCGGTCTGGAGCGACGTGGAGGCGGCGCTGGGCCGGCTGCACGCCGAGCGCGCCGACACCGGGGAGCGCGTCGTCCCCGCCGACCACCCCGAGGACGAGCTGGCCAGGCGGCGGAAGCGCTCGCGCTGAGCGGCCCCGCGCTCGACCGGCCGAGCACCGGGCACCGCGTCCGGACCGGCGATTGTCAGTGCCCTGGGGCACCATCGGACGGGTGAGGGGCCAGCCAACGATTCTCCACCTCGACATGGACGCCTTCTACGCCTCCGTGGAGCAGGCGGCCAAGCCGAGCCTGCGCGGCAAGGCGGTGGTCGTCGGCGGCATCGGGCCGCGCGGGGTGGTGGCCACCGCGTCGTACGAGGCGCGCGTGTTCGGGGTCCGCTCCGCCATGCCCACGGCCCAGGCGCGGCGGCTGTGCCCGCACGGGGCGTATCTGGTGCCCAGGTTCGAGGTGTACCGGGCGGTCAGCGAGCGCGTGATGGGCCTGTTGGCGCGGCTCTCCCCGCTGGTGGAGCCGCTCAGCCTGGACGAGGCGTTCGTCGATCTGGCCGCCGGCGGCAGCGCCGCCACCGCCGAGCAGGCGCGGGCGGTGGGGGAGCGGCTGCGGGCCGAGATCGCCGCCGTGACGGGGGTGACGGGCTCGGTCGGGCTGGCCGGCGCCAAGATGCTGGCGAAGATCGCCTCGGAGCGGGCGAAGCCCGACGGGCTGGTGCTGATCGAGCCGGGCACGGAGCGGGAGTTGCTGGCGCCGCTGCCGGTGCGGACGTTGCCCGGCGTCGGTCCTGCGACGGCCGAGGTGCTGCGGCGGGCCGGCATCCACACCATCGAGGAGACGGTGCGGGCCGGCCAGGCCGAGCTGACCCGGCTGCTGGGGCGGGCGCACGGCGCCGGGGTCTTCCAGATGGCGCTGGGCGTCGACGACCGGCCGGTGGTGGCGGAGCGGGACACCAAGTCCATCTCCGTGGAGGACACCTTCGAGGTGGACATGACCGACCGGGCCCGGATCAGGTTCGAGGTGCGGCGGCTGGCCGAGCGGTGCGTGACCAGGCTGCGCGCCGCCGGCCGTTCGGGCCGCACGGTGGTGCTGAAGGTCAGACGGTACGACTTCAGCACGCTCACCCGCTCCGAGACGCTGCGCGGGCCGACGGACGACCTGGCCGTGGTGCGGGAGGCGGCCGAGCGGCTGCTGGAGGGCGTGGACACCACCGAGGGCGTGCGGCTGCTGGGCGTCGGGGTCAGCTCGCTGGCCGACTTCACCCAGGAGGATCTCTTCGCGCAGTCGGAACGGGCCGGATCGGGCGCGGAGAGGCCGCCCGAGCCGGCGGCCACGACGGAGGCGGCGCCCGCCGAGCCCGAGCCGGACCGGCGGTGGCTGCCCGGTGTTGACGTGACGCACGAGCGGTTCGGCCCCGGCTGGGTGCAGGGCAGCGGGGTGGGGCGGGTGACGGTGCGCTTCGAGCGGCCGGAGGACGTGGCGCCTGGCCGGGTGCGGACCTTCGCCGTGGACGATCCGCTGCTGACGCGCTCCGGTCCGCTGCCGCTGCCGCTGGCGCGGCCGGGCGCGGGGCTCGGCCGGGATCAGCCCTCCGGGTCGTCGGACGAGGCCAGACGGCCGAAGTCGGCGTCAGGGGCCGGGCCGGCCTCGGCGTCAGGTCCCGACGGGAGGTCGAGCCCGTAGTGGCGGTAGAGCTGGAGTTCCTGCTCGGGGGAGAGGTGGCGGCCCACGCCCAGGTCGGGCGCGCGGCGGATCAGCGACCTGTCGAACGGGACGCGCAGCGCGTTGCCCACCAGCTCGCTGGGCTCCAGCGGCACGAAGGCGTCCCGGGTGAAGAGCCCGGTCCGCACGGCGGCCCACTCGGGGACGCCGGTGGCGTCGTCCAGGTACACCTCGTCCACAGTGCCGATCTTGTCGCCGTGGCGGTCGAACGCCTTGCGGCCGATCAGGCCACGCGGATCGATGTCGGTTCGCACGGGTTCCTCCAACTGCGCGCCTGGGACGGTGTGGGCGTCCCCGAGAACGTCGTCCCCCCACACCTACCCAAGGCCAGAATCGGGCCGCCGGCCAGTCGAGGTCCACCCCTCGGCCCAGCCGGGTGGCGCTGGTAGTCTCGGAGGCGGTTGTCAACCTCGTGCGGGAGAGTCCTGCCGCCCTTCGGGGCGACGGGCGCCGAAGGAGCAAATCCTCCCCGGAATCTCTCAGGCCCCTGTACCGCGCGAGCGAAACCACTCTGGAAAGCAGGGCGGCGGCGGAGCGTTGTTCCCCGGTCGTCCTCACCGACGGTGCAAGCCCGGCGCGGTGGCGCGGGGCGAAGCTCTCAGGTCGTATGACAGAGGGGGAGGCAGTCAGGCGGTGCCGCCTGGCGCCCCGTAGGTCGCCCACGGCCCAAGGAGCCTCCACGATGACCGCGCACCCGACCCCGCTGACCGCCCTGGAGCAGGGCACCCCCTTCGCCGACCGGCACATCGGGCCCGACCGCGAAGCCGTGGCCAAGATGCTGGCGCAGGTGGGCTTCGGCTCCCTGGACGAGCTGACCGCAGCCGCCGTGCCGGAGGCGATCCGCCACACCGAGGCGCTGGACCTGCCCGACCCGCTGGACGAGGCGGCCGTGCTGGCCGAACTGCGCGCGCTGGCCGGGCGGAACACCGTGGCCCGCTCCATGATCGGGCTCGGCTACCACGGCACGTTCACCCCGCCGGTGATCCAGCGCAACGTGCTGGAGAACCCGGCCTGGTACACCGCCTACACGCCCTACCAGCCGGAGATCTCGCAGGGCCGGCTGGAGGCGCTGCTCAACTTCCAGACCGTCGTCGCCGACCTCACCGGGCTGCCGACGGCCGGCGCCTCGCTGCTCGACGAGGGCACGGCGGCGGCCGAGGCGATGGCCCTGGCCCGGCGCGTGACGCGGAAGGCGGGCGGGGTCTTCCTGGTGGACGCCGACTGCCTGCCGCAGACCATCGCCGTGGTGCGCACCCGCGCCGAGCCGACCGGCGTCGAGGTGCTCGTCGCCGACCTGAGCGCTGGCATCCCCGAAGAGGCCGTCGAACGCGGGGTGTTCGGGGTGCTGCTCCAGTACCCGGGCGCCTCGGGCGCCGTGCGCGACCCGCGCGCGCTGATCGAGCGGGCGCACGAGCTGGGCGCCGTGGTGACGGTCGCCGCCGACCTGCTGGCGCTGACCGTGCTCGCCTCGCCGGGGACGCTGGGCGCCGACATCGCGGTCGGCACCAGCCAGCGGTTCGGCGTTCCCATGGCCTTCGGCGGGCCGCACGCCGGCTACATGTCCGTGCGCGCGGAGTACGCCAGGAACCTCCCGGGCCGGCTGGTCGGAGTCTCCCGGGACGCGGCCGGCAAGCCCGCCTACCGGCTGGCGCTCCAGACCAGGGAGCAGCACATCCGCCGCGAGCGGGCCACCAGCAACATCTGCACCGCCCAGGTGCTGCTCGCCGTGATGGCCGGCCTCTACGCCGTCTACCACGGGCCCGAGGGGCTGGCCGCCATCGCGCGCCGCACCCACCGGCTGGCGGCGCTGCTGGCCGCCGGGCTGCGGGAGGGCGGCGTCGAGGTGGCGCACGAGGCGTTCTTCGACACCGTCACCGCGCGGGTGCCCGGCCGGGCCGCCGAGGTGGTGGCCGCCGCCCGCGCCGCCGGGGTCAACCTGCGCCAGGTCGACGCCGACCGCGTCGGCGTGGCCTGCGACGAGACCACGGGCCGGGACGAACTGGCCGCCGTCTGGGCCGCGTTCGGCGTCCCCGCCGGCGCCGGCGACATCGACGCGCTGGACGCCCGGGTGCCCGACGCGCTGCCGGCCGGCCTGCTGCGTGAGGACGAGTACCTGACCCACCCGGTCTTCCACGCCCACCGCTCCGAGACGGCGATGCTGCGGTATCTGCGGCGGCTGGCCGACCGGGACTACGCGCTGGACCGGGGCATGATCCCGCTCGGCTCCTGCACGATGAAGCTCAACGCGACGGCCGAGATGGCCGCGATCACCTGGCCGGAGTTCGCCGGGCTGCACCCGTTCGCGCCGCTGGAGCAGGCCGAGGGCTATCTGGCGCTGATCCGCGAACTGGAGGACCGGCTGGCCGAGATCACCGGCTATGACGCGGTCTCGCTCCAGCCCAACGCGGGCTCCCAGGGCGAACTCGCCGGCCTGCTCGCGGTCCGCGCCCACCACCGCGCCAACGGGCAGGAGCAGCGCACCGTCTGCCTGATCCCGTCCTCCGCGCACGGCACCAACGCGGCGAGCGCGGTGCTGGCCGGGATGCGGGTGGTGGTCGTGGCCACCAGCGAGAGCGGGGACGTGGACGTCGCCGACCTGGAGGCCAAGATCGCCAAGCACCGCGACGAGTTGGCCGTGCTCATGGTGACCTACCCGTCCACGCACGGCGTGTTCGAGGAGCGCATCGGCGAGATCTGCGCCGCCGTGCACGACGCGGGCGGCCAGGTCTATGTGGACGGCGCCAACCTCAACGCCCTGGTGGGGCTGGCCAGGCCGGGCCGCTTCGGCGCCGACGTCTCCCACCTCAACCTGCACAAGACGTTCTGCATCCCGCACGGCGGGGGCGGCCCCGGCGTGGGCCCGGTCGCGGTGCGCGCCCATCTGGCGCCGTATCTGCCGGGGCACCCGGGGCAGCCGAGCGCGGGGCCCGAGGGGTCGGGTCCGGTCTCGGCGGCGCCCTGGGGCTCGGCCGGCATCCTGCCGATCTCCTGGGCCTATGTGCGGCTGATGGGCGCCGCCGGGCTGCGCCGCGCCACCCAGGTCGCCGTGCTCAGCGCCAACTACGTGGCCAGGCGGCTGGAGCCGCACTACCCCGTGCTCTACACCGGGCCCGGCGGGCTGGTGGCGCACGAGTGCGTGATCGACGTGCGCCCGCTCACCAAGGCGACCGGGGTCACCATCGACGATGTCGCCAAGCGGCTGGTCGACTACGGCTTCCACGCGCCGACCATGTCGTTCCCGGTGGCCGGCACGCTGATGATCGAGCCCACCGAGAGTGAGGACCTGACGGAACTCGACCGCTTCTGCGACGCGATGATCGCGATCCGTGGGGAGATCGACCGGGTCGCCTCGGGCGAGTGGCCGGCCGACGACAACCCGCTGGTCAACGCCCCGCATCCGGCCGAGCAGTTGACCGGCGACTGGCCGCACCCCTACTCGCGGCAGGAGGCCGTCTACCCGGGCGAGCTGTCCCGGGACGGCAAGTACTGGCCGCCGGTGCGCCGGATCGACGGCGCCTTCGGCGACCGCAATCTGGTCTGCTCCTGCCCGCCCATCGAGGAGCTGGCGGAGTAACGCCCGCCGGGCAGCGGCACACGGCGCCGGGGGCGGTCGGGCGGGATGCCCGACCGCCCCCGGCGGTGGAACGTTACGGCGCGTCGCTCAGCTGGCCAGGCCCAGCGGGGCGAGACGGTTGGCGACCAGCGCCACCAGCGCGTCCACGGTGATCAGCCGCTCGGCCGCGATCCCCGGCGGCGCCGGCGCGAGCGGAATCAGCAGGTCGTTCCCTGAGGGGCTGCCCTCGGCGGGGTCGGCCGCCTCGTCCGGATACAGCCAGAGCGTCAGCATGTACAACTCGGGAACGGAGAGCAGCCGGGGCTGGAAGCGCTCGGGCCGCTCCTCCGCGAGCCGGAGCGCGCGCTCGGTGGAGGCGATGTAGGGGCCCTCGCCGAAGTGCGAGAACGCCCAACCGTCCGGGGTGACCTGGCACTCGGCGGTGCCCACGGACAGGCCGTCCTGGGCGAGGAGATAACGCCAGCCGGTCAGCCGGGCCGTGGGCGGCTCCGCCGGCGCGGTCAGCCGCTCCAGGCGGTGGACCGGCAGCGGCAGGGTGGGACGCAGCGCGCCACGGTCGAACCGGAGCCTGCGGGGGGCGGGGACGGCGGCCGAGCGCAGAGCTTCGTCGATCGTGCGCTCGACCGTCGCGGGAACCTGGGGGATGCTCAGGGGCATGATGGGTCGCCTCTCGCTTTGGAGTAGGTCGCCTCTAATAGGAGACACGCCGTCCCGCGATTTTATACGATGCTGGATTGCGGTTTGTTTCCACTAGCCTTACCGCAGTGTTTCGGCAAGGGTAAATCCGGCCGCCAAAACGGACGTTCCGACCGTTGTCTTGCCAAGTGAATATGCCCCCGCCGTGGGGCCTGAGCCTCACGTTGCGTGTTATCTCCGGCGTGACGTGGGCAGGATCGAGGGCGCCCGTCCCTCGACGCAGGAGGTGGCCCCATGGGGGAGAAGGTCGCGGCGGACCGGTTCGACCTCGCCGCCCGAGGGCGGTTCAGGGACCGACTCCACGCCTGTCTCGACGCCCTGGCGACGCTCCTCGCCGAGGAGCGGTTCCACGGGCCGAGGGATCGGGTGGGCATGGAGGTCGAACTCTGCCTGGCCGATTCCGACGGGTCCCCCCGAATGGTCAACGCGGAAGTTCTTGGCCGAATGGCGACCCGGGATTTCCAGAGTGAGCTGGGAAAATTCACGATCGAACTGAATATGTCGCCGCGCGAGCTGGGCGGCGGTGTGTTCGAGGACATGGCCGAGGAGTTGCGTATCGCGTTGCGCTACGCCGACCGAATGGCCGGCGAATTCGGCGCCCAGGTCGTGATGACCGGGGTCCTGCCCACCATCGCCGCCGAGCAGATGGTCCCGGGCAGCCTCTCCCTCGGCGACCGCTACACCCTGCTCAACGACCAGATCATGGCCGCGCGCGGCGAGTCGATCCAGTTGGACATCGCCGGCGCCGAGCGGCTGACCAGCACCTTCGACTCGATAGCCCCCGAGTCCGCGTGCACTTCCGTGCAGTACCACCTCCAGGTCACGCCCCAGCGCTTCGCGCCGGCGTGGAACGCCGCGCAGGCCGCGCTCGCGGCGCAGGCGGCGGTCGGCGCCAACGCGCCGTTCGTCTTCGGGCGCGAACTGTGGCACGAGTCGCGGCCCATCTTCTTCCTCCAGGCCACGGACGACCGCCCGCCGGAGCTGGCCGCGCAGGGCGTGCGCCCGCGCACCTGGTTCGGCGAGCGCTGGATCACCTCGGCGCTCGACCTCTTCGAGGAGAGCGTCCGCTACTACCCCGCGCTGCTGCCGCTGCTCGGGGACGAGGACCCGCAGGCGGTGCTCGCGGCCGGCGGCGTTCCCGCGCTCGGCGAACTGGCGCTGCACAACGGCACGGTCTACCGCTGGAACCGCCCGGTCTACGCCGTCGTGGACGGGGTTCCCCACCTGCGGGTGGAGAACCGCGTGCTGTCCACCGGCCCCACCGTCACCGACACCATCGCCAACGGCGCCTTCTACTACGGGCTGGTGCGGGCGCTGGCCGACGAGCCGGAACCGGTGTGGGAACGGCTGCCGTTCGCCGACGCCGAGCGGAACTTCGACGCCGCCTGCCGGCACGGCCTCGGCGCCCGGCTCCGCTGGCCGGGGCCGGACGGCACCCGGGAGCTGCCGGCGGCCGAGCTGATCGCGGAGACCCTGCTGCCGCTGGCCGCCGCCGGCCTGGACGCCTGGGGCGTCAACGCCGCCGACCGGGACCGCTATCTCGCGGTCATCGAGGGGCGGTGCCGGCGCGGGGTCACCGGGGCGGACTGGCAGACTTCCGTCTACCACCAGTTGGTGGCGGACGGAAAGGACCGGGCGACGGCCCTCAAGGGCCTCGTGCGGCGGTACTGCGAACTGGCGCGGACCGACACCCCCGTGCACGACTGGCCGACGCAGCCCTGACGGCGCGGGCCGGCGCGCGCCGGTGGCGGTCGCGCGCCGGACGGGAGACGGAGTGCGGCTCACGCGTGACGACGGCCGGGCGGCCACCCCACCACCCCCGGAGCCCGCGCCGTGCGCGCTGCCGGCGCGCGCCCTGCGCCACGAACTGCTGCTGGTGCTCGGCGTCTCGCTCGGCGCGAGCGCGGTGCGCGCGCTGGTCAGCTTCGCCGGGGTGGTCACCCGCCCCGGCGGGCTCAGCGAACAGGCGGCCAACCTCAACACCTCGCGCGCCCCCGACCGCCCCTGGCTGGATCTGGCCTGGCAGCTGGTCTCCATCTCCACCGCGCTGGTGCCGGTGCTGCTGGTGGCCCATCTGCTGCTGAGGGAGTACGGCTACGGCGGCCCCGACGGGCGCCCGGGGCAACGAGGGATGCGGCTGATCGGCTTCGACCTGACGCGGCCCCGCTTCGACCTGGCCTGGGGGGCCGTGGTCGCCGCCGGCATCGGCGGCAGCGGGCTGGCCCTCTACCTGGGCGCCCACGCGGCCGGCGCCAACCTCACGGTGGTGCCCGAGTCGCTGCCCGAGGTCTGGTGGAAGTACCCGGTGTTGATCGCCTCCGCCGTGCAGAACTCGGTGGTGGAGGAGGTCATCGTGGTGGGCTTCCTGCTGCGGCGGCTGGACCAGCTCGGCTGGAGCGCGACGGGCTCCCTGGCGGCCAGCGCGCTGTTGCGCGGGGCGTACCACCTGTACCAGGGCATCGGTGGGTTCTTCGGCAATGTGGCGATGGGCGTGATCTTCGTCTGGCTCTACCGGCGTTGGGGCCGGGTGATGCCGCTGGTGGTCGCCCACGCGCTGATCGACATCGTGGCTTTCGTCGGCTACGGCCTGCTGGCCGGACGGGTGGACTGGCTGCCCACGCTCTGACTTGTGCGTGGCGCGCCAAGCGCCTTGCCGGCGTGCGGGTGGGGTTGCACGGTGCGCCTTGCCGGCCTGTCGGCGGCCGCTGTGCGGCCGGGTGCGCGGTGCGCCTTGCCGGCGTGCGGCCCGGTGTGTGGTGCGCGCCGTGACCCAACGGCACGCCGCGCGAAGCCGCGCCGGCCTCGCGCACGCCGGTCCCACGCTTGCCGGCGAGGGGCGCGTCGGGTCAGGACGGTCCTGTGGTGGGCCCGTTGGCGCGGCCGGGGAGAGTGGTCGGGTGCAGGCCGCAGACGACAACGGTGGGGGTGGTCCCGGCGCGTGGTCGGGTGCGGGCCCGTCGACGGTTGCTCGCGCAGTTCCCCGCGCCCCTTCAGGCGCGTGGGCGCTCAGGGGCGCGGGGAACTGCGCGAGTCATAGGGGACTGACCGCAGACGACAACGGTGGAGGGCGGTCCCGGCGCGTAGTCGAGTGCAGGCCCGTCAACGGGCGGACTTTGGAAGGGTGGTCGGGTTGGCTCAGGGGCCGTCGCCTGCCGCCAGTGGCAGCGCCTCTATGCGTCCGGCGCCGCAGACCGTGCCGCCGGCCCAGTCCGTCGCCGTGGCGTCGTAGGTGTCCGGGGGTATGACCCGCAGCTCGGCCGGCTCGGGACCGCAGGTGCCGTCCGTCGCGTCCTCCTCGCCGGCCACCACGGTCCAGCGCAGCTGGGCCCAGGCGCTCTCGCCGGGGGCCAGGGTCAGCTGGTCGGCCTCCTGCGAGGTGTCCCTGACCGTGGTCGTGGGCAGGGCCTCGCCGTCGTCGTCCGCCAGCTCCAGTCCTGGCCAGCCCTGGGTGCGGCAGTCGGCGTCCGAGACATTGGTGAGCGTCAGGGCCGCGTAGCGGTTCCCCGCGCCGGAGTCCAGCGGGGTGAGCGAGGCGGACAGGGCCTCGGGGGCGCACCAGTCGACCGCTGGTGCCGACTCCTCGGCGGCGTCGGCGTCGGCGTCGTCCGCGTCGGGGCGCTCGGTGGCGTCCTGGTCCTCGGCGCCCGCCTGGGGGCGGGTGTCGGACCGGTCGTCGGCCGAGGGCGGCGCCGAGGACGAGAAGACGTGCGCGGTGGGTCCGGCGGAGCGGGGACCGCCGTGGTGGGGGTGTGGGGGTCGCGGTGATCGGGCTCTTCGGGGATGTGGGACTCGTCGGGGTCATCGTGTCCTCCGGAGGGATTCGGCTGGATGCGGAGGAGTGCAACTGGTCCGACGCTCGACCGCCGTCCTGGGTTCCTCCCTCCAGGGGCGCGGGGAAGCGCGGGACCGGCGCCAACGGCCGCACGCGCGCCGGCGCTTGACCTACCCCTGCCCGCCACCGGTCCTCGTCATCCTCGCTTCCCGCCCGTCTCAGGCGACGAACTCCCGCAGATAGTCCGGCAGTTCGGGGCGTGTGCCGTCGTCATCGGCCGGCAGCGGCGTGCCGTTGACCGTCCGCACCGGCACCACCCCGCTCCAGTGCGGCAGTCCCAGGTCGGCCGGGTCGTCGTTGGGGCCGCCGGCGCGGACCTTGGCCGAGACCTCGGCCAGGTCCAGCTCCAGCACGGCGGTGGCCGCCAGCTCCTTGGCGTTCGCCGGCCGGCAGTCGGCGGCCCGCCCCGGCACCACCGCGTTGACCAGGGAGTCCAGCGCCGCCCTGGCCCGTTCCTGGTCGGTCACCCGGCGCGCGGTGCCGTGTATCACCACCGAGCGGTAGTTGATCGAGTGGTGGAACGCGGACTTGGCCAGAACGAGTCCGTCCACCTGGGTGACGGTGACGCAGACCGGCAGCCCGTCGTGGCGCAGCGCCCGCGCCCCCGTGGAGCCGTGGAGATAGAGCCGCTCGCCGTCCCTGGCGTAGAGCGTCGGCAGGACGACGGGTTGGCCGTCGGCGACGAAGCCCAGATGGCACAGGTAGGTCGCGTCCAGGACGGAGTGGACCAACGCCCGGTCGTAGGTGACCCGTTCCCTGGCCCGGGTGGGGGTGGTCGACGTGGCGGGCGCATAGCTGCCGAGTGGCGTCCCCGGTGTGGCGCCGGCGGTCGTGGCGGACATGTCCTCGCTCCTCAGAAGAACTTTCGGGCTCGCGGCTGGCGGAACCCGGGATGGAACTTGACGCCGAGATTGCACTAGTGCAAACTCGGCTTTGTGCTAGGAGAATATCGGATCGGCGGGCGTGGTGCCGCCGAGATTGCCGCGAGCATCGAGCGGGCCGTCGGCGAAGGCGCCCTCGCCCCGGGCCATGTCCTGCCGCCGCAACGGGAGTTGGCGGCCGACCTCGGGGTCAACGCCAACACCGTGGCCGCCGCCTACCGCGCCCTGCGGGAGCGCGGGGTGATCGAGACGGCCGGCCGGCGCGGCAGCCGGGTGCGCGGCAGGCCCGCCACCAGCCCCCGCGAGGCCATGCCGTTCGACCTCCCGCCCGGCACCCGGGACATCTCCAAGGGCAATCCCGACCCCGCCCTGCTGCCGCCGCTGGCCGACGCGCTCGCCGAGGCCGCGAAGCGCGCCGGGAACGCCCCCGTGCTCTACGGCGAGGCCGCCGTGGACGAGGAGTTGGCGGAGCTGGCGCGGGCCAGGTTCGACGCCGACGGCGTTCCCCCGGGGCCGGTCGGGGTCGCCTCCGGCGCGCTGGACACCATCGAACGCGTGCTGCTGGCCTGGCTCCGCCCCGGCGACGCCGTCGCCGTCGAGGACCCCGGCTGGGCCGCGCTGTTGGACCTGGTCGCCGCGCTCGGCCTGCGCCCCGTGCCGTGCCGCCTCGACGACGAGGGCCCCCGCCCGGAGGCGGTGGCCGAGGCCCTGCGCGCCGGCGCACGCGCGGTGGTGGTGACCGCCCGCGCGCAGAATCCGACGGGCGCGGCGGTCACGCCGGCGCGCGCCAGGGAGTTGCGCGCCCTGTTCGCCGAGCACCCCCAGACGCTGGTGATCGAGGACGACCACGGGCGCGGCATCGTCTCGGCGCCGCTGAACCCGGTGGTCGGCAGCACCGAACGCTGGGTCGAGATCCACTCGTTGGCCAAGTCGCACGGCCCCGACCTGCGGGTCGCCGCGTTCACCGGGGACCGCACCACCGTCGACCGGGTGCGCGGCCGGCAGCGGCTCGGGCCCGGCTGGGTCAGCCTGCTGCTCCAGCGGATCGTCGCCCACCTGTGGCGCACCGGCGCCGTTGACGCGGCGCGCGTCGCCGCGACCTACGACGCCCGCAGGGACCGGTTGTTGCACGCGCTGGCCGAACGCGGCGTCGAGGCCAGGGGCCGCAGCGGGCTCAACGTCTGGGTTCCGGTCCCCGACGAGACCCGGGCCGTCGCCCAACTGCTGCGCGCCGGCTGGGCGGTGGCCCCCGGCGCGCGGTTCCGGGTGGCCTCGCCGCAGGGGATCAGGCTCACCGTCGTCGCCGTGGCCGAGGCCGAGGTGGAGCCGCTGGCCGCCGCCGTGGCCGACGCCGCCCGCCCGGCCGCCGGGCACCGGTTCGGCTGAGCCGAGGGGAGACGCGGACATGAGCCACGGTCGGGATCAAGCGCTGCTGAGGGGAGGGGCGATGGACTGTGTAGCATCGCTGAGGTGTTGAACATCGACCGGCTGCGGGTGCTGCACGCCGTCCGCAACCACGGCTCCGTCAGCGGCGCCGCCCTCGCGCTGCGCGTGACCACCTCCGCCGTCTCGCAGCAGCTCGCCAAGCTCGAACGGGAGACCGGCCAGCGGCTGTTGGCCAAGAACGGGCGCGGCATCCGGCTCACCGACGCCGGCCGCCTGCTGGCCGACCACGCCGAACGCATCCTCGGCCAGGTCGAGTTGGCCCACGCCGACCTTGAGGCCCAGCGCGGGCAGGCGGTCGGCGAGCTGCGGGTGGGCGCGTTCGCCACCGCCGCGCGCGGGCTGTTCCCCGCCGCGCTGGCCGCGCTGCGCGGCGAGCACCCCCAACTGCGGCCCATGCTGCGGGAGATGGAGCCGGAGGCGGCGCTCACCGTGTTGGCACGCGGCGACATCGACCTGGCCGTGGTGCTCGACTGGTTCAACCGGCCGCTGGCCTTGCCCGGCGGGCTCAGCAGGCGCCCGCTCTTCGACGACGTGGCGGATGTCGCGCTGCCCGCCGACCATCCGCTGGCCGGCCGGCCTGAGTTGGACCTGGCCGACCTCGCCGACGAGCCCTGGGTCTCCTGGCCGCCCGGCGCCATCTGCCACGACTGGCTGATGTTCACGCTGCGCGGCCGGGGCATCGAGCCCAGGGTGGTGCACACCGCCGCCGAGCACCACACCCAACTCGCCCTGATCGCGGCCGGCCTGGGCGTGGCCGTGGCGCCGCGCCTGGGCCGGACGCCGGTCCCCGACGGCGTCGCGTTGATCCCCGTGCGCGGCCCGATCACCCGCCGGGTGTACGCCGTCTGGCGCGAGGGCTCCGGCGGGCGCCCCTCGATCCGCGCGGCCGTGGCGGCCCTCCGCGCGGCCGCCCCGGCCGGCGAGGACGCGGGCCAGGCCGCCCCGGCGCCGCAGGGCCCGAACGCCCCCGCGCCGCCGGATGCGGCGCCCCGGCCGCCGGCCGTGCCGATAGTCTCGTCCGAACAGACCGGATGAGGGGTGAGGGCCAGTGATCCGCGACCTGTACAACGTGCGCGCGCAGCCGCCCGAGGGCGGCACCACGCCGCTGACCGAGGAGGAGGAACGGCGCGTGCGGGCCGTGTTCTTCCACGACCTCGGCAACGCCATCGCCGAGCGGGGCTGGGTCAGGTTCCCCGCGTACTCGCCGGAGGAACGCCGGCGGCTGGTCGACGTCGCGCACCGCCTGAGCGCCCACTGGGGCCAGCGGGTGTTCGTCGAGGCCGAGGACCAGTGCGCCCTCCGGCTCTATCTCGCCGGGCACGGCCCCCAGCCGGCGACCCCTCCGCTGCCCTAGCCGCGCGCCCCCCGCCCCCCGACGTTCCCGCCCCGCCCGACTCCCCGCCCCCCGACGTTCCCGCCCCGCCCAACTCCCCGCCCAACTTCCCGTCCGCCGGCGCGCCCAACTCCCCGTCCGCCGGCGGAAAAACGGGCGCCGGAGCGGGAACGGTTCGGCTAGGTTGGGCGTGTTGACAACGGGGGAGCAGGGGAGCGAGGGGGAGCAGTGGCGAAGCTCAATCAGATCATCGCCGTCGAGAAGGGCGTCAAGAGCAAGTCGTACCAGGACGTCACGGCGGCCCATCAGCGCCTACAGAAGCCGGCGTTGCTGGTCGGGATCGCGCGGACGTACCAGCCGAAGGACGAGGAGGGCGAGCAGCTGCCGCCCGAGTCCACCCGGGTCCAGGTCAAGGCCGAGGACGTGCTCCGGGAGATGGCGACGTCGCTGACCCGGCTGTTCGACGTGACGGCCACCAAGGACTGGGCCAACTGCTCGGCCCGCGCCGATGTCGTGGTCGACGGGCGCACCGTCGTGGCCGACGTGCCGGTCAGCTATCTCCTCTTCCTGGAGAAGCAACTCGCCGAGCTGCACGGCTTCGTGAAGAAGCTGCCCGTCCTGGACGCCGCCGAGACCTGGTCGTTGGACCCCTCCACGGACTGGTGGAAGACCGAGCCGGTGCGCACGATCCGCACCCGCAAGGTCCCGCGCAACCACGTCAAGGCCGAGGCGACGGAGAAGCACCCGGCGCAGGTCGAGGTGTACTACGAGGACGTGCCGATCGGCTACTGGACCACGGTGAAGTTCTCCGGCGCCCTCGCGGCGCGCACGGTGAACGAGCTGCTGGAGCGCGTCGAGAAGCTCCAGAACGCGGTCAAGTTCGCCCGCGAGGAGGCGAACTCGGCCGAGGTGGCGGACCGGCGCGTGGGGGAGGCGGTCTTCGGCTATCTCCTCGGCTGACGCCGCCACCCGGCCGACGCCCGGCCGCGAGAGCGGCCCCACGAACGCCCCCGCGCGCGAGCGCGGGGGTGCGCAACAGGCGCGGACCGGATTGAGGCCCGGTTCGCGTGATGGGCGCAAGCTGAAACTGAGGTTCAGCCTGACGCACGCGGTGAGAGGAAGGTTCGACTCCTTCCCCCGGCCCACCGGCCGGGGCAGCCCGGGTGGGGCAGCCGCGTTCAAGCTCAGACTCTCGCTCAAGCTTCAGCATCGCCACCGATCGCCGGACGATCGGGGACGGACGAACGCCCTCGGACGCGAGTTCAAGTCTCGCCTGCACCTCCACGCGGTGCGGTAGTTCAAAGGTAGAACACGAGGGCCTCACGCTGATCCGTCCTCTTCAACGCCGCCGGCGTGCGCAACTGGGTGGCACCCCCAGGGGCCCGGGAGCTGGATACGACTCCCGGGCTCCGCCACGTGCCCGTGGCCGTCAGCCCACCCGGCCCCAAACTATTGACAGGTACAGACCTGTACGAGAACGTGAGAGCGCTCTCACCCCCACTGGGAGCGTTGTTCACAACCCCCCACGCGCCCGGGTGCGTTGGTCCCCGGCGCGGCGCGGAGTGGCGGCCGGGACCAGCCGTGGGACCGGCTGGAGCGGCGCCCACCCGCGCGCGCCGCAGCACACCGGACGCCCTCACACCCAGCCGAACAAGGAGGACCCGGTGTTCCGCTTGCGGACATTCCTGGTGGCAGCCGCCGCCAGCATCGCCGTCGCGACGGGCCTGATCGTCTCGGGCCCGGCGCCCGAGGCCGAGGCCGTTCCCGACACCATCCCGCTGACCATCACCAACAACTCGGGCCGGGGCGAACCCGTCTACATCTACAACCTCGGAACCGAGCTGAGCAGCGGCCAGTTGGGCTACGCCGACGCGGACGGCACCTTCCACGCCTGGCCCGCCGGGGGCAACCCGCCGACCCCCGCGCCCGACGCCTCGATCGAAGGCCCCGCCAACGGCGAGACGTTGACCATCCAGATGCCCAAGTTCTCCGGGCGGATCTACTTCTCCGTCGGGGAGAAGCTGCACTTCTCCCTCACCCCCGACGGCCTGGTCCAGCCCGCCGTCCAGAACCCGGACGACCCCAACCGCGACATCCTCTTCAACTGGTCCGAGTACACGCTCAACGACGCCGGCCTGTGGATCAACAGCACCCAGGTCGACATGTTCACCGCGCCCTACACCGTCGGCGTCCGCGAGCAGAGCGGAACGGTCCGCACCACCGGCGAGCTGAAGCCCGGCGGCTACTCCGCCGTCTTCGACGGGGTGCGGGATGCCGGCTGGGGCGACCTGGTCCACAACGGCCCGGACGGCACCCCGCTGCGGGTGCTCTCGCCCGGCCACGGCGTCGGCACCGGCGACGTCCCCGCCGACGCGATGAGCGACTACATCGACCGGGTGTGGGAGCACTACTCCTCCAACACCCTGACGGTCACGCCGATCTCGCACGAGCCGGACACCAAGTACTACGGCACGGTCTCCGGCGACGTCATGAACTTCACCGACGGCTCGGGCGAGGTCGTCACCAGCTTCAACAAGCCGGACTCCGACAGCGTCTTCGGCTGCCACAAGGAGCTGGACGCGCCCAACGACCAGGTGCGGGGCCCGCTGTCGCGCACCCTGTGCGCCGGGTTCAACCGGTCGACGCTGCTGACCAACTCCGAGCAGCCGGACCCGGACAACTCGAACTTCTACCAGGACCCGGTCACCAACCACTACGCCCGGGTGATCCACGAGCAGATGGTGGACGGCAAGGCGTACGCGTTCGCGTTCGACGACGTCGGCGCCCACGAGTCGCTGGTGCACGACGGCGACCCGGCCGAGGCGTTCATGACGTTGACGCCCTACGAGTGAACGGCGTCCACGCCGACCGCCCGACGCACCGCCTCGGGTGACCGGCGTCGGGTAACAACCCAGCCGCTCCCGGCGTTCGGGCTTCACGCCCGAGCGCCGGGAGCGCGGCGCGTGCCGGCCGGCGGCGCCTCAGCCGCGCAGGACCGTGTCGCCCTCGACCGTGATCGGCTCCTCGGGCAGCGGCTCGGTGGCCGGGCCCTCCAGCACCGCGCCGTCCCGGAGCGCGAAGCGGCTGCCGTGGCAGGTGCACAGGATGCCGTCCTCGTCCACCTGGGAGACCGCGCAGCCCTGGTGGGTGCAGATCGCCGAGAACGCCACGAACTCGCCCTCGGCGGGCTGGGTCACCACCAGCTGCTGGTCGGAGAGGATCTTCCCGCCGCCCACCGGGATGTCCGAGGTCGGCGCCAACTCCTCGCCGCCACCGCCCCCTTCGCCCGAGCCTCCGTCCTCGGAGCCGCACCCCGCCAGCCCCGCCGCCGCGAGCCCGGCGGCGCCGGCCAGCATCGCCGTGCGTCGTGTGGTCCTTGGACCGTTCATGCGCAACCCCTCTCGGAAACGACCCCGCCGGGGCGACGGCGGAACGCGCCCCGCCGCCACCCGGCCGTCGGGCGAGAGTAGCGGAGGAACGGCCTCCGCCTCAGCGCCGCACGGATTCCCGGACCGCCTCACGGACTCCCGGACCCGGCCCGCCCGTCACCGCCGGCAGCGCCCGGGTCCGTTCCCCGCCGTGGGCGCGGGTCGAACGGCAGGTTGCGCTGGTAGAACTGCCCCAGGTCGCCCCAGAGCCGGCGCTCCTCGGCGGGGTCGCGCGGCACCTCGACCTCCAGGTGGTCGAGCAGCGCCCGCCGGTGCAGGTCGAAGACGACCCGCACCTCCTGGCCGTAGCCCACCGCCGCCGCCAGCGCCGCCCGGTGGGCCGCCCAGGCGACCGGCAGCGCCAGCAGGCAGAGCGCGGCCAACGAGGCAGGCTCGCCCACGGCCAGCAGGACCGGCGGCCAGCACACGCCGAAGGCGAGGGCCAGCGCGAAGAGGTTGACCGTGCCGTCCAGCGCGGTGCGCGCGCTGGTCAACCGGGCGGCGGCCTCCGCCGGCAGCAGCGGGACGAGCCGGGGCCAGACCACCACCGCGTCAATGCCGTAGCGCTCCAGCGGGTAGTACTCGGCGGCGCGCAGCCGGTTGCCCAGGGCGGTGGGCAGAACGCCGTCGGCCAGGCGCGGCGGAGGCGGGTAGCCGGTCAGCAGCCGCGCGGCCAGCGCGGTGCCGGCCGTCCGCTCGCCGGCCTCGCCCAGCGCCCGGACCCGCTCCCAGCCGGCCCTGGCGCGCGCCGTCTGCCGCCGGGTGCCACGGCGGGAGAGCCGGTCCAGCGGCCCGGCGGCCGGCCAGTAGCCCTCCAGCAGGCGCAGCAGGGGCAGTTGGAAGAGCGCCAGGACTCTGGCCAGACAGACCAGCGCGAGCAACGCCAGGACGGCGGCGGTCAGTTGACCCGAGGCGTCGAACCGTTGCCACGCCCGCAGGGCCTCGCCCGGGGTGTGGCCGGAGGCGGCCAGGACCACCGCGCCCGAGGCGCCGGCCGCCAGCGTGAGCGGCAGCAGGACGCCGAGCAGGAACCTGGCGCCGAGCAGCCGTTCGGCGCTGTCCAGGCCGGACTCCAGAAGCGTGTTCACTGGGGTGCGCGGGTCATCGGGTCACCCGCGCTGCACCGGGGCGGCTGGGCCGGGTCGTAGTACTCGACGATCTTCTCCTCGCCGTGCGTGGCGCAGACGAAGCGCAGTTCGCTCAGCGGCTGCCCGGGCAGGCCGTCGTCCGGGAAGGCGTGCCGGACCGGGTGCCACGGCACCTCGCCCGGCTGGCCCGGGGGCCCGGTCGTCTCCTCCTCGCGCGCCTCGTCGTCCCGACGCGCCCACGGATTCCTCGGATCGTCCACGGCCCCTCCTACCCCTCCTACCCCTCACTCCCGCCGGGCCCGGGTCTGCCCGCGCCGGGGCGACGCCTCAGAGCGTTCCCAGCACCGTGAAGGCGCCCCACAGGCCCGGGTGCGCGAACTCCGCACGCGCCCGCAGGGCGAGCCGCGCGCGGCGCACCGCCTCCCCCAACCGCGCGCCGGGAACGGTCAGTTCACGGTACAGGAGCGCGTTGAACGCCAGCGCCGCGTCGTCCCGCACCGGCCACAGCGGCGCGATGACGGCCTCGGCGCCCGCCGCCAGGAACGCCGCCGCCAGCCCCTCGCCCTCGCCGCCCGGCGTGCGGCGCTCGGCGGCCGCCCGACAGCCGCTCAGGTTCACCAGGCGCGGCGCGCGGGGCGCCGCGGCGACCTCGAACGCGAAGAGCGGGCGGTCGGCCAGGAGAATCCGCGCCAGGTTGGGTGCGTGCGCCTCGAACGTCGCGTGCCCGGCCAGGTGGAGCACGTCGGCCGACGCCATCGCCGCCACCACCGCCTCGGCCGTGGCCTCCTCGGGCCCCAGCTCCCCCGCCTGCGGGAACGCCGCCCGCACGGTGCGCAACTCCGCGCGCACCGCCGGCAGTTCGGGCAGCAGCTCGTACCGGGGGCGCGGCACGCCGGCCGCCACGACGCGTGGGGGAGTGGCCGTGGCCCGCCGGCCGCCGGCGGCCTGCCAGGCGAGCGCGGCCGGCGTCGGCAGCGTCCGCACCTCGGCGCGGGAGATCAACGGCCGACCGCCGAGCGAGGCGGCGTGGAACGGGAAGTCCGCCAGCGTGTCGGAGGGCGCCACCAGGATGCCGGAGGCGCCCGCCGCCAGGTCGGCGACCGGCGCGAGGAGCGCCTCGCCCAGCTGCCGCAGCGCCTCCGGCGGGGCGCCGCCCAGGCACTCCCGGCGGGCGGCCGAGGCCAGCCGGGCGGCCTCCTCGACGCCCAGGCCGACGACGTGCTGGGTCACCGCTCCGCCGTGGACGGCGAAGAGCCGCAGCCGGCCGGTCCCCTCCGGGAGGTAGCACAGGGCGAGTTCGCCGGGGCCGACGGCGCGCGGGATGGCGCGGGCCAGCTCGCGCACGGTCCGGCCGCCCGCCGCCCGGCCGGCCCGCGTGCCCTCGTGCCACAGGTCGTCGCGGGTCTCCAGCAGGGTGCGGGCCCGGTCGTCGCAGGCGCGCAGCGCGCCGGCGTCGCGGGCCACCGTCACGGCCGTGGCCCGCCGGGCCAGCCGCGTCACCTCCTCGTCCAGCGAGCGCAGCGCCGTGGCCACCGTCGCCGGCGGTGGGGCCCCGGTGCGGGCGGTGCCCGGCGGCGGGCCGGTGGCCAGCGCGGCCAGCAGCGCCAACGCCAGCTCGGGCCGGTCGAGATAAACGGCCGCGCCGATGGCCTCGCCGAAGACGGTGACCGCGTTCGTCTGGTACAGCTCACGGACCGGCAGCGAGGCGGCGTTCAGCCGGGCGAACCGGGCGTCGATCGCCCGCAGATACGCGTCCAGGGACTCCTCGTGCCGGGCCTGCTGCCGGCGTAGCCGGGCGAGGCTCGCCTGGAGTTCGAACGCGTTCTCCGAGGTGTCCGGGGTCTCCCGGCGCCACTCCTCCCAGGCGGCCTCCGCCTCCCGGTGGTAGCCGGTCCTGGTCAGGGCCAACACCCGCTCGTGGTGCAGATACGCGCTGAGGTGCCCGTCGCCGACCGTGCCGCCGCCGGCGGGTTCGACCGGCGGGAGGCGCGCGCCCACCCGCTGCCCGGCCTCGGCCTCGGCCAGGGCCTGCTCGCAGCACCCCAGCCCGTTGAGCAGGTGCGCCGACCGCGCGTGCAGCGCCCGCGCGCCCCGGTCGTCGCCGGCGCGTTCCAACAGCGCGCGCGCCCGCTCGTACGCCGTCAGCGCGTCGGTCGGCCGGTCGAACGCGACCAGCGCCCGCCCGAGTTCGAGATAGCCGCGCCCCTCGTGCCGGGGCAGGCCCAGGCCACGGAAGCTGTCCAGCGCGGCCAGCGCCAGCCGCACATGGCGCTGCGGGTCGGCCGCCGCGCGCTGCTCGTTGCCGCCCAGCGCCACCAGCAGCTGGGCGCCCAACGCGGGCCCCGCCGACCGGTCCGCACTCAGCGGCTCCACCGCCTCCCAGGCGGCGGCCATCATGCTGTCCCAGGTGATGCGCGCGCCTCTGCGGAGGTTCTCCACGAACACGGTGGGCACCAGAAAGCTCTCCTCCACGAAGAACGCGAACGTCAGCGCGGAGGGCCCCAGGCGCATCACCGACAGGCCGGCCCCGCCGGCGCTCCGGGACCGCGCGTACGCGTCGAAGACCGACTCCCGCTCCCGTTCCCCGTTCACCGGCCGCTCCCCTCGCGGGTGTCCCGCGCCCCGTCCGCCCCGGGGGCCGTCTCGGCCAGCAGCGCGGCGAGGTCGGATCGGTCGTCGGCCCCGGTCAGCCGGAGCAGCCCGGCCAGCGCCAGCCACCGCTCCCGGCTCTCCCGCACCCACACCACGTCGGAGAGCGCCAGCTCGCACAGCGCCGGCCAGTCCCGCGCGTCCCCGGCCGCGCGCCGGCGCGCGTTGCGCTCCGCCAACTCGGCCGGGCCCGGCGGCCGTTCGTCCACCAGCCGGCGCACCAGCTGATGGCCCAGGCCGGTCGGGTCGAACGGCCACGGCGCCAGGTCGAGCAGCTGCCGCACCCGCCCCGCGCCACCCAGCCCCACGGTGCGGCGCGCCGCGTCCAGCACCTCCCGCAGGCGGGCGGCCGGATCGGTGGGCTCGGTGCGCAGCAGCAGCGACAGCGCCAGCTCCGGGCGGCCGTCCCTGGTCTCGCAGAGGGCGAGAAACCGCACGGCGACGTCCCGCAGGGCCGGCTCGGTGGTGAGGGCGAGCGCGGCGACGCACTCGCCGCGCAGCCGCTGCGGCGGCACCCCGGCCCACAGGCCGTGGCTGACCGCCCAGATCGTGAACTGCGCGGTGTGCTCCCGCAGCGTCGCGGCCAGCCGCTCGGCCGGCACGCCCGCGTTCCCGGCCAGCCCCAGATCGATGGCCCGCGACCAGCGGTGGCAGCGGCCGACCTCCCGGAGCAGCAGGGCCCGCGCCGCCGCATGGCCCTCCCGCGCCGCCAGCTGGTCGGCGGCCGCGCGCACGGCGGAGGCGTTCACGCTCAGGTTCCCGTCGGGAGGCGGGCCGTGGTCGTCGTCCAACGCCCTGGCCAGCCCGGCCTCCAACGCCAACGCCTCTGGCACCCATGGCGCGCGCGGACCGCCGACGACGTCGGGTGCGCCCGAGGGCGATTCGTCCGGGGACATCCCTTCCGAGGGCATGGGAACCAGCGTAGTGGTCTCGTGGCGAACCGCGTGACGAACTCGTGCGCTCCGTAACGCCGTTGACGCGGGGCCCGCCACCGCCCCCCGGGCGGCCCCGGGCGCCGTGATCCGGGCCGCGAGACGCGCCACGGACCCGACCGCCGCGCCGGATACCCTACGGCCATGCTCCGCGAAGTCCTCGCCACCCGCTATGTGACCCCGCTGCGGGAGGGCGGCTCGTTGCCCGGCATCGTCGAGGCGGACGATCTGGGGACCTATGTCATGAAGTTCACCGGCGCCGGCCAGGGCCCCAAGTCGCTGGTCTCCGAGGTGGTCTGCGGCGAGCTGGCCCGGCGGCTCGGGCTGCGGGTGCCGGAGCTGGTCCTGATCGGGCTCGACCCGGTGATCGGGCTGGCCGAGCCGGACCAGGAGGTGCAGGAGCTGCTCAAGGCGAGCGCCGGCACCAACCTGGGGATGGACTACCTGCCGGGCTCGATCGGCTTCGACCCGCTGGCCTACCGCGTCGACCCCGTCGAGGCCGGCCGGGTCGTCTGGTTCGACGCGCTGGTCAACAACGTGGACCGCTCCTGGCGCAACCCCAACCTGCTGGTCTGGCACGGCGAGCTGTGGCTGATCGACCACGGCGCCGCGCTGATCTGGCACCACAACTGGCCCTCGGCCGCCGCCTCGGCGGCCCGGGCCTTCGCCGCCGCCGACCACGCGCTCGCGCCGTTCGGGCCCGATGTGGCGGGCGCGGACGCCGCGTTGGCGCCGCTGGTCACCGCCGAGCTGCTGGACGCGGTGCTCGCCGAGGTGCCCGACGCCTGGCTGGCGTCCGAGCCGGGGCTCGACGGGCCCGACGCGTTGCGCGCCGCCTACCGGGACACGCTGCTGGCCCGGGCTGCCACCATCGGCGAGCGCGTCGAGCTGGGCGCCAGGACCGAACGGCGGGGCTCCGGCGCGCCCGGCTGGCTCACCGGCAGGACCGAGGCGGCTGGCCCCGAGCCGACGGGTCCCGAGGCGGCCGAGGCCGGCAGGACCGGGGGAGCGAGCCGATGACGCCGCCGCCGAACGCCGCCGACCGCGCCGTCTTCGAGTACGCGCTGCTACGGGTGGTGCCCCGCGTGGAGCGCGGCGAGGCGATCAACGCGGGCGTGCTGCTCTACTCGCGCCCCCGCTCCTTCCTGGCCGCCCGCACCCACCTGGACACCGGGCGGCTGCTGGCGCTCGACCCGACGGCGGACGTGGCCGGCGTGCGCGCCGCGCTGCGCGCCGTCGAGCGGGTGTGTGACGGCGGGCCCGAGGCGGGCGCGGCGGCCGGCGACGAGGCCGGGCGTCGGTTCCGCTGGCTGATCGCGCCGCGCAGCACCGTGGTCCAACCGGGCCCGGTGCACAGCGGGTTGACCGCCGACCCGGACGCCGAACTGGAGCGGCTGCTGACCCTCCTGGTGCGCTGAGGCGCCCGCCCGAGGCGCCTCAATCGCGGGGGCGGGGTTCCGCGGTGTCGGTGCCGGGTGGTAGTTACTTCTCGGTAGTGCGTGAACGACGGCGTTCACGCCGAGCGCAGCACTCGACGGCGAGGAGAGCGACCGACATGACCACCACCACGCAGCAGCGCGTCGCGCTGGTGACCGGCGCGGCCCGGGGCATCGGGGCCGCCACCGCCGCACGGCTGGCCGCCGACGGCCACCGGGTCGCCGTGCTCGACCTGAGCAGGGAGGCCGGCGGCGAGACGGTCGCCGCCATCGAGGCGGCCGGCGGCACCGCCCTCGCCGTCGGCTGCGACGTCTCCGACACGGACGCGGTACGGGCCGCCGTGGCCGAGGTCGCCGAGCGGCTGGGCCCCCCGCAGGTCCTGGTGAACAACGCGGGCGTCCTGCGGGACAACCTGCTGTTCAAGATGAGCGAGGCCGACTGGGACACGGTGCTGAACGTCCACCTGCGGGGCGCGTTCCTGATGTCCCGCGCCTGCCAGGCGCACATGGTCGAGGCCGGGTTCGGCCGGATCGTCAACCTCTCCTCCAGCTCCGCCCTGGGGAACCGGGGGCAGGCCAACTACGCGGCGGCCAAGGCCGGCCTCCAGGGCTTCACCAAGACCCTCGCCATCGAGCTGGGCAAGTTCGGCGTCACGGTCAACGCGGTGGCGCCCGGGTTCATCGCCACCGACATGACGTCGGCCACGGCTGACCGGGTCGGGGTGCCGTTCGACGAGTTCCAGCGGGCCGCCGCCGAGCAGATCCCGGTGCGCCGGGTCGGCCAGCCGGCGGACGTCGCGCACGCCATCGCGTTCTTCGCGAGCGAGGCCGCCGGCTTCGTCTCGGGCCAGGTGCTCTATGTGGCGGGTGGTCCCCTTGACTGACGCCGACGGCGGGGCGCGCACGGCGCACGAGGCGCGCGCGGGGCGCGAGCAGGGGCGGGACGGGGCGCCGGTCGCCGTGGTCACCGGCGGCAGCCGGGGCATCGGGCTCGGCGTGGCCAGGGCGCTGATCGCCCGGGGCGACCGGGTTTGCGTCACCGGGCGCGACGCGGAGCGACTGGCCGAGGCCGTCGCCGAGTTGGGGCCGCACGCCATGGGCGTGGCGGGCAAGGCCCACGACCCGGCGCACCAGGCCGAGGTCGTCGAGCGGGTCATGGCGGCCTGGGGACGGCTGGACCACCTGGTGAACAACGCGGGGAGCAACCCGGCGTTCGGCCCGCTCACCGAGGTCGAGCCGGCGCTGCTGGCCAAGGTCTTCGAGATCAACGTGCTCTCCGCCTTCGGCTTCGCCCGGGGCGCCTGGTCGGCCTGGCAGCGCGAGCACGGCGGCACGGTGGTCAACGTCTCCTCGATCGCGGGGCTGGGCGCCACGCCGTTCCTCGGCGGCTACGGCGTCACCAAGGCCGCCCTGATCAACCTGACCGAGCAGCTGGCCCAGGAGATGGCCCCGGCGGTCCGGGTCAACGCGGTGGCGCCCGCCGTCGTCAAGACCCGGTTCGCCGGCCCGCTCTACGAGGGCAACGAGGAGCGGATAGCGGCCGGTTACCCGCTGCGGCGGCTGGGCGTGCCGGCGGATGTCGCGTCCGCCGTCGCCTTCCTCACCTCGCCCGAGTCCTCCTGGATCACCGGGCAGACGCTGGTGATCGACGGCGGCGTCCGGCTCAACGCCGGCCTCGGCTGAGAGCCGCCGCCGTTGTCGGTCCCGCCGTCAGTCCCGCTGTCAGTGCCGGACGGTACGTTGTGAGCCACACCGCGTCGCACCGGCGACGCGGTCAACTCACCGCGTGACCTCGGAGGTTGTGGGACGTGAACGACAAGCTGCCCGACTCCTGGCAGAAGGTGCTGGGCGAGGAGCTGGACCAGCCCTACTTCAAGGAGCTGACCGCGTTCGTCGAGGAGGAACGGGCCGCGGGTCCCGTCTACCCGCCGGCGGACGAGGTCTTCGCGGCGCTGGAGGCGACGCCCTTCGACGAGGTCAAGGTGCTGGTCCTGGGTCAGGACCCGTACCACGGCGAGGGGCAGGGCCACGGCCTGTGCTTCTCGGTGCGGCCCGGGGTGCGCATCCCGCCCTCGCTGCGCAACATCTACAAGGAGCTGCACGCCGAGCTGGGCCTGCCCATCCCGGACAACGGCTATCTGATGCCCTGGGCCCGGCAGGGCGTGCTGCTGCTCAACGCGGTGCTCACGGTGCGCGCCGGCGAGCCCAACTCGCACAAGGGCAAGGGCTGGGAGCGGTTTACCGACGCGGTGATCCGCGCCGTCTCAGACCGGCCCGACCCGGCGGTCTTCGTCCTCTGGGGCGCCTACGCCCGCAAGAAGCTCCCGCTGATCGACACCCAGCGGCACGCGGTGGTCGAGGGCGCCCACCCCTCGCCGCTGTCGGCGCGGAAGTTCTTCGGCTCCCGCCCGTTCACCCAGATCAACGAGGCCATCGCCGCCCAGGGGCACGCGCCGATCGACTGGCGCGTTCCCGACCTGAGCCGTTGACCCGGTGAGTCGCCGCGCCGCCCCCGACGCCCGGCGCCCGCCGGGGTGTTGGGCCGGGCGGCGGCGCGAGGCCCGGGAGGCGGTGGGGTGTTCGGCGCCGGGCGGCACCCGCGTATGCTGCCGGTCCCGCGCCCACGCGCGGGCGCGGACCACCCACACCTACACCGAGGAGCATTGCCGTGAAGGTCGGCGTGATCGGGCTCGGGGACATCGCCCACAAGGCATACCTGCCGGTCCTCAGCACCCGCCCCGAGGTCAGCCTCCACCTGCACACCCGCTCGGCCACCACCCTGGAGCGGGTCGGCGCGACCCACCGGCTGCCGGCCGAGGCGCTCCACCACGACCTGGGCTCCCTGCTGTCCGTCGGCCTGGACGCGGCCTTCGTGCACACGCCCACGGCGACCCACCCCGAGATCGTCACCAAGCTGCTCACCGCCGGCATAGCCACCTATGTCGACAAGCCGCTGGCCGACGAACTCTCCGAGGCCAGACGGCTGGTGGAGCTGGCCGACACGCTCGGCGTCAGCCTCGCCGTCGGCTTCAACCGCCGCTTCGCGCCCGCCTACGCGCAGTGTCTGGAGGGCCCGCGCGACCTGGTCATCCTCCAGAAGCACCGCAGGGGCCTGCCGGAGGACCCGCGCCGGATGGTCTTCGACGACTTCATCCATGTCGTCGACACCCTGCGCTTCCTCGCCCCCGCCCCGATCGACGAGGTGCATCTGAGCGCCCGGGTCAGCCAGGGCCTGCTGCACCACGTGGTGCTGCACCTGTCGGGCGAGGGCTTCTCCGCGGTCGGCGCGATGAACCACCTCTCGGGCTCGGCCGAGGAGGTGCTGGAGGTCTCGGGACAGGACACCAAGCGCGAGGTGCGCAACCTGGCCGAGGTCATCGACCACAAGGGCCAGCCCTCCGTCCGCCGCCGGGGCGACTGGGTGCCGGTGGCCCGGCAGCGCGGCGTCGAACAGGCCGTGGACGCCTTCCTGCACGCCGTGCGCACCGGCCACACCCTGGACGCCCAGGACGCGCTGCGCACCCACGAGTTGTGCGAGCGGGTCGTGCTGGACGCCACCGGCCGCCGCTGAGTCGCTTCGCTGAGCCGCCGCCACCGGTCGCCGCCGCCGGCGGCCGGCTCACCAGCCGGCGGCCTGCTCGCCCGTCGTCACCTCGGGCGGCGTGTCGAACTCCTCGCCGGCGTGCGGCTCCACCACCCCGAACCAGATCAACACCAGCAGCACCAGGCCGACGCCGATCCGATACCAGACGAACGGCATGAAGCTGCGGGTGCTGATCCACCGCATGAACCAGGCGATGATCGCGTAGCCCACCAGGAAGGCGATCACCGTCGCCAGGATCGTCGGACCCCACGAGACATGGGTGTCCTCGCCGCCGATCTCCGTCAGCTCGTAGCCGCCGGAGGCCAGCACGGCCGGGATCGCCAGCAGGAACGAGTACCGCGCCGCCGCCTCCCTGCGGTAGCCGAGGAACAGCCCGCCGGTGATGGTGGCGCCGGAGCGCGAGACGCCGGGCACCAGCGCCATCGCCTGGCACAGCCCGAACAACAGGCCGTCCCTGACGGTGAGTTGGTCCAGCTCCTTGCGCTGCCTGACCGCGCGGTGCCGGCCACCGCCCGCGTCCCTGGCCGCCATCCGGTCGGCCACGCCCAGAATGATGCCCAGCACGATCAGGTTGACCGCGATCAGCCGCAGGTCGCGGAACGGCCCCTCGATCGCGTCCTGGAGCGTCAGCCCCAGCACACCGATCGGGATGGAGCCGATGATCACCAGCCACCCCATCCGCGCGTCCGGATCGGAGCGCATCGAGCGGTCCGTCAACGAACGGAACCAGGCGCTCACCACCCGCGCGATGTCCTTGCGGAAGTAGATCAACACCGCCAGCTCCGTGCCGATCTGGCAGACGGCGGTGAACGCTGCCCCCGGGTCCTCCCAGCCGCCGGCCACGGCGGCCAGCCGCAGATGGGCGCTGGAGGAGATGGGCAGAAACTCCGTCAGCCCCTGGACCAGCCCGAGGACGATTGATTCGAACCACGACATGAACTGAGCGCGTATCCCTGGGAGAGGCCGACGAGGGCGGGCGGAGGAACGGACGGGCTGACGGACGGCGACCGGGCGCGGTCCACGGGTGTGGGTGAACGGGCGAGGTCACTCTAGGCGAGCGCCGCAACAAGCGGTGAACGCCGGATGTCTGATGTCTGGACTATCAGAAAACCGTTCGACGGCCCGGGTCGGCATCCGCCACCATACGGGTCATGTTCCGGTACGCAGCCCCCGCCGCGCCGTCCGCACCCGCGGACGCGACGCCGGCCGCAGGCGTGCCGCTGGCCGTCGCCGACGGCGCTCGACGCTGACCCTTCCCGGATCGCTCCGTGGACCCCGCAGGGGGAGGGTCGGAGCACGGCGGGGGTCCACGCCCCGACCCGAGGACGCGCCGCACGCGCGCCGGTCGGGGCCTCACCCTCACCCAGGAAACCGGGAACTCGCCATGCCCAAGCAGGCGTACACGCGTACCAAGCCCCACCTCAACATCGGCACCATGGGCCATGTCGACCACGGCAAGACCACGTTGACTGCGGCCATCACCCGGGTGCTCAGCGACCTCGGCACCGGCACCTTCGTCCCCTTCGAGCGGATCGACCGCGCCCCGGAGGAGGCGGCCCGGGGGATCACCATCACCCTCAGCCACGTCGAGTACCAGACCGCGACCCGGCACTACGCGCACGTGGACATGCCGGGCCACGCCGACTACGTCAAGAACATGATCACCGGAGCCGCCCAGCTGGACGGCGCGATCCTGGTGGTCTCGGCCGTGGACGGCGTGATGCCGCAGACCGCCGAGCACGTGCTGCTGGCCCGTCAGGTCGGCGTGCGGCACATCGTGGTCGCCCTCAACAAGGCCGACGCCGGCGACCCCGAGCTGACCGACCTGGTCGAGCTGGAGGTCCGCGAGCTGCTCACCGCCCAGGGCTACCCGGGCGAGGAGACGCCGGTGGTCCGGGTCTCCGGCCTGGGCGCCCTCAACGGCGAGCGGCGTTGGGTCGACTCGGTCGTCGAGCTGCTGGACGCGGTGGACCGCCATGTCCCGGTGCCCGAGCGGTACCTGGACGCGCCGTTCCTGCTGCCGGTGGAGAACACCCTGACCATCACGGGCCGGGGCACCGTGGTCACGGGCGCGATCGAGCGCGGCACCGTGCGGGTCGGGGACCGGGTCGCGGTGCTCGGCGCCGAGCTGGAGACGGTGGTCACCGGCCTGGAGACCTTCGGCAAGCCGATGGCGGAGGGCCAGGCCGGGGACAACGTGGCGCTGCTGCTGCGCGGGGTGCCGCGCGACGCGGTGCGGCGCGGGCAGGTGGTCGCCGCGCCCGGGAGCGTCACGCCGGGCCGCCGCTTCGCCGCCGAGGTCTATCTGCTCTCGGCGGCCGAGGGCGGGCGCCGCACCCCGGTCGCCACCGGCTACCGGCCGCAGTTCTATCTGCGGACGGCCGACGTGGTCGGCGACATCGTGCTCGCCGGGGACCCCGCCGGGAGCACGGTGGCGCTGCCGGGGGAGCGGGTCTCGATGACCGTGACCCTGGGCGCGCCCGTCCCGTTGGAGCCGGGCCTCGGCTTCGCCGTCCGCGAGGGCGGCAGGACGGTGGGCGCCGGCACCGTCACCGAGGTGCTGCCCGACTGAACGGCACGCGCCGCGCGAGGGCCGCCGGTCGGCCGCCGCACGCCGACCCGGCGTGCGGCGGCCGGGCCGGCCGGGGCATCATGCCGGGATGGACGAGCGGACGCCCGTGGTGCGGGTTGTGGACCTGGGCACCGCCCGGCTGCTGCCGGACGTGGACCGGCCGGCGGCCTGGCTGTTGACCGTCGACGACGCCCCGCAGTCGTATCTGGACCTCGACGACCCCACCCACCTGGAGTTCGAGTACGTCCGGCGGCTGGGCCACGCGGTCGACACCGCGGGACCGCCCGGGGCGCCGCTGCGGGTGCTGCACCTCGGCGGCGGGGCGCTGACGCTGCCGCGCTATGTGGCGGCGACCAGGCCCGGCTCCCGGCAGCGGGTGGTGGAGGGCGACGGGCGGCTGGCCGCGCTGGTCGCCGAGACGCTGCCGTCGCCAGGCGCCGGGATCGAGGTGACCGTGGCCGACGCCCGCGCCGCCGTCGAGGCGGCGCCGCCGGGCGCGGCCGACCTGCTGGTCGCCGACGTCTTCGGCGGCTCCCGGGTGCCGGCCCAGGTCACCACCCTCGGCTACGCCCGCGCCGCCGCCCGGGCGCTGCGGCCAGGCGGCACCTACGCCGCCAACCTGGCCGACGCGGCGCCCTTCGCGTTCCTGCGCTCCCAACTGGCCACGCTCGCCGCCTGCTTCGCCGAGCTGTGCCTGCTGGCCGAGCCGGCGGTGCTGCGCGGGCGGCGGTTCGGCAACGTGGTGGTGCTCGCCGGCGACGCCGAGCCGCCGGTGGCCGCGCTGGCCCGCCGCGCCGCCGCCGACCCGTTCCCCGCCCGCGTGGTGACGGGCCGCGAGCTGGCCCGACTCATCGGCGGGGCGCGGCCGGTGACCGAGGAGAGCGCCGTCTCCTCGCCGAGGCCGCCGGCCGACGCCTTCCGCGTCGGCTGACGGCCTCGGGGGCGCCGCGCGGCGTCAGCTCTGCTCGGCCTCCACCGGGTAGGGCCGCAGGCTGCTCATGATCTGCTCGATCGTCTCGTCCGGCAGCTCGTCCTCGACGCCAGCGTCGGCGACCAGCACCCAGGTCGCCATGTCGTTGTTCAGGTCGAGGTAGGAGACCGCGTACACCTTGCCGTCGGTCTGGCCGCAGGGGTTGGGGTCCTCCTCGTCCTCCGGGACGTCGCGGATGGTGGCGGTCACCAGGTGGCCGCTGATGCCGTGGTCGCTCTCGAACTCCTGCGCGTCCGACATCTCGAAGGTGCCGAGCTGGTCCTGGTCGTAGGCGCCCAACGCCCAGTTCATCGCCTCGTTCTCGGCGGCCTCGGCGGTGTTGGTGGCGCCCTGGGCGCCCTTGGTGCCCGCCATGGCGCGGCTGCTGACGCCGTACTCGGCGTCGGCGCACCAGCCGTCCATGTAGGTCGCCACGCCCGACATGGCCACCAGGATGTCGCCCTCCTCGGCGCCCTCCCGCTCGTCCTCGTAACCGAACGTCGTGCCCTCGGAGTTGACGGTCCACTGGTCGGGCGGCACGTCGAACGCGATGTGCCGGTTCTCCAGGGTCTGCACCTGCCAGTCGGGCGCGATCACCGGGTCGGGGCGCTGGAGCACGCCCTGGCGCGGGTCGTCCGGGTCCTCGGGCCGCGTCGGCTCGTCGGTCGGCTCCTCCGTCGGGTCCTCGGAAGGATCGCCCGAGGGGTCGCCGGAGTCGCCGGGGGTGTCCCGGTTCTGGCCGGCCTGGGGCGAGTCGTCCCCGCCCATCAGCACCACGCCGGTCACGGCCGCACCGGCGACCACGGCGACCGCGACGATGATGCCGACGGCTATCTTCAACCTCTTGCTGTCGCCGTCGTTCGGCGGCGGCGACGGAGGCGGCAGCGTGGACGGGCCCTGCTGCTGCCACGCGGCGCCGGGCGCTCCCGGCGGCGGGACGGGCGGCACGCCCGGCTGGGCTCCCGGTGTCGGGACGGGCGGTACGCCCGGTTGAGCCCCCTGCCCGGGTTGCTCCCACCCGCCGCCCGCGCCGCCGGTCGGCGGCTGCTGGTACGGGTTGGGCTGCTGGTACCCCGGCTGCTGATAGGGGTTGGACCACTCCCGGCCCGGCTCGCCCCCCGGCTGCTGTTCTCCTGGCCTCATGGCTCCAAACCCTAAGGGCGGCGGCGCCGGCGGAGGACACCTGTCACCGTATTGCGACGGACCTGCGACGAGAAGGCAGCCGGAACGCACGCCGGAGCGCGCGGTGTTGGGGCGGAACGTTGCGGGCGGGCGCGTGGGGCCGCCGTCATTACCCGCTGGTAACGTGGGGGCATGACTGACCGGATCTCCGTCGGCGAGCAGCTCGCCGCGACCGTGCCCATGGTCCGCGCGCTCCATCTGGAGTTCGTGCGGACCGACCCGGAGTGCGCCGTGCTGCGCCTGCCCGACCAGCCCACGTTCCACAACCACGTGGGCGGGCCGCACGCCGGCGCCATGTTCACGCTGGGGGAGTCCGCCAGCGGGGCCATCGCCCTGGCGGCGTTCGGCGACCAGATGTCGCGGGCGCTCCCGCTGCCGGTGCGCGCCGAGGTCTCGTACCGGAAGATCGCCACCGGCGAGATCACCGCGACGGCCACCCTGGGCCGGCCGGTGGCGGAGGTGGTGGCCGAGCTGGACGCGGGCCAGCGCCCCGAGTTCCCGGTCGAGGTGGAGATCACCCGCGCCGACGGCGAGGTCACCGGCACCATGACCGTGGTCTGGACGCTGCGCCCGCACCGCGACTGACGCGCCGGGCGCCGGCTGGTCAACGGGCGGGCGCCGGCGGCCCGTTGAACGGTTGACCCGGTTGGCCCGTCGACCGGCGGTCAGCCGGTGGCCAGCAGCAGGGTGCCGGCCAGGGCGAGCCCGGCGCCGGCCGCCTGCGCGGCCAGCAGCCGCTCGCGCAGCACCCCGCGCGCGGCCAGCGCGGTGACCACCGGGTAGAGCGAGGCCAGCACCACGGCCACCGTCATCGGCCCGATCCGGGCGGCCAGCGCATAGGTCGCGTTGGCCGCCACGTCGGCCAACCCGACGAAGGCCAGCGAGGGCAGCGCGCCGACCAGCAGCCGCCGGCCGCCCTCCGGCAGTACCGGGGCGCCGCGCCTGGCCGCCACCCACAGCGCCGTGCCGCCGGTCACCACGTTGCACACCCGCTGCACGAACAGCGCGAGGAACAGCCCGGTGACGGTCGTCGACGCCTCGGCGATCAACGCCAGCACCGCGCCGAAGCCGAGCGCGGCGCCGGCCGTGAACACCAGGGTCTGCCGGGGGATGCCCCCGCCGCCGCCCCCCAGGGTCGGCCCGCCGGCCAGCAGCACGCCGAGGAACGCCACGGCCATTCCGGTGTACTGGATCAGGCCGGGGCGCTCGCCCAGGATCAGCGCCACCCCGACGGGCACCGCGAGCGCGGTCGCCGCCAGCGGCGAGACCACGCCCATCGGGCCGAGCGCCAGCGCCCGGTAGAAGCAGAGCATCGCCAACGGGCCTATCGCCCCGGCCGCGACCGCGAACCAGAGCCGCCCGCCCGCCTCGCTCCACGCCCCGGTGGCCACCACGATCCCGCCCAGCACCACGGCGGCCAGGGTCTGCGAGGCCACGACCACCGTCAGCGCCGGCAGGCGTCGGGTCAGCAGCCCGCCGCCGAAGTCGGCGAGCCCCCAGAGCAGGCTGGTGACCAGGGCAAGGGTGACCATCGTTACCTCGCAAGTACAGTGTTTCGCGGCGTCGCGACGGGGCCGTCCCGCAGGGGCGGAACGGCCGGAAGGGTGGTCGCGGCGTCGAACCATGAGCCGGAGCGCGGCGGGAGGAGCCGGGAGAGTCCGGAATACTCAACGCTCGCGTCGAAAATAGTACACCGGGTGGTGCGTCCCGTGCCCCGGTTTTCCCGTGGCCCCATCTCGACCTCGCAGGAGAGACGTCGGTGACCGACCTCGACCAGCTCACCCAGTCACTGGCCGGCAACCTGCGCCGGCTGCGCGCCGAGCGGGGGCTCACCCTGGAGGCGTTGGCCGCCAGGGCCGGGATCAGTCGCAGCATGTTGATCCAGATCGAGCAGGCGAGGACCAACCCCAGCGTCGGCACCGTGGTCAAGGTGGGCGACGCCCTGGGGGTCAGCGTCACCACCCTGCTCGACACCCAACCCCGGCCCACCGTGCGGCTGTTCACGGCCGAGCAGACGGTGCGGCTGTGGCACACCGAGGCCGGCAGCCACAGCACGCTGCTCGCCGGGACCGAGGCGCCCGGGCCGCTGGAGCTGTGGCGCTGGCGGCTGATGCCGGGCGAGGGCCACGAGGCCGACGCCCACCCGCACGGCACCACCGAGCTGATCCACGTGGTGGAGGGCGAGCTGACGCTGCGGGTCGACGAGGAGGACCAGCCGGTGCCGGCGGGCGCCTCGGCCGCCTTCGAGTCCCATGTGCCGCACGGCTACCACAACCGGGGCGCCGAACCGGTCGAGTTGATCATGGCCGTGGTGGTGCCGCCCGCGCTCGGGTGACCGCTGTCGGGCGCCCGCTCCGGCCCTGGTACGGTGCCCGCCATGCGTGCTCCCATCGGAAACTTCGACGAGGCCGTCCCGCTGCCCAAGGCCCTCGACCTGCTGGTTCCCCCGGTCGCCGAGGCGGTGCGCGGCTGGCGTGGGAGCGTGCCGGCCGAGGACCTGCTCTTCGTGGACAGCGACCCGGAGAAGGCCGACACCGCCGTCTTCGTCGAGACCTATGGCGCGGACCTGGCCGAGGCGTCGGCGAACTGCGTGATCGTCGCCGGCCGGCGCGGCGGCGAGACCACCCTGGCCGCCGTCCTCGTCCCCTCCACCACCCGGGCCGACGTCAACGGCGCGGTCCGGCGCCAACTGGGGGCGCGCAAGGTCTCGTTCGCGCCCCACGAGACGGCGGTGCGCGAGACCGGCATGGAGTACGGCGGGATCACGGTCCTCGGGCTGCCGGCCGGCTGGCCGGTGCTGCTGGACGCGGCGGTGGTCGCGCGGGACCACGTGCTGATCGGCAGCGGGGCGCGCCGGGGCAAGCTGATCGTGCCGGGCGCCGCGCTGGCCGAGCTGCCGGGCGCCGAGGTGCTGGCGGGGCTGGGCCGGTAGCCGGCCGGTAGCCGAGGGGCGGGCGGGGTACCCGGTCGCCGAGGGGCGAAGGAGTAGCCTGGGCCCAACGGGGCGACGATCAGGTTAGGCTAACCTAACTCCCGGTGTGGTGGTTCCCCTTCGCGGTCCCCGCACCCGCCCTCGCACCGAGTCCAGGAGCTGTCCGTGAGCGACCGACCCGCCCGAAAAGGACCCCAGACCCACCGCGCCCAGGTGGTGCACAAGGAACGCCTCACCCCGCACATGATCCGGGTGGTCTTCGGCGGCGAGGGCCTCGCCGCGTTCGCCACCGGCGAGTGCACCGACCACTACGTCAAGCTGGTCTTCCCGCTGCCCGACGTCGACTACCCCGAGCCGTTCGACATCGGCGAGGTCAGGGCGACCATGCCGCGCGCCGCCTGGCCCAGGACCCGCACCTACACCGTCGCCGGCTGGGACCCCGAGGCGCGGCGGCTGACCATCGACTTCGTGCACCACGGCGACGAGGGCCTGGCCGGCCCCTGGGCCGACGCCGCCCGCCCGGGCGACGAGCTGTACCTGCTGGGCCCCGGCGGCGGCTACGCGCCCGAACCCGACGCCGACTGGCACCTGTTGGCCGGCGACGAGGCGGCGCTGCCCGCCATCGCGGCCGCGCTCGCCGCGCTGCCGGCGGGAGCCAGGGCGCTGGCCTTCATCGAGGTCGCCGGCCGCGAGGAGGAGCAGAAGCTCGACTACCCGGAGGGCCCGATCGAGGTGGTCTGGCTGCACCGCGAGGGGCGACAGGTCGGCGAGGCGCTGGTGGCGGCCGTCACCTCCGCCGTCTTCCCGCCGGGCGAGCCCCAGGTCTTCGTGCACGGCGAGGCGCACACCGTCAAGGCGCTCCGCCGCCATCTGCGGCACGACCGTCAACTGCCCCGGGATCGGATGAAGTCCGTCTCCGGCTACTGGCGCCGGGGCTCGGACGAGGACGGCTGGCAGTCCAGCAAGGCCGAGTGGAACCAGCGGATCGAGGCCGAGCAGGAGGCCGCCGCCGGCTGAGGCGGGGCGCCGTCCCGCGCGGCTTTCCGGGCTCCGTCCCGCACGGCTTTCCGCGCGGCTTTCCGCGCCGGCGCACACCTTTCGGGCGCGCGCCGGCGCGCGGTCCCGGCCGGACCGCCGGGGCCGTCGTCAGGCCGGTCCTGCCGGCTCGTAGGGCCGGCGCCCCCACTCCATCGCCGACCAGGGCGGCGTCAGGTCCGCCAACTCGGTGATCTGGTGCGGCTTCAGCGTGCGCGGGTCCGGCGCCTCCCGGTGCCGGGCGAACGCGCGCTCCGCGTAGCGGTGCCCGGTGTCGGCGCCGATCACCAGATGGGTCCGCTCCGGCCGGCGCGCCGACTCCCACAGCGCCGCCAGATGCGCCGCCCCCGTCGACAGCCCGGCGAAGACCGCGTGCGAGCGGACCAGCCCGACCGCCCCCGCCAGGGCGTGCCGGAAGTCGACCCAGTGCAGCCCGTCGTAGAGCCGGTGGCGCACGTTGTCGAACGGGATCGCGCTGCCGATGCCCGCGATGATCGCCTCCGGGTCGCGGAACCGCTCGCTGCCGAACGTCACGCTCCCGAACGGCTGCACGCCCACCAGCCGCGCGTCCACGCCTCGTTGCCGCAGCGGCACGACAAGACCGCCCGACGAGGAGCCGGTGCCCACCGGCGCGACCACCGTCAGCGGGCCCTCCGGCAGCGCGGCCGCCACCAGGTCGGCGAACTCCCGGTAGCCCGCGTAGTGCACCGCGTCGTGGTACTGCCGCATCCAGTGCGTCTCCGGCCGCGCCGCGACCAGCTCCCGCACCCGCGCCACCCGCCGGTTCTGGTCCAGCCGCAGGTCGTCGGAGGGCGGCATCTGGTCGATGGTGGCGCCCAGGATCTCCAACTGCACCCGGGTGGTGAGGTCCACGGTGGTGGAGGCCACGATGTGGCAGCGCAGCCCGTAGCGGTGACAGGCCATCGCCAGCGCCAGCGCGTAGATCCCGCTGGAGCTGTCCACCAGCGTCTGGCCGCGCCGGATGACACCCCGCTCCAGTAACGTTCGCACCGCGCCCAGTGCCGCGTAGACCTTGAGCGTCTCGAAGCGCGCCAGCACCACGCCCGGGCCGAGCCGCACCAGGTCGGGCGCCTTGACGGCGTCGGTGATGTGCTCGTGGATCACCGGGGGGACCAACGGGGCCCCGCCCGGCGGCGGTTGGGCCGGTGTCCCGGGCGCGGGCCCGTTCGGGGAAACGCTCGCGGCAACGTTCGTCGGCGCGTCCGTCGGTGCGTTCATCGGCGCGTTCGCTGGCACGTTCGTGGGCATGGCATCGCCACCTCGACTCGTGGGGGCCCGGCGGGGGATGGCGCCGGGGTGGGGGAGGCGGGGGCGAGGCCACGGGCGTCGCCCCCGCACCGGCTCAGCGGGGCGCCGGATCGCCCTCGGCCAGGGCCAGTTGGGCCAGCAGCGTCCGGCGGGCCCTGGCCACCCGGGAGCGGACCGTGCCCACCGGGCAGCCGCTGGCCGCCGCCACCTCGGCGTATGGCATCCCGGCGATCTGGGTGAGGCGGAACGCCCTGGCGCGGTCCGACGGCAGCCGGGCCAGCAGCTCGTCGAGGGCCACCCGTTCCTCGAACCCCGGTATGTGGCCGCGCTGTTCGCGCTCCACGGTAGTGAGCCAGTCGGCGGTGGCGGCCAGCGGCGGGCGGGAGCGCTCGTAGCGGACCCGGTCGACGGCAGCCCTGCGGGCGATGGCCAGCAGCCAGGTGCGGGCCGACGAGCGGCCCTCGAACGCCGGCAGCGCGCGCAGCGCCCGCAGCAGCGTCTCCTGGACCAGGTCCTCGGCGCCCTGCGGGTCGCCGGTGATCCGGGTCAGATAGCGCAGCAGGTCGTCGCGGACGGCGGCGAAGAACGACTCGACGGCCCGTCGGTCGCCGCCGCGCGCGGCCAGCGCCCAACGGGTCACGGTGGTCTCGTCGGCGGTCGCCGGGTCGTGCGCGGCGGCATCGGTCGGGGCGGTCGGGGCGGCCGGGGTGTGGCGGGCTCCGGCGGGGGCGGTTGGGGCGTCGTCGGGCCCGGCCGGCGTGCGGCGGGGCCAGGTGGTGGGGGGTGTGGCAAGACGTGCGGTCACGGTCCTGTGGCCTTTCGCGAAAACCGTGGCGTTCCGCTGGAACGCACGGTGGGGTCGGGCCGGGAGCCGCCGCAGACGAGGACGGTGCTGGAGGTCAGACGGGGCGTGCCCGGCCGTGGCGCGCGGCGTTCGACCGACGTGTTGTCACGCCGGGAACGCGGGCCGTGCCGGGGGACCCCTGGACTCGATCGGGCGCGCCCACCCGGGCAGGCGAGGCGGCCGTTCGGCGGTGGGCCGGGCGGCCTCCGCGTCGACCGGGGTCGGCGGGTTGACCGGGCGCGGCGGCGGGCCGAGCACGCGGTGCGCCGCCCAGCGCAGCAGCCCGAACAGGGCGCGCTCGCCCCACCACAGCCACACCGCGCTCAGCAGTGCGACGGCCAGGTGGCCGGCGACCATCGAGGCCGGGCCGTCCACCAGCCCGTGACCGGGGGCGGCGGCGCCGGCGGCCGAGGGGCCGGCCATGCCGGTCCCCATGCCGCTCCCGGCCATGCCGGTCCCCATGCCGGACTCCGCCGCCATGCCCGCCCCGGACATCGGGTGCCCGGCGTGCGCGGCGTGCAGGCGCGCGGCCTGGAGCGCGTGCCCCACGGAGAAGGCGCCGTGCAGCAGGAGTTGGACGCCCAGGGTGGCGGCGATCACCGCGACCGGGCCCCGTTCCCGCTCGGTGAACGACCAGACGCCCACCCAGACGCCGAGGAAGACGACGAGCAGCAGCCGCCAGGAGACCGCGTCCCCGGAGACCGCCGTGTGGCTGGAGATGGCGAGCACCACGCAGAGCGCCGAGAATACGGCGGCTCTCGTGGCTCGCAACATCCGGCCCGCTTCCATGACAGAACCATGGTGACACCGAGCGCTTCGGGTGACGATATGCGGGACGCGGATTTCGTTACCGGGAAATCGATTCCCAACGCGTGGGAACTTCCCCGCCGTTTCCCACGACTTCTCAAGTGAATCATGTCCCCGCCCCGTGCCGGGCGCCGCCGGCCCTGGCCCCGGGAACGGCGGCAACCCGCCCGGATCTGCGGGTACTTGACGTAACGTCGCCCGCGACCGAACCGCGGAGAAGCCGAAGGAGAACCGCGAAGGGCTCAACCGTAAAGGATTTCTGTGCCATTATCCCCGCGGCGTCACGTGTGCGTTTCCGTGACCGTGGGTACAGTCCAGCTCGCCCCGCCCCGGCCCCGGATCGGGCCAACCGCGCGGGCCGTCACCGGAATCGAGGTTCCCTCACCCATGCACTGGTACGAGGATGACGACTTCTGGGTGGACTTCGCGCCCGTCATGTTCTCCGACCGCCGCCGCGCGGAGATCGCCGAACTGGTCGCGACCGCACCGCTGTTCGACCACCCGCCCGGCACCCGGGTGCTGGACCTGGCCTGCGGGCCCGCCCTGTACGCGGTGCCGCTGGCCCGCCGGGGCTGCCACGTCACCGGCGTTGACCTCAGCCGGCCGATGCTGGACCGCGCCCGCGCCGCCTGCGCCGAGGCCGGCGTCGACGTCCGGCTGGTGCGCGGCGACATGCTCACCCATGTCGAACCCGAGACCTACGACGAGGCCATCAACGTCTTCACCTCCTTCGGCTACTTCGAGCGCCGCGCCGACAACCTCACCGTGCTGCGCAACGTCCTCGCCTCGCTGCGGCCCGGCGGGCGGCTGCTGGTCGACGTGATGGGCCGCGAGGTCGTCGCCGGCTGGATCGGCCGGCCCCAGGTCGTCGAACTTCCCGACGCGCTGGTCTTCCAGCGGGACACGATCCTGGACGAGTGGACCCGGCTGCGCACCGACTGGACGCTGGTGCGCGAGGACCGCGCCCGCGAGGTCTCGATCACCGCGTTCCTCTACAGCGCCGCCGAGCTGCGGGCGCTCTTCGCCGAGGCCGGCTTCGTCGACATCGAGGTCTACGGCGACTTCGACCGTTCCCCCTACGACCAGCGGGCCCGCCGGCTGGTCGTGCGCGGCACCAGGCCCGCCGACTCCCCGGCCTCGGGCCCGGACGTTCCGGCCGCCCCGGCCGGCCAGGAAGGAGAGGACGACGCATGACCATCGCCGCCCTGGAGGCCCTGAGCTTCGGACTGGCCCGGATCGTCGAGGCGGCCGAAGCGGCCGGCCACCGCCTCGCCCTGCTCACCGGCGACCGCGCCATCTACCAGCACGAGCTGGCCCAACTCCCGCCCGGCGCACTGGACATCGTGGACGTCGACACCCATGATCCCGACGCCAGCCGGGCCGCGCTGCGCGCCCTGCCCGACCTGGCCGGGCTGATCAACTCGACGGACGGCTGGAGCGTTCCGGCCGCCGACCTCGCCGCCGAGCTGGGCCTGCCGGGGCCCGACCCGGCGGCCGTCCGGCGGCTCCGCGACAAGCTGGCGGTGCGCCGCCTGCTGGCCGAGCACGGCCTGGGCCCCGAGGGGGCGATGCCCGTCGGCCCCTCGACCACCGCCGAGGAGATCGTGGCAGGGGTCGGGCTGCCCGCCGTCCTCAAGGACTCCGCCGGCACCTCCTCGAAGAACGTGTGGCTGGCCCGCGACCGCGCCGAGTTGGGCGCGGCGCTGGAGCGGGCGCGCGGCGCCGCGCTCACCGGCCGGCTCTTCGCCGAGCGCTATCTCGCCGGCCCGCTCTACAGTGCCGAGACCCTCGGCTTCGAGGGCGAGACCCGGCTGCTCGGCGTCTTCAGCCGCCAGACCTCCCCGCTGCCCCGGGTCCGCGAGGAGGGCGCGGCGTTCCCCGTCGCGCTGCCGCAGGAGGAGAGCGAGACGGTGCGGCGCTGGGTCGGCGACGTGCTCGCGGCCGCCGGGCATCCGACCGGGTTTGCCCATGTGGAGTTCGTCTGGACCGCCAAGGGGCCCGAACTGGTCGAGATCAACCGGCGGATCGGCGGCGCCCTGGTCGGCGAGGCGCTCTGCCGGGCGCTGGAGGTCAACGTCTACCACGCGCTGGTCGACACCACCCTGGGCCGCCGCCCCGCCCTGCTCGACGGGCCCCAACCCGCCGGCGACGCCAGCGCGTTGGTGCTGATCTACCCGGACAGGACCGGCACCCTCGTCGGCTGGTCGGGCCTGGACGCGCTGGCCGCCTTCCCCGGCGAGCCCGAGTGGTACCCGACGGCGGCGCCCGGCGACCGCGTCGTCCACCTCGACGACCAGCGCGGCTGCACCGGCATCCTCCTGACCCGGGGCGCGACGGCCGAACTCGCGATGCACCGCGCGCTGAGCGCGGCCGGCACGATCCGCGCGGTGGTGGAGGACTGAAGAGCGGCGCGCCGGGTGGAGCAGCTGCGGGCGCGTGTCGTCGGCAGCGCGCGGTACCAGGAGGGGGAGACGCCCGCCGAGGACGCGGCGGCGGGCACGGGCGGTCGCGGACACGTTCGGCAGCTCCGATCCGAGCTGACGATGGTCTCCGCGTTGCCCGTCGCCGAACTGCGCGCCCAGGCGGACGCGTTGGCGCGCGAGATCCGGGAGAGCGACACGCGTATCCAGCGCACGAACGGGGAGGTCGACCTGCTGGACTGACCGGTCCTCGGGGTCGGGGACCGAACGGCGTGGAGCGGGTAGTCGCTCCGAAGGCGTGCACACGCCGAGGCCGGCGGCTTTCCGGCCACTCCTTGGTGCGTGAGGAGCAACGCCGGGGTTCGACTCCCCGTCAACAGCGCAGCTCAGCACGGCACACAGGTAACGGTGCACCACGCACGGCATATCACCGCGTGCAGATCCGGAGCGGCGAGGGCGGGTTCGGGGCTCTCCACGTTCGGGGCTCTCCACGCCACGACACGGGCGTCGGGCCATGCCGGGGCGGACGTCACTCCGAACGGCGCCCCGTGGCCCAGCCGATGAGGTCGTCGGTGACGAACGTGCCCTCGTCGGCCACGTCCGGGGCCAGGGCGCCGAGGCCGAGGCGGAAGACCTCCGCCGAGGCGCGGCCGGTCGCCGGCGCGAACGCCGGCCCCGGTGCCCGCATCAGCAGCCCGTCGCCGCCCCCGTCGTCGCCGACCAGCGCCCAGCCCGGCGCGTAACGGGCCACCTCGTAGGTCGCGTTGCGCTCGGCGAGGGAGTGCGGCCCGTACAGCGCCGTGCCGTCGGGGAGGTACCACCCCGGGGTCAGGCGCCACAGTTCGGCCACCGTCGGGTTGGGCGGGGGCGCCAACGGGCCGGTGTGGGCGGCGCGTTCGGCCGCCGCGACCGGGTCGGCGGGCAGTGGCGGCTGCTCGGCGGCGTCCCGCAGCCACTCCTCGCGCAGCGCGCCGGGCGGGTTGAGCCGCCGGACCGCGCCCGCGTCCTCCTCATCGGGCGGCATGGTCCCCGCCGCCAGCAGGAGCCGCCCGCGCTCCCGGCCCGTGCCGAACAGCCCCTCCGCGTCGAGCCGCCGCAGCGCCTCCTCCATCGAGGCCAGCCGGAGCCGGTACTCGGCCTCGACGGCCGCCTCCCCGCCCCGGCCGGGGTCGAAGAGGTCGCCCCTGGCCAGGAACGCCCGCGTGACGTCGGCGAAGTGCTCCTCGTACCCCCAGACGGCGTAGGGGCTGTCCGGCAGGCTCCAGCGTTCGCCGCCCCGGGCGTCGCCCTCGACCGAACAGGCCGCCGCATAGGGGGCGTTGGCCTCGCCCGAGGTCAACAGCGCGAAGAGATAGAGGCGTTCGGGATGCCGGTGCCGCAGCTCCCGGTACGCCGCCCCGGTCGCCTCGGCGATCAGCGCGCTCAACGCCGGGTCGGGCAGCGGGCGGACGGGTTCGGGGGCCGGCTCCGGAGGGGCGGCGACCAGGCGGAGCAGCGCGGCCGGCTCGATCCGGTTCTCCTCCGAGGGCCCGTCCCCGCCCAGGCACTCGTGAACGGCGACCCGGTGCGGCGCGAGCAGGTCGAGCAACGCCCGCAACCGGTCGGCGACCTCGTACCGGTCGTTCCCGAACAGCTCGACATCCACCAGGGGTTGACCGGCCTCCACCCGCCGCCGCACCTCGGCGACGCCGAGCCCCAGCAGCCGGTGCAGGGCCATCAGCACCCGCGCCGGAAGCGGCTCGCCGGCCACGACGAGGGCGCGCACCGTGTGGTCGGGGCGGTGGTCGGCGGGTTCGTCGCGGCGGTCGGGCATGGTGGCGACGAGCCTAGTTCACGCCCAGCCTGGGCAGCTCGATGGCCGGGCAGCGGTCCATCACCATCGCCAGGCCGGCCTCCGTCGTCCGCCGGTAGGCGTCCTCGTCGACCACGCCGAGCTGGAACCACACGGCCTTCGCGCCGATCGCCACCGCCTGGTCGGCGACCTCGCCGGCGAGGTCGCTGTTGACGAAGACGTCCACCACGTCCACCGGGAACGGGATGTCCGCCAGCGTGGCGTACCCCGGCTCGCCGTGCACCGTCTCCGCCTTGGGGTGCACCGGCACCACCCGCTTGCCGGCGGCCTTCAGGACCCTGGCCACCCCGAAGGCGGCCCTGGCCGGGTTGTTCGACAGCCCCACCACCGCCCACACGGGCCCGGTCTCGGTGAGGATGTCGCGAACGGTCTGCTGGTCTCCATACATGTGCCGCACAACCACCCCGCGCGCCCGACGCATTCCCCCGGGGGCCCGAACGGGCGGGGCCACCCTGGTGCCTAGGCTGGGCCGGTGTCCGACACGTATCTGACGGTGGCCGCCGAGAGCGAGCACGAGACCGAGGTCAACCGTTCCCGCTTCCGCTGCGCGCTGGCGCCGGCCGCGACGGAGGAGGACGCGCTCGCGTTCGTGGCGCGGATCAGGGAGCGGCACCCCACCGCCAGTCACCACTGTTACGCCTATGTGATCGGTGCGGACGGCGCGGTGCGCAGGGCCTCGGACGACGGCGAGCCCTCCGGCACGGCGGGCCAGCCGATGCTGAACATGCTGCTGCGCCGCGAGGTGCGGTTCACGGTGGCGGTGGTGACCCGCTGGTTCGGCGGCGTCAAGCTCGGCGCCGGCGGGCTGATCCGCGCCTACGGCGGCGCGGTGGGCGCGGCGCTGGACGCCGAGCCGCTGGTCAGCAGGCGGCGGCTGCGGCTGGCCACGGTGACCGTGGACCACGCCAGGGCCGGCCGGCTGGAGAACGAGCTGCGGGCGCTGGGCTACCCGGTGCGGGACGTGCGCTACGGCGCCGAGGTGGCGATCACCCTCGCGCTGCCGGCGGCCGAGCTGGCCGGCTTCGCCTCCTGGCTGGCCTCCGCCACGGCCGGCGCCGCCCGGCTCGACTCCGGTGAGGAGACGCACGGCGCGGGCTGACCGCGCGGCCGGGCCCCGCGCGCGGCACCCGGCCGGAAGCCGGCCGGAAGCCGGCCGAATGCGGGTACTCGGCGCCCGGAATAGAACGGCGGGGGAGCCCGTTGCCCGGGGTAAGTTGAACAGTAAACTAAACCGACCGACCAGCCGAGACGAGGTGGGTGCGATGCAGTTCGGAATCTTCACCGTCGGTGATGTCACCCCCGATCCGACGACCGGGAGGACCCCGACCGAGCACGAGCGGATCAAGGCGATGGTGACCATCGCGAGGAAGGCCGAGGAGGTCGGGCTCGACGTCTTCGCCACCGGCGAGCACCACAACCCGCCGTTCGTCCCCTCCTCCCCGACCACCATGCTCGGCTGGATCGCGGCCCGCACCGAGCGGCTGATCCTCTCCACCGCCACCACGCTGATCACCACCAACGACCCGGTGAAGATCGCCGAGGACTACGCGATGCTCCAGCACCTCGCCGACGGCCGGGTCGACCTGATGATGGGCCGGGGCAACACCGGGCCCGTCTACCCCTGGTTCGGGCAGGACATCCGGCAGGGCATCCCGCTGGCCATCGAGAACTACGCGCTGCTCCACCAGCTGTGGCGCGAGGACGTCGTGGACTGGGAGGGCCGCTTCCGCACCCCGCTCCAGGGCTTCACGTCCACGCCCAGGCCGCTGGACGGCGTGCCGCCGTTCGTCTGGCACGGCTCCATCCGCAGCCCGGAGATCGCCGAGCAGGCCGCCTACTACGGCGACGGCTTCTTCGCCAACAACATCTTCTGGCCCACCCAGCACTTCCAGCAGCTGATCGGCCTCTACCGGCAGCGCTACGCCCACTACGGCCACGGCACGCCCGAGCAGGCGATGGTCGGGCTCGGCGGGCAGATCTTCGTCCGGAAGAACTCCCAGGACGCCATCCGCGAGTTCCGCCCGTACTTCGACAACGCGCCGGTCTACGGGCACGGTCCCTCGCTGGAGGAGTTCATGGAGCAGACCCCGCTGACCGTGGGCAGCCCACAGGAGGCGATCGACAAGACGCTGACCTTCCGGGAGAACTTCGGCGACTACCAGCGGCAGCTCTTCCTGATGGACCACGCGGGCCTGCCGCTCAAGACCGTGCTGGAGCAACTGGACATCCTGGGCGAGGAGATCGTGCCGGTGCTGCGCCGGGAGTTCGCGGCCGGGCGGCCGGCCGACGTTCCCGACGGGCCGACCCACGCCGCCCGGGTCGCCGCCGAGCGGCAGCGCCGCGCCGCGACCCCGGCCTAAAGCCGCGCCCCGGCCGCACCGTTGCCCGACGTCCGTCCGCTCCCCGACGTCCGTCCGTTCCCCGATGCCGGCCCGTTCCCCAACCCCACGCACCACAGGAGGAGTTGTCCCATGACGCCGCGCACCCTGGTGGTCGTCAGCGCCGGGCTGAGCCAGCCGTCGTCCACCCGGCTGCTGGCCGACCGGCTGGCCGAGGCGACCCGCCGCCACCTCGACCCGGGCGAGGAGGGCCGCGACGGCGGCCCGGAGGTCGTCACCATCCGGGTCGTCGAACTCCGCGACCTGGCCAGGGACATAGCCGACCACCTCGTCACCGGCTTCCCGGCCCCGCCGCTGCGCGAGGCCATCGAGGCCGTGGAACGGGCCGACGCGGTGATCGCGGTGACGCCCGTCTTCGCCGCCTCCTACAGCGGGCTGTTCAAGTCGTTCTTCGACCTGTTCGAGCCGACCGCGCTCGTCGGCACGCCGGTGCTGATGGCCGCGACCGGCGGCACCGCCCGCCACTCGCTGACCCTGGAGCACGCGATGCGCCCGCTCTTCGCGTATCTGCGGGCCACCGTGGCGCCCACGGCCGTCTTCGCCGCCGCCGAGGACTGGGGCGGCGACGGGGACCCGCTCACCGACACCCTGCCCACCCGGATCGACCGCGCGGCACGGGAGTTGGCCACCCTCCTCCTGGCCGAGGCCGGCGTCGGGGCCGTTACCGGCGCGGCGGCGGACGGCGGGGCGGCGGCGGGCGGCCTGGCGCCGGCCGGGGGCGGGGAACCGGCCGGCGGCGACGCGGAGGAGGGCACGGCCGGAGCGCCGGGGCTGGCGTTCACGCCGTTCGCCGAACAACTCGCCGCGCTGCGCCGCCGGTAGCCCCTCCGAGAGGGCGCCGGTCCCGGCGGGCGTTGTCAGACCCCGGTGGCAGACTGGTGCGCGATCCACCGGGACCGGCCCGGTGGCCGGGAGAGGGGCGCGGATCGATGACACGGCGGCGTGGCGGGGCGGCCGGCGCGTGAGGCTGCTGCACACCTCCGACTGGCATCTGGGCCGCACCTTCCACCGGGTGAGCCTGCTCGCCGAGCAGGAGACGTTCCTGGACCACCTGGTCGGCGTCGCGCGGGCCGAGCGGGTGGACGCGGTGCTGGTCGCCGGGGACGTCTACGACCGGGCGGTGCCGCCGTTGGCCGCCGTCCGCCTCTTCGACGAGGCGCTGCACCGGCTCGCCGCGCTCGGCGTGCCCACCGTGATGATCTCCGGCAACCACGACTCCCCGCACCGACTCGGCGTCGGCGGGCGGCTGTTGGCCCGCGCCGGCATCCACCTGCGCACCCGCCCCGAGGAGTGCGGCACCCCCGCGCTGCTGCCCGACGCGCACGGGCCGGTCGCCGTCTACGGGCTGCCCTACCTGGAGCCGACGCTGACCCGCGAGCCGCTTGGCGCCGAAGCGCCCCGGCACGCCGCCGTGCTGCGCGCCGCGATGGACCGGGTCCGCGCCGACCTCGCGACCCGGCCGCCCGGCACCCGCGCCGTGGTGCTCGCGCACGCCTTCGTCACCGGCGGCCAACCCTCCGACAGCGAACGGGACATCACCGTCGGCGGGGTCGCCGCCGTGCCCGTCGCCACCTTCGACGGCGCCCACTACACCGCCCTTGGACACCTCCACGGCTGCCAGACCCTCACCGAGCGGGTCCGGTACTCCGGCTCCCCGCTGCCGTACTCGTTCTCCGAGGCCGGCCACCGCAAGAGCCTGTGGCTGGTCGACCTCGACGCCGCCGGCGCCGTCCACGCCGAACGCGTCGACGTCCCCCTCGGCCGGCCGCTGGCCCGGCTGCGCGGCCGCCTCGACGACCTGCTGTCCGACGCCGAACTCAGCCCCCACGAGGGCGCCTTCGTCGAGGCCACCCTCACCGACCCGATCCGCCCCGAGGAGCCCATGGCCCGGCTGACCGCCCGTTTCCCGCACGCCGTCAGCCTGCTCTTCGAGCCCGAACGCGCCCCGGGCCAGGCCGTCGACTCCTACGCGCGCCGCCTCGACGGCCGCACCGACGAGCAGGTCGCCGAGGACTTCGTCGCCCACGTCCGGGCCGGCCAGGGCCCCGACGGCGCCGAACGGGCCGCGCTGCGCGCCGCGTTGACCGCTGCCCGCGTCGGACAGGAGCGCGACGAGTGAGGCTCCACCGGCTCACGGTCACGGCGTTCGGCCCGTTCGCCGGCACCGAGCGCGTCGACTTCGACCGGCTCGCCGCCGGCGGCCTCTTCCTGCTGCACGGCCCCACCGGCGCCGGCAAGACCTCCATCCTCGACGCCGTCGCCTACGCCCTCTACGGCTCGGTGCCCGGCGCCCGACAGGGCAGCCCGCAGGCGCTGCGCAGCGACCACGCCGACCCGGGCACGCCCACCGAGGTCGTCCTCGAACTCACCGTCGCCGACCGCAGGTTGGAGCTGACCCGCCGCCCCGAACAGCTCCGCCCCAAGCGCAGGGGCGGCGGCACCACCCGCGAACGCGCCCGCACCCTGCTGCGTGAACGCCGCACCCCGGGCGGTCCCTGGGAGGCGCTCAGCAGCTCCCACCAGGAGATCGGCCGCGAGATCGGCGAGCTGCTGGGCATGAACCGGGACCAGTTCTGCCAGGTCGTGCTGCTGCCGCAGGGGGACTTCGCGCGGTTCCTGCGCGCCAGCGCGGAGGACCGGGCGCGGCTGCTCGGGCGGCTCTTCGACACCCGCAGGTTCCGGGCCGCCGAGGAGCACCTCGCGGAGCGGCGCGCCCGCGCGGCCGAACGGGTCGGCGCCGGCGACGAACGGCTGCTGGCCCGCGGGCACCGGGTGCGCCAGGCGGCGGGCGCCGACGCGGAGCTGGCCGGCCACCGCTGGGCCGGGCTGAGTCCGGGCGATCCCGAACTGGCCGATGCCGTGCTGGAGTTCGCCGCGCTGGCGCGGGTCGGCGCGCGGGAGCGCCGCGCCGTGGCCGGCGCGGCGCTGGTCGCGGCCGAGGCCGCGCACGCGGCGGCGCAGCGGGTCCACGCCGAGACCGTGGAACGGGCGCGGCTGCGCCAGCGGCACGCGGAGGCGGCCGAACGGGCGGCCGCGTTGGCCGCCGAGCGGCCGCGGCGGGAGGCGCTGGCGGGCCGCCTGGAGCGGGCCAGCGCCGCCGCGACGGTGGCGCCGGCGCTGCGGCTGCGGGACGAGGCGGCGGCGGAGCACCGCGCGGCGGTGGCGGCGGCGAGCGCGGCGACGGCCGCGCTGGCGGAGGGCGGCGGGGCCGCTGGGGCCGCCGGTGCCGCCGGAGCCGCTGGGCGGCTCGGCGGCGGGGGGTTCGGTGCGCGGCTCGGTGCGGGGGAGGGGGACGGGCGCCGGGGTTTTGGTGAGCCGGGCGCAGGGGGCCGGGCGCTGCCGGCCGGGGCTGTCAGCTCGGCGGCCGCCGAACCCGGGGGCGGGGAGCGGCTGTTGCCGGCGGTGGCCGGCGGGCCCGATGGTGGAGTGGCGGCGGGGGAACGGGGCGAGTCTGCCGGGGCCGGCGGCGCCGTTGCTGAACTGGGCGCTGGAAGGCGGCTGTTGCCGGCGGGGGCCGGTGCTGAAGCCGTGGCCGGGGAAAGCGGTGAGTCTGCCGGGGGTTCCGCCGAACGGGCGGGTGGGGAACGGTCGTTGGCCGCGCGGATCGGCAGGCCCGGCGCCTTCGGTGCGGAGGACCGGGGCGGGCCGCCGAGGGCCGGCGGCGCTGCCGCCGAACCGACCGGCGCGGAACGGTCGTTGCCGGCAGGGGCGTCCGCCGGGGATACCGCCGAACGGGTCGGCGGGGAAGCGGCGGTGCTGGCCGGGGGCGGGCCGCCCAACGGCGGAGCCGGCGCGAACGCGAAAGGACCTGCCGCCGAACTGACCGGCGGGGAACGGTCGTTGCCGGCGGGGGCGTCCGCCGGGGATACCGGCGAACGGGTCGGCGGGGAGCGGCCGTTGTCGGGTGCGCCCGGTGACCCCCGAACCGGCGCGGGGAGGCCGGCGGCAGCCGGGGCCCGGGACCTGGAGCATGGCGCCGCCCCCGGTGGGCCCACCGCCCCCGCTGGGCCCACCGCCCCCGCTGGGCCTGCCGTCCCCGCTGGGCCCGCCGCCCGCTTCGCGGCCGAGGAGCGGGCCGTCCGCGAGCGCCTCGGCGCGTTGGCCGCCGCGCGGGCCGCCGAGGAACGGGTCGGCGCGCTCGCCACCGAACTGACCGCGCTAGCCGCCCGGGAGGCACGCGACCGCGCGGCCCTCGCCACCGCCGAGGAGCGGCTCGCCGCCTGGCCGGCCGCCGTCCAACGGCTGCGCGCCCGGCGGGAGGCGGCCGGCGCCGCCGGCGCCCGGCTGCCGGGACTCGCCGAACGCCTCGCCGAGGCCGAGGCCAGGGCCTCGGCCGCCCGGCGGCGGGACGCGTTGGCCGCCGAGCTGACCGAGGCGCGTTCCGGCACGCTCGCCGCCAGGGAGCGGGCGGCCGAGTCGTTCGACCACTGGCTGCGCCTGAAGGACCGCCGACTCGCCGGCATCGCGGCCGAGTTGGCGGCCCGGCTCACGCCCGGCGAGCCCTGCGCCGTCTGCGGCGCGACCGAACACCCGGACCCCGCGCCGCCGGAGGCCGACCCGGTGGACCGCGCCGCCGAGAAGGCCGCCCAGGCCGCGCACCGCGCGGCCGAGGCCGCCCGCGACGAGGCCCAGCGGCGGCTCGCCGCCCTCGACGCCGAACACGCCACGGCCAGGGCCACCGCCGGCGACCGGCCCACCGACGAACTGGCGGCCGTGCTGGCCGAGGCCCGCGCCCAACGGGATGCCGCACAGCGGGAGTTCGCCGACGAACCTGCCGCCGTCACCGCGCTGGAGCGCGCCGAGCGGGAGCACGCCGAGCTGACCGAGACCCGCCGCGCGACCGAACGCGCCCTCGCGGCCGGCGCCGCCCGGCGCGCCGCCCTGGAGGCCGAACGCGCCACCCTCACCGCCGAGGTCGAACGGGCCAGGGCCGGCGCGCCCAGCGTCGCCGCGCGCGCGGCCGCGCTGAGCCGGCGCGCCGAGGCGCTGGCCGCCGCCGGCGCCGCCGCCCTGGCCGCCGAGGAGACGGCCGACCGGGTCAAGGCCGCCGACGCGCGCTGCGCCGACGCCGCCTACGCGGCCGGCTTCGCCACCCCGGCCGAGGCGCTCGCCGCCGCCCTCGACCCGGCCGAACGGCGCGCCGTCGAGGAACGGTTGGAGCGCTGGCGCGCCGAGGAGGCCGCCGTGGCCGCCCAACTCGCCGACCCGCGCGGGCAGGAGGCCGCCGCAGGACCGCCGGCCGACCCGGCCGCCAGCCAGGCCGCCTGGGAAGCGGCCACCGCCCGGCTCCGCGCCGCCTCGGCTGCCGAGGCCGCCGCCCGCCAGCGGTGCGCCGACCTCGACGCGCTCGGCGCCGAACTGGCTGCCGAGGCACGGGCGTTGGCCCCGTTGCGCGAGGAGAGCCGGCGCATCGCCGGCATCGCTGGCCTGGCCGCCGGGACCTCCCCGCAGAACGAGTACCGGATGCGGCTGGAGACCTATGTCCTCACCGCGCGCCTGGAGCAGGTCGCCGAGGCGGCGAGCGTCCGCCTCCAGCACATGTCCGCCGGCCGCTACGCGCTGGTCCACTCCGACGCCCGCGCCGCCCACCGCGCCCGCTCCGGGCTCGGCCTGAACGTGCTCGACGCCTGGACCGGCCGCGCCAGGGACACGGCCACGCTCTCCGGCGGCGAGTCCTTCTTCGTCTCCCTGGCGCTGGCCCTGGGCCTCGCCGACGTCGTGAGCGCCGAGGCCGGCGGCCGGCGCCTGGACACCCTCTTCATCGACGAGGGCTTCGGCAGCCTCGACGAACAGTCCCTGGACGAGGTGCTCGACGTGCTCGACGGCCTGCGGGAACACGACCGCCACGTCGGCATCGTCAGCCACGTCCCCGACCTCAGGTCCCGCGTCCCCAGCCAACTGGAGGTCATCAAGACCCGCCGAGGCTCCACGGTCCGCCACCACGACAGCCCTGCGGGGCTCTGAACCGGGGCTTTCCGCCCCACCCACCCGCCCCTTTCGCCTGCGGCCCTCCCGGCAGACGATCGCGAACGGCCCCCCGCCGTAACGTGGTCGGCAGCGCGGCCGGCCCACGATCCGCGAACGTCCTCGACATCGCGAGGCGGTGGCGGCGCTGGAGGACTGGTGCGCCTACGGCATGACCGGCCATCACGGCGACGGCCGCCGCGCCGAGCGGATCGGCACAACGGGGCTGCTGGGGTGGATGACGCTGCACCGCTCCGCCCGCCCGGTACCCATCCCGGCCGGGGCCGATCCGGGGCTGCGCGAGGCCCTCGCGCCGGGGGACCCGCATCTCCACGTCCACGTGACCCTGGCCCATCTGGGCCGGTGCGCTGATGGGCGGTGGCGCACGATCGCGGCCGGCGCCGAGGACCTCCACCGCCACGCGAGGGTCGTCATCGAGTTGGCCGAGGGCCGACTACGCGCGCGCCTGGGCGAGCAGCTGGGCGCTCGCTTCGCCCGCGACCCGGAGTCGGGGGTGTGGGAGCTGTCCGGCATCCCCGAGCAGCTGCGCGAGACGTACTCGCGCCGGCACCACCAGGTGGTGGACGCCGCCGGCGAGACCGCTACCCCCGCCCAGGCCAAAGCCGCGGCCGCGCGGACGGCCCGGGCCAAACCCGAGGTTGCAGGCGGGGGACGTGCGGTCCGCGTGGCAGCTGCGGGGCGAGGCCGCGGTGGGCGACGTCGACGCCCTGATGGCGGCTGCGCTGCCCGGCCCACCACCACCGGCTGTCGGTGCCGGCATCGACGCCGGGGGAGATCGCCGCCCAGATCTGGACGGACGAGGACCACGGCCTGGTCGCCGCCCGCAAAACCGTCAGCCACGCCCAGGTGATGGCGGCCGTGGCGGCCGCCGCCCCCGCCCTGGACAGCCGCGAGCACCTCGAGCAGCTCGTCGACGAGGTCCTCGCCGTCCCCGGGCACGCGGTCCGCCTGCCGGACTCGCCCCGGGCGCACGAGTCGCACCCCGCCCGCTACACCCACACCAGCATCACGGCCGCCGAGACCGCCCTCCAGGACGCCGCCACCGCCGGTCTGGACGCCGGCGCCGCCCAACTCACCCCGGAAGCAGCTGAGTTGGCGATTGAGACGGTCGAGGCCGGCCAGGGCTGGGACCTGGTCCGCGCAGCAACGGGCGGTGCTGGACCGGCTCCTGACAGCCGGCCACGCGGTCGACGCCGTCATCGGGGTGGCCGGCGCCGGCAAAACCACGCTCATGTCGGCGGCGCGGGCCGGGTGGGAGGCCGCCGGCCTGCGGGTCGCCGGCGCGTCCACGGCGGCCGTGGCGGCCGCGAACCTGACGGCCGAGGCCGGCATCCCCTCGGCCACGATCGCGGCATGGACGCGCGCCATCACCGGCGGCGCCGGCCTCAAGGACGTCGACGTCCTGGTCGTGGACGAGGCCAGCATGGTGGACAACCGCGCCCTAGCCACGCTGGCCACCCACGCCGCCACCACCCACACCAAAATCGTCCTGATCGGCGACCCACAGCAAGCCCGCGCGGTCGGCGTGGGCGGGGGATTCGCGCGCGCCCACGAGCTGGTCGACGGCCTGGAGTTGGATGAGAACCGCAGGCAGCGAGACCTGGCGGAGCGGGCGGCGCTCGCCGATTGGCGTACCGGCGCCCGCACCACCGCCCTCGCCCGCCTCGCCGACCACGGCCACGTCCACGCCACCACCACCGCCACCGAGGCACTGGCCGGCATGGCCGCCGCCTGGGACACCGCCCGTACCGAGTGGACCGATCCGCACGACCTGGTCGAGCAGCTGCTCCTCCTCGCCCCGCGCCGGGCGGACGTCGACGCCCTCAACTCGGCCGCCCAGACGGCCCGGAGGGCGGCGGGTGAGCTGGGGGAGGCCCGTACCTGGGCCCTCGCACGCACCGCCGGCGGCGGCCGGCTCCAGCTGTCCGTGGGCGATGTGGTGCGGGTGACCCGCAACGACTACCGCAGCCGCCGCGACCCGGCGGCGCCGGATGTGCTCAACGGATACCGCGGCATCGTCACCGAGATCGACGCCCGGCGCGGCGCGCGGGTGGCTTGGCGTCGCCGTACCCCGGACGGGCCCGCCCTCGAGGCAGCGTGGATCAGCCCGCGGCAGCTGGCGGCCGGCCACCTCACCCTCGGCTACGCGATGACCGCCGCCTCCGCCCAGGGCCTCACCTCGGAGGTCGCCCTGGACTACGGCGCGCACGCCGACGCCCACACCCTCTACCCCGAGCTGACCCGCGCCCGGCGCGCCTCCCACCTCTGGCTCCCCCTGGCCGAGGCGGAGGACGTCGTGGCGGCCGCCCGCCTCGGCCGCCCCCGCACCGACACCGAGCTGCTGCACCGCGCGGTGGCCGCCTACGGCCGCGCCCTGGCCAGCGACACCGGCGACACGATGGTCACCGACCAACTCGCCACCCAGGCCGGGATGGTGCCGGCACCGTCGCCGGCCGGCGACAACGAGGACCAGGCGGTGCGTGCCGCCGCCGCCCGCGTCACCTCCGTGCAACACAGGCGTGCAACGCCGGCCAGCGAGGAGCACGACCAGGAGCGGCAGGTGGTGCCGCATTGGCGGCGCCGGCCCCACGGCGCCATGCCCACCGCCCACCTGCCCCGGGCCATCACCACCGCCACCGAGCAGGCCGACCGCGCCGCCCAGCTCGCCGCGACGGCCGCCGACCGCGCCCGCGACCTGGCGGCCACCGCCGGAACCGACCACGCCCCCGCCACCCACCACTACGCCGCCGCCCTCACCCAACTCCGCGACCTGGCGGCCCTCGTCGACGGCGCGGCCGCCGCCAGCCGCGAGGCCGAGCAGCAGACCGGCCAGGCCGCGCTCTACCGCGCCCGCCTGGAGCCGATCACCCGCCGCCTGGCCCAGCGCCGCTCCGCACTCCTCGGACAGCGCGGCGACCTACGCGAGGTCGCCGCCTGGCTTGCACGGGAGATCGACCGCGCCGACCAGGCCGCCACCACCGCACGGATCGCGGCCGCCGACCACGACCGGCAGGCCCGCACCACCGCCGCACAGCTCCCCGAGCAGCTACGCCTAGACGGCCCACCCACCCCCGCCACCATCACCACCCTCGCCGACCGTCTCCCCGCCTACCGGCAGACCCTGGAGGCCGCCGACGCCCACCTGGTGGCAGACCAGCAGCGCCGCGCCACCCAACTCGACCAGGCCGCGACCGGTCACCGAGCCACCGCCGCCGCCCTACGCGCCGAGTACGAGCTACGCCGCCACCTGGCCACCACCGACCCGGCCCGCGCCGCTATCGAGGACACCCAGCGCCGCTAGGCCGCCGTCCGCGCCACCCAACGCCGCCAGGACGCACTCCAGCGCGCCCACGCCCGCCAGCCGCCCACCCAGCACCCGCAGCGCCATGACGGGCCGTCGATCGGTCTGTGACCCCTGGTCAGCGGATTGATCCCGGTGGTACCAGGGGGCTCGCCGCCCCCTGGACCCCCGCATCCCCCCGGCACTGCCCAGCGCGATGCGGGCCCCGGCCGCCTGGGCGCCGTGCGCGCTGGACAGCACCGGGGCCAGGCCCCCTCCCGCATGTACTTCGGATGCTGACCAGATCTGCCGAGACATTGGAACGGCCGAGCTATCAGGCTGTCACGTATGGCTACTCGTGAGTTTGGTTGGGCAGTACGGTGGTGCGACTGACGTTCCGAGGGGGATGTGTGACTGGACGTGATGCTGAGAGCGAAGCCGTCGGGCTGGCCGGGGGTACCCACGCGCCCGCAGTGGGATCGTGAGCAGGAGGGTGGGCGATGAGTTCGCCGGTGGAGGACGCGTCGCGGCAGGCCGCACAGCAGATGGCGGCGATGCTGCGGACGTTGGTGGAGCTGACTCGGGCGTTGGACGGTGCGCGCCGGCCATCGCTGGCCGATGCCGGTCCGGCCGTTGGTGGGCCGCGGCCGGCGGTGCGGTATGCGGCCGTGATCGAGCAACACTTCGGGCCGCAGGTGCGCCAGGCACTGACCGATTCTCCAGGGTGGCAGCGGATGGTGGAGCAGCTCGGCGAGTTGGAGGGTGCTGGTATTCCGCCGGAGCGTCTGCTGCCGGCGCTGGAGCAGATCACGCGGCAGGCGCAGCCCGCCCCGCCGACGCCGGAGCAGGAGATGGCGCGCGTGGTGGAGCGGGCCACGTCACCGGAAGTGGCGCAGGCGCTGACCAGGTCGGAGCAGTGGCCCCAACTTGCTGCGGGACTACAGGACTTGCGGGCTGGCGGGTGGGACGTTGAGCAGCTGGTGGCGGCCGCTGTCCCGACGCTGAACCGGCTGGTGGAGGGTGCCCAAGCCGAGGTGGGTAGAGAGGCGGCTGACGCGGGGCGGCAGCAGTCGAGGCAAGTCCTGCCGGCGCGGCCGGTGGATCGTGAGACCGCGCTACGCAAAGCCGGGATCGACCGGCATGAGAACGAGCGGCTGTCCCGGATGGTCCGCGAAAAGTTGCCTGAGCGGCCGGCCGAACTGTTGCTGGCCTCGGATACCCAATGGCCGATAGTGGCGGCCGAGATCCATCGAGCCGACCAAAGCGGTGTGGACGTCGCCGCACGCCTGGCTGGAGTCGAGAACATGCTGAGGCACCAAGCGGCTGCGGGCGCACGTCAGTTGGACATTCCGGTCGCCACGCTGGCCGCGCTCTCTATGCCGGCCCCGCCGCCTGCCGTCAAGCAACTCGACCAGGAGCGGACTGGGGCGCGGACGTTGTCGAGGGAGGAGCTGACCCGGGCTTCGGACTTGGCGGTGGCCAACCACGGGGTGAGCGCGACGATGCTGCTGGCGAGTGGCTACAACGCGGCCCAGGCCGGCGAGGCTCTCACCGCGCTGGAGCAGTACGGGATCGTGGGGGCTCGCGGCGAGAGCGGGATGCACCCGATCCAGGTGGGATCGGTGGAGCAGGCTGGCCAGCGGATCGCTGCCGGAGTGGAGCGGGAGATTCAGACTCAAGCGGCGACCGCTTGGTCAACCACGGTGAGCGGCCCGCCGGCTGCACGCAGAGTGCAGCGCGCCGTGACCGGTACGGCGCCGCAGGCACCGATCCGGACGACCGGCCGTCGACGCTGACTCCCGCGCCAGTTCGTTATGGTCCTGATCAAACGAACGATCGGAGATCGTTTATGGGAGAAGAACGTACAGAGTCCGCCGCAGAGTTGCGTCAGCACTGGACTGCCATGACACAGCTCGGGCGGCGGTTGCCCGGCACGGGGTTAGCTGCTACAGGGGCAGCGTTGGAGTCTTCCGGGCGCTGGCCGGACGACCTCAGCAGGGCCCCGATGATCATCGACACGGATATCGGCGGGGATGCCGATGACGCTCTCGCGCTCACCGCAGCAGCACGCCGGGTGCCGGAGTTGGCCCTAGTGGTGACAGGCGACGAAGCCGCCGGGCAGCGGGCCCGTTTCGCACGGCATCTGCTCGATCTGTTGGAAAGGCCCGATGTCGCCACCGTTGCCGGTGCCTCGCTGGGCACGACACGCTACTTCTGCGTGGACGGCCTAACTCCAAATGAGGTCCCACCCCAGCCCACCGATGTAGTCGAGGCCGTGCGGCAGGTGTGCGTTGGGACAGACGGGCCCGTGCGCTGGGTCGGCATGGCACCGCTGTCGAACCTCGCCCGGGTCCTGTCCCAGGCACCCGAACTCGGGTCTCGACTGCGGGTGACGCAAATGGGAGGGGCCTTGTCCTATCGCGACCCGGACAGCGCCGAGCACAATATTCGCCTGGACGTCGCCAGTGCCCGCACCGTGCTCCACGCTGCGACGAGCGGCATCCTGCCGACTCCCGAGTTCATCGCCTCCGAGGTGACCTTCACACCGCGCATCGAGGTCACCGCACGCAGTCCCCTCTACCAAAGCCTCCGGAGCTTTCAGGAGGCGTGGGCCAGGTTGCTGGTCGACCATTTGGATCGCTGGTTCGCCTCTTTCTATCCGGGCAGCATGCAGCACGATGCACTGGCCTTGTCTGCCGCTCTAGACCTCCCCTACGTCGACTCCGATCATCTCAAAATCGAGATGGACGCGATCGGTCGCACCACCCGGGCTGCGGCCGGCCACGGGACGCGGGTGAAGTGGAGTCTCACCGCAGAGTACGAACCTTTCATGCGGTGGCTAACAGCCTCCTTGACGAGTCCGGCAACCACTCTCGCCATGCGGAATAGAGAGGCTTCAGGGTGGAGCGAATAGAAGAGTCATATCCCCAACTTGCGGCTGTACAAGATGCGTACGGGCTGGCTCCGGAGGGAAGAACCGCAGTGGCGGAGGCATACGAGGTCTACCGCGATTTCCACGGTCCTTTCATCACTTTCATCACGGCTCAGATGCTGCCGGATCTCTACCGAGATGCCGAAGCGGGACACAGGATCGTTTTCCTCGGCCGGGACGGGCACAGCTTCGCCGCAGCGGCCCGTGCCCTCAACCCCGAGTTCTTCCGTAACCACTGCCATGAAGTGGTCTGATCCCGCGTGGTCGCTGAGGCGGCCATCCAGGACCTTGAGGCTCACCGTGGCTCAGAGTTCCCCGAGGTTGAGGGATTCAGAGGCACACGCAGGCGAGTGGCGCCAGAGGACGTCCCCGGGGCGTTCCGGCATCTAACTGGGTATCTCCGGGACGCGGGTATTCCTGTTGGGTATCCCGGAAGCTCGGTGACTCTCGTGGACAGCAGCTTCAAGGGAACGGTGCAGGAACTTCTTACGGCCGCGTACCCTCGGACGAACTTCGAGGGCAGGTATGCTTTCTTCGGTGCGGCGCCAGAGGATACCCGGTCGCAAAAGAAGCATGGCTATGTGGTCCATCTGTCAGCCGAGCAGACCGCCGAAGGACGTGGCTTCCCCTTTGAGGACTTGCAATCTGATCGCGTGCTTACATTCGCCAGCAAGGAGCCGATCAACGCTATCGAGGACAGCCTTCATGGGCCGCTGGATACGCCCCTGAGACTGGAGTCGAGCGGCCCTGTGCAGATTCCCCAGCGGGATGACCCCATCTACCTGAGAGGCTTCAACCCTGCACTTGTACCGGAGAGGTTCCGCGACCCCTTGACCCGAGAAGCCATCAAGGCCGCCGCGCTGCTGGCTGTACATGACTCCGCCATGGCCGTTGATCAGACGCGCCCTGACTGGATAACCGTTCTGGCGGCACAGCAGAATCGTTTCATAACCGAAGTGCGTAACTGAGCGGAACGCTCGGAACAAGTGCACTCGGGATTCAAGACCGTCCTCGACAGCATCGTCCGACGTGCCGACCACCCGGTCATCAGCCAGCTTCAGGACCACTTAGCCGAGCGGGGTGTAGCCGAGCGGGACGCCCTTCCGATCTGGCGGCAGGTGGAGGCCGCTCCGACACGACAGGTCCGGGCGGAGATCGTTGCCACAGCGGTCCGGGGCGAAGGACCAGAGGCCCAGCAGCGCAGGCTCACTGCGGAGGCTGCAAACAAGCGGTCCTCGACCACGCAAGGTTCACCGCGCAAACCGGGTCGGCGACCGGCACCCGGGGGTGGCCAGCAGCTGCCTCCTTATCCTCGTCCCGGGCCTGGTGACTCGCGCGGTCATGGCCGAGGCTGGTAGCTCGTGCCCCGTTATGTTTTTCGCGGTCCTGCAATGGGGCCGCTGGCCTCTGGGCTCGGTATGACTGTTGCCCCCTGTCGAAGGCATGACCTGGGGGGTGGTGTCGCCGGGACCCGGGGGTGTTCGTCGGAG
>NZ_VDLZ02000018.1:0-168761 GCF_006334905.2 Streptomyces sp. 3MP-14
ATGCTCGAACATCCTCGCAAACAACTCAAAAATCTGGCATTGACTTTTGGCACACTGTTGAGTTCTCAAGGAACGGACGCTTCCATCAAACCCCTCTCAGGGCCCTCCGGGCGCTTCCCTTCGCTGTCCGCCCACGTGGGGACCTTCCCGAGCAGCGAGCTACTCCGGGTTCCCCGTGCGGCGGTGACGTAAACGTACTGGAGTGGAGCGCCCAGATGCAAATCCGGGCGCTCCACGGGGAGATGGGGCCTAGACCTCCATGACCACCGGCAGGATCATCGGCCTGCGCCGGTAGGTGTCGGAGACCCACTTGCCCACGGTTCGCCGTACCAGCTGCTGGAGTTGGTGGGCCTCGACGACGCCGTCCTGGGCCGAGCGGGCCAGGGCCTCGTCGATCTTGGGGATCACGGCGGCGAAGTCGGAGTCCTCGATGCCGGAGCCCCGCGAGTGGATGCTGGGCCCGCTGACGATCTTGCCGGTGCTGCTGTCGACGACGACCAACACCGAGATGAAGCCCTCGTCGCCGAGGATGCGACGGTCCTTCAGGCTGGACTCCGTGACATCGCCCACGGACAGGCCGTCCACATAGACGTAGCCGGCCTGGACCTTGCCCACGATCTTCGCCTTGCCGTCGATCAGGTCCACGGTCACGCCGTCCTCGGCGATCACGATCCGCTCGGCCGGGACACCGGTCATGGCGCCCAACTCGGCGTTGGCGCGCAGGTGTCGCCACTCGCCGTGCACCGGCATGAGGTTCCTGGGCTGGCAGATGTTGTAGAAGTACAGCAGTTCGCCGGCTGAGGCGTGGCCCGAGACATGGACCTTGGCGTTGCCCTTGTGGACCACGTTGGCGCCCCAGCGGGTGAGGCCGTTGATCACGCGGTAGACCGCGTTCTCGTTGCCGGGGATCAGGGAGGACGCCAGGATCACCGTGTCGCCCTCGACGATCCGGATCTGGTGGTCTCGGTTGGCCATCCGGGAGAGGGCGGCCATGGGTTCGCCCTGGGAGCCGGTGCAGACCAACACGACCTCGTGGTCGGGCAGATCGTCCAGCGTCTTCACGTCGACGACCAGCCCCGCCGGCACCCTGAGGTAGCCGAGGTCCCGGGCGATGCCCATGTTGCGGACCATGGAGCGGCCCACGAAGGCGATCCTGCGGCCGTGTTCGTGCGCCGCGTCGACGATCTGTTGGATGCGGTGCACATGGCTGGCGAAGCTGGCCACGATGATCCGCTTGTCGGCGCGCGCGAAGACCTGGCGGAGCACCCCGGAGATCTCGCGCTCGGGGGCCACGAAGCCGGGGACCTCCGCGTTGGTCGAGTCCGAGAGCAACAGGTCGATGCCCTCCTCGCCCAGCCGGGCGAAGGCCCTCAGGTCGGTGAGGCGGCCGTCGAGCGGCAGTTGGTCCATCTTGAAGTCGCCGGTGTGGACGACCATGCCGGCCGGGGTGCGGACGGCGACGGCCAGGGCGTCGGGGATGGAGTGGTTGACCGAGACGAACTCGCAGTCGAAGGGGCCGATGCGTTCCCGCTGTCCCTCGATCACCTGGAGGGTGTAGGGCCGGATGCGGTGTTCCTGGAGCTTGGCCTCCAGGAGGGCGAGGGTCAGCTTGGAGCCGATCAGGGGGATGTCCGGCTTCTCCCGCAGGAGATAGGGGACGCCGCCGATGTGGTCCTCGTGCCCGTGGGTGAGCACGATGCCCTCGACCTGGTCCAGCCGGTCCCGGATGGAGCTGAAGTCCGGCAGGATCAGATCGATGCCGGGCTGTTCCTGTTCGGGAAAGAGCACTCCGCAGTCGACGATGAGCAGTCGGCCGCCGTATTCGAGAACGGTCATGTTGCGGCCGATCTCGCCCAGGCCGCCGAGCGGGGTAACGCGGAGGCCACCCTCAGGAAGCTTCGGCGGCTTGCCGAGTTCTGGATGGGGATGACTCAAGAGACTCTCCTGACCACGCGCGCCACTGCCCGGTGACGGGGGCACGTGGCGCGCGTGACTGTGTGCATGGATCGGTATTCAGTTATCACCAATGTGCGCGACGATGCGCGACGTCTGTCATGTGCGTGGCTTAGATCTGTACCCCGCCGGCGGCCAGGTCCCGCTTCAACTGCTCGGTCTCGGCCTCCGTGAGGCCCACCAGGGGAAGCCGCAGCGGGCCGCCCGGGAGGCCCTGGAGGGCGAGGGCACCCTTGGAGGTGATCACGCCCTGGGTGCGGAACATCCCGGTGAAGACGGGCAGCAGCCGCTGGTGGATCTCGGTCGCCTTGGCGACGTCCCCGCCGGTGTGGGCCTCGACCAGGGCGCGCAGCTCGGCGGTGACCACATGGCCGACCACGGAGACCACGCCCACCGCGCCGACGGCGAGCAGCGGGAGGTTCAGCATGTCGTCGCCCGAGTACCAGGCGAGGCCGGTGGTGGCGATCGCCCAGCTGGCGCGGCCCAGGTCGCCCTTGGCGTCCTTGTTGGCCACGATCCTGGGGTGCTCGCCGAGCCGGACCATGGTCTCGGTGTTGATCGGGACGCCGCTGCGGCCGGGGATGTCATAGAGCATCACCGGGAGTTCGGTGGCGTCGGCCACGGCGGTGAAGTGCTGGTACAGGCCCTCCTGCGGGGGCTTGTTGTAGTACGGGGTGACGGTCAGCAGGCCGTGGGCTCCGGCGCGCTCGGCGGCGCGGGCCAGTTCGACGCTGTGCCGGGTGTCGTTGGTGCCGACCCCCGCGACCACATGGGCGCGGTCGCCCACCGCCTCGACCACGGCGCGCACCAGCTCGGATTTCTCCCCGTCGGTGGTGGTGGGGGACTCGCCGGTGGTGCCGTTGACGATCAGCCCGTCGTTGCCGGAGTCCACCAGGTGGGCGGCGAGTCGCTGGGCGCCGTCGAGATCGAGCGATCCATCCCCCGTGAAGGGCGTGACCATGGCGGTCAGAATCCGCCCGAAGGGGATTTCAGGAGTGGAGGTCGGAGCCATAGGTTCCACGCTACTCGTAGCTCAGCGTGCCGTGGCCCATCGGGGCTGGCAACGTGGGGAACCCGGCGCTGTCTGCTCGGGGGTTCAAACAGCGCCGGGCCCGTCCAATCACCCTAGATGAACTTCGCGAAAGGGCGCAATACGGACACCTCCGGTGGGGAACGGGCCGCTCAGGGGGCGACCCGGCCGTTGGCGTTGAACGCGGCGTGGGTGAGCGGCATCAGGCGGGCCCACTCCGCCTCCATCAGCTCGGCCACCATCTCGATCTCGCGCTGCGGGAAGGACGGCACCCGGGCCCGCTCGTCCTTGGTGCGCAGGCCGAGGAAGTGCATCAGGGAACGGGCGTTGCAGGTCGCGTACATCGTCGAGTAGAGGCCGACGGGCAGCGCCGCCCTGGCCACCTCGCGGGCCACGCCGGACTCCAGGAGCTGCTGGTAGGCGGCGTAGGACTGGCGGTAGGAGTCCTCCAGGACCTTGCCGACCAGGGCGTGTTGCTCGGCGGTGCCGGCGACGAACTCGTACTTCCCGGGGCGGCCCCGCTGGACCAGCGGGCGCTGCTCGTCCGGCACGTAGAAGACGGGGGCCAGCTCCCGGTACCGGCCGGACTCCTCGTTGTACGACCAGCCGACGCGGTGGCGGTGGAACTCCCGGAAGACGAAGATCGGGGCGCTGATCAGGAAGGTCATCGAGTTGTGCTCGAAGGGGCTGCCGTGGCGGTCCCGGAGCAGGTAGTTGATCAGGCCACGGGAGCGCTCCGGGTCCTTGTCCAGCTCCTCCAGGGACCGCTCCCCCGCCGTGGAGACCCGGGCGGCGAACAGGACGTCGGTGTCCGAGGCGCTGTGCTTGACCAGCTCGGCCGTCATGTCGCTGCGGAAACGGGGGGTGACGGTGTCGGTCATCGGTGGTCCTTCCGGCGGTGCGGTCCAAGCGGCACCCACCCTAAGGGGGACCACTGACAACTCCCTGAGGTCGGGGGGCAAATCGGACCTCGGACCCGGAGTCGGACTCTTCGCCTGATATTTTTGGATGTGAGCCAATCAGGGGAGGGAGCGTTTCGATGGCAGACATGCACGACACGGGGTTCTCGTGGCACGACGACCACACGATGCCGCCGGCACCGACGCGACGGCGCCCCTCGGGGCTGCGGCTGCTGGGCAGCGTCCTGGTCGCCCTGGTGGTGATATCCGGACTGGTTGGCGCGCTGCTGCTGGCCACGCCCGCGATGGAGACGCCGGACCGGACCGCTCCGGACGCACCGGAGGCGGCCGAGAACCGCTGAGCGCGGTAGCCTCACCGTTCGCAGGACTTCATCCCCCCATGTGATGCGCTTGTGATACGAACGAGGACCAGCCGTGCCCCTGACCTTTCTCTCCGCCGAGCACGACGCGCAGACCAGCCCGACGGAAGGGCCGTTGCCCCACGGGCAGCCCGACCACTGGCGGCGCCCCTACCGACCAGGACCCTGGCGGGTGGGGGTCGCGGCGATCATGCTGCTCCTGGCCGCCTATCTGCTGCTCTCGGCGATGATCATCGCCATGGCGGGCCCGCCATCGGGTGCGTCCGCCACCGCGGTCTGTGCCGCGCTGGCCATCGCGTTCGCGCTGCGACTGCTGCGGATGGGGATCTGGGTCAGCCCGAGGGGGCTGCGCCGGGTCGGGCTGGTGCGCACCCAGACGCTGCGCTGGCGCGAGGTCGAGGCCGTTCGCACGGTGCAGCAGCCCGTGAAGTGGCTGGGACTGCCCCGGAGCGTGCAGGGGCAGGCGTTGGAGGTTCTGCCGCGCAGGGGTGAGCCGTTGCGGCCGCTGGTGACCGACCACAGCGCCGACTTCCTCAAGCGGGCCGAGGCGTTCGAGCGGGCGGCCGACGTGCTGGAGGCGTGGGCCGCCGAGCACCGGACCGAGGGCGGCGGCCGGCGGGGCGAGTCGAGTCGACGGGGCGAGGGCAGCCGGCGGCGCTGAAACGTTCCCCCGCGCGCGACCGGGCGCGGTCGCTCAGGCGCGCTCCCGGCGCGGGGCCGGCCGGCCGGCGTGCAGGGCGATCGCGTGCTCCATCGTGCGCCGTGCGCGCGGGGTGTCCCGCGCGTCGTGGTAGGCGACGGCCAGCCGGAACCAGCAGCGCCAGTCCTCCGGCCGTTCCTCCACCTCGGCCTTCCGCCGGGCGAACGCCACGTCCGCCGCCTCCCGGTCGATCCGGCCGCTCGGGGTGCGCGGCAGGTCGTCCACCGGCAGCCCGCCCTCGGCGTCCAGCTCCCGGGACAGCCGGTTGGCGAACAGCACGAAGCGGAAGCTGCGCCACAGGAACCAGCCGCCGATCAGCGGCAGCGCCAGCACCGCGACGCCCAGCGCCACCGTGATCCAGGTGCCCTCGCGGATCAGCAGCAGCGCCCGGTGGCCGGCCAGCGCGAGATAGCCGACCAGCAGCACGCTGACCACCAGGTAGCCGACCTTCGCCGCCATCGCGTCAGCCGTCCAGGTCCAGGAAGTGCTCCAGGCCGAACGTCAGGCCCGGCGTGGCGACGACCCGCCGCACGCCCAGCAGCACGCCGGGCATGAACGAGGAGCGGTTCATCGAGTCGTGCGCGATGGTGAGGATCTCCCCCTCGTCGCCGAACCGCACCTCCTGGTGGGCGACCAGGCCACGCAGCCGCACCGCGTGCACCGGCACCCCGTCGACCGAGGCGCCCCTGGCGCCGTCCAGGGCCGTGCTGGTGGCGTCCGGCTGCGGGCCGAGGCCAGCGGCGGCGCGGGCCTCGGCGACGAGTTGGGCGGTGCGTACGGCGGTGCCGCTGGGCGCGTCGGCCTTCCCGGGGTGGTGCGACTCGACGATCTCCACCGACTCGAAGAAGCGGGCGGCCTGCCGCGCGAAGCGCATGGTGAGGACCGCGCCGATGCCGAAGTTGGGCGCGATCAGCACGCCGACCTCGGGCGCTGCGGCGAGCCAGCCGCGCAGGGCGGCCAGCCGTTCCTCGGTCCAGCCGGTGGTGCCCACCACCCCGTGGATGCCGTGCGCGACGCAGAACTCCAGGTTGGCCAGGACGGAGTCCGGGTGGGTCAGCTCGACGGCCACCTCGGCGCCCGCCTCGGTCAGGGTCTCCAGCCGGTCGCCCCGGCCGAGCGCGGCGACCAGCTCCAGGTCGTCCGCCGCCGTGACCGCGCGCACGGCCTCGGAGCCCATCCGTCCCTGGGCGCCGATCACGGCCACCCGCAGCTTGCCCATCGTCGTGGACCGCCTCTCGTGTCGTTCGTTCGGTTCGCTCGTTCCCTCGGCGGCCGCCGGCCGGCCCCCGACGCGGTCAGGCCGCGACGGCGGCCGACAGCCGGCTCGCCTGCCGCTCGCTGAGCCGGCCGATGACGGAGAGCGAGGGGCGCTGGCCCAGCACCTCGGCGGCGACCTGGCGCACCTCCTCCGGGGTGACCCGGGTGATGCGCTCCAACAGCTCGTCCACGGAGAGCTGTTCGCCCCAGCAGATCTCGCTCTTGCCAAGACGGTGCATCACCGAGCCGGTGTCCTCCAGGCCCAGCACCGTGGAACCGGCCAGCTGGCCGATCGCGCGGCGGGTCTCGTCGGCGTCGATGCCGTGCTCGGCGACCTCGGCCAGCTGCTCGCGGCAGATCTTCAGCACGTCGTCCACCTGGGCCGGCCGGCAGCCGGCGTAGACGCCGAAGAGGCCGCAGTCCGCGTAGCCGGAGGTGTGGCTGTAGACGCTGTAGGCCAGCCCGCGCTTCTCCCTGACCTCCTGGAAGAGCCGCGAACTCATGCCGCCGCCCAGCGCGCTCGACAGCACCGAGAGCGCCCAGCGGCGGTCGTCGTGGCGGGAGACGCCCGGCATCCCGAGCACCAGGTGGACCTGTTCGGTGGGCCGGTCGAGCACGTCGATCCGGCCGGCCGGGGCGATGGTGTGCGTCCCGCCCCGGTGCGGGGCCGGCTGCGCCCCGGCGTCCCCTGACAGCGCGCCGGCGCGTTCGAACGCCGCCCGCACCTGGCGGACGACGGCGTCGTGCTCGACGTGGCCGGCGGCCGTGACGACCAGCCGGGTCGGGTCGTAGTGCGTCCGGTAGAAGCCGGCGATCCGGTCCCGGTCCAGGCCGTTGACCGTCTCCTCGGTGCCCAGCACCGGGCGGCCGAGCGGGGTGTCGCCGAGCAGGGTGCGGGCGAAGAGGTCGTGCACGCCGTCGCTGGGGTCGTCGTCGGTCATCGCGATCTCCTCCAGGATGACGCCGCGCTCGGCCTCCACCTCCTCGGGCGCGATCAGCGAGTCGGTGAGCATGTCGCAGACCACGTCGATGGCCAACGGCAGGTCGGCGTCGAGCACCCGGGCGTAGTAGCAGGTGAACTCCTTGGTGGTGAAGGCGTTCATCTCGCCGCCCACCGCCTCGATCACCGAGGAGATCTCCAGCGCGTCGCGCCGGTGGGTGCCCTTGAAGAGCAGGTGCTCCAGGTAGTGCGTGGCGCCGTTGAGTTCGGCGGTCTCGTCGCGGGAGCCCACCTGCGCCCAGATGCCGAAGGTGGCCGAGCGGACGTGCGGCACCGACTCGGTGACCACCCGCAGGCCGCCGGGCAGCACCGTCCTGCGGACCGTGCCGGCGCCGCCCGTCCCGCCGGGCGCGGGGGACGCGGAGCGCCGCTGACGGGGCACGGCCCGCCCCACCGTGGCGGTGGGGCGGGCCGTCGTGGCACGAGGGGAACGGGTCACTTCTCCGCCGCGTCCTTCTCGTTCTTGTCGCTATGGTCGCTCTTGGCTTCGCCGGGCGCCTCTTCCTCGTCGAGGACGGGGATCAGCGAGAGCTTGCCGCGCTGGTCGATCTCGGCGATCTCGACCTGGACCTTCTGGCCAACGCCGAGCACGTCCTCGACGTTCTCCACGCGCTTGCCGCCGGCGAGCTTGCGGATCTGCGAGATGTGGAGCAGGCCGTCCTTGCCGGGCAGCAGCGAGACGAACGCGCCGAAGGTGGTCGTCTTCACCACGGTGCCCAGGTACCGCTCGCCGACCTCGGGCATCGTCGGGTTGGCGATGCCGTTGATCGTGGCGCGGGCGGCCTCGGCGGCCGGGCCGTCGGCGGCGCCGATGTAGATGGTGCCGTCGTCCTCGATGGTGATGTCGGCGCCGGTGTCCTCCTGGATCTGGTTGATCATCTTGCCCTTGGGGCCGATGACCTCGCCGATCTTGTCCACCGGGATCTTCACCGTGATGATCCGGGGGGCGTTGGGGGACATCTCGTCCGGGACGTCGATGGCCTCGCTCATCACGTCCAGGATGTGCAGCCTGGCGTCCCTGGCCTGCTTGAGGGCGGCGGCCAGCACGGAGGCCGGGATGCCGTCCAGCTTGGTGTCCAGCTGGAGGGCGGTGACGAACTGCCGGGTGCCGGCGACCTTGAAGTCCATGTCGCCGAACGCGTCCTCGGCGCCGAGGATGTCGGTCAGCGTCACATAGTGGGTCTCGCCCTCGATCTCCTGGGAGATCAGGCCCATGGCGATGCCGGCGACCGGGGCCTTGAGCGGCACACCGGCGTTCAGCAGGGACATGGTCGAGGCGCAGACCGAGCCCATCGACGTGGAGCCGTTGGAGCCGAGCGCCTCGGAGACCTGCCGGATGGCGTAGGGGAACTCCTCGCGGGTCGGCAGCACGGGCACCAGGGCCCGCTCGGCCAGCGCGCCGTGGCCGATCTCGCGGCGCTTGGGGGAGCCGACGCGGCCGGTCTCGCCGGTGGAGTAGGGCGGGAAGTTGTAGTTGTGCATGTAACGCTTGCGGGTCACCGGCGACAGGGTGTCCAGCTGCTGCTCCATGCGCAGCATGTTGAGCGTGGTGACGCCCAGGATCTGGGTCTCGCCGCGCTCGAAGAGCGCCGAGCCGTGGACCCGGGGGATGGCCTCGACCTCGGCGGCCAGGGTGCGGATGTCGGTGACGCCCCGGCCGTCGATGCGGACCTTGTCGCGGATCACGCGCTCGCGCACGACCTGCTTGGTCAGCGAGCGGTAGGCGGCGGAGATCTCCTTCTCGCGCCCCTCGAACTGGGACAGCAGCTTCTCGGCGGCGACCGCCTTGAGCCGGTCCAGCTCGGCCTCGCGCTCCTGCTTGCCGGCGATGGTCAGCGCCTGCGCCAGCTCCTCGCGCACCGCGTTGCTCAGCGCGTCGAAGACGTCGTCCTGGTAGTCCAGGAAGATCGGGAACTCGCCGACCGGCTTGGCGGCCTTGGCGGCGAGGTCGGACTGGGCGCGGCAGAGCGCCTTGATGAACGGCTTGGCGGCCTCAAGCCCTGCCGCCACGACCTCCTCGGTCGGCGCCTGGGCGCCGCCCTTGACCAGCTCGATGGTCTTCTCGGTGGCCTCGGCCTCGACCATCATGATCGCCACGTCACCGTCGGCGAGCACCCGGCCGGCGACGACCATGTCGAACACGGCCTCCTCCAGCTCGGTGTGGGTGGGGAAGGCCACCCACTGGCCGCGGATCAGCGCGACGCGGGTGCCGCCGATGGGGCCGGAGAACGGCAGCCCGGCCAGCTGCGTGGAGCAGGAGGCGGCGTTGATGGCGACCACGTCGTAGAGGTGGTCGGGGTTGAGCGCCATGATCGTCTCGACGATCTGGATCTCGTTGCGCAGGCCCTTGCGGAACGAGGGGCGCAGCGGCCGGTCGATCAGTCGACAGGTGAGGATGGCGTCCTCGGAGGGACGGCCCTCGCGTCGGAAGAAGGAGCCGGGGATCTTGCCGGCCGCGTACATTCGCTCCTCGACGTCGACGGTGAGCGGGAAGAAGTCCAGCTGGTCCTTCGGGTGCTTCGAGGCCGTGGTGGCCGACAGGACCATGGTGTCGTCGTCCAGGTAGGCGACGGCGGAGCCGGCGGCCTGCCTGGCCAGTCGGCCGGTCTCGAAGCGGATGGTGCGGGTGCCGAAGGCGCCGTTGTCGATGACGGCCTCGGCGTAGTGGGTCTCGTTCTCCACCTTGGTGTGTCTCCTCTTCTCCGCGTCCGCCCGTTGGACGGCGGATGCGGGTGGGTGGAGCACCTCCCGACTGGCCGGCCATCGATCGAAGCTCCCGGGACGGCGCCCGGGGGCCACTACCGAAGACCGGCGGCGGTGTGAAGGCGCTCCGCCTGGTCTCTGTGGGGTTGTGTCCGCTGGGCACCAGCCTACAAAGGGGACGGCGGCCCAGCCTGTTCTCAGCCGTCGGGGGTGAATTCCCGGATACGGCGAAGGGAGCGGCCCCGCGTGGGTGACCGCTCCCTCAGGGGCGTCCTACCGGGCGCCCGCCGCGCCACGGCGGATGCCGAGTCGCTCCACCAGGGTCCGGAAGCGCGCGATGTCCTTGCTCGCCAGGTACTGGAGCAGGCGGCGGCGCTGGCCGACCAGCAGCAGCAGACCACGACGGGAGTGGTGGTCGTGCTTGTGCTTCTTCAGGTGCTCGGTGAGGTCGGAGATGCGCCGGGTCAACAGCGCGACCTGGACCTCGGGGGAGCCGGTGTCGCCCTCCTTGGTGGCGAACTCGGCGATGATCTTCTGCTTCGTGGCGGCGTCAAGGGACGACACACGTACTCCTCGGGGGTTGATCGTCAGCCACCGAGTGCTCCTGGTCTGATTCACAGGAGAGCTTCCGGAACTCGGGAGGCGGGGTCCGCTGAGCGCTTCCTCCGGAGATCTCCGAAGGGCGCGTACGCAAACGGCCAGGAGGCAGGCTACAACAGGTTGGCCCACCTGAGCACATCGGGCCGCGCGGCCCACCTCGGGGCGGAACGATCATACCCGCGTTCCGCGCGGGCGCCGGCGGGTGGGGTGCGGGCGGGAACGGGGGCCGGGCGCCTCCCGGGGCGCGGGCGGGGCGCGGGCCCAACGGGCCTGTGGGGGCGCGCCGTTGGGGGCGGGTGGACCGTTCGTTTCCCATTCGGTACCGCATGGAGACGGCTTATGCTGCTGGGGTGACTTCGACACAGCAGCAGGGCACGCGGCAGGGGCTCACGCCCAGACAGGCCCGCCGGTTGCGGATGGGGATCGCGGCGGCGGCCATGGCCGTGATGGCGGGGGTGCTGGTCGTGCGGCTCGGCGACGGCTCGTCCCTCCAGTCCATAGGGCTCTACGGCGCCGCCTTCGTCCTCTCCGGCGCCGTGATCGAGATGAGCCGCAGGGGACGGACCAGGCTGGGCATGGCGGTGTTGGTGGCCGGTTTCGCGCTGGTGCTCGGGCTCGACTGGTATCTGCCGGGGGTGTAGGGCTGCCGTGGGGCCGGTTCGTCGGCCCGCGCCCGGCGACGCCGTGACAGTGCGCCGCGTTACGATCACCTAGGGAGTTCGGCGCAGGGCCGACCGCCCGCCGTCTTCGCCAGATCACGCAGGGAAGTGGGGAGTTGGGCCATGGCCACGACTGAGACGCCGGAAGAGATCGCCGCCCGCAAGGAGCGCGAGAAGAACGAGCTGTACGCGCTGGACATCTCCGGTGTCGAGTGGTTGAGCGCGCCCGGCGGCCCGGAGGACGAGAAGGTGGAGATCGCCTACCTGCCCGGCGGCGGCGTCGGGATGCGCAACTCGAAGGACCCGGACACCGTGCTGCGGTTCACCGCCGCCGAGTGGGAGGCGTTCGTACTGGGCGCCAGGGACGGCGAGTTCGACATCGACTGAACGGCCGGGCGCCCGTTCTCGGCGGCTCGTCGGGGGTTCGGCGGGGGTTCGTCGGGGGTTCGGCGGGGGTTCGGCGGCTCGTCGGGGTTCAGCGGCGCAGGCAGGTGTAGGTGCCGAAGAGGCGCGCCTCGTACTGGGTCTCCACGATGTCGAAGCCGGCGGCGTCCAGCATGGGCTCCAACAGCCAGCGATAGGTGCTGTGTTCGGTGCGGATGTGCTCCGCGTAGTCCTCGGCGGTGTAGCCGAGCAGGGGGTCGCGGCTGGCCCGGGCCATCCAGTCGGCGAAGACGTCCTCGGCCTCGGCCGGGGCGAAGTCGTAGATCAGGTCGCGCAGCCGCAGCACCCCTCCCGGGCGGAGCAGCGCGGCGATGCGCTCCAGGGCCTGGGTCTTCCAGAAGTCGGGGAGTTGGTGCAGGGCGTGCCGGGTGTGCACGGCGTCGACGGGTGGGCCCTGGTGCCGGTAGCCGAGGAAGCCGGCGGTGACCACGGCGAGGTTGGCCAGCGAACGCTCGCGGGCGCGGCGGGTGATGACGCCCGCCATGGCGGGCGAGATGTCGACGGCGATCACCCGGTCGAAGGACCCGGCGGCGGCGAGGGCGAACCGGCCGGTGCCCGCGCCGAGGTCGAGCACGGTGGCGTCGGGGCCGACGCCGTGGGTGCGGAGTGCGGCGAGGTCGGGGCCAGGGTCGGGGAAGCCCTGCTTGCGGTCGAAGGCGGCGACGAACGCTTCGTCGAGGTGTTCGGGCCCGGCGTGGGCCAGTTCGTCGATCATCCACGGGGTGGTCATCCGAGGACCCTGCCACGGGCGGGCGTCGGATCGCCCACGGTTTTCCGCGGGTTGACGGCGGGGTACCGGGGGGTACCGGGGGGAGGGCCGGCGGGCCAGGGGAGGACTAGGGGAGTTGGACCGGGACGATTAGGGTGAGGGTGGGCGCGGCAGGAGACGCGTAGTACATCGCCCCGCACCGGTGTCCGGGGAACCGCTTGGGAGGCCCGGCCCGTCCTTGCGCACAGCGGCCCCGTGAGGTGCGGAGCAGAGGAGCAAGACCAGCAGCGGGAGGCGTCGTGAACAGCGATCGGGACCAGGTTCGCACCACCGGGGAGGCAACTTCCGGTGGCGAGCGGCCCGATGACGAACTCCTTGAGGAGGAGTCCGAGAACACCGGGCAGTTCACCATCGACTACACCCCGCCGGCCTGGTACGCGGGGGGTGGCTCCGGTGACGCCCCGGGCGACCGGGAGCGGAAGGACACGGCGGATGCCTCGGACGAGGCGGCCGCGCCCGGCGCGCCCGCCGGCGCCGCCGACGTGCCCGCCTTCCCCGGTCCCCCGCCCACGGTGCGGCCTCCCGCGCCGCTGCCCGAGCCGCCGGCGCCCACCGCCGGCGAGCGCGACCCGGACGACGAGCCGCTGGCGCGGGAGTCGGGGCCGGGTGACGAGCCCGACGACGCGAACGGCGCGGACGCTGCGGACTCCGGCGACCTGGTGAGCGGCGCCACCATGCAGATCTCGGCGGCGGCCATCCGCAAGGCGCTGCGCGAGCCCTCGGCGAGCGGCTCCGGGTCCGGGCCAGGGTCGGGCTCCGGCTCCGCGTCCGGTTCCGGTTCCGGTTCCGGCGAGGGTGAGAAGGCCGGCGGCATCGCGCCGCCCCCGCTGCCGGAGCCGCCGGCGGCCGCCGCCAGGTCGGCCGCTCCCCCGCCCCCGCCGTCCGGGGGGCTGCCCGGCGGGCTTCCGCCGCTGCCCCCGGACTTCCAGCTCAAGCCGCCGACGCCCAGCACGCCTCCGCCGCCGTCGCCCGTGGTGGGCGGGGGCGCGGCGGGCGGTGCCGCCGGTGGTGTGTCCGAACCACCCGAGATCGAGGTGGAGTTCGCCAAGCCGCCGGAGGAACCCCAGTTGAACGCCGGGAAGTCGCCCGAGGACTCGGGCCCCCACTCGCCGCCCCAGGGGATGCCGCTTCCGCCGCCGCCCGCGCCGCCGGGCCAGGACGGGCGGGACGCCGATCCCCGGGAGGGCGGCGGGCCGGCCCGCCCGGGCCCTTTCGCCAGCCCGGCGGGCTTCCCCAACAACGCGGCGCCCTGGGCCACGCCGCCGAAGCCGGAGCCGGACGACGCGGCACGGGACGAGCCGGCGCCGTCCAGCGCGGCCGACGCCTGGCCGACGCCGCCCGACCCCACCTCGGGCGGGCTGGTGGCCCAGCCGCCCACGGCGGTCGGCAGCTGGCCGGCGCTGAAGCCGGGCGGTCCGCCGCCGCAGGAGGAGCCGCGCGCCGAGCCGCCCCAGCCGCAGGCCGGGCAGGCGCCCGCCGGGCAGCCGGCGCCGTGGGGCGCGCCGCCCGCGCCCCCCGTCGCCCAGCCGCCCGCAGCGCAGCAGCCCCCCGCAGCGCAGCAGCCGCCCGCCGCCAACCAGCCCCTGGCGCCCGGGGGTTGGGGCACGCGGTCGGACGAGCGCGCGCCGGAGCCGCCGCCGGGGCCCACGCCGTGGGGCGCGCCGCCCGCCGGGCCGGCGCAGCCGCACCCGGCGGCGCCCAACCAGCCGACGCCTGGGCCCGCCCCGGGCGCCGGCTTCCCTGGCGCCGGCCCGCAGCCGGGTCCCCCGGCGCTGCCGGGCGCCCCGCCCCAGGGCCAGCCAGGACAGCCGGGCCAGCCGCTGCCGCCCGGGCAGCCGCAGCAGGAACAGCGCCCGTATCCGGCGCAGTTCACCCTCGGCCAGGGCCAACCCCAGCAGCAGCCCGGCCCGTTCCCCGGCCAGCAGCCCGGCGCGCCGGGCCAGCCGGGCCAGCCGCCCCAGCAGGTCGGCAGCCAGGCGCACCTGGCCCTGCCGCCCTCCCCCCACCAGCAGCAGCCGGCGCAGCCCGGGCAGCCGCAGCAACCGCAGCAGCCGTACGCGGGCCCCGGCGGCGAGAACCCGTACGCGAACCAGGTGCAGCCCGGCGCGCTCGGCTACACCGCCTCCGTCGAACTCAGCTCCGACCGGCTGATCCAGAACAAGCGCGCCAACAAGCAGCGTTCGCAGCCGGCCAGCAAGCCGGCCTCCCGGTTCAAGCTCGGGGGCAAGGCCGCCGAGGCGGAGCGGCTGCGCAAGCTGGAGGTCATCCGCACCCCGGTGCTGTCCTGCTACCGGATCGCGGTGATCAGCCTCAAGGGCGGCGTCGGCAAGACCACGACGACCACCGCGTTGGGCGCGACCCTGGCCAGCGAGCGGCAGGACAAGGTCATCGCCATCGACGCCAACCCCGACGCCGGCACCCTCGGCCGCCGGGTGCGGCGCGAGACGGGCGCCACCATCAGGGACCTGGTGGGCGCGATCCCGCACCTCAACAACTACATGGACATCCGCCGGTTCACGTCCCAGGCGCCCTCGGGCCTGGAGATCCTGGCCAACGACGTGGACCCGGCGGTCTCCACCACGTTCAACGACGAGGACTACCGGCGCGTCATCGACGTGCTGGGCCAGCAGTACCCGGTGATCCTCACCGACTCCGGCACCGGCCTGCTCTACAGCGCGATGCGCGGAGTCCTCGACCTCGCCCACCAGTTGATCATCGTCTCCACGCCCTCGGTCGACGGGGCCAGCAGCGCCAGCACCACGCTGGACTGGCTGGCCGCGCACGGCTACGGAGACCTGGTGCGGCGCAGCATCACCGTGATCTCGGGGGTGCGGGAGACGGGCCGGCTGGTCAAGGTCGAGGACATCGTGGCGCACTTCCAGACCCGCTGCCGGGGCGTTGTGGTGGCCCCGTTCGACGAACACCTGGCGGCCGGCGCCGAGTTGGACCTGGACCTGATGCGGCCCAAGACCCGGCAGGCGTACTTCGACCTGGCCGCACTGGTCGCGGAGGACTTCGCGCGGATGCAGCAGGAGCAGGGGCTGTGGACGCCGGACGGCGGGATGCCGCCGCAGGTCGCTCCCCCGCTGCCGGGCCAGCAGCAGCCGCCCCAGCAGCAGGGCTACGGCTACCCCCAGCAGCCGCCGCAGCCGGGGTACGGGTACCCGCAGCAGCAGGGCTACGGCTATCCGCAGCCCCAGCAGCAGCCCCCGCCCCCGCCCGGCGGCTACCCGGGCGCGCCCCAGCAGCCCGGCGGCTGGAACCCGCCGCGCCCCCCGCAGGGCTGAGCGTTCGACGGCCGGGCCCGGACGGGGCCCGGCCGGTCAGCCCTCGCGGGTCAGCTCGCGCACCCGGTCGATGTCCCGGTGGATCTGGTCGAGAAACGCGTCAAGCGAGGCGAACGTGTCCTGGCCGCGCACGAAGTGGCCGAACTCGACGGCCACCCAGTCCCCGTACAGCTCCAGGTCGGTGCGGTCCAACGCATAGGCCTCGACGGTCCGTTGGGTGCCGTGGAACTGCGGGTTGGTGCCCACCGAGACGGCCGCCGGCATCCGTTCCCCGGCGGCCAGCAGCCAGCCGGCGTAGACCCCGTCGGCCGGCACCGCCGAGTGCGGCACCAGGTCCAGGTTGGCCGTGGGGATGCCGAGGTCGCGGCCGCGCCGCGCGCCGTGCACCACGGTGCCCTCGACGCGGTGCGGACGGCCCAACACCTCGGCGGCGCCCGCCACATCGCCCTCCGCGATCAGCCGCCTGGCCAGCGAGGAGGAGAACGGCTCCCCACCGCCGGCCGCCCCGCTCGCGTAGAGGTCCACCACCCGCACCCCGAAGCCGTAGGTCTCGCCCAGCTCGGCCAGCGTGTCGACGGTGCCGGCGGCCCGGTGGCCGAAGCGGAAGTTCGGCCCCTCCACGACCAGCTCCGCGCGCAGCCGCTCCACCAGCACCTTCACCACGAACTCGGCCGGCGAGAGCTGGGAGAACTCCTTGGTGAACGGCAGGACCAGCAGCGCCTCCACGCCCAGCTCGGCCATCAGCTCGGCCCGCCGGTCGTGCGGGGCGAGCAGCGGCGGGTGGGAGCCGGGCCTGGTGACCTCCTTGGGGTGCGGGTCGAAGGTGATCACCACCGTGGGGAGCCCCAACTCCCGGGCCGCCTCGACCGCCTGCCCGATGATCAGCTGGTGCCCACGGTGCACACCGTCATAGGAACCGATGGTGACGACGCTGCGCCCCCAGTCCCCGGGGACATCCGCCATGCCACGCCAGCGCTGCACCGTTTTCGCTCCTCGCCGCCTCGTGCTGAGTCCTGCCGATCCACGGTACCCGCCGCCACTCGGACGGGGGACGTCCGCCTCGCGCCACGGGGCCGACGCCCCGGGGCGCTCCTCAGACGAACACGGCCAGGCTGCGGCTGCGCTCGCCGTCGGCCTCCACCAGGGCGATCAGCCGCCCGTCGGGGTCGAAGGCGGCGACCGGCCCCTTCGGCAGCTCGGGCGCGGCGATCCTGGCCCCGTTGCCCAGCAGGGTGGCCTGCCGGGCGTCCACGTCCCAGCGGGGGAACGCGGCGCCGGCCGCCTCAGCGAGCGTCAACGGCGCCAGTTCGGACCGGAGTTGGTCCAGGGTGCGGGCGGCGTCCAGGCCGTAGGGCCCGACCCGGGTGCGGCGCAGCGCCGTGAGGTGCCCGCCGCAGCCCAACGCGGCGCCCAGGTCGCGGGCGAGCGCCCGGACATAGGTGCCCGAGGAGCAGACGACCCGGGCCGGGACGTCCACGACGGGGGTGCCGTCGGGCGCGGTCAGCGCGTTCGGCTCCCCCACCTCGAAGGCGTGCACGGTCACGGGCCGCGCCGGGATGTCGACGTCCTCGCCGTCCCTGACCCGGCGGTAGGAGCGCTTCCCGTCGATCTTGACGGCGCTGACGCTGGCGGGCACCTGCATCAGCGCGCCCGTCAGCCGGCCGGCCTCGGCGGCGACGGCCCCGGCGGTCAGGCCGACGGCGCCGGGCGCGGCGGTGACCTCGCCCTCGGCGTCGTCGGTCACGGTGGACTGGCCGAGCCGCACGGTGGCCAGGTACTCCTTCTCGGTCAGCGCGAGATGGCCGAGCAGCCGGGTCGCCCGGCCGAGGCCGAGCAGCAGCACGCCGGTGGCCATCGGGTCGAGCGTGCCGGCGTGCCCGACCCTGCGGGTGCGGGCGATGCCGCGCACCACGGCGACCACGTCGTGGGAGGTGTGTCCCGGGGGCTTGTCCACGACCAGCAGGCCGTCGGGTCCGCCCGCCGTTCCGCGACGGCTCATGGTCTCGGCTCAGTCCTCGCGGTCGCGGTCGGCCGGGCCCGAGCCGTCGGCCGGCCCCGCACCGTCGGCCGGCTCGTCCGTGGCGGCCGGCTCGTCGTCCTCGTCGCGTCCCGGCTCCCGGTAGGGGTCGGCCCCGGCGGCGTAGGCGGCGCCCGCCGCCTCCTGGCGCAGCCGCTCGTCGCGCTCCCGCGCCCGGTCGAAGAGACTGTCGAGGTTGCGCGCGGTCTCCGGCAGGGCGTCCGGCACGAACGTCAGGCTCGGGGTGTGCTTCACCCCGGCCGCCGCGCCCACGGCGGACCGCAGCACGCCCTTGGCGCTGCGCAGCCCGGCGGCCACCTCCTCCCGGTCGGCGTCGTCGCCGTAGACCGTGTAGAAGACGGTCGCCTCGCGCAGGTCCCCGGTGACCCGGGTGTCCGTGATCGTGACCCGGGTGCCCAGGCGCGGGTCCTTGATGTCCCGGTGCAGCTTCTCGGCCACCACCTCCCGGATGAGGTCGGCCAGTCGCTTCGCCCGTGCCCTGTCCGCCACGGTCCCTCTCCTCGCTCTTTCGTGTCAGCGGTCGTCACGACCGCCTAGTCGTCGTCCTCGCCGTGGAACCGCCGCCGGGTGGACAGCAGTTCCACCTCGGGGCGGGCGGCCACCAGCCGCTCGCACTCGTCCAGCAGGCCGGCCAGATGTCCGGCGTCGCCGGAGACGGCGGCCAGGCCGATGGTCGCCCGGCGGTGCAGGTCCTGGTCGCCCACCTCGGCGACGCTCACCCGGAATCTCCGGTGCAGCTCGGCCAGGATCGGCCGTATCACCGCACGCTTCTGCTTGAGCGAACGCACGTCGCCCAGCAGCAGGTCGAACGAGAGTGTCCCCGTATACATGCCGAAGATCGTAACGGCCGGAGCCGGGGTGGCCCGGCGGGTTTTCGTGAACCCGCGCGGGCCGCCCCGGCTCAGCGCGTCACGCGCGCGGCTTCTCGCGCATCTCGTAGGTGGCGATGACGTCGTCGACCTTGATGTCGTTGAAGTTCCCGAGGTTGATACCGCCCTCGAAGCCTTCCCTGATCTCGGTCACGTCGTCCTTGAAGCGGCGCAGGCCCTCGATGGTGAGGTTCTCCGCGATCACCTTGCCGTCGCGCACCAGGCGGGCCTTGGTGTTCCGCCGCACCTCGCCGGAGCGGATGAGGACACCCGCGATGTTGCCCAGCTTGGAGGAGCGGAAGACCTCGCGGATCTCGGCCGTGCCCAGCTCGACCTCCTCGTACTCCGGCTTGAGGAGACCCTTCAGGGCCGCCTCGATCTCCTCGATCGCCTGGTAGATGACCGAGTAGTACCGGACGTCGACGCCCTCGCGCTCGGCGGCCTGGGTGGCGCGCCCCTCCGCGCGGACGTTGAAGCCGATGACGATCGCGTCGGAGCCCGCCGCGAGGTCGATGTCGGTCTCGGTGACCGCGCCGACGCCCCGGTGGAGCACCCGCAGGTCGACCCCCTCGCCGACGTCCAGCTGGAGCAGCGAGGCCTCCAGGGCCTCGACCGAGCCGGAGGCGTCGCCCTTGATGATGAGGTTGAGCTGCTGGACCTCGCCGGCCGCCAGCACCTTGTCCAGGTCCTCCAGGGAGACCCTGCGGGTGCGCTTGGCGAACGCCGCGTTCCGCTCGCGGGCGGCGCGCTTCTCGGCGATCTGCCGCGCGGTGCGGTCCTCGCCGACCACCAGGAAGTTGTCCCCGGCGCCCGGCACGTTGGTCAGACCCTGCACCAGCACCGGCATGGCCGGCGTTGCCACCTGGACGTTGCGCCCGGCGTCGTCGAGCATCGCCCGGACGCGGCCGTACGCGTCGCCGGCGACCATCGTGTCGCCGACCCGCAGCGTGCCGCGCTGGACCAGCACGGTGGCGACGGCGCCACGGCCCCGGTCGAGGTGGGCCTCGATCGCGATGCCCTGGGCGGCCTGGCGCGGGTTGGCGCGCAGGTCGAGGGTGGCGTCGGCGGTGAGGATCACCGCTTCCAGCAGGCCCTCGATGTTGGTGCCCTGCTTGGCGGAGATGTCGACGAACATCGTGTCGCCGCCGTACTCCTCGGCCACCAGACCGAACTCGGTGAGCTGGCCGCGCACCTTCGCCGGGTCGGCGCCCTCGACGTCGATCTTGTTGACCGCGACGACGATCGGCACGTCGGCGGCCTTGGCGTGGTTGAGCGCCTCGACCGTCTGCGGCATCACGCCGTCGTTGGCCGCCACCACCAGGATGGCGATGTCGGTGGACTTGGCACCGCGGGCCCGCATGGCGGTGAACGCCTCGTGGCCCGGGGTGTCGATGAAGGTGATCCGGCGGTCGTCGCCGTTGACCTCGGTGGAGACCTGGTAGGCACCGATGTGCTGGGTGATGCCGCCGGCCTCGCCCTCGATGACGTTGGTCTTGCGGATCGCGTCCAGCAGGCGCGTCTTACCGTGGTCGACGTGGCCCATGACGGTGACCACCGGCGGCCGGGAGACCAGCGCCTCCTCGCCGCCCTCGTCCTCGCCGAACTCGATGTCGAAGGACTCCAGCAGCTCGCGGTCCTCCTCCTCCGGGCTGACGATCTGAACCGTGTAGTTCATCTCGTCGGCCAGCAGCTGGAGGGTCGCGTCGGAGACCGACTGGGTCGCCGTGACCATCTCGCCCAGGTTGAACAGCACCTGCACCAGCGAGGCCGGATTGGCGTTGATCTTCTCGGCGAAGTCGGTCAGCGAGGCGCCACGGGAGAGGCGGATGACCTCGCCCTTGCCGCGCGGCAGCATCACGCCGCCGATCGACGGGGCCTGCATGGCCTCGTACTCCTGGCGACGCTGCCGCTTCGACTTGCGGCCACGACGCGCCGGGCCGCCGGGGCGACCGAAGGCGCCCTGCGTGCCGCCACGGCCACCCGGGCCGCCGGGGCGACCGCCGAAGCCGCCGCCGGGACGGCCGCCGAAGCCACCGCCACCGCCGCCGCCACCCGGACGGGTGCCGGTGCCGGGACGGCCGGCGAAGCCGCCGCCACCACCGCCGCCGGGACGGCCACCGCCGCCACCGCGGCCGGCGAAGCCGCCGCCGCCACCCGGGCGGGCGCCGCCGCCCTGCGAGCGGCCGCCGGGACCGCCGGGGCCGCCGCCGGGACGGCCGCCGGCCGAGGGCCGCTGCGGCATCATGCCCGGGTTGGGCCGGTTACCGCCGGGGCCGCCGCCGGGACGGGCCCCGCCGGGGCCCTGCGGGCGCGGCATGTTGCCCGGGGTGGCGCGACCGCCGCCCGGGGCCTGGGGACGCGGGCCGCCCTGCGAGGGGCCGCCGGGGCGCGCGGGGCCGCCCTGCGCCGGGCCCGGGCGCGGCCCGGGACGCGGCGACGGCTGGGGGCGCGCCATGCCGGTGGAACCACCGGTGGAGAACGGGTTGTTGCCGGGACGGGGACCGGCGGGACGCCCACCGGGCTTGGGGCCGGCCGGCTTGCCGCCGGCGGGCTTCTGCGCGCCGCCGGGCTTGGGGCCCGTGGGGCGGGTGGCCGGCTTGGGGGCCTGCCGCTCCTGCCGCTCCTGGCGGGGCGCGGGCCGGGTGGCCTCGCCCTGCGGGGCGGTGAACTCGGGGGTGGCCGGGGCGCTCGGGGCCTCCGGCTGCGGCTGCGGGGCCGGCGCGGCCGGACCCGGCTTGGGGCCGGGGCGGGGGCCGCCCGGCCTGGGGGTGGTGGCACCCGCCGGCTTGGGGGTGCTCGGCCTGGGGGCCGTGGCGCCCGGCTTCGGGGCGCCCGGCTTGGGCGCTCCCGGCCTGGCGGCCGGCGCACCCGGCTTGGCGGACTTGCGGCCTGCGCCGTTGCCCGCACTCAGTGCGTCAGTCAGTTTGCGTACAACCGGCGCCTCGATCGTCGAGGACGCCGAACGGACGAACTCACCCAGCTCCTGGAGTTTGGCCATGACGACCTTGCTCTCAACTCCAAGCTCCTTGGCGAGCTCGTATACCCGGACCTTAGCCACTTCGCTCCTTATACGGTCCGGGGGTCGGTCGTCCGCCGGACCTTCGCTACTTCACGGGCGTACTCATCGCGTACTCATCGAGTGCTCATCGCAATCTCGACCTACTTCCAACTCGCGAGGTACCTACCGTGCGGACCTTTTCCGCACGACGTTTCTTACGGTGCCGCCTGGCCGACAGCCGCGCGCAGCCGCCCGACATCGAGCGGTCCCTGGACCCGGAAGGCCCGGGGGAACGCCCGGCGGCGAACCGCCTGCTCAAGACAGGCCGGCGTGGGATGCAGATACGCACCCCGACCGGGCAGCGTACCGCGAAGATCGGGGACACAACCACCCTCGATCACCACCACACGCAGCAGCCCGTCCCGGGAGAGACGCTGCCGGCACCCGACACAGGTGCGCTCAGGGCAGGCTGGTGCATGGCTCCGGCCAGACACGTTGATTCTACCTCCCCTTGCTCCGGCCCCACGAACGGGCCGGGCCCCACGGTCCCTCAACACCGCCGGCCGGCACGGTCTTCCCGTGTCCCGCCGGCGGGGACGGCCGACGTCGCCTCCTCGGCCGGCCGGTCAGCCGGCGCCCCCTCCGGGCTCGGTGTCCGGGCGGATGTCGATCCGCCAGCCGGTCAGCCGTGCCGCGAGCCGGGCGTTCTGCCCCTCCTTGCCGATGGCCAGGGAGAGTTGGTAGTCCGGCACGGTGACCCGGGCCGACCTGGCCGCCTCGTCCACCACGTCGACCCGGTTGACCCGGGCCGGGGAGAGCGCGTTGGCGACCAGCTGGGCCGGGTCGTCCGACCAGTCCACGATGTCGATCTTCTCGCCGTGCAGCTCGGCCATCACCGCGCGCACCCGGCCGCCCATCGGGCCGATGCAGGCGCCCTTGGCGTTGAGCCCGGAGCGCAGCGAACGGACCGCGATCTTGGTGCGGTGGCCGGCCTCCCTGGCGATGGCCGCGATCTCGACGGAGCCGTCGGCGATCTCGGGCACCTCCAGCTCGAAGAGCTTGCGCACCAGGTTGGGGTGGGTGCGGGAGAGCGTGACCGAGGGGCCACGGGCGCCCTTGACCACCCGCACCACATAGCAGCGCAGCCGCGCGCCGTGGCTGTAGTCCTCGCCCGGCACCTGCTCCTGGGGCGGCAGGATCGCCTCCAGGCGGCCGATGTCGACCAGCACGCTCTTGGGGTCCCGGCCCTGCTGGACCACGCCGGCGACGACGTCGCCCTCGCGGCCCGCGTACTCGCCGAAGGTGACGTCCTCCTCGGCGTCCCGCAGCCGTTGCAGGATGACCTGCTTGGCGGTGGTGGCGGCGATCCGGCCGAAGCCCTGCGGGGTGTCGTCGAACTCCTTGGGCTCGGCGTCCGGATCGGCGTCGTCGAGGTCCTCGGGGTCCTCCCTGGCCCAGACCGTCACATGGCCGGTCTTCCGGTCCAGCACCACCCGGGCCGAGCGGCTGCTGCCGTCGGTGCGGTGGTAGGCGATCAGCAGCGCCGACTCGATCGCCTCGACCAGCAGGTCGAAGGAGATCTCCTTCTCCCGGACGAGCCCTCTCAGGGCACTCATGTCGATGTCCACGGCCTACGCCTCCTTCAGGCTCTCGTCGCCGGACGGGGCGGCGGCGCGGCCGGCCCCACGGTTGAACTCCAGCTCCACCCGCGCCCTGGCGATCTCGGCGAAGGCGAACCGGCGGGGCGTGGGCTTGCGGCCCTTCTCCCCCGGCACCTCGACGTCGATGCCCTCCTCGTCGACCCCGACGAGCCGGGCGACGACGTCCGCGCCCTGATGGGGGCGCAGCCACAGCAGCCGGCCGATGGAGCGGCGGTAGTGCCGGTGCTCGGTGAGGGGGCGCTCGGCGCCCGGCGAGGTGACCTCGAGAACGTAGGGGGCGCCGCCCATCACGTCGCGCGCGTCCAGCGCCTCGGAGACCTGGCGGCTCAACTCCGCGCAGGCGTCGAGACCCACGCCGTCGTCCGTGTCCACCACGACCTGGAGGACCCGGCGCCGTCCAGCGGTGGTGATCTTCACTTCCTCGAGGTCCATCGCGTGCTCGGCGGCCAGCGGCTGGACCAACTCCCGCAGCCTGTCGATCTGGGTGCTCATCCGGGTGACTCCTCGGCCGCGTCTGCTGTTGTGGGACGGCGCTTGGTTGCTGTCTCGTGCAGGCAGCCTATCGTCTGCCGCGTGGTTCGCCGACCGTCGTGGCCTGGGCGCTGGCACGCCGGGGGGCGGGGTGGCACCGGGTTGGCGAGACCGCACGGGTACCCTCACGGGGCGGTGATCTTCCCGGCCCACCGGGGAGTGCCGGCCCGCCCCAACGACGTGCTCCGAGACGGAAACTGCGGGGAACCCATGCCGATCGGCCTGCCCAGACGTACCTTTTTGTCCGGTGGTCTCTCCGGTGGTCTCGCCGCCGCTCTCGCCGTTCCGTTGGCCGGCGCGCTGGTCGGCTGCTCGGCCGACGCGAGCGTGCGGCCCGACGGCCCCTCGGCGGTGAGCGTGCAGGGGCTGCGGCGCAGGACCGCAAGGGACAGCGCGGAGCTGGTGGCCAGGTACGAGGCGACCGAGCGGGCGCATCCGGGGCTGGCGGAGCCGCTGGCGCCGTTCCGCGAGGTGGCGCTCGCGCATCTGCGGGCGCTCAGCGACGGCGAGCCGAGCGCGCCGGCGCGGCGGGACGTGGCGGTGCCGGAGGAGCCGGCCGAGGCGGTGGGCGCGCTGATCGAGGCGGAGCGGCGCACCTCCGAGGGGCGGCTGGCCGGGCTGGCCGAGGCGCCGCCCGAACTGGCCAGGCTGCTGGCCTCGTTGGCGGCGGCGGGCGCGGCGCAGGCGCAGCTGTTGGAGGAGGTGCGGGCATGAGGGGCGAGGAGTCGGAGGCGCCGGCGCTTGAGGCGACGCAGGCGGCGTTGGCCGCCGAGCACGCGGCGGTCTACGGCTACGGTGTGGTCGGCGCGCGGCTGGACCGGGAGGAGCGCGGCGCCTGGGCGCGGGAGGCGTATGACGCGCACCGCGCGCGGCGGGACGCGCTCCAGGTGACGGTGCGGGAGCTGGGCGCGAGCCCGGTGGCCTCGGCGGCCGGGTACGAGCTGCCGTTCCGGGTGGCGGACGAGGCCGGGGCGGCGCGGCTGGCGGGCGAGTTGGAGAGCCGGCTGGCCGGCGCCTACGCGGATCTGGTGCTGGCGGCCGAGGGCGAGGCGCGGGCCGACGCGGCGCGGGCGCTGCGGGACGCCGCGGTGCGGGCCGCGCGGTGGCGGGGGCGGGTGGCGGCGTTCCCGGGGCTGGCGGAGTACGGCGAGGAGACCGAGGGGGAAACCCAGGGGGGAAGCTGAGCGCATGGAGTCGCTGCGGGATCTGACGCCGCCTCGGCGGCTGGCGGCGGCGCTGCCGGCGTCCGAGGCCGGCTGGCTGGCGGGGCTGCCGGAGCTGGCCGAGCGGGTGGCGGAACGTTTCGGGCTGACGGTGGAGCGGCTGGTGGAGCCCGGCGGGCGGTCCAGCGTGGCGCTGCTGGTGCGGCGCGCGGACGGCACCCGGGCGACGCTGAAGCTGGTCGCGCCCGGGCCGGCGGGCCAACCGGCGCCGGCGGAGCTGGAGTTGGCGGCGCTGCGCCGCTGGGACGGGCTGGCGGCGGTGCGGGTGCTGGACGCGGCCCCTGAGGACGGCGCGCTGCTGTTGGAGCGGCTGCACGGGGAGACCTCGCTGCGCTCGCTGCCGGACGCCAAGGCGACGCTGGAGGCGCTGTCCACGCTGCGCCGGCTGTGGGTGGCGCCGGGCGAGGACCATCCGTTCCCCTCGGTCGGCGAGCGGACCGGGTTCGCGCTGGGCGCGCTGCGGGCGGCGGCAGGGGGCGAGGCGGGGCCGCTGGTGGAGCGGGCGTTGGAGCTGCGGGATGAGCTGCTGGCCGGGCCGCCCGAGGAGGTGCTGCTGCACGGCGACTTCCGGCAGGGCGCGGTGTTGGCCTCGGACGGCGAGCGGGCGCCGTGGCTGGCCGTCGGGCCCGAACCGGCCGTGGGTGAGCGGGCGTTCGACCTGGCGCGGCTGGTGCGGGACCGGCTGCACGACCTGATGGCCTCGCCGGGCGCGGCGGCCATCGCGAGGCGGCGGGTGACCCGGCTGTCCGGCACGGTGGAGGCCGACCCGGACCGGGTGCGGGGCTGGGCGCTCTACCGGGGCGTGGCCTCCGGGGTGCGGCAGCTGGCGGCGGGGCGCAGGGCGGACGGCGAGGCGCTGCTGGAGTTCGCCAGCTGGCTGTGAGCGGTGAACGGTGAACGGGCCGGCCGGGAACGGTGAACGGGCCGGGGCGCCGGCGCTCGGGTTTCGGCTCAGGGGCGCAGCAGCGGCAGCGGGGCGCCCATCACGGCGTAGGGGCGGGGCGCGGCGGGGAAGAGGACGCGGCGGGCCAGGTCCCGGTAGCCGAGCCGGCGGTAGAGGGCGCGGGCCGGCGACTCGGTGTCGATGGCGGACAGGATCGACCGGGCCTGGCCGGCCTGGTCGGTGAGGCCGGTGATCAACCGCCGTCCTATGCCACGCCCCTGGCACTCGGGCAGCACGTGCAGCTCGGTGATGGTGAAGGAGTCGTCCAGCCAGTCCTCGTTGCCGGTGGCCCGCAGATAGGGTTCGACCACGGACGACCACCACTGGGTGCGGTCGTTGGGCATCCCGTAGACGAAGCCGACCAGCCGCCCGGTGGACCGCACCGTGGCGCCCAGCGCGCTCGCCCCCGGGGTGGCGAGGTGGCGCAGCACGATGTGGTGGCGGACGTTCATCTCGTCCTGGCTGAGTCCGAACGCCTCGGCCTGGATGGCCAGCGCCTCGTCCACCCGGGCCGCGAGGTCGAGCGGGCCGACGACCACGTCGTGGGCCGCGCCGGGAGAGCCGCCGGGGGAACCAGGGGAAGGTGTCATGCCCGGAGGCTAACGCGCCGGGCGGGCCGCGTCGCGCCCGGGGGAACGGCGGGCCGCGCGGCAGTTGGCGGCGCCGAGGTCAGAACAGGACGCTCATCAGGGCGCCGGTCTCGGTGAAGCCGAGGCGCCGGTAGACGGCGAGCGCGGGGGCGTTGAAGTCGTTGGCGTAGAGGCTGACCAGCGGGGCGCTCTCGGCCAGCGCGTGGCGCAGCACGGTGGCCAGGCCGCGGGTGGCCAGGCCCTCGCCCCTGCGGTCGGGGGCGGTCCACACGCCCTGGAGCTGGCAGGCCTGCGGGGTGACGGCGCCGATCTCGGCCTTGAAGACCACCCGGCCGTCCTCCACCCGGGCGAAGCAGCGGCCGGCGCCCACGATCTCGGCGACCCTGGCCTGGTAGGTCAGGCCGCCGTCGTCGGCCTCCAGCGGGGAGACGCCGACCTCCTCGGTGAACATGTCCACGGCCGCCGGCAGCACCAACGGCATCTCGTCCCTGCGCATCCGGCGCACGCACGGGTCGGGGGTGACCCCGGCCGGGACGGAGCGGGTCACCAGCAGCGGCTGGCGGCGGCGGACCTCCCGCGCCGGGCCCCAGTGCGGCTCCAGCAGGCTCCACAGCCGGGCGGTCGGCTCGGCCGGGCCGACGATGGAGGAGCAGCGGCGGCCCTGCGCGCGGGCGCGGGCGGCGAACGCGGCCACGGCGTCGTCGGCGGCATCGGCTCCGGGTCCGGCCTGGATCGGCACCAGGTTGGCGCCCGCGTAGCAGAGCGCGGTGAGCACGCCGTCTCGGAAGTGGCCCCACATCTCGCCGCCCAGGTACGGCGGTTCGAGGCGGGAGTCGAGGACCCGGGCGGTGACGAAGGCGTTGGCCACCGGGTCCTCGTTGAGCACGGCGAGCACGGCGCCTAGCTCCTCGGGTCCGAGGACCCGGACGGATGGGGTGGCAAGCACGGGGAGGGCCTCGCGGTCGCGGCGATACGGGGTGGAACGGGTCGGGAACGTCGGTGAGACGACGGTGAGCCTGGTGGACACGGGCGGACGGGCGGACGGGAAGTGCCCGCACTGTACCCCGGCGCACGGGGCGCCGGGGCGGGTTCGCCGACTCAGCCGACGGTGACCTGGGGCTCGCCCGAGGGCTCGCCGTCCTGCTCCATCCGCTCGGCGATCTTCATCGCCTCCTCGATCAGGGTCTCCACGATCTTGGACTCGGGCACGGTCTTGATGACCTCGCCCTTGACGAAGATCTGGCCCTTGCCGTTGCCCGAGGCGACCCCGAGGTCGGCCTCGCGCGCCTCGCCAGGGCCGTTGACGACGCAGCCCATCACGGCGACCCGCAGCGGGACGTCCATGCCGGTCAGCCCGGCGGTGACCTCCTCGGCCAGCGTGTACACGTCCACCTGGGCGCGGCCGCAGGACGGGCAGGAGACGATCTCCAGGCCGCGCTGGCGGAGGTTGAGCGACTCCAGGATCTGGATGCCGACCTTGACCTCCTCGACCGGCGGCGCGGAGAGCGAGACGCGGATGGTGTCGCCGATGCCCTCGCTGAGCAGCGCGCCGAAGGCGACGGCCGACTTGATGGTGCCCTGGAACGCGGGCCCGGCCTCGGTGACGCCCAGGTGCAGCGGGTAGTCGCACTGGGCGGCGAGCTGGCGGTAGGCGTTGACCATCACGACCGGGTCGTTGTGCTTGACCGAGATCTTGATGTCGCGGAAGTCGTGCTCCTCGAAGAGCGAGCACTCCCACAGCGCGGACTCCACCAGCGCCTCGGGCGTCGCCTTGCCGTACTTGGCGAGCAGCCGCTTGTCGAGGGAGCCGGCGTTGACCCCGATGCGGATCGGGGTGCCCGTCTCGCCGGCGGCCTTGGCGATCTCCTTGACCTTGTCGTCGAACTGCTTGATGTTGCCCGGGTTGACGCGGACCGCCGCGCAGCCGGCGTCGATCGCGGCGAACACATACTTTGGCTGGAAGTGGATGTCGGCGATCACCGGGATCTGCGACTTCCTGGCGATCACCGGCAGCGCCTCCGCGTCGTCCTGGGTCGGCACGGCGACCCGGACGATCTGGCAGCCGGAGGCGGTCAGTTCGGCGATCTGCTGAAGGGTGGCGCCGATGTCCGAGGTGCGGGTGGTGGTCATCGACTGCACCGAGACCGGCGCCTCACCGCCGACCGGCACGGAGCCGACGTTGATCTGCCGGCTGACCCGGCGCTCGGCGAGCCTGGTCGGTACGGAGGGCATTCCCAGCGAGATGGCTGTCATGGATTCCTGCGTCCCCACGGTGGTCTAAGGGCCCGGACTCGGGCGACATCCCGGCCCGAAGAGCCTACGACACCTCACCCCGCGAGCCGTACGGGGCTGACGATATCCGCCGCCAGCACGAGCAGGGTGAAGCAGATGAACACGCCCGCCACCACGTAGGCCAGCGGCATCAGCCGGGCCACGTCGAAGGGCCCGGGGTCGGGCCTGCGGGTGAGTTTCGCGGTGTTCCTGCGCAGCGACTCCCACAGGGCGCCGGCGATGTGGCCGCCGTCGAGCGGGAGCAGCGGCAGCATGTTGAACAGGAAGAGCGAGAGGTTGAACCCGGCCACCAGGAAGAGGGCGGTGGCCAGCTGCTGGCTGGCCGGGATGTCCAGGGTGAAGATCTCGCCGCCGACCCGGGCCGCGCCCACGACGCCCATCGGGCCGTCCTGGTCGCGCTCCTCCTCGCCGGTGATGGAGTGCCACAGGTTGGGGATCTTGGACGGCAGGTTGAGCATGGCGTCGACGCCGGTGCTCATGATCTCGCCCATCCGGTCCACGGCCTGCGGGAAGTCCTGCCGGATGATGCCGCTGGCCGGCGAGAAGCCGAGGAAGCCGGCGGTGATGAACTCGCCCTCGACGAGGCCGCCGTTGCCGTCGGTCTTGCCGACCTGGTTCTCGATGAGGTTGGCCGACAGGTCAAGACGCTCGCCGTCGCGGAGCACGGTGATGGTGGCCGGGCCGACCGTGTCGCGGATCTGCTGCTGGAGCGGGCCCCACTCGTCGACCGGCTCGCCGTTGAACGCGACGATCTCGTCGCCGGCGCGCAGCCCGGCCTCGGCGGCGGGCGCCGGGGTGTCGCCGGCGCGGCAGTCGCGGGGCTCCTCGCTCTGCGCGATCACGCACTCGGAGACGGTGGCGACGGTGGTGGTCTGGGTGTTGATGCCGAAGCCCATCAGCACGCCGAGGAAGATCACCACGGCGAGGATCAGGTTCATCGCCGGGCCGGCGAACATCACGATCACGCGCTTCCACGGCTTGCGCGTGTAGAACAGCCGCTTCTCGTCGCCCGGCCGCAGCTCCTCGAAGGCGGCGGCCCTGGCGTCCTCGATCATGCCCCGGAACGGGGAGGTGGAGCGCTTGCGGATCGCGCCGTCCTCGCCGGGCGGGAACATGCCGATCATGCGGATGTAGCCGCCCAGCGGCACCGCCTTCACGCCGTACTCGGTCTCGCCGCGCTGCCGGGAGAAGATCGTCGGCCCGAAGCCGACCATGAACTGCGGCACCCGGACGCCGAACATCCGGGCGGTCGAGAAGTGGCCGAACTCGTGCCAGGCGATGGAGAACAGCAGCCCGAAGACGAACACGAGTATGCCGAGGACAAACATCAGGGCCGTCATGACGTCATCTCCTGGGTCGTGGAGCCGCCCGGGTGGCTCCCGACCAGCTCGCGGGTGCGCAGCCGCGCCTCGCGTTCCGCTTCGAGGACGTCCGAGAGGGTCAGGGAGGTTCCCGCACCGCCGTGGCCCAGCTCGTCCACCACCCGCGCCACGGTGTCCACGATGCCGAGGAACGGGAGCCGGCCGGCGAGGAAGGCGTCCACGCACTCCTCGTTGGCCGCGTTGAACACCGCGGGAGCGGTACCGCCGAGGCTACCGACCCGGCACGCGAGCGGCACCGAGGGGAAGGCATCGGTGTCCAGGGGCAGGAACTCCCAGGTGTGCGCGGTGGTCCAGTCGCAGTTCGCGGCGGCGCCGGGGACCCGCTCCGGCCAGCCGAGCGCCAGCGCGATCGGCAGCCGCATGTCGGGCGGGCTGGCCTGGACGAGCGTGGAGCCGTCCACGAACTCCACCATCGAGTGAACGTAGGACTGGGGGTGGACGACGACCTCGATCCGGTCGAACGGGACGCCGTAGAGGAGGTGGGCCTCGATCACCTCCAGGCCCTTGTTGACGAGAGTCGCGGAGTTGACGGTGATGACAGGGCCCATCTGCCAGGTGGGGTGCGCCAGCGCGTCCTCGGGGGTGACGTCGGCCAGCTGGGCGCGGGTGCGGCCCCGGAACGGGCCGCCGCTGGCGGTGACGACCAGGCGGTTCACCTCGGCGCGCGTGCCGCCGAGCAGCGCCTGGAAGAGCGCGGAGTGCTCGGAGTCGACGGGGATGATCTGGCCGGGCTTGGCCAGCGCGGTCACCAGCGGGCCGCCGACGATCAGCGACTCCTTGTTGGCCAGGGCCAGCACGTGGCCGGCGGAGAGCGCGGCCAGCGTGGGGGCCAGGCCGATGGAGCCGGTGATGCCGTTGAGCACGGTGTGGCAGGGCCGGGAGGCCAGCTCGGCGGCGGCGTCCGGGCCGGCGAGCACCTCGGGCAGCGCCGCCCCGACGCCGTACTGGGCGCGGAGCGCCTGGCGGAGCGGGTCGGCGGCCTCGGGCCTGGCGACGGCGACGGCGGCGACCCGCAGCCGGTGGGCCTGGCCGGCGAGGAGTTCGAGGCGGTCCCCGCCGGCGGAGAGCCCGGTGACGCGGAAGAGCCCCGGGTTGCGCAGCACCACGTCGATGGCCTGGGTGCCGACGGAACCGGTGGAGCCGAGGATCACCACCTCGCGTGGCCCCTCGGGAGGCGGCTGGGCCGGATACCTCAGATGCGGGTCGGCGAGACAAACGGGGCTCTCGGTCATCTGCCCATTGTCCCCACACCGGCCCGCCGCCCGCTGCCGGGTCGGCGAAGTGGGCCGGGGCCGGAACGGGCGCCGGGCGCCTGCGCGTTGACCGCCCGCGCGGGGACGTGGGCCGGGGCCACGCCCTCGGGAGGGCGGGCCCGGGGCCGCCCGGGTCCGGGCCCGGGGCCGCCCCGCGCGGCGGTGCCGGCTGCCCGCCAGGGGCCGGCCGGGCCCGAAGGGGCGGCTCAGCGGGGCGGCCGGTTCACCCGCCGCCCTGTTCGCGGGGCACGGGGCGGTGGAGGTTGGGGCGGGTGGCGGGGCCGGGCGTGTCCTCGGCGATCCAGGGCCCCGGGGTGGAGACGTCCGGGATGCCGGCCTCCAGCCAGCGGTGCCGGCCCTCGGCGACGGCGGCGGCGAGCCGGCCGTCGGCGCCGTCCGTGTTGTGCCACAGGCGCGGGAACAGCTCCTCGATCCGCAGGTGGGCCTGGCGGCAGAACGCGTCGGCCAGCTCGTACGCCTCGGCGCCGCTCTCGCCCCTGGCGCGCAGCCGTTCCGCGTGGACGCAGGCGGCGGTGATCGCGAAGATCTCGGCGCCGATGTCGACGACCCGGCCCAGGTAGCCCTGCTTGCGCTCCAGGCGGGCCTGCCAGCGGCTCATCCCGTAGAAGACGGAGCGGGCCAGCCGGCGCGCGGTGCGTTCGGCGTAGCGCAGGTGGTGCGAGAGGTCGGGCAGCCCCGAGACCCGGAAGTCGCCGTAGGCCAGGGGCAGTTGGCCCCGGCCTGCGGCCAGGCTCGGCAGCCAGCGGGCGTAGAAGCCGCCGGCGGCGACGGCGGCCCTGCGCTTGCGGGTGTGGTTGGCGTCGGGCGCGACCAGGTCGCCGGCGACCTTCAGGTGGGCGTCCACGGCCTCCCGGGCGATGAGCAGCCGCATGATCTCGCTCGACCCCTCGAAGATCCGGTTGATCCGCAGGTCGCGCAGGAGCTGCTCGGCGGGGACGCCCCGCTCGCCCCTGGCGGCGAGCGAGTCGGCGGTCTCGAAGCCCCGGCCGCCCCGGATCTGCACCAGGTCGTCGGCGATCCGCCAGGCCATCTCGCTGCCGTAGAGCTTGGCGACGGCGGCCTCGATGCGGATGTCGTTGCGCTCCTCGTCGGCCAGCTCGCTGCACAGCTCGACCATGGCCTCCAGCGCGAAGGTGGTGGCGGCGATGAAGGCGAGCTTGCCGCCGACCGCCTCGTGCTGGGCGATGGGGCGGCCCCACTGGACGCGTTCGGCGGACCAGGCGCGGGCGATGGCCAGGCTCCACTTGCCGGCGCCCACGCACATCGCGGGCAGCGAGAGCCGGCCGGTGTTGAGCGTGGTCAGGGCGATCCTCAGGCCCTGGCCCTCCTCGCCGATCCGCTGGGCGGCCGGCACCCGCACCCGGTGGAAGCGGGTGACGCCGTTCTCGATGCCGCGCAGGCCCATGAACGTGTTGCGGGCCTCGACGGTGATGCCGGGCGAGTCGGCCTCGACGACGAAGGCGGAGATGCCGCCGGGGTGGCCGGGGGCCTCGGGGACGCGGGCCATCACCACCAGCAGCTCGGCGACGGGGCCGTTGGTGGTCCACAGCTTGACGCCGTCGAGGAGGTAGTCGTCGCCGTCGGGGGTGGCGGTGGCGCCGAGCCGGGCGGGGTCGGAGCCGACGTCGGGCTCGGTGAGCAGGAAGGCGGATATCGCGCCGGCGGCGCAGCGCGGGAGGTAGGCGCGGCGCTGCTCCTCGGAGCCGAAGAGGGCCAGCGGCTGGGGGACGCCGATCGACTGGTGGGCGGAGAGCAGGGCGCCGACGGCCGGGCTGGCCGTGCCGACCAGGGCGAGGGCGCGGCTGTAGGCGAGGTGCGTCAGGCCGAGGCCGCCGTACTCGGGGGCCACCCGCATCCCGAAGGCGCCCAGCTCGCGCAGACCGTTGATCACCTCGTCGGGGACGCGGGCCTCGCGTTCGATGGCGGCGGAGTCGATGCGTTCGGCGGCGAAGTCGGCGAGCCGGGCGAGGAAGCGTTCCTCCTCGGCCGTGCCGCCGGGGTTGGCCTCGGGCCTGGGGTGGATCAGGTCGAGGCGGAGCCGACCGAGGAACAGCTCCTTGGCGAAGCTGGGCCTGGCCCACTCGCGGTCGCGGGCCGCCTCGGCGACCCGGCGGGCCTCTTCTTCGCTGGTCAACTCGGTCACCTCACCGTCGAGAGAGGGAGCGCATCGGGAGCGGCGCTGCGAGGCCGGGTCAGACATCGGCCGGGGGCCGGTCGCCGGTCGCGGGCTACTGGTGCGTATGTACCCGTTGCGCGGGAGATCGCACCCCCTTGTCCGGGCTTTTCCGGCGCCCGTACCGGCTTTCCCGACCCGGGAGTTGAAGCGCTTCAACGAAGTGTCTGGACACCCTCATTCGGGTGGGTCTAAGGTCAACGGGCATCGCGCGCGGCGCGTTGCCGCCGACCAGTCGAAGCGCTTCACGTGGGCGCCCGTGGAACGGCGCGGCCGCCGGCGGTCCGCCTACCGTGTACCGGGAGAGAACGGGAGAGTTTCTATGGTCACCCTCGCCGAGGTCGCCCGGCACGCGGGCGTCTCCGCCAGCACCGTGAGCTATGTCCTCAGCGGCAAGCGGACCATCTCGGCGCCGACCAGGGAGCGGGTGGAGCGCAGCATCAGGGAGCTGGGCTACCACCCCAACGCGGGGGCGCGGGCGCTGGCCAGCAGCAGGTCCAACATCATCGCGCTGATGATGCCGCTGCGGACCGACATGTACCTGCCGGTGATGATGGAGATCGCCATCGCGGTGGCGACCACGGCCAGGGAGCACGCGCACGACGTGCTGCTGCTGACCGGGCAGGAGGGCCCGGAGGCGGCGCGGCGGGTGGTGGGCAGCGGGCTGGCCGACGCGATGATCCTCATGGACGTCGAACTGGAGGACCAGCGGCTGCCGTTGGTGCGGGTGACGCCCCGGCCCGCCGTGCTGATCGGGCTGCCCTCGGACACCACGGGGCTGACCTGCGTGGACCTGGACTTCGCGGCCACCGGGCGGCTGTGCGTCGACCACCTGGCGAAGCTGGGGCACCGGGACATCGCGGTGGTGGGCGAGGCGGCGGCCGTCTACGAGCGGCGCACCGGCTTCGCCGAGCGGACGGTGCGCGGAGTGCGGGAGCGCGCCGACGAGTTGGGGATGCGGATGCTGCACCGGCCCTGCGACGGCTCCTACGAGTCGGTGGCCGGGACCCTGGCGCGGATCTTCGACGAGCGGCCCGAGACCACCGGGATCGTGGTGCAGAACGAGGCGGCGGTCGAGCCGCTGCTGGGCCTGCTGCGGCAGCAGGGGCGGGCGGTGCCCGAGGACATCTCGGTGGTCGCGATCTGCCCGGAGCAGGTGGCGGCCGGCACCTCGGTGGCGCTGACCTCGGTGGCGATACCGGCGCAGGAGATGGGGCGGCTGGCCGTCGAGCTGGTGATGGCCAGGGCCAGGGCGTCGGCCGAGGGCGGCGACCCGTCGTCGGTGCCGCCGCGCATCGAGCTGCTGCCGCCCGCGCTGACGGTGCGCGCCAGCACGGGGCCGGCGCCGGCCGCTCGCTGAGCGGCGCGGGCCGACCCCCGGTACCACGGTGCTGCCTCAGCCGTGGTTGACGCTGAACTCGTTGGTCTGGAAGGTGAGTCCGCCGGCCGAGGAGGTGATCTCGTAGCCGAACTGGACGTCGCCGATGACCTCGTTCTGGTCCATCCAGCCCTGTTCGGTGATCCAGTCCAGGATCGGCAGGATGTCGACCTGGCCGGACGAGGCGTTGCCCTGGCGCAGGAACGAGTAGACGTTGTTGCTGCCGTTGCTGCCGTTGTAGACGTCCCAGGTGTGGCCGCCGACGGTGGCCTCGCCGACCGGGGTGCCGAGCGGGCCGACCGGGCCCGTCCAGTTCATCCAGAGCATTATCTCGTGGTCGTAGTTCTCGTCCCACACGTCGTAGGCGGTGTTGTAGGCGCCCGAGTTGGGGACGGAGACGTCGAAGGTGCTGGTCAGCGTGGAGATGTCGGCGATGGACTCGCCGACGATCCACTTGGCGTTGGGGTAGGACTTGATGCCGCCGGTGTTGGGGTGGTCGGCGGTGACGCTCCAGCGGGAGCCGGAGTCGGCCTCGATGCACTGGCTGCCGGCGCCGGAGCCCCAGATGTTGTTGTAGACGATGTAGCCGTCCGGGTCGGTCCAGTTGCCCCACTGGTCGCAGGACTCGAAGACGGCGGCGTGCGCGGTGCCGGCGCCCAGGCCGACCACGCAGGTCAGCGCGACGGCGGGGGCGAGGACCAGGGTGCCAAGGCCCCGGCGGTTGCGGATCTTCGGGTGCTTCATCGGTTGCGGCTCCTTCATTCGGTGGGGGTGAGCACGGCGGCGCCGCGCCCGGCGAGGGTGAGCTCGCGCGGGTGGGCCCGCCCGGTGAGCAGGTCGGTTCGGGGGGACGGGAGGGGAACGGTGACCGGCTCGGTGGTGTGGTTGAGCAGGAAGAGCGCGGGCCCCCGGCGGACGGCCTCGACGCCCTCGGGCAGCCCCGGCAGCACGGGGCCGACGCCGGCGGCCTCGGCCGCGCGGGCCAACAGCGCGGCCAGCGCCTCGGGTTGGGGCAGCGTCGTCAGATACCAGGCGGTGCCGGCGCCCCGGCGGGAACGGGTGACGGCGGGACGGCCGGCCAGCTCGCCCTCGGCGTAGCGCGCCAGCGGCTCGGCGTCGGCCACCTCGACGTCCTCGCTCCACAGCTCGGCCCGGGTGCCGTCGTCGAGGGCGAGGGTGGCGCCGGCCGGCAGCGGCCACCACTCGTGGACCGTCGAGAGGCCCAGCAGGGCGCGGAGTTCGGGCGCGAGGCCGCCGGGGCGCACCCGGTCGTCGGCGTCGGTCACGCCGGTGGCGAAGCCGCAGACCAGGGTGCCGCCGCCGTGGACGAAGTCGACCAGGTGGGCCAGCGCGGTGTCGCCGAGCAGCGGCAGATGGGGCGCGACGACCATCCGGTAGCCGCCGAGGTCGGCCTCGGGGTGGGCCAGGTCGCAGGTCAGGTTGCGCCGCCACAGCGCGTGGTGCCAGCCGGCGAGCAGCCGCCGGTAGTCCACCAACGAGGAGGGCCGGCCGGGCTGTTGGCTGGCCCACCACGCCGACCAGTCGTGGAGAACGGCGATCCGCGCGCCGCGCACCGGCTCGCCGACCAGGCCGGCGAGGCGTGCCAGGTCGGCGCCCAGCTCCCGCACCCGGGCGAAGCCCCGGGAGGCGGGGCCGGCGTGCGGGAGCATCGCCGAGTGGTACTTCTCGCTGCCCTGGCGGGAGGCGCGCCACTGGAAGAAGCAGACCCCGTCGGAGCCCCTGGCCACGGCCTGGAGCGACCACTGGCGCAGCACGCCGGGCGGCTTGGGCGCGTTGACGGCGCGGAAGTTGACGGCGGATGCGGCCTGTTCCATCAGCAGCCAGGGGCCGCGCGCCTGGGAGCGGGTGAGGTCGGCGACCAGCGCGCCGTGCGCCGGGCCCTCCGGGTCGCGCCAGTCGACGGCCGGGTCGGGGTAGCAGTCGACGGAGACCACGTCCTGCTCGGCGGCCCAGCGCCAGCCGTCGAGGCCGGCGAAGAGCGGCATCTGGTTGGTGGTCACCGGGATCTCGGGGCTGTGCGCGGCGACGATGTCGCGTTCGGCCACGAAGCACTCCAGCAGCGCGTCGCTGGTGAAGCGGCGGAAGTCCAGCGCCTGGGTGGGGTTGACCAGGTACTGGGCGCGGCGCGGCGGGATGATCTCGTCCCAGGCGTCGTAGCGCTGGCTCCAGAACGCGGTGCCCCAGGCCGTGTTGAGCGCGTCGAGGTCGCCGTAGCGGGCGCGCAGCCAACGGCGGAAGTGGGCGGCGGTCTCATCGCACCAACAGGCGGTGCCGTACTCGTTGTTGATGTGCCACAGCCGCAGCGCCTCGTGGTCGCCGTAGCGGCGGGCCAGGTCGGTGGTGATCCGGGCGGCGTGCGCCCGGTAGACCGGCGAGGAGGCACAGAACTGGTTGCGCGAGCCGTACCAGACGACCGAGCCGTGCTCGTCGCGCGGCAGGGTCTCGGGGTGGCGGGCGCCGAGCCAGGGCGGCGGGGAGGCGGTCGGGGTCGCCAGGCAGACCCCGATGCCGGCCTCCCCCAGCCCGTCGAGCACCCGGTCCAGCCAGCCGAAGTCCCGGGCGCCGGGCCGGGGTTCGAGGGTGGCCCAGGAGAAGACGCCGACGGTGACGACGTTGACCCCGGCCTCGCGCATCAGCCGGATGTCCTGACGCCACACGGACTCCGGCCACTGCTCGGGGTTGTAGTCGCCGCCGAAGAGCAGCCGGCCCCGGGTGGCGTCGCTCAGCGCTGGCATGGGAACTCGCTCTCCTCGGTGACGGGGTGCTCGGGGGCGCTCAGCCCTTGACGGCGCCGATCAACATGCCCTTCTTGAAGTGGCGTTGGACGAACGGGGAGAGCACGGCGACCGGCAGCAGGGCCAGCACCATCACGGCGGTCTGCACGGCCAGGCTGGGGATCTGCCCGGTGCCGATCACCTGGGCCATGCCGGCGGGGCGCTCGCCCTCGATCACGATCTGCTGGAGGACGTTCTGGAGCGGGAGCTTCTCCTGGTCCTGGATGTAGATGAAGCCGTTGAACCAGTTGCTCCAGTAGCCGACCGCGTAGAAGAGGGAGATCACCGCGAGCACCGCGCGGGAGAGCGGCAGCACGATGGTCATCAGGATGCGGAACTCGCCGGCGCCGTCGATGCGGGCGCTGTCCACGATCTCCTGGCCGACGTTCATGAAGAACGCGCGCAGCACCAGGATGTTGAAGACGTTGACCGCCATCGGCAGGATCAGCGCGGCGTAGCTGTTCATCAGGCCGAGGGTCTGGATCAGCAGATAGGTGGGGATGAGCCCGGCGCCGCCGAAGAACATGGTGGCCAGCAGCGTCATCAGCAGCGGCCGGTGCCACAGCGAGCCGAGCCGGGACAGGCCGTAGGCGGCCAGCACCGAGACGACCATGCTGAAGGTGGTGCCGACCAGGGTGATGCCGACGGCGATCACCATGGAGCGGGCGACCTGGCCGCCGGAGAGCAGCTCCCGGTAGGCGGCGAGGCTGAAGCCGTCGGGCCAGACCACGAGGCCGCCGGCCTTCGAGATGGTCTCGGCGTCCGACAGGCTGGTGACCACCACGATCCACAGCGGGAAGAGCACGGCGAGCAGGGCGATGGAGAGGATGGCGCCCTTGGCGGTGAGCCCGACCCGGGTGGGCGGCTCCTCCCAGGGCGGCCGGCGGCGCTTCCCGGTCTCCTCGTCGTCCTCCACGAGGACGCTGGTCTGGGTCATGACCGCTTGTACACCCCCTGCTCACCCATCGCGTGGGCGACTCGGTTGGCGGCCAGCACCAGGGCCAGGCTGAAGACGCCCTTGACGATGCCGATGGCCGCCGCGTAGCTGAACTGGCCGTTCTGGATGCCGGTGTTCCACACGTAGGTGTCCAGCACCTCGGAGGCGCCTGGGCCGACGGCGGTGCGTTGGATCATGAACTGCTCCATGCCGACGGTGAGCATGTTGCCGACCTGGAGCACCAGCAGCAGCGCGATCACCGGGCGCAGCGCGGGCAGCGTCACATGCCAGATCCGGCGCCAGCGGCCGGCGCCGTCGACGGCGGCCGACTCGTACAGCTCCTGGTTGACGGTGGAGAGCGCGGCGAGGAAGACGATGATGCCCCAGCCGGCGTCCTTCCAGATGGCCTGGAAGGTGATGAGGAACTTGAAGAAGCCGGGGTTGGTCATCAGGTCGAAGCCGTCGTCCCAGCCGTTCTCCCGCAGCGTCTGGGCGACCAGCCCGGCGCCGCCGAGGATCTGTTGGAAGACGGTGATGACCAGCACCCAGGAGAAGAAGTGCGGCAGGTAGAGCACGGCCTGCGCCCAGGCCCTGACCTTGCTGTGCAGGATGCTGTTGATCAGGATCGCGAGCGCGATCGGGATGGGAAAGAAGAAGAACAGCTGGAGGCCGGAGAAGACCAGCGTGTTCTGGACGGCGTCCCAGAAGTAGCTGTCGTTGACCATCCGTTCGAACTGCTCCAGGCCCACCCAGGCGCTGTTGGCCATGGAGTCGAAGAAGCCGTCGCCGGCGTAGGGGCTGAAGAACTGGAAGGCGATGACGTTGCCGGCGATCGGGATGTAGGCGAAGACCAGCAGCAGCGCGACGCAGGGCAGCGTCATCAGGATCAGCGTCCGGTCCCGGCGCAGCCGGTGGCGGAAGCCGATGCCGCCTTCGAGGCGGGGGTCGCCCCTGCGGGTGGCGCGCGGGCGGGCGACGGGCCGGCCCCGGCGGGCGGGTCGGGCCGGCCGGTCCGACCGCTTCCGGCGCGGCGGGGCCGGCCGGGGGACCGTGCTGGGTGACACGGGGGCTCCTCGGGTTGGGTCGTGGGCCGGTCGGTCAGGCGGACTCGTCGTCGCGCAGCCGCTGGTACCAGTCGCGCAGGCCGTCGCCGCCGTTGCGGCGCCACTCGGCGACCGCGTCCTGGAGGTCGCTGATCGAGCGCCGGCCGCGCACCACGTCGTCCTCCAGGTCCTCGAACTGGTCGCTGAGGTTGGTGAACTGGTCGGGCTCCTGGACCTGGCGGCCGAAGAACATCGCCTCCTTGACGAAGGGCATGTGCCGCCGCATCCACCCGGTCCAGTCCTCCACCAGCTGCGGCACGTCGGGCGCGGCGATGAAGTGTCCCGGCGTGGCGATGAAGGTGTAGGTCTCCGGCACGACCTCCTCCTCGCCCTGCGGGGTGCGGATGCGCTGGTCGCCCTCGACGGTGTAGTGCACGTCCTGGACGCCGTAGGTGCGCAGCAGGTGTTCCCGGGTGCCGTAGGGCGCGGCGCAGAAGTTGGCGATCTCCAGGGCCTCGCGGACCCGGTCCTCGGGGAGGTCCTTGTTGACGAACGTCCAGATGCTGGAGCCGTTGCCCGCGTACAGCACCGGGTCCGCGCCGTCCACGCCGAAGTAGTCGAACGCGTTCATCCGGAACTCGGGGTTGGCGGCGCGCTGTTCGGTCAGCGTGTTGTGCCAGACGCCCTGGCCCTGGTTGAACATCAGCGACTCGCCGGAGGTGAAGCGGACCAGCGCGTCGCCCTGGGCGGCCACCGCGTCGGGGTGGACCACGCCGGCCTCGAAGAGGCGCCGGGTCCAGTCCAGTGCCTCCAGATAGGCGTCGGTCTCGTAGCGGTTGACCAGCCGGCCGTCCACCTCCTCCCAGTACTGCGGCTTGTCGGGGAGCACGCCGTGGATGATGAGCGAGGACCACTTCATGTCCTCGCAGGCCCAGACGCGGTTGCGGGCGGAGGTGATGTCCCGGCAGAAGGCGATGAAGTCCTCGGCGTCGGTGGGCACGTCCCAGCCCTCGGCCTCGAAGACATCCTGCCGGTAGAAGGGGATCACGCCGCCGATGGGCGGGGCCGGCATGGGCAGGCCGCGCAGCGCGCCGCCGAAGATGGCCGGCTCCCAGGCGGCGGTGGGGATGGCGGCGAGGTTGGGGTAGTCCAGCACCCTGTCGCCGGAGAGATAGGGGCCGAGGTCGGCGAAGCGGCTGCTGATGGCCCGCGGTATCTGGCCCTGTAGCTCCCAGCCGGGCACGCAGACCAGGTCGGGGATGTCGCTGCCGGCGAGCACGGCGCCGAGCTTCTCGCCGTAGGTGTTGCCGTCCTGGGTCTGCCAGACCATCCGGGAGCCGATGGCCTCGTCCATCGCGGTCCAGTAGTCGTTGCCCTCGGGCGGCGGGGTGCCCCAGAGCGGGGTCATCGCGCGGAACTCGCCGCCGCTGCCCCGGGGTTCGGGCACGGTGACGCCCAGTTCGTCCTCGGGGATGAAGCGGGTGTAGCCGGGGCTGGCGCCGTTCTCGGCCGGGATGTCGGGCTCGACCGCGATGTCGGAGGCGCGGTAGGTCGGCAGGATGCTCTCCAGCTCGCTCTCCGCCACCCTGCCGCCCTCGGCGCCGCCCCCGCCGCCGTCCGAGGAGCAGGCGCTGAGCAGCGGGACGCCGCCGGCCGTCGCCGCCGCGGCCACCGCCGTCGAGGCGAGGAATCGTCTCCTGCTGGGTGCGGAGGGGGAGTTCGACATGCGGAAACCCTTCAGAGGCTCGGCGGCTTCGGCGACCCGCTGTCCTGCGCTGGTCGAAGCGCTTCGATGTTGGGCAGAGGTTAAGACCCGCCAGCGGGGCGCACAACCCCCGCTTCAGAGAAAATGTGGAACCGCTCCCCCGGTCCAGACCTGAGGAAACACGGGCACCAACCGTGCGCTCCCGCACGGGGCTTGACAGGGTGCGTCCCAGAAACCGAGCATCGAAGCGCTTCGAATTCGAGGCGCGCGACGGGGCCGCCCAGCCGAGCCGCCGCGCGCCGCCCCCGCCGTCTGACCGTCTGCCCGTCTGAGCTAAGGACGCCCCTGTGACTGCCGAGCCGCCGCCGTTCCGGGACCCCTCGCTGACCGTGGAGCGGCGGGTGGCCGACCTGCTCGGCCGGCTGACGCTGCCCGAACGGGTCGCGCTGCTGCACCAGTTCGCGCCGGCCGTCGAACGGCTGGGGCTCGCCGCGTTCCGCACCGGGCAGGAGGCGCTGCACGGGGTGGCGTGGATGGGCGGCGCCACCGTCTTCCCGCAGGCCGTGGGGCTGGGCGCGACCTGGAACGCGGAGCTGGTGCGCGCGGTGGGCGAGGCGGTGGGCCGCGAGGTGCGGGCGATGCGCGCCAAGGACCCGCGCGTCGGCCTCAACGTCTGGTCGCCCACGGTCAACCTGCTGCGCCACCCGCTGTGGGGCCGCAACGAGGAGGGCTACGCCGAGGACCCGCTGCTCACCGCGAGCCTGGCCGCCGCCTACACCCGGGGCCTGGCCGGCGACCACCCCGTCTACCGGCGCACCGCGCCCGTGCTCAAGCACTGGCTGGCGCACAACCACGAGGTGGACCGCGACACCGCCAGCACCTCGCTGCGGGCCAGGGTGCTGCGCGAGTACGAGCTGCCCGCGTTCGTCGGCCCGGTGCGGGCGGGCGCGGTGGCCGGGGTGATGCCGGCGTACAACCTGGTCAACGGGCGGCCCAACCATCTCTCGCCGCTGCTGGCCGGCCTGCGCCGGCACGCGGCCGAGCCGCTGGTGGTCTGCTCGGACGCCGGCGCGCCCAGCAACATCGCCGGCTCCCAGGGGTATCTCCCGGACCACGCGGCCGGGTTGGCGGCCGCGCTGCGCGCCGGTGTGGACAGCTTCACCGACCACGGCGAGGACTCCGCGCCCACGGTGGCCCGGCTGACCGAGGCGCTGGAGCGCGGGCTGATCGACGAGGCGGACGTCGACCGGGCGGCCGCCCGGCTGCTGGCGATGCGGTTCCGGCTGGGCGAGTTCGACCCGGACCTCGACCCGTTCGCCGCCGAGGGTGCCGGGACCGCCGGGGACGCCGAGGACGGTAACGGTCCGGCGCATGACACCGCCGCGCACCGGGAGTTGGCGGTGGAGGCCGCCGAGCAGGCCGTGGTGCTGCTGCGCAACGACGGGCTGCTGCCGCTGGCGCCGGGCCGTTCCGTCGCGGTGCTGGGCCCGTTGGCCGACGAGGTCAAGCTGGACTGGTACAGCGGCACGCTGCTGCACCGGGTCAGCCCGCTGGACGGGCTGCGCGCCCACCCGGGCGTCGGCCAGGTGAGCTGGCACGACGGCGCCGATCTGGTGCGGCTGCGGGCTGGCGACGGCTGGCTGACGGTGCCGGAGGCGGCCGGGGAAGGGGCGGCCGCACGCGACGCCGGCGCGCTGGACCCGGCGCTGCTCGCCGGCCGCACCGACCTGCCGCCGCTGTCCTTCGGGCCCGAGGAGACGGCCACCGAGCTGCGGCTGCTCGACTGGAGCGGCGGCGCTTTGACGTTCTCCGCGCCCGACGGGCGGTATCTGTCGGTCGCCGACGACGGCCTGGTGCGCGCCTCGGCTGAGCAGCCGGGCGGCTGGGTGGTGCGGGAGGTCTTCACGCTGGAGCCGCACGGCGAAGGTCACCTCCTGGTCCATCGGGCGAGCGGTCGCCCGGTGGTGGTCGCCGCCGAGGGCCTGAAGGTTGCCGCGCCCGGCGAGGACGGCACCGAACTCCTCGTCGAGACGCTGCGCTCCGGCGCCGACGCGGTCGCCGAGGCGGCGGCCGGCGCGGACGTCGCGGTGCTGGTGCTGGGCAACGACCCGCACATCAACGGCCGGGAGACCGAGGACCGCGCCACCCTGGAGCTGCCGCCGGCCCAGGACGCGCTCTGGCGCGCGGCCCACGCGGCCAACCCGAACACCGTGCTGGTGCTGGTCTCCTCCTACCCGTACGCCGTCGGCGAAGCGGACGCCGCGCTGCCGGCGCTGCTGTGGACCGCGCACGGCGGGCAGGCCGCCGGCACCGCACTGGCCCGGGTGCTCACCGGCGACGTCGCGCCGGCCGGCCGGCTGCCCCAGACCTGGTACGCGCGGGACGCCGACCTGCCGGACATCCGCGACCACGACCTGATCACGGCCCGCACCACCTATCTCTACTTCGACGGCGAGCCGCTCTACCCGTTCGGGCACGGCCTGTCCTACACCCGCTTCGAGCACTCCGGGCTGACCGTCGCCGAGGAGGACGGGGAGCTGGTCGCCCGGGTGACCGTGGCCAACGTCGGGGACCGCGCCGGCGACGAGGTGGTGCAGCTCTACGCCTCCGCCGTCGACCCCGAAGTCCCGCGCCCGCACCGCTGGTTGGTGGCCCACCGGCGGATCGCCTGCGCGCCGGGCGAGCGGGTGACCGTCACCCTGCGGGCCCCGGCGAGCGAGGCGCTGGGGCACTGGGACGTGGCACGTTCCCGGTGGCTGGTGGCGCCCGGCGGCTACCGGTTCGAGGTCGGGGCGTCCAGCCGGGACATCCGCTGCCGCGTCGACTGGCAGGTCGCCGGCGAACCGGCCGCGCCCCGGCCGGTGCGCGAACGGGGCCTGGTGGCCGCCGACTTCGACACGGTGGCCGGCGCCGAGCTGGTCGACCTGACGCAGGTCGCCGGCGACGCGGTGACGCCCCGGGACGGCGGCGTCGCCGAACTCGGCTATCTGGCCTGCGACCTGGGCGACGGCGTGGCGAAGGTGACGGTGGTGGCCGCCGCGACCGGCGCCGGCGGCCGGCTGACGGTGACGCTGGGCGAGGTGGCGGCGAGCGCCGAGGTGCCGGCCGGCGCCGACCGCTACGCCTACCGGCCGTTGGCCGTGACGCTGCCCGAGCCGGTGGGCGGGGTGCGCACGCTGCGGCTGACGGTGCGCGGCCCGGTGCGGGTGGACCGGCTGGAGTTCGGCTGACCCTCGCCCGGCGGATAGAGTGCGCGGCGATGGATGCCACGCACGACTACGCCTTTCTGCTGCTCCCCTCGCACAACCGGGTCTATGCCCAGGAGTCGGCGCGCCTCGCCCGCGCCGAGCTGCTGGTGCTGAACGAGACGGTGCTCGGCGGGCGGATCGAGGAGATCGAGGAGCGCACGCTGGGCGGCGTGCGCTATCTGACCTTCCGCGCGCCCCGGCTGGGCGGGGACGACCTCGCCCAGCTCGCCAACCTCTCCGGGCTCTACGCCCTCTTCGAGCGGACCGGCGAGACGCTGACCCCGTTGCCCGTGGAGCGGCTGGACGCGTTCCCCGACGACCTGATCACCATCCAGAAGTACGTCGGCAAGACCAACGAGGACTTCACCAAGCTGCTGCTCAACGTGACGGCGTTCTCCTGCGCCCGGCCCGAGCGGCTGCTGACGCGGCGACTGCGGGTCCTCGACCCGCTGGCCGGGCGCGGCACCACCCTCAACCAGGCGGTGATGTACGGCCTCGACGCGGCGGGCGTGGAGCGCGACACCAAGAGCTTCGACGCCTACCAGAACTTCTTCCGGCAGTGGCTGAGGAACAGCCGGATCAAGCACCGCGCCGACCTCGGCCCGGTGCGGCGCCACCACCGCACCATCGGGCGGCGGCTGGCCGTCACGCTCGGCGTGGACAAGGAGCGCTACCGGGCGGGCGAGACCATCGACGTGACCGCCGTCAACGCGGACACCACGGCCGCCGGCGACTTCTTCCCGGCCGGCTCGTTCGATCTGATCGTGACGGACGCGCCCTACGGGGTGCAGCACGGCAGCCGGTCGCGGGACGCCGGCGGGCCGACGCGCAGCCGCAGCCCGCTGCCGCTGCTGGCCGAGGCGCTGCCGGTCTGGCACCGGCTGCTGCGCCCGGGCGGGGCGATCGGGATCTCCTGGAACACCCTGGTGGCCCGCCGCGCCGAGCTGACCGCGCTGCTGGCCGAAGCGGGCCTCGACGTGCGGGAGTCGGAGCCCTATCTGGGCTTCGCCCACCGCGTGGACCAGGCGATCACCCGCGACCTGGTGGTGGCCGTCAGGCCGACGGCCACCGGGGACACCGGGGACACCGCGGACTGAACGGGACTGAGCGGGGAGTGGGCGGCGTGCCACCTCGTGCACGCGCGCCTCAGGCGGTCCGCTCGTCCGGCTCCCCGGGCGGCGCGGGACGATCGTCCTCCTCGGGCGGATCGCACAGCCCCTCGGTCGAGATGCCGGTTGCCTCCCGCACGGTCTCGCCGTCCGTGATCGTCAGCCAGCCGATGACGCGGCAGGCCGTGTCGCGCCACTCGTCGACCTCGTCGAGACGGATCACGGACACGAGTTCCTGGTCACTCCAGCCCACGGCCTCGGACCCCCGGGCATAGAACAGGACGTTCCCGTCGGACGAGGTGGCGAAGAAGTCCCCGCCGTGGCCGACGCTCCATCGCTCGACGGGGTTGGCGGAGTCGTGGTCGTAGATCCGGACCTCGCCGCCACTGGCGAGTTGGAACCGGCCGTCCGGCCGGATGGTCGGCGCGATCACATAGCTGGCCGGGCAGCCGGTGCAGAGGGCGGTCGGCCCGGTCACGCGGTGCGCCGGTTCGCCGTCCCGTGGCGACGGCAGCCGCCACTGCTCCCAGGCGGTGCGGTCTCGCACGACGATCAGGTGGCGCTCGTCGTGCGCGTTGAAGACCACGGTGTTGACGGGGCCGCCCGTGTCGACCCGCAGCTCGGGAACCTCGCGGCCGGAACTCAGGTCCACCACGCGGACCTCGTGCCCTCCGTTGACCACCGCCACCCGGCCCGGCATCGACGTCGAGACGATCCGGAACGACTCGGCGTGCCGCGGGTCGTCGCTGAGCAGCCCCAGATCGGCGAGGTCCACGCGGTCGATCCGCCGGCCCGTGGCGGCGTCCCACCGTTCGACCACGTTCCCCGAGCGGGTGACCAGGCGGCCGTCCGCCTGGAACAGCATCTCGACTCCGGGAACCAGGTTGGGATGTGGCGCCGTGGGCGGCGGTGTCACGCGGAGCTCCGCGACCGCTTCCAGGGTCTCGATGTCGCGGATCACGACCGAGCCCTCGCCGGTCATGACATCCGCCATCAGGCCGCCCGGTTCAAAGGTCGGCACGACGCGGAACTGGTCGGGAGTGAACGTGGCATCCGACCGCTCCACCGCCGCGAGTTCCTCCAGCCTCTCCGGGTAGTCCGCGATGTCGTACAGCGTCAGCTGGCTACGCCCGTCCCCGTCGGAGACCCCGTCCCCGTCGCGGTCGTCCGAGTACGCCAGCATCCGGTCGCCCTCCCGGAGGAGAGCGTAGGAACGGAACGAGGGGGTCTGGGCGAGGTCCTGCTCGATCAGCATCACCGCGTCGGGGGCCGCGACCAGGTGGTAGCGGCGGCCACCGTCCTGGAGGATCGCTCCGTGCGGGGTGACCTCGTGCTCGGCGGTCAGGACGTTCCCCGTGGGCTTGGGCAGGGTGACGGCCTCGCCGTCTCCCGACAGGCGGTAGACGGTCGGCGGCCGCACCCCGTCGCTGACGTACCGGCCGGTGTGGTCGAGTGCGGGCGGAGTGAGGTAGCAGGTGTCCGGAAGAGAGGTGTGGACGGGCTCGTCGACGCGGCCCACATGCAGGGTGTCGTCCAGGTCGCAGAACGCCATCGTGGTGCCGTCCCCGGAGAACGTGGCGCTGGCGATGTCCTCGACGACCGTGGTGGTCTCGCCCGACCGCAGGTCGACGCGGAGCACGTCGTGGCCGGCCCCTCCGTTGCCCGACTCCCCCAGTTCCTCCGGCGGGATGTCCGGTTCCACCTCGACCAGGGCATGGTCGGGGTCACTTCCGAACCACACGTCGTGGATGACGCTTCCGTCTCCCAGCGTCAGGGGGTCGGCCATGGTGCCGTCTCCCAGGTCCCAGCGGAACAGCTGGTTGCCGAGAGCGGCGGCCACGACGCGATCTCCGTCCTGGGAGACGGCGATGCGCCGCTGCTCCGAGTTCCAACTCCCCTCGTCCATCGCGAAATCCCGGCCGGGCAGGACGTGGCCGTCGCCGAGGTCGTCCGACGGATACCAGACGAGCGCACCGGAGGAGGTCACGAAACCGAAGCGTTCCCCGCCCGGCGACACGAAGGGGTAGATGGCGTAGTCGTCGCCGAACGGAACGGGGTCCCTGGACAGCTGGCCGGTTTCGTCCCGGCGGAACACCGTGGCCTGCCCCTCCCGCCCCGTCGTCAGAACGACCCGTCCGTCGCCGCTGGCCGCGATCCTCCGCACGCCGCCACGGAGCCCGGACATGACCAACTCGGTTCCTCCGTACGTGACATACGTCTGGAGCAGCGCGTCCCTGGCCTCGTCGGTGGGCGCCCGCTCGTAGGCCGCCAGCGCGTATATCGCCGCGAGAGCCGGATCGGACGTCAGCGAGGCGGCGGAGGAGCCCGCCAGGGCCCGGGAGTCCGACTCCGCGTCGCGGGTCGCGCTCACCCGGGTCTGGGAGACGAAGAGCGCCGCCAGCACGACGATCACCAGGGCGACCGTGCCGGCCGTGCCGAACAGGCCCCGACGCAGCCGCAGTTGGCGTCGCCGCCGCACCCGACCCCGGGCGAGGAAATCCAACGCCGCCGCGTCGATGTCGTCGCGGCGCTCCGCCACCCAGCGGTCCGCCGCCGCCAGGTCCGTCGCCCCCGGCAACAGGTCGTCCGGGTTCCCGGCCGCCACCCAGCGTTCCCGGTCCTGACGCAGCCGCTCGTACCAGGCGAGAAAGTCACGATCCGCCTCCGCCCAGGAACTCAGCCTCGGCCAGCCGCTGATGAGCGCCTCGTGGGCCAGTTCGACGCTCTCCCCGAACCGGGCGTCCGCCTCCGTCGCCGGAGGCGCGATCACCAGGAGCCGCTGATCGGCCAGGGTGCGCGCGGCCTCCCACTCGCCGTCGGACAGCTCGGCGCGGCGCACCGTCCGACGGACGGGGGTGTGGGTGCCCGGCGGAAGCCGGATCAGCCGGGTCAGCAGTCGCCGGGCATCCGCGGTGGCCGTCGCGTCCGTTCCCTCGGCCGTGTACGACTCCCAGGTGCGCTCCGCCCGTTCGGCGAGCGCTCCGTGCACGCCGCCCAGCCGGGCGTACGCCCGCTGGGTCAGCAGCCCGGCCCGCTGTTCGCGCCAGAGCTGGTCGAGAGTGAAGCCCAGCAGCGGCAGCACGCCCGCCGCGTTCCCCACGTCCCCGACGATCCGGTCGATCAGCCCGTCCTGGTACGAGACGGCCGGCACCCGGGCGACGGGGCCGGTCACCGCCGCGCGGATCTGGCGGGCGGTCATCTGCGGGAGCAGGAACGTGGCGCCCCGCACCGCGCGGCCCAGCAGGGGGTTCTCCTCCACGGGCGGCAGAAGGTCCACGCGGAGCGTCGTGAGCACCCGCAAGCCCTCGGGCGGGTCGCTCCCGAACAACAGGGCAAGCGCCACGGTGGCGTCCACCTGGGTCAGCAGCTCCTCCAACTGGTCCACGACGATGACGACGCCGTCGACGCCACGCGTGGCACGGATCTGGTCCAGTACCTCGGGCAGCCCGCCCTCCGTCAACTCGCGCCGCGTCGCCCGGACCTCGTCCCGCTGCGCCCGGCCCCGCAGCTCGGGCTGGGCCACCGCCGTCAGGCCGGTGGCGATCGCGCCGAGCAGGTCCCGGGTGCGCGGCAGCACGCAGGTCGCCAGGCCCGCCGCGCGCAGCCTCGGCAGCACGCCGGCCCGGACCACGGAGGACTTGCCGCAGCCGGAGGCGCCGAGGACGGTGACCAGGGGATGGTCGAGCACCAGGCGCGTGATCCGTTCGCTCTCCTCGTCCCGCCCGAAGAAGGCCGGGGCGTCGCTTTCCTGGTATGCCTCAAGGCCGGGGAAGGGGGACGGCGGGCCGACCACCTCGCGCAGCGAGGGCGCGGCGGCCACGAGCTGGGCGGTGGGGATCAGAAAGGCCACCGGGTTGCCGAGATCGGCCGCGACGACCATGCCGACCACGGCGGCCAGTTCGTCATCCCAGACCGGTGCTCCGCTGAAGCCCCGGCGGACGGGATACCGTCCGTCGGCGGCCTGCTCGAACTGGAGCCAGCCGTTGCCCTGTCGCTGCCGCAGCACGGCCGAATGCCACACGCCCCGGTCGTGGTGCCTGGGGAAGCCGAGCGTCCTGGCGCGGTGGCCCCACAGGAGGTCCCCGGTCTCCACCAGCGGCACCGGCCGGGTGCCGGGCAGGGGTTCGGCCGTCTCCAGCACGGCGACATCGGCGTCGGGGTGCCACTCCCGAACCGTCGCGGGGAAGGGGCCGGGGCCACCGGCGACGCCGACATCCACCCCGACCTGCTGGCCGGGCCGCACGTCGCCGGTGCCGACCACATGGGCGCAGGTGACCGCCAGCCGGTCGGTGACCAGGAAGGCGGCGCCCGCCACCGCGCCGTCGGGGCGCAGCACCCGCAGGACGCCACCGGCCAGCGGCACCGGTTCGGGGGTGCTCAAGACTGATCCCGCTGCCGCCCCTGCCAGGTCAGCGTGACGGAGAAGTTGGCCTCCCCCGAGGTGCTGGCGATCAACACGTCGGCCTCGGCCGTCAGCGAGATGCCGAAGTCCAGGCTGACCTCGTCGGGTGGCTGCGCCATGTCCGACAGCCGGGTCACCAACCGTTCGGCGATCGGGCGGACGACATCCACCATCGTGTCCAGGGAACGCGCCGCCCGCCTGACGGGCGGCTCCCCCGTCCTGCCGACGGGCACCACGCCCGGTTCCGCGTCCGTCTCGGACTCCCGCACCTGGACCAGCACGCGTTCGGTGCCCCCCTCGGTCACCGACAACTCGACCACCCGCATGGCGTTCTTCCCCTCCCTCGTGGCTTTCCTGGGTTATGCCAGCGATTCGAGGACGGGAAGACGGCTTCTCTTCTCCCTTCACACTCACTTCACACCGCGACACCGGCCGCACTGACGCGAGGCAGCCCTCGGCGGCCGTGCGGCCGGTGCCCTCCCCCGTGGGCGCGCCCGGTTACAGCTCAAGCCCCGTGAGCACCATCACCCGCTCGTAGCTGTAGTCCTCCATCGCGAAGCGGACGCCCTCCCGGCCGACGCCGGACTGCTTGACGCCGCCGTAGGGCATCTGGTCGGCGCGGTAGGACGGCACGTCGCCGATGACGACGCCGCCGACCTCCAGCGCCCGGTGGGCGCGGAAGGCGGCCTGGAGGTCGTGGGTGAAGACGCCGGCCTGGAGGCCGAACGTCGAGTCGTTGGCGGCGGCGAACGCGGCGGCCTCGTCGGGCACGCTGGTCACCGACAGCACCGGGCCGAAGACCTCCTCGCAGGAGATCCTCGCGTCGGCCGGCACGTCGGCGAGCACGGTCGGCGCGTAGCTGGCGCCCTCCCGGGTGCCGCCGGTCAGCACCCGGGCGCCGCCGGCGACGGCCTGGCCCACCCAGTCCTCGACCCGCCGCGCCGCGTCCTCGCTGACCAGCGGCCCGACATCGGTGGCCGGGTCGGAGGGGTCGCCGGTGACCAGGGCCTCCACGGCGGCGACCAGCCGGGGCACCAGCCGGTCGTGCACGGCGGCGTCGACGATCACCCGCTGCACCGCGATGCAGGACTGCCCCGCCTGGTAGTTGGAGAACGTGGCGATCCGCTCGGCCGCCCAGTCCAGGTCGGCGTCGGCCGCGTAGTCGCCGAGCACCACGGCCGCGCCGTTGCCGCCCAGCTCCAGGGTGACCCGCTTGCGCGGCACCGCGTCCCTGATGGACCAGCCGACCGGCACCGAGCCGGTGAACGAGATGATCGGCAGCCGCTCGTCCGAAACCAGCGCCGGCATCGCGTCGTTGGGCACCGGCAGCACGCTGAACGCGCCGGCCGGCAGCTCCGTCTCGGCCAGCACCTCGCCCAGCACCAGCGCGGAGAGCGGGGTGGCGGGCGCCGGCTTGAGCACGATGGGCGCGCCGGCGGCGAGCGCCGGGGCGACCTTGTGGGCGCACAGGTTGAGCGGGAAGTTGAACGGCGCGATGCCCAGCACCGGGCCGTAGGGGACGCGGCGGGTCAGCGCCAGCCGGCCGGTGCCGCCGGCGTCCGCGTCGAGCCGCTGGGCGGTGCCGCCGTTGAACCGCCGCGCCTCGTCGGCCGCCCAGCGGAAGACCGAGAGGCAGCGCGCCACCTCGACCTTCGCCCACTTCAGCGGCTTGCCGTTCTCGGCGGAGATCAGCTCGGCCAGCTCGTCGGCGCGCTCGGCGAGCCGGGCGCGCGCCAAGTCCAGGGCGGCGGCCCTGACATGGGCGGGGCTCGCGGCGAACTCCGGCGCGACCCGCGCGGCCGCCGCCACCGCCTCCTCGGTCTGCGCGGCCGTGGGCACCGAGACGGTGCCGACCGTGCGACCGTCCCAGGGCGAGGTGACCTCCAGGGTGTCCTCGCCGCGCACCGCGCGGCCGGCGAGCCAGAACGGCTGGGGGGAGGTGGCTTGCGTCATCGCGGTCCGCCCTTCCGGGTGTTGGGGATGCTTCTGTCGGACTCCCAGCGTGCGGGCGCGCCTCGGCGGGCCGCTCGCCCTTCCCACCGTAGGCGGTTCGGGCGGCCCGGCCTCTTGTCCGGTTCGTAGCGGCGCGGCGGGCGGACGCGCCCTTTCGTCGTAACGGGGGCGGGCGCACCGGACCGTTGCCTGCCCGGCGCCCGGCGGCGGCGCGCGCTCAGCCGCGCGGGCCCGGCGGGGTCGCCAGGCCGCTGGCCTTGAGCGCCAGCCACAGCTCCATCCGCAAGTCCGGGTCGTCCAGCGAACGGTCCAGGATCTCCTCGACCCGCCGCATCCGGTACCGCAGCGTGTGCCGGTGCACCCCCAGGTCGGCGGCCGCCGCGTCCCACTGGCCGTGCCGGGAGAGCCAGGCCCGCAGCGAGGCCAGCAGGTCGCCGCGCCCCGAGCGGTCGTGCTCGCGCAGCGACCGCAGCATCCCGTCGGCGAACGCCCGCACCGCCTCGTCCCCGAGCAGCGGCAGCAGCGAACCCGTCGCCACGTCGTCGTGCTCCACCCACGCCCTGCCCCGCCGTCTGGCCACCAACAGCGCCTCCCTGGCCTGCTGGTAGGCGAGCGAGGCGTGCGCCAGCCCGGTCGGCGCCGACAGGCCGAGCACCAGGCCCTCGCCCGCCGACTCGGCGTGCTTGGCGCAGGCGGCCTGCGTTCCCCCGCCGTCCGCCAGCAGCAGCACCAGCCCCTCGCCGTCCGGCGCGGCGAGCACCGACTCCCCCGCCCTGGCCGCCGCGCCCTCCACGAGCTGGCCGAAAGCCGCCAGCCGCTCCGGATCTTCGCCCTCGGCGGCCAACACCCGCAGCGGGGCGTCCAACAGGCCGCCGTAGAGCTGGCCGGCGACCGCCCGCGCGTGGTCCGGCTCGCCGCTGAGCAGCATCCGCAGCACGGCGCCGCCGAGCCGGGACTCGGCCCGCTGGTAGGCGACCGAACGCTCGGTGACCAGGGTAAGCAGCGCGACGGCGGCCTGCACGGCGTAGCGGCCCGAGGTGCCGAGCGGGGCCTCCGTTCCGATGGCCAGCACGGCGCGGCCGCGCGTTCCGGTGCCGACCGACTGGAGTTCGACCCGGTCCGCGTCGCCGGTCTCGCCGCCCGGCGCGGCGCACACGGTGCTGGCCGGCGCCGGCCGGTCGCCGAGCCGGCGGACCTCGTCGGCCAGCAGCCCGGCCCGCCGCGCGGCCCAGCCCGGCGCGACCGCCGTCACCGCGCCCGCCCGGTCGAAGAGCGCGGCCCAGCCGCCCACCTCGGTGGCCAGCCGGCCCAGCAGCGCCTCGGGCCCCTCGGGCGCGAGCGCGGCGCGGGTCAGCTCGCGCTGCGCGGCGAAGCCGGCGGTGACGGTGCGGTACTGCTCGGCGGCGATGGCCGCCGAGACGGCCTTGCTGATGGCGATGAACGGCGTCGGCCGGGGCACCTCAAGCAGCGGCAGCCCCACCTCCCGCACGGCGGCCAGCAACTCCGGTGTCACCTCGGGGTGGTTGACGCCGATCCCGAAGCCGAGGCCCACCACGCCGGCCCCGGCCAGCCGCGCCACATAGGCGCGCATCTCCTCGGCGTCGTCCACCGGCAGCTTCAGGCCGATCGTCAACAGCAGCTCCCCGCCGTCCAGATAGGGCGTCGGGTCGCTCATCTCGCTGGTGTGCGCCCAGCGCACCTCGGTGTCCAGCCGTTCCTCCCCCGACAGGACCCGAAGCCGAAGCGCTGAGTGGTGCACGAGGGCGGCGAGAGTGGGGCGCATGGATCACCTAGGGCCGGCGGGGCGCGTCATGACGAACCGTATCGTGGCCGGTCACGCCGCCCCATGGGCCGTTGGTCCCCATCGGGCGGTATCGGCCACCCGCCGCCACCCGCCGCGCCACCCGCCGCACCAGACGCGCGGGCCGCGCGGGCGCGGGCCCTCAGCCAAGGCGCACCAGCACCGGCGGCCCCGGCTCGCCGGCGGCCGAGGTCGTGGAGAGCACCGCGTGCCGCGGCGGCACCCGGTGCGCCAGCTCGGACGCCGACCAGCGCTGCCGCTCCACCCGCCGCACGGTGACGGAGTCCGTCGTGGTGTCCCGGCCGGTGAACAGCCGCCGCACCCCGCGCACCGTCTTGCGGACGAAGCCGCCGGTGCGGTCGGGCGTCTTGGTGATGTCCTGGTCCTCGGTCCACGCGGTGCCCCAGACATGCGCGAAGTGCTCCGCGTCCCAGGTCGTGATCCCCGCGAACGCCATCCGGCAGCCCACCGCGCCCAGCAGCCCGGCGCGCAGCTCCGGCGGCACGTCGTCGAGGGTGCGCAGCGCCAGCACGGCGCCCGCGTTGGCGCCGCGCAGCTGCGCCAGCCCCCGCACGGTGCCCTGGGTGACGGCGGCGGTCGCGTCGTCCAGCACCAGCACCGCGAAGAGCGAACGGTCGGGGCGGTTGACGACGGCGGTGGTGAACTGCGCGAGCAGCAGCCGGGTGATGATCCGTCCGGCCTCGGTGTGGCCGGTGGCCGGCAGGTCGATCCTGACCCGCAGCGGGTGGACCAGCGTGGCCATCGAGAACGGCCGGGCCGCCGCCTCGACGGAGAAGCCGGCCCGGTCCAGCACCGCCAGCCGGTCGGCGAGCCGCTGCCCGGGGTCGTCGGGGCGGGCGGCGGCCCGTTCCCTGGCGTCGAGTTCGCGCTGCTGGTGGTGGGCGCCGGCCAGCGCCAGGTCCTCGCGGAGGCTGGCCAGCAGCGCGGGCGCCCCGTCCAGCATGGCGCGCAGCTCGGGCACGCCGGGCAGCCGGCCGTAGGCCGCGTGGTACGGGCCGATCAGCTGCACCAGCGCGGCGGCGGCCTCCCGCGTCTCGGCCTGGGTGCCGCCCAGCAGCGCCTCGGACAGCAGCGCGGCGGCCTCGTCGGTGTCGTGCGCGGCGCCGTAGAGCGCCAGTTGGTGGGTGCTGGCCGGGTCGCCGACCCGCAGCACGATGTCGAACGCCGCGTCGGGTCCGAGCCCGCTGGCCGCGCTGCCGACCGCGACCACGGCGGCCTGGCCGGCCAGCGCCTGGAGGCAGAGCGACTCCACGACGGGCCGCACCACCCGCCCGGTCTTGCCGGCGCCGGGCGGGCCCACGGCCAGCAGCGAGGTGTTCAACAGGGCCGGGTCCAGGGCGATGTCGACGCCCCGGTACTCGTGCGCGTTGCGCTCCTCGTCCACGGCGGTGCCGATCCGCACCTGGCGGGTGAGCAGGTCGTGCTGGGCGGCGCGCACCGGCAGGTCGCGGTCGCCCGAGGGGTGGACGAACGCGGCCGAGCCGTCCCGCCGTACCGCCTCGTCGAACGCCGGCAGCTCCGTCGGCCTGGCCACCACGGAGCGCCAGGCGTGCTGGATGCGGGCGTAGTCGAGGTCGCCCATGGTGCCGCCGTCGACCTCGGCGAGCAGCCGTTCGGCGGCCTCGCCGGCGCCGGCGGCCCGCAGCTCGGTGAACTCCGTCAGCCGCGCCACCTCGGCCCGTTCCCGCGCGCTGCCCGCGACGTTCCGGCCGGTGAGCCGGGCGGGCGGGAAGCGGCGCCAGACCGCCCGCCAGTCGCCGAGGGCGCCGAAAAGCAGCACCAGGAGCAGGGTGTAGAGGACGTAGTAGATGTTGTAGGCGACGGTGTAGGCCGTCATGGGGTGGCCCCAGTCGTCGGGCACGGCGCCGTAGAACGGGTCGAGCCAGAACAGCCAGGTCCCGTTGAAGCTCAGCCGCCAGACCGCGTAGGCCGCGACCAGCGCGGCGGCCGCCCGCACGGTCACCCTCCGGTCCTGGACCTCGATGTCCGGCCGCCCCGACCAGGCGCGCAGCACGGTCGGGCGCCAACGCCGCCACAGCCGGGGCGCGTTGCCCAGCCGGCCGAAGGCGCACACCAGCGCGACCAGCAGCAGCAGTTCGTAGAGATAGGGGACGGCGACCCGGGCGCCGCGCGCCTCCCACGACGCGACGCCCAGCCAGTCCAACGGCTCGGTCACCCAGCCGAACACGAAGACGTCGTTCGCGTACAGCGACCACACCAGCCAGCCGGTCAGCGCCGCCAGCAGCGCGCCGCCGTGCAGTTCGCGGTCGCTGAGCCGGTCGGGGTCCTCGGGCGGCCTGGGCACATGGCCCGGACGCCAGACGCCTGGGCGCGCGGCGGGGCGCGGGACGCGCAACCACCGCTTGAGCGGCGGGAGTTCCGCCTCGTCCGCTGGTGCCCTCGGCGCCGGAGGCGCGGCCGGCGGTGGCGGAACCACCGGCGTGCCGCCGGGCGTCTCCTGGGGCGTGCGCCATGGTTCCCTGGTGCCGTCGCTGTTCACGGTCCCCATGATGCCAAGCGCCGTGCCCGGCGCGCGGGTTGACGTCGCGTCGCGGCCGTCCCCGGGCCCCCGCCGGCGGGGCCGGGGAATATGCGAGGGGGCAACTTGTGCAAAACCGTTCCGCTGGGACAACTGGTGCGCTACTTTCCTGGCTCACCTCTGACTCAAGAACAGCCACGGGCGGAACGGCATGACACGCGCCATCTCCCTGCGAGACGTGACGAAGATCTATCCACGGGACGTGGTGGCCGTGAACCGGCTGTCGCTCGACATCTCTCCCGGCGAGTTCGTGGTCCTGCTCGGCCCCTCGGGCTGCGGCAAGACGACGGTGCTGCGCATGATCGCCGGTCTTGAGGACATCACCTCGGGGGAACTGCTGCTCGACGGCGAGCTGGCCAACGCGGTACCGCCCGGCGAACGCCAGCTGGCGATGGTCTTCCAGCACTACGCCCTCTACCCCAACATGACCGGCCAGCAGAACATCAGCTTCCCGCTGAAGATCGAGTCCCCGGGCCGCGACACCACCAACCAGGTGCGGGAGACCGCCCGACTGCTGGGCATCGAGGACCTGTTGGACCGGCTGCCGGCCCAACTCTCCGGCGGCGAACGGCAGCGGGTCGCGATGGGGCGCGCCATCGTCCGCCGGCCGTCCGCGTTCCTGCTGGACGAGCCGCTGTCCAACCTCGACGCCAAGCTCCGCACCCGGCTGCGCGCCGAGATCGCCACGCTCACCCGACATCTCGGCGTCACCACCGTCTATGTGACGCACGACCAGGCGGAGGCGATGTCGCTGGGCGACCGGGTGGCGGTGATGCGGGACGGGGTGATCCAGCAGATCGGTCCGGCCCGGGAGGTGTACCAGCGGCCGGAGAACGTTTTCGTCGCGGCGTTCGTCGGCACCCCGAGGATCAACCTGCTGCGGGCCGCCGTGCACGCGCCGCTGGACGGCCGGCTGAACATCGACTTCGGCACCCAGCGCATCCAACTCCCGCAGCCGCTCTCCCCCGACCACCAGATGCTGCGGGTGCAGATGGGGCGGGAGATCACCGTGGGGTTGCGCTCGGAGGCGGCCAGGATCGCCAGCCCGCAGGAGATGCGTCCGACGGAGGCGCTGCTCAACGGGGTGGTGCAGCACGTGGAGTTCCAGGGGCACGAGTCGCTGGTGCATGTTTCGACCGGCGCGCACCCGGCGCGCGTCGAGGGTCTGGAGGCGCCCCGCCCGCCCGCCGCGCGCCGCGCGCGGGGGCAGCGCGCCGGGCGGAAGGCGCCGCTGCGGCGGCTGGTCGGGCGCTATCTCAGCCGGAGCGAGGGCGCCGAACGGCCGGAGGCCGAGCGGCGGAACGAGCCGCCGGGCGCGGCCCCGCCGCCGCCCACCGCCGCCGGCCGGATCACCGACGGCCTGGTGGTGCGCACCAGCGCGGACGCGCAACCCCGGCTGGGGGAACGGGTTCCGCTGCTGATCGACCTCGACCAGATGTATGTCTTCGACGAGGAAGGCCAGCGCATCTGCCCCGCGCCGCCGCGCCGCCCCTCGTTCTCCCGCTGAGGGGTACCTCCTGCGGCACGCGCCGCGCGACGAGGTGGTGCGCCGCACGACGAAGTGGCCAAAAGCGCGCGCCGTCCACTCCGCGGTGGTGCGTGCCGGTCGCGCCGGGCACGCCCTAGCCTGCCGGGGAGTGCCCGAATGCAGCCCCTTCGCGACGAGGAGTCCACTCATGAGCGACCCGACGACCGAACTGACCGGAGGACCCGCACTCCCCCAGAAGCGCCGGCTGGTCACCGAGATCCCGGGGCCGCGCTCCGTCGAGCTGATGGCGCGCAAGCAGGCGACGGTGGCCAACGGGATCGGCACCGTGATGCCGGTCTTCGTCCGGCGGGCCGGCGGCGGGATCGTCGAGGACGTGGACGGCAACGCGCTGATCGACTTCGGCTCGGGGATCGCCGTCACCTCGGTGGGCAACAGCGCCGAGGCCGTGGTGCGCCGCGCCACCGAGCAGCTGACCCGGTTCACCCACACCTGCGCGATGGTCACCCCGTACGAGGGCTATCTGGAGGTCTGCGAGGAACTGGCCCGGCTGACCCCGGGCGACCACGCGAAGAAGTCGGTTCTGCTCAACTCCGGTGCGGAGGCGGTCGAGAACGCGGTCAAGATCGCGCGCTATCACACCAAGCGGCAGGCGGTGGTGGTCTTCGAACACGGCTACCACGGCCGCACCAACCTCACCATGGCGCTCACCGCCAAGGACATGCCGTACAAGCACGGCTTCGGCCCGTTCGCGCCGGAGATCTACCGGGTGCCGATGGCCTACCCGTACCGCTGGCTGACCGGGCCTGAGCGCTGCGCCGAGGAGGCGGCGGCGCTGGTGATCGAGCAGATCACCAAGCAGATCGGCGCGGACAACACGGCGGCGATCGTGGTGGAGCCGATCCTCGGCGAGGGCGGCTTCATCGTGCCGGCCAGGGGCTTCCTGCCCCGGATCGCCGCGTTCGCCAAGGAGCACGGGATCGTGCTGGTCGCCGACGAGATCCAGTCCGGTTTCTGCCGGACCGGGCAGTGGTTCGCCAGCGAGGACGAGGGCCTGGTGCCCGACCTGATCACCACCGCCAAGGGCATCGCCGGCGGGCTGCCGCTGGCCGCCGTGACCGGCCGCGCCGAGATCATGGACGCGGCGCACGTCGGCGGCCTGGGCGGCACCTACGGCGGCAACCCGGTGGCCTGCGCGGCGGCGCTCGGCGCGATCGAGACCATGCGGGAACTCGACCTGCCGGCCAGGGCAAGGCGGATCGAGGAGGTCATGCTGCCGAGGCTGCGGGCGCTGGCCGAACGCTTCCCGGCGATCGGCGACGTGCGCGGGCGGGGCGCGATGCTGGCGATCGAGCTGGTGCGGCCGGGCGGCAAGGAGCCCGACCCGGCCGCGACGGCGAAGCTCGCCGCGCACTGCCACCGGTCGGGCCTGCTGCTGCTGACCACCGGCACCTACGGCAACGTGGCCCGCTTCCTGCCCCCGCTGGTGATCGACGAGGCCCTCCTCACCGAGGGCCTGGACATCCTGGAGGCGGGCCTCGCGAAGCTCTGACCCGGGCGCGTGAGCGCGTGAGCGTTCGGGCGGCGCGACGGTCGGGGTCCCGCTCGTCCCTAGACTTGCCCGGGACGGGCGGAACGACCGAGAGAGAGGTGCCCGGTGGAGACACCCCGACTGGAGGAGGTGCGCCTGACCTCCTTCAAGAGCTTCACCGAGCAGTGTCTGCCGCTGCACGACCTCACCGTCCTCATCGGGCGCAACGGCAGCGGCAAGTCCAACGCGCTGGACGGGCTGATGGTGCTGTCGCGCCTGGCGCTGGGAGAACCCGTGCGGGACGCGCTGGACGGGCCACGGACGGAGGGCGAGGAGCCGATCCGTGGCGGGGCCGAGGGCTGCGCCCCGCTGGGGGCCGGGAGTTTCCGCCTCGGCTGCCGGGTGCGGTCCGGCGAGGCCGTCTTCGACCTCGACGTCGAGATCGCGGTCCGCCCCGAGGTGCGTGTCCTGAGCGAGCGTCTGACGGCCGTCGAGGGCGCCCCGTACGGCGGACGCGGGCGCCATCTCGCCTCCGGGCGAGTGCTCCTGGCCAGCGACCCGGCCGAACCCGATCGGAGCGACCTCACCGGTCGCTACTTCAACGGCCTGCGCGGCCGGGACCCCGGCCTCCCCTTCGCCGCCGACCGCCTGCTGACCAGCCAGGTTCCCGTGCGGCTGCCGGCCACCACGGAGGCGACCAAGCTCGTCCACCGGGCCGCCTCGGACGTCCTGTCCGTGCTGCGCGAGGTCTTCCTGCTCGACCCGGTTCCCCATCTCATGCGGCGGTACGTCAACGAGCGCGACACCGAGCTTCGCCGCAGCGCGGACAACCTGAGCGCGGCGGTGAACGGCCTGCGGCGGAGCGACCCCGAGGCGTTCGGGCGGCTGACGGAGTTGGTGGCGGGGATGCCCGAGTACCCCGTCCGGGGCATCAGCAGCGTCGATACCAAGCTCGGCGACGTGCAGTTGGTGTTGAGCGAGGCGGGTTACCACGGGAGGCAGCACGACGTTCCGGCCCGGCTGCTCAGCGACGGGATGCTGCGCTTCCTGGCCTTCGGCGCCGCGCTGCTCAGCGCCCCGGTCACCGACGGCGAGGAGGGGCGGTCCGCCGCCCAACGACACCTGGTCATCGAGGAGGTGGAGAACGGCCTCTACCCCACCCAGGCCGCGCGCGTGCTGCGCCTGATGAAGGAGGAGTCGCGGCGACGCAGCATCGACGTGCTGTTCACCACCCACAGCCCCGCGCTGCTCAACTCCCTGACGGCGGAGGACCATTCGGGGGTCGTGGTGTGTGGCAGGGACCCGGGGTCGGGCGAGAGCGTGCTGACCCGCCTGACCGAACTGCCCGGCTATGTCGACCTCATGGCGGCCGGCGACCTCGGCGACGCGGTGGCCAGGGGCCGGCTGCCGGACGCCCTCCGGCCCCGGGAGGCCGCCGCCTCCGACATCGAGGACTTCCTGAGGAGCCTGTGACCCAGTGAGCAGACCCCATCGGTCGGGGCTCCCGCTGCCCGTCGTCGACTTCCTCGACACCTCGGTCATCGTCGAGGTGCTCGACGTGCCCCACAGGAACGCGCGGCACGCCGAGGTCGTGGCCGAGATGAAGACCCGGGTGGCGGCCGGGGTGCAACTCGTCCTGCCGACCGCGACCATCGTCGAGACCGGCAACCACGTCTTCCAGGTCAAGGACGGGGCCGCGCGCCGCACCTGCGCGACCAGGTTCCAGTCGATGCTCCGCAAAACCGCCCGGGGAGCGGCCCCCTGGGTCCTCCACCAACGGACCTGGGACGACGCCTTCCTGACCTCGCTCTGCGACGGGGGCACCACCGGCATGGACCTGGTCGAGCACGCCGTGCGCCGGCAGCTGGGCACCGGGAACCTCAGCATCGTCGCCGAGCGGGATCTCTACGCGTGCCGAGTGCAGGCCACGGTGCGTGTCTGGACCCTGGAGGCGACGATGGGCACCTGGGCCGAACTGCCCTGAGCGCCACGCCCCTTCACGGGCGGCCGCGTTCACCGTTCGTCCGCCGCCTCCCCGCCCCCCTCCCCGCTCGCCCTCCCGGTTCTCGTCGTCGCGTCGGCGACGAGGGCCGCCGCCTCGTGCATGGCCAGTTCCAGGACGGCCGGGTCGTTGAGGGTGCCCGAGCCGTCGGGGCGGACCAGCCAGCGCCCGGCCGGCACCGAGCGGTCCGGGTGCGGGACCACGATCCAGCTGCCGTGCCCGGCGGCCCGCACGCCGGTGCCCAGCCATCTCCCGGCCGTGCCGGGCGGCACGAAGAAGCCGACCCGGCGCTGCCCCCGGTCGGCGAGCACCGGCCCCGGGCGGTCGATGACCCGGGCCAGCACGTCGAGCGTCGCCACCCCCAACACCCCCGGCAGGATCAGCACGTCCCACCGCCGGCCGGCCGGCAGCAGCGCCACGCCCTCCGGGCTGCGCTCCCACTCCCACCGGCAGACCGCCGGCCTCGGTGCGGCCGAGGCCAGCCACTCCAGCGCCGACCGCCGCGTCTCGCCGCTCATCCCGCGTCCCTTCTGCCGCCGGCCCCGGCGTTCGTCGGGGCCCGATGGTTCCTTCGCGGCTGAGAGGGGGAAACGGTCGGATCGTTACGCGACTTCGGCGAACTCGGGCAAGAACGTTTCCCCGGACGCTCGCCGAACTCGCCGCGCGCGCCGCCGACTTCGGCGGCGCGCGGCCGGCGTCAGACGTCGAGGCCGGCGTCAGACGTCGGGGCCGGCGTCAGACGTCGAGGCTGGCGCCCGGCGGCTCGCCGTCGTCGTTGTTCCCTTCGCCTCCGTCGCTCGGCTCGCGGTCGAACTCCCGCTGGCCGGGCAGCGACATCCACCAGTAGGCCCACTCGTGGTCGGCGTCCGGCCGGTAGTCGATGGTCAGCCCGCCCATGCCCAGGTCCACGACCACCTCGTAGCGGACGTCGACGGAGGCGCCGTCGGCGACGTCCAGGGGCGTGCCGTCCGCGCGGCTGACGTTCTCGGGCGGCACCCGGTTGCCCTCGTCGAACACCCGCATCGCGTCGTCGGCCAGGGATATCTCCCCGCCGGTCTCGTTGGTGACGGTCAGCGTGATCACGGCCGTGAGCCCGTCGCCCGCCTGGACCTGGGAGGCGTGCACCACCAGCCCGTCGGTGTAGGTCACGTCGTCGCCCGGCTCGGCCAGGAAGTCCGAACCGGCCCTGGTCTCCACGGTTTCCAGCCGGGACTCCTCGACGATCAGCACCACGGTGAGCACGGCCGCCACCACCGCCGCACCCGCGCCGATCCACATCCCGCCGAGCGCCACCTGGCGGTTGGTGGCGGCCCCGCGCTTGGCCCGCCCGGAGCCGATCAGGCCGCAGCCGATGGCGAAGGCGCCCAACACCAGGGCCAGCGGGCTCAGGTAGTACGTCCAGCAGAAGCAGGCGGCCACGACCGCGAGCAGCAGCGCGGCGACGCCCGTCGCGTTCCGGGGCCGCGCCGGCGGCGGGGGCGGCCAGGCCAGCGGGCCCTGCTGCGGGAACGGCGCGCCGTACGGCGGAACGGGCGGCGGAACGTGGGGGCCCGGCGGGGGCGGCGCCTGCTGGTACGCCGGCGGCTGCCAGGGCGGCACCGCGCCCGGCAGCGGCGTCCCGGGCCGGCCCACCGGCACCGACGAGGGCGGCGGAGTCGCGGGAGCGTCGCCCCCCGGTGGACGACTCGGGTTGGGCTGCTGGTCAGCGGTCACGGCACCTCCACGTTCGCCTCGTCTCAGCCTACGGGCCACGGGCGGCCGCCGTCCCCCGCCTACCATGAGCTGAGGTCCACGAGCGACGTCGACGAGCCGACGTCAACGAGCCGACGCCGTCGGCCGATGTCCGTCTTCCGGGAGGGTGTTGTGTCCCAAGCGCCAGAGGCCACCGTCACGGGTGGCGATCTCGCGACGTTCGTCGCGGGGCTGCCCAAGGCCGAGCTGCATGTGCACCATGTCGGCTCCGCTTCGCCCCGGATCGTCGCCGAGCTGGCCGCGCGGCACCCCGACTCCCCCGTGCCCAAGGACCCGGAGCTGCTGGCGGAGTACTTCACCTTCCGGGACTTCGCGCACTTCATCGAGGTCTATGTCTCGGTGGTGGGGCTGCTCCAGACCCCCGAGGACATCCGGCTGCTGACCTACGAGGTGGCCAGGGACATGGCCAGGCAGCGGGTCCGGTACGCCGAACTCACCGTCACGCCCTACTCGTTCGGCCTGCGCGGCATCGCGGACGAGGCGATCGTGGAGGCCATCGAGGACGCGCGGGTCGGCGCCGAGCGCGAGCTGGGCGTGGTGCTGCGCTGGTGCTTCGACATCCCGGGCGAGCTGGGCCTGCCGGCGGCCGAGGGCACCCTGCGGATGGCGCTGGACCAACAGCCGGCGGGGCTGGTCTCGTTCGGCCTGGGCGGCCCCGAGAAGGGCTGGCCGCGCGCGCTGTTCAAGCCGTACTTCGACCAGGCGATCGCCGCCGGGCTGCACAGCGTGCCGCACGCCGGCGAGACGACCGGGCCCGAGACCGTGTGGGACGCGCTGACCTCGCTGCGCGCCGAGCGGATCGGGCACGGCACCAGCTCGGCGGACGACCCGGAGCTGCTGGCCCATCTGGCGCGCACCGGCGTGCCGTTGGAGGTCTGCCCCACCTCCAACGTCGCCACCGGCGCCGTGCCCTCGCTGACCGCGCACCCGCTGCCGGCGATGGTGGCGGCGGGCGTGACGGTGACGATCAACAGCGACGACCCGCCGATGTTCGGCACCGACCTCAACAACGAGTACCTGGTCGCCGCCCGGCTGTTGGGCCTGGACGCGGCCGGCGTCGCCGACCTGGCGAGGAACGCGGTGAACGCCTCGTTCCTCGACGCGGCGGGGCGGGCGAGGCTGCTCGCGGAGATCGACGCGCACCTGGCCTCATGGGTGGCGTGATCGCGGTCGCCCACCGGGGCGACCCCTACCGGGTCCGGGAGAACACCCTGCCGTCGTTCGCGGCGGCCGCCGAGGCGGGGGCCGAGGCCGTCGAGTTCGACGTGCGGCTGACCTCGGACGAGGTTCCGGTGGTGGTGCACGACCCGACGCTGGAGCGGCTGTGGGGCCACGAGGCGCCGGTGGCCGCGCTGTCGGCGGCCCGGGTGCGGGAGGTGACCGGGGGCGGGGTGCCGACGCTGGCCGAGGCGCTGGCACACTGCGCCGAGTTGGGCGTGCGGGCCGTCCTGGACCTGCCGGAGCGCTCACCGGACGGCGCCCGCCGGGCGGTCGCCGAGGTGCGGGCGGCGGGCCCGGCGACCCGGGTCTGGTGGTGCGGCGACCCGGGCGCGCTGCGCGCGGTGCGGCGGGCCGACCCGGACGCGGAGATCGCGCTGACCTGGAAGCGCGTCGGCCAGCCCCGGGCCTCGCTGCTGGCCGAGGTGCGGCCCCGATGGCTCAACTACCCGCTGGGCCGGGTCGACGCCGAGGCGGTGCGCCGGGCGACCGACGCCGGCTACGAGGTCTCGGCGTGGACCGTGGACAGCCGGCGGATGATGCGGCGGCTGCGGGACCTGGGCGTCACGATGATCATGACCAACCGGATCGGCGCCCTGCGCTCCGTGCTCGCCGAGGAGCCGAGGAACGGCTGAGCCCGCCGAGGCCCTTGGGGCCCCGGCGCGTTCAGCCGGCTGTCAGAGCGCGGTCATCACGTGCTTGACCCGGGTGTAGTCCTCCAGGCCGTAGGCGGAGAGGTCCTTGCCGTAGCCGGACTTCTTGAAGCCGCCGTGCGGCATCTCGCCCACCAGCGGGATGTGGGTGTTGATCCAGACGCAGCCGAAGTCCAGGGCCCGGGACATCCGCATGGCCCGCGCGTGGTCCTTCGTCCACACCGAGGAGGCCAGCCCGTACTCCACGCCGTTGGCGAAGGCGACGGCCTCCTCCTCGTCGGTGAACCGCTGCACCGAGATCACCGGCCCAAAGACCTCGCGCTGGACGATCTCGTCGTCCTGCGCGCAGTCGGCCACCACGGTCGGCGCGTAGAAGTAGCCCCGCTCGCCGACCCGTTGGCCGCCGGTGGTGACCCGGGCGTGGGCGGGCAGCCGGTCGACGAAGCCGCTGACCTTGGCGAGGTGGTCGGCGTTGTTGAGCGGGCCGTAGAAGCAGTCGGGGTCGGCCAGGTCGCCGGTGCGGACCTCGGCGGCGGCCTTGGTGAGCGCGTCGACGAACTCCTCGTAGCGGGAGGCGTGCACCAGCACCCGGCTGGCCGCGGTGCAGTCCTGTCCCGCGTTGAAGAACCCGGCGTCCCTGATGCCCTCGACGGCCGCGCCAAGGTCGGCGTCCTCGAAGACCACGCAGGGCGCCTTGCCGCCCAGCTCCAGGTGGACCCGCTTGAGGTCGGCGGCGGCGCTGGTGGCGACCTCGGTGCCGGCGCGGACCGAGCCGGTGATGGAGACCATCGCCGGCGTGGGGTGCTCGACCATCAGCCGGCCGGTGTCGCGGTCGCCGCAGACCACGTTGAAGACGCCCTTCGGCAGGATCTCGGCGAGCAGTTCGGCGGCGTGGGAGAGGGAGGCGGGGGTGGTGTCGGACGGCTTGATCACCACGGTGTTGCCGGCGGCCAGGGCCGGGGCGAACTTCCAGACCGCCATCATCAGCGGGTAGTTCCACGGCACGACCTGGGCGCAGACGCCCACCGGCTCGCGCCGCACGAAGGAGGTCAGGCCCGCCATGTACTCGCCGGCGCTCTTGCCCTCCAGCATCCGGGCGGCGCCGGCGAAGAAGCGGATCTGCTCCAGCATCGGCGGCAGCTCCTCCTCCCGGGTCAGCTCCAGGGGCTTGCCGGTGTCCCGACACTCGACGGCGAGGAGTTCGTCGGCGTGCCGCTCGAAGGCGTCGGCGATCCTCAGCAGCGCCAGCTGGCGGGCGGCGGGCGTGGTCTCCCGCCAGGCGGGGAACGCGGCCTCGGCCGCCGCCATCGCCGCGTCCACGTCGGCCGCGCCGGAGAGCGGGGCCGTCGTGTAGGGCGTGCCCGTGGTCGGGTCGATCACCTCGCTGGTCCGCCCGTCGGCTGCCTCCCGGGACTCCCCGTCGATGTGGTTCCTCACGCGACGCGTCTCGCTGCTCACACCGGCCTCCTGCCGTCCGACTCCTTGGCGTGGAACGCTCACCCTAGCCCTCCGCCCCGCCGGCGCGACACCGCGCCGGCGGGAGATCCGCCGCCGACGGGGGCGTCGGGCCGGAAGAATCGTTCACACGCGCACGCCTGGGGAAACTTCTTCCGCCGCGCCGTGGGGCGCTGTCCACCGTCCGGAGGATTCTTCGCATGATGCGACGCGTCCGCCGTTGGCCGACCCGGCCGCTGTGTCAGCGTGCAGGGGTGCCAGACACGGCCGGATGACCCTCGTTCCGGCGAGCGGGGCGACGGCCGGCGACCCCGGCGGAAGGTGCCCTCGGACATGGCCCCACCCGACAACGACGTGCTCTGGGCGCGCGATCTGGAGCACGCCCACCGTGGCTCACCCGCTCTGCTCGGCGTCTCCCTCGGGGTGCGGCAGGGCGAGATCCTCGCCGTCACCGGACCGCGCGGCTCGGGCAAGACCACGCTGCTCGGCTGCCTCTCCGGCCAACTCGCCCCCGACGCCGGCGAGGTGTGGTTCAACGGCGTCCCGCTGCACGAGCTGGGCCAGGCCGCCCGGGACCGGCTGCGCCGGGAGCGCTTCGGCTGGGTGGGCGAGAGCCCCCAGCTGGTGCCCGAGCTGACCGCCTGGGAGAACGCGGCGCTGCCGCTGCTGCTGGCCGGCGTCGGCGGCCGGGAGGCCAGGAAGACGGTGGCCGAGTGGCTGGAGCGGCTGGACGTCGCCGACTGCGCCCGCCTGCGGCCGGCCGCGCTGCGCCAGGCGCAGCGGCAACGGGTCGCCATCGCCCGGGCGTTGGCGCACAAGCCGGACGTGCTCTTCGCCGACGAGCCGACCGCGCCGCTGCACCGGGCCGACCGCGCGCAGGTGCTGCGCACCCTGACCACGGCCGGCCGCACGCACGCGATCACGGTGGTGCTGGCCAGCCACGAGCCGGAGGTCGCCACGCTGGCCGACCGCTCGGTGACGCTGCTCGACGGACGGGCCGCGGTGGGCGACACCGCCGCCGAGGGCCGGGAGGACGAGGTGTCATGCTCGCTCTCCGGCTAGCCCGAGGCTCCGACCCGGCGGCGCTGGCCCGCCGGCTGCTGCTGGCCGGCGCGACGGCCGGCGTCGGCTTTCTGCTGCTCGCCGCCCTGGCCCGGGCGGCGGCCCACCCCGAGGACGGGCGGCTGGCCGCGCTGCGGCTGCTGTGGTGCGTGGTGCCGCTGGCGTTCACCGCGCAGCTGGCGGTGGCGGTGGCCAGGGCCGACCCGGCCGGCTGGCCGCGCTCGGGCCTGGACGCGGCCGGCCTGGGCCGGGCCAGGCTGCCGGTGCTGGCGGCGCTGTCCACGGCGGTGGCCGGCCTGGTGGGCAGCGCGCTGGCGCTGCTGGTCTTTCTCCATCTGCGGGGCGACCTGTCGGGGCTGCCGTTCGACGGGGCGGCCGTCGGCCCGTTGAACGGCGGCGGCTCGCTGCCGCTGGGCGCCGCGCTGACGCTGCTGGCGGTGGCGCCGGCCACGGCGGCCGGCGCCTCGGCGCTGGCGGTGCGCGGCGCGGCGGCGCCGATGCCGGCGCCGGCCGGGCTGCCCTGGGGCACGGCGATGATCGCCGGCGGGCTGGCGCTGGGCGTGCTCGCGGGCGAACCTGCGGCCGGCGAGGGCGAGGGCTGGCTGCCGCTGCCGGCGCCGCTGGACACCGTGCCGTTCGGGGTGGTCGGCGGCTGGCTGCTGATCGGGATCGGGGTGGTGCTGACCGCGCCGGCGCTCAGCTATCTGTGCGGCCGGGCGCTGGCCTTCGGGCAGCCGTCGGCGGTGCGGCTGCTGGCCGGGCGTGGCCTGGCGGACGAGGCGCGGCGTCTGGGCCGGCCGGTGGGCGCGCTGACGGTGGCGGTCGCTGCGGTGCTGGCCGCCGAACGGCTGGGCGCGCTGGGCGCGTTCGGCTTCTTCGGCGGCCTGGGCACCGCCGTGGTGCTGGTGGCCGCCGCCGGGACCGTGGCCACCGTCGCCGAGCAGTTGCGGGCCGAGCGCCGGGAGGCGGTCGCCTCGCTGGTGAAGGTGGGCACGCCGCGCCGGGCGCTGCGCGCCGCGGCGGCGCTGCGGGGCGCGGCGCTGGCGGCGGTCTTCGGGCCGCTGGCCTGGTGCACCGCCGACCTGCTGCTGCTCGCCGCCCGCGCCTGAGCGCGCGCCGGCGCGACGGCCCCCCGAGCATGGGCGCTCGGGGGGCCGTCGCACGCCGGGGGCGTCGGTCCGGGGAGGAGGACCCTCGGCCCCGGGCTACCCGGGCTGTCAGGGCAGGGACAGGAACGGCGGGAAGTCCACCTCGGCGATGTCGCCCCGGCCGACGAGGACCGGCAGCACCGGCACCCCGACCGTCCCCTCGGGCGGGGTGACCCGCACCAGGTAGGCGCCGGGCGGCAGATGGGCGAAGCCGAACCAGCCGGAGCCGTCGGCCACCGCCGAGCGGCGCTCGCCGCCGCGCAGCGGCGTCAGCGTCACCTCGGCGCCGTCCAGCGGGGTGCCGTCGCGCAGCGCCAGCTCGCCGGTGAGGTGGCCCTCGCGGGGCGCGGTCTTCCAGTCCATCTCCGGCACCTCGGCCTGCTCGGCGAACGGGGCGTCGGGTCCGGTGGTCAACGCCTCGGCCAGCGCGGCCCGTTCCTCGGCTGCCGGCGTGTCCGGCACGTTCATCGAGGGGCTGGCGTAGGAGTAGCCGGACCAGCCGGCGACGGTGTTGCCGGCCGCCGTCGGGGCGAGCGCGATCCTGGCCTGCTCGACCGTGTCGGCCAGGGAGTTGAGGTAGAGCGCCGGGCCGTTGACGGCCTGCCGGTCGCCCTGGACGTCGGCGAGGAACTCGGACCACTCGGCGAACATCTGCCGCTGGTCGGGCTGCCAGTTCCGCTTGTAGTTCATGGCCACGACCGTGTCCATGATCCCCTCGTCGAGCCAGCCGGCCCAGTCCTGGAGCACCTCGCGGTAGGTGCGGGTCTCCTCGAAGCCGCCGACGGCGCTGGGCCCGTTGCCGTAGGTGATGGCGTCCATGGAGAGCCTGGCCTGCGGGTTCTCCGCCCAGATGCCCAGGTAGATCCGGCGCACCAGGTTGGTCACCTGGTCCCGGCGCCAGTCGCCCCACTGGGCGTCGTCGGGGGCCGGCACGTCCGTGCGGCCGGTGGTGGCCTGGAACCTGGCCACCGACACGTCGTTGTAGCCCCAGTCGCTGTGGGTGGTGGTGGAGCTGCCGTCGGGGTAGCGGACGTAGTCCAGGTTGATGCCGTCCACGTCGTACTCGCGGACGATGCTGCGGATCGCGGACTCGATGTAGTCGACGGCCGCCGGGTGGCCCGGGTCGATGTAGGCGTTGGCGCCGACGAACTCGGTGCCGTCCGCCCGCTTGTTGAGCCAGCGCTCGGCGCCCTCGGCGGTCGGCCCGTGCTGGTTGAAGACGTGCTCGGGCGAGGTGGGCGGAGTGGCCGCGTTCCAGAGGGTGTTGACGTTCACCCAGGCGTGGACCTCCAGGTCGGCGGCGTGCGCCTGGCGGATCACCTCGTCCAGCGGGTCGTAGGGCGCGGGGTCGATGGCCGCGTCGGTGCGCGGGTAGAGCGCGCGGTTGCAGAAGCAGTCGTAGCGGCGGGCGGTCTGCACGATCAGCGCGTTGGCGTTGATCGCCTGGGCGTCCTCGATCAGGGTGCTGACCTGCTGCGGGGTGTAGATGCCCTCGTTGAACGCGTCGACCCAGTAGCCGCGCCACTGTTCGGGCGCCGGCTCCTCGGCGCGTGGCGCCTGCCGGGGCTCGGCCTGCGCGGGGGTTGCGGCGGCGAGGCCGCCCAGCGGCAGGCTGAGACAGGCGAGCAGGGTGAGCAGGGTCCGTCTCATACGGGTGTCTCCAGGGGGGAGTTGACGACTGCGCCGACAATTTACTTCGCCAGGAGCAGCCCGCATAGACGGAAACTTTCACCTTTTCACGGAAGTTGATCGAGGCGCTGATCGTCCGTCGGCTCGCCAGCCAGGACCACGACCTCGTCCGGGTCGAGGGACACGCCCACCGTCGCGCCCACCTCGGGGGCCTCGCGCAGCGCGCAGCTCGCCTCCAACTCCGGTCCCCCGCCTGCCGGTTGGACCAGCACCAGCACATGGTCGCCCCGGAAGGTCCGAGCCGCCACGGTCCCGGTCAGCGCCGCGCCCGACGGCCCGTCGCCCACGGCCGACAGCCGCACGCCCGAGGGCCGCACCAGCACCGCCCGCTCCCCCGGCCCGACGTCGGCGGTGGACCCGGCCGGCACCGGCCCCCACGGCGTGCGCGCCTCGCCGCCGCCCACGGTCGCGGTGACCACGTTGCGGAAGCCGAGGAAGCGGGCCACGAACGCGTTCGCCGGCCGCCGCCACACCTCGACCGGCGCGCCGACCTGCACCACCCGTCCGGCGCGCATCACCACCACCCGGTCGGCCAGCGCGAACGCCTCGCCCTGGTCGTGGGTGACGGCCAGCACCGTGCTGCCCAACCGGCCGAAGAGCTGGCGCAGTTCGACGACCAGCCGCTCCCTCAGGTCCCGGTCCAGCTGGCCCAGCGGCTCGTCCAGCATCAGCAGCCGAGGATCGGGCGCCAGCGCCCTGGCCAGCGCCACCCGCTGCTGCTCGCCGCCGGAGAGCGTGGCCACCGCGCGCCGTTCCGCGCCCGGCAGCCCGACCAGCGCCAGCAGCTCGCCGACCCTGGCCGCCACCCGCTCCCCCGGCTCGCGCCGCATCCGCAGGCCGAACGCGATGTTGCCGGCCACGTCGCGCTGCGGGAACAGCTGGTGGTCCTGGAACATCAGCCCAAGACCGCGCCGGTGCGCCGGCACCCCCCGCAGGTCGCGGCCGGCCAGCCGCACCGCGCCGCCGGCCACCGGCGTCAGCCCGGCGACGGCGCGCAGCAGCGTGGACTTGCCGCTGCCGCTGGGGCCCAGCACGCAGACGATCTCGCCCTCGGCCACCGCCAGCCGCACGCCGTCCAGCGCCCGGCGGTCGCCGTAGCGCACGCTCACCCCGTCGAGTTCCAGCAGGCTCATCGTCGTCTCTCTCCGTCGGGCGCGGGCTTCAGAAGGTTCCGGCGGAGCGGCTGGGCGTCAGCCGTTCCAACAGCAGCAGGGTCACGGCGCACACCAGCATCAGGATCACGCTGAGCGCCATCGCCTGCCCGTAGTTGAGGGCGCCGGCGCGGCCCAGCAGCCGGGCCACGGCCACCGGCAGCGTCGGCTCGTCAGGACGCGCGATGAAGACCGTCGCGCCGAACTCGCCCAGCGAGACGGCGAACGCGAAGCCGGCCGCCACCAGCAGCGAGCGCCACACCAGCGGCAGGTCCACCTCCCGCCAGGCCCGCCACGGCGAGGCGCCCAGCACCGCCGCCGCCTGCCGCAGCCGGTCGTCCACCGCGCCCAGCACCGGCACCAGCACCCGCACCACGAACGGCACCCCGACCAGCGCCTGCGCCAGCGGCACCAGCACCCACGAGGACCGCAGGTCCAACGGCGGCTCGTCCAGCGCGATCAGGAAGCCGAAGCCCACCGTCACCGCCGAGGTCCCCAGCGGCAGCATCAGCAGCGCGTCGAAGCCCCGCGTCCAGCGGCCCGCCCGCCGCCGGGTCAACGCCACGGCCGCGCAGCCGCCGACCGCCAGCGCGATCAGCGTCGCGGCGGCGGCGAACCGCAGCGAGTTCCCGATCGCCTCCGCCGGCGCCACCAGGAACGTGCCGTCCGCGTGCGCCAGCGCCCGGTAGTGGTGCAGGCCGTAGCCGTCCGGGCCGGCGAGCGACCGTTCCACCAGCACGCCCAGCGGCAGCGCCAGCAGCAGCACCACCGTCGCCAGCACCCCGCCCAGCGCCGTCCACTGCGCCCAGCCGCGCGGCCGGTGCGCGGTGCCGGCCGGGTCGACCAGCGGCAACGCGCCGGAGCGCCGCCGGGTCACCAGCCGGTGGGTCGCCAACAGCGCGCCCACGGCGGCCAGTTGGAGCAGCGTCAGCACGGCGGCCGTGGGCAGGTCCAGCAGCTGCGCGGTCTGCCGGTAGATCTCCACCTCCAGCGTCGCCCGGCCCGGCGAGCCCAGGATCTGGATCACCCCGAACGAGGTGAAGGTGAACAGGAAGACCATCAGCGCGGCCGCCGCCACCGAGGGCGTCAGCGCCGGCAGCGTCACCCGCCAGAACGCCGCCAGCCGCCCGGCGCCCAGCACCCGCGCCGCCTCCTCCTGCCGGGGGTCGAGCTGCGCCCACAGCCCGCCGACCGTGCGCACCACGACCGCGTAGTTGAAGAACGCGTGCGCCAGCAGGATCGCCCACACCCCGTCGTCGAGCCGCAGCCCGAACGCGTCGTCGAGCACCCCGCCCCGCCCCACCAGGGCCAGGAACGCGGCGCCCGTGACCACGGTCGGCAGCACGAACGGCACGGTCACCGCCGCGTGCAGCACCCGCCGGCCGGGAAACCGCAGCCGCGCGAAGACATACGCGCCGGGCAGCGCGAGCGCCAGCGTCAACGCGGTGGAAGCCGCCGCCTGCCAGCAGGTGAACCACAGCACCCGCAGCGTGCCCGGGTCGCCCAGCACCTCGGGCAGCCGCCCCAGCTGCCACACCCCGTCCACGCGCAGCCCGCGCCCGACGATCGCGGCCACCGGGTAGCCGAAGAAGACCGCGAAGAACAGCAGGGGGACCGCCAGCAGCGCGCCCCCGACCAGGGCCCGCCGGGTCACCTCACGACCAGGTCGGTCCACTCGCCGATCCAGCGGTCGCGGTGCTCGGCGATCTCCTCGGGCGCCAGCTCGTGGACCTCCTCGACGGGCTCCGCGTAGCGGGTGAACTCCTCGGGCAGCGCGGCGTCCTGGCGCGCCGGGTACACGAACATGCTCAGCGGCAGGTCCTCCTGGAACTCGCGCCCCAGCAGGAAGTCCAGCAGCGCCCGGCCGCCCTCCGGGTTGGCGGCGCCGTCCAGGAGCCCGGCGAACTCGATCTGCCGAAAGCAGGTGCCGGTGGCCACGCCCGTCGGCGCCTCGTCGGGGCGCTCGTCCCCGCCGTAGACCACGCCGGCCGGCGGGCTGGTGGCGTAGGAGACGACCAGCGGCTTGTCCCCGCCCTGGCCGGCGCCGGAGAACCGCTCGTTGTACGCCTGCTCCCAGCCGTCCACCACCTCGACGCCGTTGTCCCGCAGCGACTCCCAGTACCCGGCCCAGCCGTCCTCGCCGAAGGCGGAGACGGTGGCCAGCAGGAAGCCGAGGCCGGGCGAGGAGGTCGCCGCGTTCTGCACCACCAGCAGGTCGGCGTAGGCCGGGTCGGCCAGGTCCTCCAGGGTCCGCGGCGGCGCGAGGTCGTGCTCGGCGAAGTAGGCGCGGTCGTAGTTGACGCAGATGTCGCCGGTGTCCACGGGCGTGACCCGGTGCTCGGCGTCGTCGAGCCGCAGCTCGGCCGGCACCTGGTCGAGGCCGGCGGCCTCGTGCGGCGCGAAGATCCCGGCCTCCAACGCGCGGGAGAGCAGCGTGTTGTCCACGCCGAAGAGCACGTCGCCCTGCGGGTTGCCGGCCGACAGCACGGCCTGGTTGACGACCACGCCGGCGTCCCCGGCGCGCAGCACGTTGACCCGGTAGCCGGTCTCCTCGGTGAACGCCTCCAGCACCTCATCGGAGACCAGGAACGACTCGTGGGTGACCAGCACCACCTCGTCCCCGCCGCCTTCGCCGCCGGCGCCGTCCCCGCCGTCGTCCGAGCCGCAGGCGGTGAGCGCCGCGAGGCCGAGAACGAGCAGGGCGGCCGTGGCCCGTTGGATGCTGCTGCGCTGCATGACGTCGCCTTCTACGCGCGGGCAGGCGCGGGCAGCACGAGAGGAGGTCCGAACTTCCTACCCAGCATGACCTGGGCGAGGTTCGAGGGTCTGCGGCCGGTGCCGCACTCTCAGCGCTGCGAGCGCTCCCCTGTCGGATGACGCGCACCGTGGTGCGCGGCTGTTCTGGTCCTGTTCTTCTGTTCGAACGCCAACGATAACAGCCGCCCGACGGCGCCCCGTTCCTCAGCGTTCGGCGGCCGCCAACTGCCCGCAGGCGCCCTCGATCTCCTGGCCCCTGGTGTCCCGCACGGTCACCGGAACGCCCCTGGCCTCCAGCGCCGCGACGAACGCCCGCTCGTCCTCGGGCCGGGAGGCCGTCCACTTCGATCCCGGCGTCGGGTTGAGCGGGATCAGGTTGACATGGGCGCCGCGCCCCTTGAGGAGCCGACCCAGCAGGTCGGCCCGCCACTCCTGGTCGTTGATGTCCCTGATCAGCGCGTACTCGATGGAGATCCGCCGGCCCGAGCGCTCCGCGTAGGTGGAGGCGGCGTCCAGCACCTCGCGCACCTTCCAGCGGGTGTTGACCGGCACCAGGGTGTCCCGCAACTCGTCGTCCGGCGCGTGCAGCGAGACCGCGAGCCGGCAGCTGAACCCCTCGTCGGCGAAGCGCAGCATCGCCGGCACCAGGCCGACCGTGGAGACGGTGATCCCGCGCTGGGAGAGGCCGACGCCGTCCGGCGCCTCGTCGGTGAGCCGGCGGATCGCGCCGACCACCCGGCGGTAGTTGGCCAGCGGCTCGCCCATGCCCATGAAGACGATGTTGGACAGCCGGGCCTCGCCGCCGGGGACCTCCCCGTCGCGCAGCGCGCGGGCGCCGTCCACGATCTGGTGGACGATCTCGGCGGTGGACAGGTTCCGGTCGAGCCCGGCCTGGCCGGTGGCGCAGAACGGGCAGTTCATCCCGCAGCCGGCCTGTGAGGAGACACACATGGTGACCCGGTCGGGATAGCGCATCAGCACCGATTCGACCAGGGTGCCGTCGTGCAGCCGCCACAGGGTCTTGCGGGTCGCGCCCTCGTCGCAGCTGATGTGCCGGACCACCCGCATCAGCGGCGGCAGCAGCGCGCCGGCCAGCTTCTCCCTGGCGGCGGCCGGGATGTCGGTCCAGCCGGCCGGGTCGTCGGAGAGCCGGGCGAAGTAGTGCCGCGACAACTGCTGGGCGCGGAACGGCTTCTCGCCCAGGGCGGCGACGGCCTCCCGGCGCTCGGCCGGGTCGAGGTCGGCCAGGTGCCGGGGCGGCTTGGACGCGCCGCGCGGGGCGACGAAGGTGAGTTCTCCTGGTGCAGGCATGGTGCGTCCAGTCTCGCAGACATGCCAAGGTCGCCGAATCCGGCCGGTCTCCGCCCGTCGAGGCGCCCCCGACGCTTGACATACCGATCGACCGGTTTTTAACTCGGAGGTATGCAACAACGATCAGCGCGCACCCTGCGACGGCTCGTCGACTCGGCCGCGTCCGAGTTCGACCGGGGCGGCTACGCGCGCACGACCCTGGACGACATCACCAGAGCCGCCGGCGTCACGAAGGGAGCGCTGTACCACCACTTCTCCTCCAGGGACGCACTCGCCGACGCGGTGCAGATCAGTTGTCGCGACCTCCTGGAGGACCTGCTGGACCTCGCGCGGGCCCGCGAGCCCTCGCCGCTCCAGCTCGTCGTCGACGTGACCCACAGCCTCAACCGCCTGCTGCACCACGAGTCCGTGGTCCGCGCCAGCGTCCGCATCGCGCGGGAACGGGCGCAGGTGCCGCCGCCGCCGTACGACTTCTACCGGCTCTGGCTGGGCCAGACGCGCACGCTGCTGCAAGAGGCCCAGAAGCGCGACGAGTTGGCCGAGGGGCTGTCGGACACCGCCTCGCAGGCGCTGGTCACCTCGGTGACCGCCGGCGTCGAGGTGCTGTGGTGGGACGGCACGCCCTACTCCGAGTCGGCGGACCGGCTGACCGCCGTGTGGGACCTGCTGCTCCCGCTGATCGCCCGGGGGGAGACCGGGCAACGGCTGCGCACCGCGCCGCCGGAGGAGGTCGGCGTCTGAGCCGACGGGCGTCTCCCCACGGGTTCGTGGGCCGCGCCCGGGACCCTACGCCGGCGCGTACGAGCGCACGAGGCGGGCGAGTTGGCGGCCCGTCACCAGCAGCGGCTCCTCGCTGCGGTTGACCTGGGCGGTGACCTCGGCGCCCTCCAGGGCGGAGACGACGGTGACCGCCAGTTCCCCGGCGCTCTCGGCCGGGAGGCCGCCGCGCACCAGCCTGTCGTGGACCAGCCGCACCCAGTCGCGCAGCGCGTCGGCGCAGACCCGTTGGATCTCCGAGTCGGTGCCCAGCGTCTCCAGGGCCGCCGCCGTGACGGGGCAGCCGTCGATCCAGCCCGACTCCCGCAGTTCGACGGCGAGTTGATGGGCGCAGGCCGTCACCGCATCGGCCGGGTCGTCGTCGCTGTCCAACGCCTTCCGCAGGAGCGTCGAGAACTCCTCGGCGCTGTGCGTGATCGCGGCGACGGCCACCGCCTCCTTGCCGCCGGGGAAGAAGTGGTAGACGGAGCCGAGGGTGGCCCGCGCCTCCCGGGCGATCTGCTTGATGCCCGTGCCCACATAGCCCTGTCGCTGGAGGAGGCGCGCCGCCGCGACGACGATCCGGTCCCGTGTGCTGGTCTGCATGGGGCCACCGTACCGAGCCACCGAATAGAACGCTCGATCTAGCGCCGTGATGCGGTCCCCCCACCTCTAAATAGAGCGCTCGTCCTAGCGCAGGGTGGAGAACTCGTCATGGGCAACACCAAGCAGTCGGTCACCGTCATCGGGCTCGGCCCCATGGGCCAGGCGATGGCCGGCGCCTTCCTCGACCGGGACTACGACGTCACCGTCTGGAACCGCACCCCGTCCCGCGCGGACGCCCTGGTCGGGCGCGGGGCGGTGCGCGCGCCGAGCGTGGCGGAGGCCCTGGCCGCCCACGAGCTGGTGGTCCTCAGCCTCACGGACTACGACGCCATGTACGCCACGCTCGAACCCGCCTCGGCGGCGCTGGCCGGCCGGACCCTGGTCAACCTCAGCTCGGACACCCCGGAGAAGGCCCGGGAGGCGGCCCGTTGGGCGGCCGCGCGGGGCGCCGTCCAGCTCACCGGCGGCGTCACCGTGCCGCCCGCCGGGATCGGCCGGGCGGAGTCGTCCACCTTCTACAGCGGCCCGCGCGAGGTCTTCGACCGGCACCGGGCCGCGCTGGAGGTCATCACGGGGCGGACCGACCACCGGGGCGAGGACCCCGGGCTCGCCGCGCTGATGTACCAGATCGGCATGGTCATGTTCTGGACCTCCATGCTGAGTTACTGGCAGGCCATCGCCCTCGCCCATGCCAACGGCCTGACGGCGGCGGACATCCTGCCGCACGCCGTGGAGACCGCCGAGTCGCTGCCGGGCTTCCTCTCCTTCTACGCCGAGCGCATCGACGCCGGCCGGCACGTCGGGGACGTGGACCGGCTCGCCATGGGAACGGCCAGCGTCGAACACGTCCTGCACACCAACGCCGACGCGGGCGTGGACACCACACTGCCGGCCACGGTCGTCGAGCTGTTCCGGCGCGGCATGGACGCCGGCCACACCGGGGACAGCTTCTCGTCCCTGGTGGAGCTGATGCGGAAGCGCTAACGCCCCCCGCGCGGCGGGGAGTTCCTAGTCGGCGGCCGGACCGGCCGGCGCCTCGCCGTCGCCGTTCACCCGCCGGCCGTCGCCGTTCACCGGCTGGCCGTTGGCCTTCGCCGCCGCGCCGCTGCCCTCGGGCCGGAACCTGCCGAGCCGGCGCGGCGGGACCAGCCCCGGCAGCAGCAGCTGCCACATGGTGGTGGTGCTCCGGTGCAGGTCGGCCCGGCCGGTGAACACCTGGGAGCTGAGCTGGAGCCCGGTCCAACAGCCGACGATGAAGCCGGCCGCCTCCTCCGGGTCCACGTCGGGGAGCACGTCACCCCGGCTCTGCGCCAGGGTCAGGCAGCGGCTGATGGCGTCCATCCAGCGCTGGTACGGGGCGGGATCGGGGTCCTCGAACGTCCCCTGCTCGATCACCATCCGGATGCCGGCGCGGACCCGGACGTCCTTCTGAAGGCTCTCGGCCATGTTGTGCAGCAGGTCGATCACGGTCTGGACGCCGGGCTCCTCGTCGTCCTGGAACGGGTCCCAGACCGTGAACTGCTCGGTGATGATGGCCTGCGCCAGCGCCTCCTTGGAGGCGAAGTGGAAGTACAGCGCGCCCTTGGTCACCCCGGACTCGCGCACGATGTCGCTCAGGCTCGTTCCCTGGAAACCGGTGGCGTCGAACGCCCGCGCAGCACCGTCGAGGATGATGTTGCGGGTGCGCTCCGCGCGTTCCTGCCTGGCCACGCCACATGCCTCCTGTGTGAAGCGGTGATTGCCCCGTGTGAACGCTGTTCCGACGCCACACGGCCTGACCTCAGTCTCCCTCAGGCCGCAGAAAAAACCAACCAGCAGGTATGGTCAAGAAAACCAACCAGCAAGTATGGTTCTGGCGAGGCGTGGCCGCACCGCTTCGCGCCTGCCCTGCCCCCTTCGCTCAGCGCGCTCTCCGCCTGTACCGCGACACGTTCAGCGCTTCGTTCCGCGACTTGTTCCGCGACTCGTTCAGGAGGCAAACGATGTGTGCACTCGCCCTGGCCGACCACGCCACTACGGCACCCTCCCTGTCGGCCGAACCCGAACTGTTCCTCCAGACCGTCCCCCGCACCCTGGTCCACCGCGCCGCCGTCTCCGAGGTGCTGCTCACCGGCATCCGTGAGGGCGGGACCGACACCTTCCTGGTGGGCGCCCAGTGGCCGCGCGGCCACAGCTACTACGGGTCCGTCGGGAACCGCTGGCACGACCCGATGCTGCTGGCCGAGACCATCCGTCAGGCCGTGCTGCTGATCTCGCACCAGAAGATGGGCATCCCGCTGGACTACCACTTCCTCTCGCACGCCACCTCCTACGAGGTCGACCCGTCCGAGGTGCTGATGGCGGACCGCCCGGCCGACGTGCTGCTCGTCGCGACGCTCACCCACATCAAGCGGCGCGGCGCGACCGTCGCCGGCTTCGACGTGACGGTGGAGTGCCACCGCGACGGCAGATTACTCGGCCGGGGGCACATGTCGATGACGTGTGTCCCGGGAACGACCTACCGCAGGCTGCGCGGCGCGCGCGCCGAGGCCCGCGCCGCCCGGCCGGCCGCCCCGGTGGTCGCGCCGGAGAGCGTCGGGCGGAACGACGAGTCCGACGTCGTCCTCACGCTGACCCCGCAGGACGGGGCGTGGGCCCTGGTCGCCGACCCTGGCCACCCGGTGCTCTTCGACCACCCGGTGGACCATGTGCCCGGCATGGTGGTGCTGGAGGGCGCCCGACAGGCGGCGCTGGCCACCCTCAACAACACGTGGGGCGTGGCCACCGGCTGCGCCGTCACGTTCGAGCGGTTCGTCGAGTTCGACTCGCCCTGCCTGGTCACGGTGGGCGCCGTGGAGCCGGGCCCGGACGGGGAACAGGTGGTCCCGGTGGACTTCGCCCAGGGCGGCTCGACGGCCGCCTCGGCGTCGGTCGCCGTGCAGACCGGGCCGTGACGGCGCGGATGCCGGGCGGCCCGGTCCTGGTCAGCGGCGGCACCGGCTTCGTCGGCAGCGCCGTGGTGCGCCAGTTGCTGCGCCGCGCGGGAACCGGCGGCCCCCGGGTCAGGGTGCTGTCGCGGCGCCCGCCGCCGAGGTGGATGACCGAGGCCGGGGTGGCCTGGACGGCCGGCGACCTGAGCGAGCCCGCCACCCTGCGCGGGGTGGGCGAGAGGGCCGCCGTGCTGCTGCACCTGTCCAGCTATGTGGGCCGGGACCCGGAGCGCTGTTGGTCCGTCAACGGCCTCGGCACCGCCGCCCTGATGCGGGAGGCGCGCCGCGCCGGCATCGGCCGGATCTGCTACGTCAGCACGGCCTCGGTCTATGGCACCGGCCCGCACCGGGGGCCCGTCGAGGGCGCGCTGACGCCGGCGCCGGCCTCGACGGCGAGCGCCTCGCGGCTGCGCGCCGAGGAGGAGGTGCGCGCCCACGGCGGCGTGGTGCTGCGCCCCAACCTCGTCTTCGGCGCCGGCGACCGCTGGTTCGTGCCGACCCTGGCGCGGCTGCTGGCGGCCGTGCCGGCCTGGCCGGACGGGGGCCGGGCCCGGCTGTCGGTGATCGCGGTGAGCGACCTGGCCCGGCTCGTGGCGGCGCTGGCCTTCACCGCGCGGCCGCCGGCCGCCGGTTCGGTGTGGCACGCCAGCCACCCCGAGCCGGTGCGGCTGCGCGTGCTGGCCCGGCGGGTGTGCGAGGTGCTGGACCTGCCGCCGCCGAGCGACGACCTGCCGTGCGCCGAGCACCGCTCGGTGACCGCGCGGGAGTTGCCCGAGATGACGGACCACCAGCACGCGCTGCTCTCCCGCGACCACTTCTACGACAGCTCCGGCGTCTGGCGGGCGCTGGGCCTCACCGCAGGCCCCGGCTACGCCTCGCGGATGGCGGAGGCGCTGCGCTGGTACGGGGAACGGTCGAGCGGTGGTCGATCCTGACCGGAGCGACGCCGGAGGCATTGACAAACCGACCGCACGGTTTGTTTACTGGAACGAGTTCTTGACGGTTCATCCGACTATCCGGACCGTGCCGGTCGGGCCAGGGGGAATCACCTCATGGATACGCCTCATCTCAACGCCTTCCTCGCGGTGGTGGACATGGGCAGCTTCACCCAGGCCGCGGCCCGGTTGGGTCTCTCCCAGCCCACGGTAACCACCCGCATCAAGAGCCTGGAGCAGGGGCTCGACGCCCTGCTCCTGGAACGGCGCCCCGGCCGCATCAGGCCGACCGCCGCCGGCGTCGAACTCCTCCCCTACGCACGGGAGATCGTCGCGCTCACCGAGCGGGCCCGCCAGTCGATCAGCTCCGGCGGGCAGCCGCACGGCACCGTCGACGTCGGCACCGAGGAGAGCCTGACGACCTACCGGCTGCTGCCGGTCATCGAGTACCTGTACCGGCGCTATCCCAAGGTGCAGATCTCGATGCACGCGACCGCCACCGAGGACCCGGTGGCGCAGGTGCGGGACGGCCGGCTGGACTGCGCGTTCTTCGTCGGCTCGATCGGCTCCCACAGCCCGGAGGACGGGCTGGAGAGCCAGGTACTGTGCCCCGAGCCGCTGGTGCTGGTGGGCGGGGCCGGGCACCTGCTGGTCGGCCAGGAGCGGCCGTCGGACGAGGAGTTACGCAGCTCCACGCTGATCCGCGCCGACCGGGCCGAGTACCACCGGCACTTCGAGCGGGCCATCGGCCTCCAGGCGGCGGCGCCCCGGCCGAGAATCCTGGAGCTGGACTCGGTGGACGCGGCCAAGCGCAGCGTCGAGCTGGGTCTCGGCCTCGCGCTGCTCCCCCGGATCGCGGTGGCCCGCGACCTGGCGGCCGGCCGGCTGCTGCCGGTGGCCTGGACGCCCCCGTTCAGCGCGTTCACCCAGGTGGTCAGGAGGCGGGACAGCGCCTCCAACGCGGCGCTCAACGCGCTGCTGACCGCCGCCGTCGAGGTCATGCGGCAGGCGCACGAGAGCGAGGGCGAACCCGAGCCCCGCCCTGAAGCCCGCCCGGAACCCCGGCCGGAGGCCCGGCCCGAGCCCCGCCGCGAGCCCGTCGCGCGCCCCGAGCCGCGCGAGCGGCGGATGGCGGCCACGGGGTGACCGGCGCGGCGCCGGTCGCCCGTGGCCGCTATCCGCCGCCCGCCCGCTCCGTCACGCCGGCGCGGCCTCGGTGAGCTGGGCCAGCGCCGCGCGGTCCACCTTCCCGTTCGCCGTCACCGGCAGCGCGGGCAGCGCCCGCAGCTCGCCCGGCACCATGTAGCCGGGCAGCGCGGCGGCGAGGAAGTCGGTCAGCTCCACCTCCGTCTCCCGCTCCCCCACGCCCGGCGCGACGACCACGAACGCCGCCAGCTCGGTCTCGCCGTCGGGGCCGCGCAGCGCCAGGGCGGTGGCGGCCGTGATGGCGGGGTGCTCCAGCAGCCGCCGCTCCACCTCGCCCAACTCCACGCGGTTGCCTCGGATCTGGACCTGAGAGTCGGTGCGGCCCCTGAAGTACAGCTCGCCGCCCTCGCCCCGGTAGGCCAGGTCGCCGGTGCGCAGCACCCGCCGCCCCGAGCCCGGGTCCACCGGGTCGGGCACCAGGGTGGCGTCGGTGGTGGCCGGGTCCCGCCAGTAGCCGCTGAACAGCGCGGGGCTGCGCAGGTGGATCTCGCCCAGCACGTCGGGCTCCTCGATCAGCCGGCCGTCCTCGCCGACGAGCAGCATCTCGGCGCCCGGGTGCGCGAAGCCGATGGACAGCCGGGTCAGCTCGGGCGGCAGCGGGTCGGGGACGTCGGTGAACGAGGCGGCCATCGACTCGGTGGCGCCGTAGCAGTTGACCAGCCGGGCCTCGGGCAGCGCCCGGCGCAGCGCGCGCAGCTCCGGCAGCGGGAAGTCCTCGCCGCAGAACAACACGCCCCGGATGGACCGCAGTTGAGCCAGCCGTTCCGGCTCGAAGCGCAGCACCTGCCGCCAGATCGACGGGACGCCGTTGACCTGGCTGGCCCCCGTGTCGCGCAGCACCCGCAGAAAGCGGCGCGGCCAGCGCAGCCGGGCGCGGGGCACCGGCACCACGGCGGCGCCGCTGGCCAGCGCCAGGCCGATGTCCAGCAGCGAGAAGTCGAACTGGAGCGGCGAGGTGGTCGCCACCCGGTCGTGCGGCCCGACGATGCGCTGGGTGAGCATCCCCCGGTAGAACGAGGTGACGGCCCGGTGGCTCATCATCACGCCCTTGGGACGGCCGGTGGTGCCCGAGGTGAAGATCATGTAGGCGATGTCGGTGTCGGCGACCTCCCGGCGCGGCCCCTGGGACGGTCGCGCCGGCGACTCCGGGTGGGACGCCGGCCGGCGGAGGATCTCGCAGCCCTCGGGGCCGAACCTGGCGACGCCGAACCCGCCCTCGACGCCCGGGCGGGCGCCCTCGCCCCCGCTCAGGTACAGCGCCGGCTCGGTGGCGGCGACGATGGTCCGCACCCGCTGGTCCGGGGTCTCGGGGCTGACGGGCACGAACGTCAGCCCGAGCGTCGCGCAGGCCAGCAGCGCCGCGATGGCGCCGGCCGAGGTGTCGGAGTCCAGGACGACGCGCTCGCCGACCGGAAGGTCGAGACCGCGCAGCGTCTCCGCGTACCGGCCGACCAGGGCGTCGAGTTCGCGGTAGCTGACGACCCGGGTGCGGTCGTCGCCCAGGAACTCGACCACGGCCGGCCGGTGCGGCGCGGTGCGCGCGGCGGCCAGCAGGAACTCGTGCAGCAGATGGCTCACGGCAGCACCTGTCCCGTCTCGTCCACCGCGTGCGAGCGGCCGTCGAGCAGCACCACCGGCGGCTCCTGCTGGCAGGCCCGGGTGAAGGCGACCGTGCCGAACAGCAGCGTGTGGTCCAGGACCGGCATGGTGTAGCCGAGCCGGCAGACGACCGTCGCCGAGGTGTCCTCCAGCACCGGCACGCCGTCCCAGCGGGTGTGGGGCACGTGGTCGAAGCGGTGCCGGGGGTCGCCGGTCGCGAAGTGCTGCGCCAGCTCGCGCTGGTGCCAGGACAGCACGTTCACCGCGAAGCGCCCTGCGGTCAGCACGTCGTCCAGGGTCTTTCCGGTGCTGCGCAGCGAGACGACGAGGGTCGGGGGGCGCAGCGACAGCGAGAGCACGGAGGTGGCGGTGCAGCCCACCGGGCCGGTGCGGCCGGCGGCGGTGATCACCGTGACGAAGGTGGGGAAGCGGGACATGGTCTGCCGGAACGTCCGCTCGTTGACGGGCTCTCCGGTGCCCTGCGGCGGCTCGGCCGGGTCGGCCACCGCGGGCTGCCGGGCCGGGCGGGTGGTCAGCTGGAGGTCGGGGGCAACGTCGATGGTCTCGGGCATCGTGGTCAACTCCTTCTCAACATCCTTCTCACACCGTCGCGCCGGTCAGCGAGGCGGTCAGTGCGGCGCGGTCAACCTTGCCGTTCGCGTTGAGCGGTAGTTCGTCCCGCACGGCGACGCCGCGCGGCACCATGTAGCGCGGCAGCCGTTCCCCGACCGCCGCCAGCAGCGGCTCGGTGTCCAGGGGGGCGTCGGCGCAGACCACCGCCTCCAGGCCCAGCTCGCCGTCCGGGCCCTGGACGGCGAGGACCACGGCCTCGGTGACGCCGGGCCGCTGCCGCAGCACGGACTCGATCTCGCCCAACTCGACGCGGTAGCCACGGATCTTGAGCTGGTGGTCGATCCGGCCCAGGTGCACCAGCTCGCCGTCCAGCCGCGTCACCCGGTCCCCGGTGCGGTACCAGTGGCGGTCGGTCAGCGGCTCGGTGCCGTCGTAGGCGGTGGCCGGGGCGTCGCCCGCCGGGTCGTAGGCGTAGAAGCGGCCGGCGTTCTCGGCCGGGTCGAGATAGCCGGGGAAGCGCTGGGTGCCCCGGACGCACAGCTCGCCGTCCTCGGCGGGGCGGCCGTCCTCGCCGAGCACCAGGTGTTCCTGGTCCGGGTAGGGGCGGCCGATGGGGACGGTCCCGTTGGCGGGGGCGGGCCAGTCCGAGGGGTAGCGCGGGAGCCGGAACTCGGTCCAGGTGACGGTCATCTCGGTCGGCCCGTAGATGTTCTCCAGCACGCTGTCCGGCGCCGCCGCCCGCCAGGCCCCGGCGTTGTCCAGGGTCAGCGCCTCGCCGCAGAACAGGCTCCAGCGGAGCGACGGCATCGAGTCGGCGGCCAGGCCGCGCAGCCGGCGGGCGATGGAGATCACCGAGGGCACCGAGTTCCAGTGCGTGATCCCGGTCCGGTTGACGAAGCGCACCGGCGACATCAGGTCGGCGGCGCTCGGCACCACGAGGGCGGCGCCCGAGCCCCAGGCCGCGAACATGTCGTAGACGGACGGGTCGAAGGTCAGGTCGAAGGTCTGCGACACCCGGGCGCCCGGGCCGAGTTGGTAGCGCGGGATGACGTGGCCCAGATAGGCGGCGACGTTGCGGTGCGCGACCGGCACCCCCTTGGGCCGGCCGGTGGAGCCCGAGGTGAACAGGATGTAGGCGAGGTCGTCCGGTCCTGCGGCCCGGCCCTGCGGCGCGGGCACGGGCCCGGCCCAGGGCGGCCCGTCGGCCGAGGCGTCGACCCGCAGCACGGGCACCGGCAGCGCGTCGGCCTCGGCCGGCGCCTTGGCGTCGGCGAGCACCAGGTCAAGGGCGGCGCCCTCGGCGACGGCGGCGTTGCGGGCCAGCGGGAAGCTCGGACCCAGGGGCACCACGGTGGCGCCCAGCCGCTGGAGGGCCAGATAGCCGGCGTAGGCGGTGACGCTGCGGGCGGCGAGCAGCCCGACCCTGGCGGGTGGCGCGCCGTGGCTGGTCACCACCCGGGCGGCCAACCGGGCGGCGGCGGCGTCGAGTTCGGCGTAGGTCAGCCGCTCGCCCGCGACCTCGAGGGCGGGCTGGTCGCCGTGGGCGGCGACGGAGGCGGCGAACCATTCGTGGAGTGTTCTGTCGTCGGTGCTCGTGCCCTTCATCGCTCAGGACTCCTCGGTCTCCTCGGTGGGAACGCGGGACTGCTCTTGGGACTTTTCTTGGGACATTGCTGGGGACATTGCCCCGGACGGTGCCTGGGACACCGCGCGGGACATGCGGGATGTGCTGTCGATCACGGCGTCGAAGGCCCTGCCGACCAGCGCCGGGCGGGGGCGGCCGCGCTCCGCCGAGGCGATGGCGAAGCGCAGCGCGCGGGGCAGCTCGGCCCAGGCGTCGGCGGCCCGTTCGGCCGGCTCCCGGTGGATCAGGCCGGCCCGGGTCAGCGCGGCGAGCCGGTGCCGGTGGTGCCGGGCCGCCGCCCACAGGTCGTCGGCGTGCCGGCGCAGCGCCGTCGGGTCCTCGGCGAACCGGCCGGCCACAAAGGCCAGCGCCGGCAGGGTGCCCTCCAACCAGTCGCCGTCCGGGGCCGGTTCGGGCTCGGGCGGGCCGGCCGGCTCCCAGGCCAGCCAGCGGTGGTCGGTGGCCGGCGGCTGGTCCACCGGCTCGCCCAGGGCGTACCGGTCGCGCCGGGCGATCTCGGGCGGCAACGGGCCGGTCGGGGTGAGCGCGGCGCGCAGCTCCGCGTCGTCCAGCCAGCCGGCGAACGGGAGTTGTTCGCCGTCCGGCAGCAGCGCGGCGAAGTCGTCGCTGACCCGCCAGCGGTCGGCGCTGCGCTCCTCGACGACCAGCCAGTGGGAGGTGACGCCACCGCCGAACGACGGCGACCAGCGCAGCGTACGGGTGTTGCCGACGGCGATCACCGGGCCGGCGGCCAGCGCCGCCGTCAGGCCGGCCACGGTGGCCGGCCAGTCGGGCGCGGAGCGGGGGCGCAGCCGGTGGCCGTCGGCGGCGCGGTCGATCCGCGCGTGGTGGCGGAACGCGAGCTGCCCGTCGGGCAGGTCGGTGCGGACGGCCAGCCGCACGGCGTGGGCCAGCCGCAGCCCCGGGTCGGGCACCCGGCCGGCGAGGGCGGCCACCAGGCTGGTGGTGTAGCAGCTCAGCTCGGCCGAACCGGCGGGGTCGGGTGCGGGGTCGAGGTCGGGGAGGGGCGGGGCCAGGGCTGTCGGGGCGGGCTGGGTGGGGGCGGGCTGGGTCGGGGCGGTCATGGCAACTCCTTCCAGGCGCAGCTCAGGGGGATGCCGGACTCCTCGCGCAGCAGCCGCCAGCGGAAGCCGCGCCACGTTCCGGCGCCGTGGCCGTAGGGGACGTCGATGGTCCAGGGGCTGCCCGACAGGCCGCTGCCCTCGGCCTTGACGCACGCCTCCTGGGCGGTCCAGATCCAGGCGAACTCCACCGCCCGTTCGGGTTCCGCCAGTTCGCGCACCTCGGCGAGGCCCCGGCGGACGCAGCGGCGCAGCACCGCGTCCTCCAGCGGCTCCGGCGGGAGCTGGACGTCGACGCCGACGGCGTGGCCTGGGGCGACCCCGGCGGCGAACGCGCCCCGGTCGTGGGCGATGCTGACCCCTACCTCGGGCCAACCGTGCAGTGCCGGCTTGCCGTTGGCGCCGGGCACCACGGGCGCCCCGGCCGCCTCGGGCAGCACGTCGGCGAGCAGCCCGCGCAGCACGGCCCGTCCGGCGAGGAACTCCTCGGCGCGCCAGCGGGGCATCCCGGCGGCCAGCGCGGCGTCCTGCGGGTGCGGGTCGGCCGGCGCCGGATCGACGCGGCTCGCCACCCACACCCCGGGTACCACCTCATGGGTCGTCATGGCCTCTCGTTTCCGGCTTCTTCGTCGTTCCCGGCGGTTCGGACTCCTGCGGGCCGAGTTCGGCCAGCAGGCGGTCGGCGGCTCCGGCCACCACGGACAGCACGACCTCCGTCGTCCCGCCGCCGACGCCGAAGAGCGCCGCCTCGGTGCGCAGGCGCTGCGCGCCGCCCGAGGCGAAGCCCTCGGCGCCCTGGAGCTGGGCGCACTCGGTCAGCACCTGGGGCACCGTGGTCCCGGAGGCCGCCTTCAGCAGGGCGGCGGCCGTGGTGTCGTGGTGGCTCACCCGGTCGGCCAACTCGCGGGTGAGCGCCTGGAGTTGGTGGGCCCGCAGCAGACAGCCGGCGAAGCGCTGCCGCAGGCTGTCCAGCTCCCACAGCGTTCCCTCGGCGTGCCGGCGGGACGTCAGGAAGCCCTGGGTGTCCGCCAGCACCCGCCGGCACAGCGCCACGCCCCACAGCGCCCCGGCCAGCCGCTCGACCGCGATGTGCGCGGCGAAGGCGGCCAGGCCACGGCCCGGGCGGCCGACCAGGTGCGCGCGGGACAGCCGCACCCGGTCGAAGGAGATGTGGCCGGTGCCCGAGCCCTCGAACAGGTCGGTGTCGGCGGGCCGCACCGAGACGCCGGGCGCCGAGGCCGGCACCAGCGCCCAGGAGAAGCTGGTGAAGTGCCGCCCGTTCCGGTGCCGGCCCAGGACCAGGAAGTGGTCGGCCTGGGTGGCGTTGGTGATCCACCGCTTCTCGCCGGTCACCTCGATCGCGTCGTCGCCGATGTCCACCCGGGTGCCGAGGCCCAACAGGTCGGAGCCCGAGCCCTCGTCGGTGGCGGCCAGCGCGATCACGGCGCGCCCGGCGAGGGCCTCGGCCAGCGCGCCCGCGACGGGTCCTGCCCCCGGCGAGAGCGTCAACAGCGGGACGGAGGTGGCGATCTGCACGCAGACTGCCAGCGTCGAGCCGATCGTCTCGGTCCGGTCCAGCGCGGCCATCAGCTCGCCCAGCCGCTCCGGGTCCACGCCGGCGGCCGGGTCGCCGCGCCGGTAGACCCGGCCGATCCGGCCGGCCGCCCCCAGTTCGGCCCACAGCCGGCGGCCGTCCGGCCTCGGCGGGGCCGACGGGGGCTCCAGCACCGCCTGTTCAGGCACAGCGCACCTCCGGGTCCAGCAGCGCGAGCCGCCCGTCGGCCAGGTGCAGCCGGTCGTTGCTGTAGTTGAGGGCCGCCGACCGCAGATCCCGCAGGGTGCGCTCCAGGCGGGTCGGGGAGTCCTGGAGGTAGCCGTGGCGCATCCCGACCGCGTCGATCAGGTCCTCGACGACGAGGTGGCACTGCTCGGCGGCGGTGATCTTCAGGGAGTTCAGCAGGAGTTGGTGGGGCGGCGTGGACAGGTCGGTCGCCCGGTCCACCATCCGCTCGGTGTGGCGCAGCAGCGCGTGCACGGTGTCGATGCGCTGGCGGGCCCGGGAGAGCCGGGTCAGCAGCAGCTCGGAGCCGAGGTTGACGCGGGCGCGGCTGGCCGGCTCGCGCAGCATCCTCAGCACCCGGGAGAGCGCGCCGCTGGCGGCGCCCAGCCAGCAGGCCGACCAGCCGAGGTGGGCCAGCGGACCGAAGACCTGCCCCGCGATCCGGGAGAAGCCGCCGTGCTCGCCCACCACCTGGTCGTCCGGCACCCGGCCGGTCAGCCGCAGCGCGACGCTGTGGCTGGCCCGCATCCCCATGGGCTGCCAGTCGCCGGAGCGGCTGATCCGCAGCTGCTCGCGGTGCGCGTAGACCAGGGACACCTCGCTGGGCGAGTCCGCTTCGGGGCTGCGCATACTGATGAGGAAGCCGTCGGCGTGCGCGCCGCCGGTCACGATCGGCGCGAAGCGGTCGATCAGCAGGCCGCCCCCGTCGGTCGCCAACTCCGACTCGGAGCTGAGGAGATGGCCGCCGGTGCCGGCCTCGGTGGTGACCGAGGCGAGGTAGAGCTGGCCGGCGGCGATCCGGGGCAGCAGCTCCTCGCGCAGCCGGGGCCCGGCGTGGCCGGTGATCGCGGCCGACTGCTGGCAGTGCATGGCGAGGATCATGGCGGCGGACACGTCGGCCCTGCCGATGGTCATCGAGGCGTCCAGCAGGGCGCCGAGCCCGCCGCCCAGGCCGCCGTACCGGGTGGGAACGAGGAGGCCGAGCAGCCCGGTCTCGCGCATCGCGGCCAGCGTCTCGACCGGGAAGCTCGCCTCCCGGTCGGTGCGGGCGGCGTGTTCGGCGGCCGTGGCGGCCACCTGCGCGACCCGGTCGGCCAGTTCGGGCGGGGCCGGCGCCGCCGGCTCCAGCGTGGTCACGGTCATGCCGCACTCACCGTTCCGCCCTCCGCCGCCAGCGCGGCGCTGACCGCGCCCCACAGGCTGCCGGCGGTGGCGAACGTGGCGTCGTTGAGGTCCTCGTCCGGCAGCGCGATGCCGAAGGTGTCCTCGATGGCGAAGAGCAGCTCGATGGACTGCATGGAGTCCAGGCCGAGCGCGGGCAGCGGGGAGGTCTCGGTGAGTTCCCGGCCGCGCAGGTGCTTGAGGAAGGGAACGAGGAGTTCGGTGAAGCGCGGGTCCATGATCAGCTGCTCCTTGTCGTGGCGGCGAGGCGGCACAGGTCGTCCAGGCGGTGCAGGTTCTCCGGGACCAGGTCCTCCGGGTCGAGGTCGGCGTCGAGGTGCTCCTCCAGCCGCTCGACGATCTCCACCACGCGGAAGGAGTCGAACCCGGTCAGCTCGGTGAGGTCGGGGGCGGCCAGCACGGCCGCCACGGTGGTACGGGTGACCGAGGCGACGATCCCCGCGACGGCGGCCCGCAGCGCGGCGGCGTCCCCCGCGTCCCGGCCGCCGTCCCCGGCCGTCGCCCCGCTCGCGGCGGGGGCGCTCGCGGCCGGCGCGGCGAACACCTCGCCGTCGGCGGCCAGCGTGGCGGCGAGTTCGTCCCGCAGCCGCTGCGGCTCGGGCCGGCCACGCTGGACGCGGCGCAGCGCCAGGAACGCCTGCTCGGCGACCCGGCCCCAGCGGGCCAGCTGGGCCGCCACCTCGGGCCCCTCGGGCAGGCCGAGGTGCGCGCGGAACGCGGCGTGCAGCCGGCGGGACCTCGCCAACAGCCAGGTCTCCACGGTCAGTCGCTCCAGCGCGACGAGGCGGTCGGGGTGCTGGGCGTAGGCCGCCAGGTAGTCGTCCGGCGGCTCCCGTTCCAGCCCGGGCGCCACGGCGGGCGCGCCGGTGGGCGACGGCTTCAGCAGCGCGACGAGCGAGGCGACGGGCAGCTCGGCCGCCGCGACCTCGGTCGTCAGCGGGCGGGTCACGCCCCACGGGGTGTGGTTGTCGTAGGCGTCGGTGACCAGCAGCCGGCCCGGCTCGGCCGTCGGCTCGACCAGGAAGCTGTGCTCCATGTGGGCGTGGCCGAAGTAGGGCAGCCAGGGCATCTCGAAGGAGTCGGCCATGACATAGAGCGCGCCGTGCTCGCGGGCCAGCCCGGCCAGCGCGGCGCCGGTCACGCCGGTCCAGCTGTGGCGTTCCACCAGGCCCAGCCGGTCGATGGCCGCCAACTCCCGCTCCAGCGGCGGCTCCACGGTCGGCAGGCCGGCCGGTCCCGGCACCGGGCTGAAGCGCAGGGTGGCGCCGAGGGCGAGATGGGTGTCGGGTCCGTGGTGGCGGTCGGCGAGCACCGCCAGGTTGGACTGGACGCAGTCCAGCAGCTCGGCCCGCACGGCGGGCGGCGTGGGCGCGGCGGAGGTGGTGCTCGCGGTGGCCGTGGTGCTCACGGTGGCGGTCATCGTGACCCCCCTGCGGCGAGCCCAGCCGCGAGCCCCGCCGGCTCGCGGATCGGGGTGAGGCCGCTGACGGCGCCGAGGAGCGCCTGCTCGGCCGGGGCCTCGTCGTCCAGCGCGCCGTCGAGCATCTGCTCGTAGGCGCCCAGGTCGAGGAAGCCGTGGCCGCTGACGCAGACCAACACCCCGCGTTCCGCGCGCAGTTGGCGTTCGCCGTCGGCGGCGCCCGTGGTGGCCAGCCGGGCGGCCGCCGCGAGCGCGTGCCCGGACTCGGGCGCGGGCAGCACCGCCTCGTTCTTCGTCAGCAGCTGGCCGGCGGAGAGCGCCTCGGGCTGGCTGACGGCGGTGGCCGCCACGTCGCCCTCGTGCCGCAGCGCGGAGATCAGTTTGGCCGCGCCGTGGAAGCGCAGCCCGGCCGAGTGCGCGTCCGGGATCGGGTAGTCGCTGCCGATGGTGTACATCGCCTCCAGCGGGCCGCTCCCGGTGGCGTCCGTCTTGTCGTAGGCGTAGACGCCCCGGGTCAGCTTGGGCGCGGTGGTCGACTCGGCGGCGACCAGCGTCGGCGAGGCGGCCCCGCCCGCGCGCTCCTCGGCGAGAAACGGCAGCGCGATCCCGCCGAAGTTGGAGCCGGCGCCCACGCAGCCCACGACCGCGTCCACCTCGGCCTCCAGGCCGGCCAGTTGCTCCTGGGCCTCCAGCCCGATCACCGACTGGTGCAGGATGCTGTAGGTCTCGCCGCTGCCGATGCAGAACGCCACCCCGTCGTGGGTGGCGGCGTACTCGACGGCCTCGCCGATCGCCAGCGACAGGCTGTTGCCGGTGCCGTCCCGGTGCCGGCCCGAGACCTCCGTCAGTCCGCTGGGGCTGGAGTGCACCTCCGCGCCGAGCATCCGCATCAGCGTGCCCCGGTAGGGCTTGCGGCGGAGGCTGGACTCCACCATGAACACCCGGCAGCGCAGCCCGAACAGGGCGCAGGCCGCCGCCATCGCGGTGCCCCACTGGCCGGCGCCGGTGCCGGTGACCAGCTCCTTCACGCCGGCCCTGCGGTAGTAGTGGGCCTGCGCCAGCGCGGTGTTGAGCTTGTGGCTGCCGGAGATGTTGCCGCCCTCGTACTTGACGTAGACCGGCACCCGGGCGCCGATGGCCCGCTCGAAGCCGGTGGCCCGCCACAGCGGGGTGGGCCGGTAGCCCCGGTAGGCGGTGGCGACCTCGTCGGGGATGGGCCAGTACTCGCGCTCCAGCACGCTCTGCCGGACCAGCTCCATCGGCAGGTTGACGCCGACCTCGGTGCGCCCGGTGCTCTCGGGGGTGAGGTCGGGCGGCATCGGCTCGGACAGGTACGGCAGCACGCCGCGCCAGCGGGTGGGCAGTCGGGCGCTCATCGGTTGGCCTCCGCCCCGGCTATCACCACGTCGATCAGGTCACCGACGACGGTGAAGGAGCGGCCCACGAACAGGTCGTCCGGCAGCGTGACGTCCAGCGTGTCCTCGATCCGGACCAGCATTCCGACGAAGCCGAGCGAGTTCACCCGCAGCAGCTCGCCGACCAGGGGCTCGCTCTCGGAGATCACGGTCGGGTCGATGGACAGCCGGGACTCGGCGATCACGACCCGCTTGACGGCATCGGCGACCGTGGCACGGTCGAGGCTGTGCGTAACGGACATGGCAGTTCTCTCCTGACGTCGCATGAGTGGGTGCGCCTTGCCGGGTGGGCCGGCGGGGCCGGCCAGGTCAACGGGAGCGGCGGGAACGGCTCGAACGGCGGGGCGGACGTGGGGGGTTCGGGGGGTTCGGGTGGTCGTCGTGGGTCGGGGCGGGCGGGGCGGTCGGGTGGGCGGCGGGTCAACCGCGCAGTTCGCCATCGGCCTCGACCACCCAGCTGCTGGTGACCAGCGCCCCGAGCGTGACCGGCCCACGGACGTGTAGCCGGCCGGTGGCGATGGAGATCTCGGCGCCGAGGCCGAGCTTGGGCCCGTCGTGCAGGCGCAGGCTGCCGTTGACGACGATGGCCGCCGCGTCCACCAGCCGGGAGAAGCGCTCGGTCACCTCCGGGTCGGTGGCCAGCACGCCCTCGGTGTGGGCGGAGCCGTGGCGGCGGATGTGCTCCACCGCCTCCTCCAGCCCGGAGACGGCCAGCACCCCGATCACCGGGTCGAGGAACTCCCGCCCGAGGTCGTGGGGTTCGAGCCGTTCGATCCGGCCCCCCACCGCCGGCGGGGCCGGCACCGTGGGGTCGAGGCGGACGGTGAGCGCCGCGCCGGCCGCCTCCGCCTGGCGGAGCAGTTCGGCCGTGTACGCCTCGACGACGCTCCGGTCGGCCAGCACCAGCTCGACCGAGGTGCAGCCGGCCGGCTCCGGGATCTTGCTGTCCAGGGTGACCGTGGCGGCCAGCGCCAGGTCGGCGCTCGCGTGGACATAGAGGTGGTTGACGCCGCCGCCGCTGGCGATCAGCGGGAGCGCGCCGCTGGTGCGGCAGTAGTCGATCAACGAGGGGCTGCCGCGCGGGATCAGCACGTCGATGGCGTCCGGCCGCTTCAGCATGGCCCGCAGCAGGGTGCGTCTGGGGTCCCGCAACACGGTGACCAGCCCGGCGGGCAGCCCGGCGGCCACCAGCGCGGCCCGCGCCACCTCGGCGAGCGCGGCGTCGGTCTCCGCCATCTCCGTGCCGCCGCGCAGCAGCACGGCGTTGCCGACGATCACCGGCAGCAGCGCGCCGTCCACGGTCACGGTCGGCCGGGCCTCGTAGACCATCATCACCACGCCGAGCGGCTTGGGAATCCTGCGGAGCGTCCCCCAGTGGGCCGCCGGCAGCGTGGTGATGTGGCCGGTGAGGTCGGCCAGTTCGCGTTCGCCGCGCTCGGCGAGCGCGGCGAAGGCGTCGAGGTGCCGGTCGGTCAGCCGGAGCCGGGTGACCAGGGTGTCCGGCAGGCCGCGCGCCTCGGCGCTGGCGATGTCGCGGCGGTTGGCGGCGAGAAGGGCGGGCCAGGCGGCGCGCAGCCGGTCGCGCAGCTCGTGACAGTAGCGGGGGTAGGCCGGGTCGCCGATCGGGGGCGCCGCCAGCTGGGCCGCGCGCGCCTCGGACAGGATGCGCTCGACGGGGTCCTCGGGCGGGTCGGCCCCGGCGGGGGGAACGGCCGTCAGGCCGACGGTGCTCGGTGTGGTCACCACATGAACTGCCCTCCATCGATGATCAGCTTCTGACCGTTGAGGTAGGAGCCGCCGGGGCCGACGATGAACTCCAGGGCGTCGGCGATGTCGTCGGTGGTGCCCATGCGTCGCGACGGGATCTCGTCGAGCGTCATGGCCATGCGTTCCGGGTCGTCCAGGCGCCAGCGGACGCGCAGTTCCTCGGTGTCGATCATTCCGGGGATCAGGCAGTTGACCCGGATGGTCGGCGCCAGCTCCAGCGCCATGCACTTGGTGAGCTGGAGCAGCCCGGCCTTGCTGGCGGAGTAGTTGGCGCCGTCCACCCGGACCCGGATGCCGGTGGTGGCGCCGATGTTCACCACGTTGCCGCCGCCGGCCGCGAGCATCGCGGGGGCGAGGGCCCGGGTGAGCCAGAACGGTCCCGACAGGTTGGTGTCCAGCACCCGGCGCCAGTCCTCGTCGGTGAGTTCGAGGAACGGGCGGTCGCGGTTGACCCCGGCGTTGTTCACCAGGACGGCCGGGGCGCCGTGTTCGTCGACGATCCGGCGGGCGGCCGTCGCGACCTGTTCGGGGTCGGACACGTCGACCCGCAGGGCGGTCAGCCGCTCCGGCGCCTCCGCCTCCGCCTTCTCGGCGGCGGCGCGGTCGGAGCCGTAGAAGGCGATCACCCGGTGGCCCAGGTGGACCAGCCGCCGGCTCAGGGCCAGCCCGATCCCTCGGGTGCCGCCGGTGACCACGGCGAGTGATTCGGTCATCGGTTACTCCTCGGTGACGCGTGGTGCGGCGTCGGTTCGGTGGGGCGGTCGGCGGGCCCGGGAGCTCCGGCCGCCGGGTCGGTCTCGCGGAGGAAGGTCTCCAGGTGGCCGATGACCGTGCGCAGATGGGGCGGCGCCAGCAGCTCGAAGTGGCCGCAGGGCACCTCGACGACGCGCAGCGCCGGGGCCAACTCCCGCCAGCGGGCGGGCTGGACGGGGTCCGGCTCGGCGGCGCAGGCCATCAGCAGCGCCCGGCTGTCGTGCCGGTCACGCACGGCGTGGCCGGCGACGGCGGCGATGTGCGCGTCCGTGGTGCGGGCCACCTGTTCGGCGTCGTGTCCGGCCAGGCCGGCCATCCCCACCACCTGCGCGCGCAGCCGGTCCAGGTCCCGGCCGCCGGCGGTGCCGAGGGTCGCCTGGCTGTCGAGCATCACGACCCGGGGACGCTGCCCCCTGGCCACCAGCTCGGCGGCCAGCTCCCAGGCGAGCACGCCGCCGAGCGACCAGCCGAAGAGCAGGTCGGGCGGACCGTCGAGCCGGTCGAGCAGCGGCAGATAGCGCCGCACCATCGCCTCGACGGAGTCGTCGGGCCGCTCCCCCGGCAGCAGTCCCGCGGCGCGGATGCCGGCCACCGGGCCCCGGCGGCCCAGCACGGCGGCCACGCCGAGGTAGGGGCCGAGGCCGCCGCCGGCCGGGTGCAGCAGCACGCTGCGCAGCGGTCCCGGGGTGCGGCTGATGGGGATCAGCAGTTGGTCGTCCCCGGTCACGTCGGTCACGTCGGTCGCCTGGGGAGCGGGCGCGGTCATGGCGCCACCCCGTTCGGTGCCGAGCCGGCGGCTGCGCCGACCTCGGCCTCGACCAGGCGGGCCAACTCCCGGACCGTGGGCGCCCGGAAGAAGTCCAGGACCGCGATCCGCGCGCCGAACCGCTGCTCGATCCTGGTCAGCGCGGACAGCACGTTCAGCGAGTGCGCCCCGCACTCCAGCAGGGAACGGTCGACCGTCAGGTCACGCCGTTCCAGCAACTCGGCCCACAGCTCCAGCAGTTGGGCCTGGAGCGGGTCGTCGGGCCGGCCGGCCGCGCCGCCCCGGTCCGGCGGCGCCTCCAGCCGGGCGATCAGGGCGTCCGCCGTGGCCAGCAGCGCCGGGCGGTCGAACTTGCCGTTGCCGGTGGTGGGCACCGCGTCCACGGGCAGGATGCGGCCGGGCACCATATAGGCCGGCAGGCGCTCGGCGAGCAGCGCGGCCAGCTCCCGCCGGACGTCATCGGCCGAGCCGGCCGAACCGGCGGCGCCCGCGCCGCCGGCGTCGCCGGCGAGCCGGACGAAGAGCAGCAGCTGGCGTTCCGCGCCCTCGCCGCGCACGGCGGCGACGGCCTCCCGCACCCCCGGATGGGCCAGCGCGGCGGCCTCGATCTCGCCCAACTCGACCCGGTAGCCCCGGATCTTGACCTGGTCGTCGTTCCGGCCCAGGAAGACCAGGGTGCCCTCGGCGTCCCTGAGCACCTGGTCGCCGGTGCGGTAGCGGCGCGCCCCCGGCGGGCCATAAGGGTCGGGAACGAAGCGCTCGTCGGTGCGTTCCCTGTCGTTGACATAGCCGTCCGCCGGGCAGGCCCCGCCGAGCAGCAGCTCGCCGGCGACGCCGGGCGGCGCGAGGTGGCCGGTGCGGTCGATCACCTGGACGGTCACCCCGGAGACCGGCTCGCCGATCGGCACATGCGAGGGCCAGCCGGGCGCGGCGCCGGACAGCCGGTGGGTGGTGACGGCGTGGGTCTCGGTCGGCCCGTAGAGGTTGACCAGCGTCAGGTGCGGGCGTTCGGCGAAGAAGTCCTCGATCTCCCGGTCGACCACCAACTGCTCGCCGGAGACGCACACCTGGCTGACCCGTTCGAGACCGACCCCGGCGCTCCTGGCGGCCTGGACGAACGGGCGGAGCGCGGCGACCGGCAGATAGACATGGGTGATCCCGCCGTCGACGATCCGCCGCACCACCGCCGGCAGGTCCCGGCGGTCGGCCGGCTCGCGGGAGACCACCGTCCCGCCGACCAGCAGCGTGGGCACGATCTCCTGGAAGGAGACGTCGAAGCCGAGCGGCGCGTACTGGAGGAAGCGGGTGCGCTCGTCCATGGCCAGCGCGTCGAGCTGCCAGGCGCTCAGGTTGAGCAGCGGGCCCTCGCTCATGACCACGCCCTTGGGCCGGCCGGTGGACCCGGAGGTGAACATCACATAGCCGGCGCCGGGTTGACCGTCCGGCGTGTCCACGGCCCCGCCGGGCTCGGCGACGTCGGCGACCTCGGCGACCTCGGCGACCTCGGCGACCTCGGCGGCGGACAGCACCGTCGCCCCGGGCACCGCGCCCTCGCCGACCACCAGCCGGCACTCGGCCTGCCGGGTCATATACGCCAGCCGCTCCTCGGGCAGGCTCAGGTCCAGCGGCAGATAGCGGGCGTTCAGCCGCAGCGCGGCGAACATCGCGACCACCGTGTCGGTCAGCGTGGCCGTGGTCAGCCCCACCACCTGCCCCGGCACGACGCCGCGCCGCCGCAGCCCGGCGGCCGTCGCGTCCACCGCGGCGTCCAACTCCCGGTAGGTCAGCCGCCCGCCGGGGTCCTCCACGGCGACGGCGTCCGGCAGCCGCCGCGCGGTGTGCCGGAACCAGCCGTCGAGCGCGGGCACCGGCGCCGGACGGTGGTGGCCGTCGTCCTCGGGAACGGCGGAGCCGTCCGTGAACAGCTCGGCCAGCGGCGTCGCCGGGGCCTTCGCGGCGGCGCCCACCGCCTCGCGCAGCGAGCGCGCCACCCCGTCGGCCACCGGCTCGGGCACCAGCTCGGGGTCGTACTCCAGCTCCAGCAGCCAGCCGGCGGCCGTCGGCGTGACGCCGAGCCACAGGTCGAACTTGGCGGTCCCGGTGCCGTGTTCGCGCAGCGCCCACACCGCGCCGCCCGGCTGGACCTCGGTGGAGTCCTGCATCGCCAGCATCGCGGCGAACAGCGGGTTGCGGTTGCTGGACCGGTCCGGCTCGGCGTGCCGCACGACGCGGTTGAACGACACCGCGACCCGCCGCTTGACGGACTGGACCTCGGGCGCCGCCACCCCGGCGAGGTGGTCGGCGAAGCTGACCCGCCAGTCCACGTCGAACACCAGCGGCAGGGTGTGCACGAAGAAGCCGCAGAGGTCGAACGAGCCGACGGTGCGGCGGGACAGCAGCGGGCTGCCGAAGGTCACCGTGGTGTTGCCGCTGTGCCGGGCCAGCACGGCCGAGTAGACGGCCGAGAAGAAGGCGAACGGCGTGGCCCCCAGCTCGACGCAGGCGCGGTCCACGGCCGCCGACACCTCGGCGTCCAGCGGCAGTTCCCCGCGCCGGCCCGTGAAGGCGGTCTCCGTGGGGCGGCCGGGTCGCGGGTGGAGCACGGTCGCGGGCGCCGAGCGCAGCCGTTCGCCCATCGCCACGGCGGCGGCCTCCACCTCGGGCGTTTCTGCGGCGGACGCCTGCGCCAACAGCTCGCCGCGCAGCGCCCGTTCCCGCTTGGGACGCAGCGAGCCGGCGTCCAGCGTGCCGGCGAGCGCGGCGTTGAGGTCGTCGATCAGCGGGCGCAGCGAGTAGCCGTCGAAGACGGTGTGGTGCGCCACCAGCAGCAGCGCGGCGCGGTCGCCCGTGGTGGTGCGGAGGTGGATCGCCCGCAGCAGCGGCGGGGCGGCGAAGTCGAAGGTGGCGTGGGAGAGCCGCTCGACGGCCGCCCGGTGCGCCCGGTCCCAGTCGCCGGGCGCCGTCGGCTCGTCGCTGAGCGGCAGTTCGTCGGGCGCCGGCGGCTCCGAGAGCACGGCGTGCGGCTGGGGCGTCGTCAACAGCCCCATGCGCAGCGCCGGTTGGACGGCGAGCACGTCGGCGAGCGCCGCGCGCAGCCGCTCGGGCGAGCACCCGGGGTCGAGGGTGGCCTCCGCCACCACGTTGTACAGGTGGGGCACCGCGACGGTGCGGTGCACCATCAGCAGGCCGAGCTGGGTCTCGGTCAGCGGGGCCCGCCAGTCCGGCCCGGCGTCGGCCGGCGCGGGCTCCGGCCGCGCCGCCACGGGCGTGGTGAGGGGAGCGGTCACGGGGTCTCACCCCCGGCGGCGGCTACGCTCAGCAGCCAGTCCCTCAGCTCGCCCACGGTGCGCAGCTCGGCGAGGGCGGCGGCGTCGATCTCCTGTCCGGTGTCCGGCAGGAAGGCGACCACCACCCTCACCAGGGACATGGAGTCGAGACCGATCTCGGTGAGTCCGGAATTATCGGTGAAGGGCACCCGAACGAATCTGGCGATGATGGAACCCACCGCGTCAGTGCTGGTCACATGGTGCACAGCCTGGTTCATCGAAACAACTCCCTGGCCGCAACAGATTGATTTACGAGGCTGTCGCCAATATTCCGGCAACCGGCCTCCCCGTCAACAAAAGAGCAGGTAGAAGCAATAGAAGACTCCTATACAGGCATCATGACCGCGTTTGCGCTCGCGCTATAGAAAACCTCTATCGCGTTATTCACCGGGGCCGTGAGCGAGCTTGCCGCAATTCAGTTCTCCGACAATCATTGCCGAGGGAAAACCAACGGGCGGAGGAGCCGATGACCGTGACACCACAGGAACATGCCTGCGCACCCGCCCAGGAGGTGCTGTGGTGGGTCCAGCACCGCTCGGCACGCAAGGACGTCTACAACCTGACGTGGCGTCTGACCGTCAGCGGCCTGGAGACGGAGCCGCTCACCCACGCCTGGCGCCTGGTCACCGCACGCCACGAGGCGCTGCGGACCGGGTTCGCCCGCCGGGGCGACGCCCTGGTGCGGCAGGTGCGCCCCGCCGCCGAAGCCCGTTCCCTCGTGGACGTGAACGAGGCGAGCTGGCCGGCCCCGTTCCCCGCCGATCCCGAGGCGCTGCTGGACGAGCTGGCCGCCCTGCTGCACGCCGAGCCGTTCGACCTGGCCCGCGCGCCCCTCGCCCGGCTGACCCTGCTGAACGTGGCGGGCCGTCAGGAGCTGCTGGTCACGGTGCACCACGCCGTGCTGGACGGCTGGGCCCTGCACCTGGTGCTGGCCGAGCTGGACGAGGCGTATGGCGCGGTGCGCTCGGCCGTCACCGCCGGCGAAGACCCGGACGGGCTGACGCCGGAGCGGGTCTTCGCCGAACTCCCCGTGCCCTACGCGGACTTCGCCGAGCGGGCCGGCCGGCCCGTGCCGCCCGAGTCGCTCGCCTACTGGCGGGCCGCGCTGAGCGGCGCCCGCGCCGCCGCGCTGCTGCCGGACGGCCCGCCCCGCCCGGGCCGGGACGGCGCGGTGGTCCGCCACCGGCTGACGCGCGCCGCCTCGGCCGCCGTTCCCACCGTGGCCCACCGGGTCGGCTCCACGCACTTCGCGGTGCTGCTCGGCGCCGTCCGCGCCGTGCTCGCCGCCGGCGGGGCGACCGGCCGCACCGGCATCGGCGTGGTGGTCGCCAACCGGACGAGCGCCGCCGACCAGTCCGTGGTCGGCTACTGCGCGCACAACGTGGTCCTCGCCGACGCGGTCGCGCCCGGCGACACCCTGGACGCCGTGGCGGGCCGGGCCCGTGACGCGCTCTGGGAGAGCCTGCCGCACCAACACGTCGGCTTCGACCGGGTGGTGGACGAGCTGCCGGCCGCCGACGCCGAGGGGCTCGGCGCCATGCCGCCCGTGCTGATCACCCATCACGGGCGCATCGGCGGCGGCCTGACGCTGGGCGGCGCGCCCGCCCGGCTGCTGCCCAGCCCGAGCAGCACCGCCCGCTGCCAGCTGGTGATCGGCATCTCCGAGGAGGGCGTGGACACCGACGTGGAGATCGAGTACGACGCGGCCACGCTGAGCGAGGCGACGGTGCGGGCCTTCCTGGCGGACGTCGAGGAGACGCTGACCCGCTCGGCCGGCGCCCCGGACACCGCCGTGCACGCGATCGGGGTGCGCACCCGCGCCACCGCAGGGGCCGGCGCCGGCACCCGCCAGCCGGCCGCCGCCGGACCGGCCGGTCAACCCGCCGCCGCCCTGCCACGGTCGGCCGGTGAACCCGCCGCCGAGCTGCTGGAGTTCTGGCGCGCGACGCTGGGCGTGCCGGTGGGCGCCGACGACGACTTCTTCCACCTCGGCGGGCACTCCCTCCAGGTGCTCAGCCTGATCGACACCGTCGAGGGGAACACCGGCCGGCGGCTGGACGTCACGGAGTGGCTGGACCGCCCGACCCCGCGCCGGATGGCCGAGCTGCTCGGCCTCCAGGCCGCCGCACCAGCCGCCCCGCCCGCCGGAACGAAGGCGACGGCCCCGCCCGCACCGGCCGCGACGCCCAGCACCGGCGGCCTCGCCGTGCTCGCCGAGGGCACGCCCGACGGCCGGTGGCTCCACCTGATCCCGGGCGCCGCCACCGGCCGCCTCCCCTACCGGGAGCTGGCCGACGCGCTGCCGGACGACTGGCGGATCACCGTCCAGGAGAACGCCGAGGACACCGAGAACGCCGAGGACCCCGCCGGCGCCGCCGACACCGGCGACCCCGACGAGACCGCCCACACGGTCGCGGCGATGGCCGACCGCCACCTCGCGCGCCTGACGGCGGCCGAGGGAACCCCCGACGTGCTGGCCGGCTGGTCCATGGGCGGCCTGCTGGCGCACGCCGTCGCCGCCCGCCTTGAGGCGGCCGGCGCGCCCTGCCCGCCGCTGCTGCTCCTCGACCCGCCGGCCCCCGAGGCCGTGCGAAGAGCGAGACCCACCGACTTCCTCTCCTTCACCGAGTCGGCGCTGCGCGGCGCCGGGGCCGAGGCGCTGCGCCCGGCCGTCCTCGCCCTCGGCGACTCCACCGAACGCGAGGCCCGGCTGCTGACCGCGCTGCTCAGGGTCGCCGGCGCCCGGGGCGCCGAGGCCAGGCCCGACGCGCTGAGCGCCCACGCCGCCCTGCACCGCCGCCATGTCGCGGCGATGTCCGGGCATGTCGCGGCCGAGCGGGTCGCCGCGCCCGCCCTGCTGGTCGCCGCCGACCTGGACGAGGAGGGCGTCGCCCAGTGGCGCGCCCGCTGCGCCGGCGCCCTGTCCGTGGTGCGCCTCTCGACCGACCACTACGGCCTGCTGCGCGGCCGGCCAGCCCGCGAGGTCGCGCGGCTCGCCGACCGGCTCGCCGCGCGCCCCGGCCGCCCCGACGCCGCCCAACCCGCCGAAGAGCCACTGCCGTTGGCCACCCGCTGACCGCGCCGCGCACCGTGAAGGAGAACGAGATGGACAGCTCCGAGGCGCCCATGCTGACCCCCGACCGCAGGGCCGAAGAGCCCGCCGACCCGCAGGACCCCTTGGACTCCCCGGGCGCGCCGGCAGGGGCCGCCGACGAGGTCCCACCGGGCCACCTCCGCAGCGAGCGCAACACGGCGGTGCTGGTCGGCTTCACCGCCGTCACCAACCTCGCCGACGGCGTCACCAAGATGGTGCTGCCGCTGATGGCCACGCGGATCACCGACTCCCCCGCCCTGGTCTCCGGCGTCGCGCTGACCCTCACCCTGCCCTGGCTGCTGATCGCCCTCCATGTGGGCGTGCTGGTGGACCGCTTCGACCGCCGCCGACTGCTGTGGATCGCCAACAGCGTGCGGCTGCTCGCCATCGCCGGCCTGCTGCTCGCCGTCGCCAACGACCAGGCCGGGCTGCCCGCGCTCTACGCCGGCGGCATCGCCCTGGGCTTCGCCGAGGTCGTCGCGCTGACCTCGGCCACCGCGCTGATCCCGGCGGCCGTCGCGCCCGAGGGCCGGGAACGGGCCAACGCCTGGGTCGCCGGCGCCGAGACCGTGACCAACGAGTTCTGCGGCCCGTTCGTCGGCGGCCTGCTGCTGGCCGCCGGCGCCGGGATCGCGCTGGGCACCACCGGCGCCGCGTACGCCGTCGCCATGGTCATCCTGGCGTTCCTGGTCGGCCGGTTCACGCCGGTCACCCGCCGGGACCAGCCCACCGCATCCGTGAACCAGCGCATCGCCGAGGGCCTGCGCGTGCTGTGGAACCACCGGCTGCTGCGCATCATGGCGCTCTCGCTCACCGTGCTCGCCTCCTGCTGGGGCGCCTGGCTGGCGCTGATGCCGCTGATGGCGATCCACGAGATGGGCCTGGACGAGCGCCAGTGGGGCATCGTGCTCAGCGCGCTGGGCGTCGGCGGGCTGGTCGGCGCGGTGACCGTGCGCGCCGTCAACCGGCTCCTCGGGCGGCGCGGCGCGATGTTCGCCGACCTGCTCGGCACCGCGGCGATGGTCGCCGCGCCCGCCCTGACCACCAACATGTGGCTGGTGGCCGGCGGCGCCTTCCTGGGCGGGATGGGCGGCATCCTGTGGACCGTCAACTCCCGCACCATCAGCCAGTACCTCGTCGAGGACGGGGTGCTGGGCCGCTACAACGCGGCCGCCCGGCTGTTCAGTTGGGGCGCGATGCCGCTCGGCGCCGGCATCGGCGGCCTGCTCGCCGAGTTCGCCGGGCTGCGTTTCACCTTCCTCTTCTTCACCGTGGCCACCCTGCTGCTGATCATCCCGTTCCTCCGGATGGTCACCCCCGCCGCACTCGCCGAGGTGCCGACCACCCCGCGCCGCTCCTGAGCCACGTCCCGACCGAGCCCCGCTTCCGACGCGGTCCCGACCGACCGCGCCCGCATGTCCCCACCGCACCCGCTGCCCCCGGAGGAGAGCCGTACCATGCCGCTGCTTGCCCCGAGCCCCGTCGAGACCCCCCGATTCCGCGCCTTCGGCCCACGGCAGATCGACGCCATAGCGAAACGCTTCCCGCTCACCCCGGAGCAGGTGGAGACGGTGCGGCTGATATCCCAGGTGCTGCCGTTCCGGGTGAACGAGTACACGCTCTCCGAACTCGTCGACTGGGACCGCGTCCCCGACGACCCGATGTTCCGGATGGTCTTCCCGCAGCGCGGAATGCTGTCCCCCGGGGACGAGAAGCTGCTCGCCGAGGCCAACGCGAGCGGCGACCGGCGGGCCACGGCCGCCGCCGTGCGGGAGATCAGGGGCCGCCTCAACCCGCACCCGTCCGGCCAGTTGGAGCTGAACGTGCCCAGCGTCGCCGGCGCGGCCGTGCCCGGCCTCCAGCACAAGTACCGGGAGACCGTGCTCTACTTCCCCAGCCAGGGGCAGACCTGCCACTCGTACTGCACCTACTGCTTCCGCTGGGCGCAGTTCGTCGGGGACGCCGACCTGCGGTTCGCCGCCCCGGGACCCGAGCAGCTGATCGGCTACCTGGGCGCGCACCCCGAGGTGCACGACGTGCTGGTCACCGGCGGCGACCCGATGATCATGGCCACCAGCCGGCTGCGCGAACACCTGGAGCCGCTGCTGGCCGTCGACACCGTGCGCACCGTCCGCATCGGCACCAAGTCCGTCGCCTACTGGCCGCACCGCTTCCTCACCGACAAGGACGCCGACGACGTGCTGCGGCTCTTCGAGCGGGTGGTGGCCAGCGGGCGCACCCTGGCCGTGATGGCGCACTTCACCCATCCCAGGGAGCTGAGCACCGAGCCGGCCCGCAGGGCGCTGGCCCGCATCCGGGCCACCGGCGCCGTCGTCTACTGCCAGGCGCCGCTCATCGGCCGGGTCAACGACGACGCCCTGGCGTGGAGTTCGCTGTGGAAGGCGGAACTCGCGGCCGGCGCGGTGCCCTACTACATGTTCGTCGAGCGGGACACCGGCCCCTACGACTACTTCAAGGTGCCGCTGGCCAAGGCCGCCGAGGTGTTCCGCTCCGCCTACCGCACCCTGCCGGGGCTGGCCAGGACGGTGCGCGGCCCGGTGATGTCCGCGACGCCGGGCAAGGTCGTGGTCGACGGCGTGGAGGAGACCACCGGGGGCCGTTACTTCCAGCTCCGGATGCTCCAGGCCCGCGAACCCGCGCTGGTGGGCCGCCCGTTCCGGGCCCGTTACTCCACCACCGCCGCCTGGCTGGACGAGCTGGAGCCCGCGCCCGAGACGCCCGCCGACATCGCCGCGGCCGTGTGGGGCCGCGCGCCGCGCGCCGCCACCGCCGAAGGAGAGTTGTCATGACCACCTCGACCGAGCCGCCGACCCCGACGGTGACCGCCCGCCCCATGTCGCCGAACCTGGCGCTCAACCAACTGGTCGCCGAACGCCGGGCGTCGGGCGACGACATCCTCCACATGGGCTTCGGCGAGTCCCGGCTGCCGGCCTTCGACCCGCTGGTGGAGCACCTCCTGGCCGGCGCCCGGCGCAACGGGTACGGCGCCGTCCAGGGCGACGCCACCGTGCGCGAGGCCGTGGCCGGCTACTTCACCCGCCGCCGGATGCCGACCGGCCCCGACCAGGTCGTCGTCGCGCCCGGGAGCAAGCCGCTGCTGATGGCGCTCAACCTGGTCCTGCCCGGCGACGTCGTGATCCCCCGCCCCGCCTGGAACACCTACGCGCCCCAGGCCGCCATCGCCGGCAAGCACGCCGTCTCGGTCCCCATCCCGGCCGAGGCCGGCGGCGTCCCCGACCCGGCCGCCCTGCGCGCCACCCTGCACGCGGAACGACGGGCCGGCCGCGACCCGCGCACCGTCATCCTGACCCTCCCGGACAACCCGACGGGCACCCTCGCCTCCCCCGCCCTCATCTGGGAGATCTGCGCCATCGCCGAGCAGGAGAACCTCACCGTCGTCTCCGACGAGATCTACCGGGACGTCGTCCACGACCCGACGACCCCGTTCCTCAGCCCCTCCGAGGTCATCCCGCACCGCACCGTCGTCACCAGCGGGCTGTCCAAGAGCCTGGCGCTGGGCGGCTGGCGGATCGGCGTGGCCCGCTTCCCCGGCGACGAGGCCGGCCTCGCCCTGCGCGACGACGTGCTCTCCGTCGCCAGCGAGGTGTGGTCCACGCTGGCCGGGCCCATGCAGCAGGTCGCCGCCTACGCCTTCGCCGAACCACCCGAACTCCGCGCCCACCTGGCCGCCAGCGCGCGACTCCACGGTGTGGTGGCCCGCGCCGTCCACGAGATCTTCGTCGCGGCCGGCGCCACCTGCCGCCCGCCGACCGGCGCGTTCTACGTCTACCCCGACTTCGAGCCGCTGCGCCCCGTGCTCGCCGCCAAGGGCGTCACCGACTCGCCCTCGCTGGCCCGGCACCTCCTCGACGAGTGCGACCTCGTCGTCCTCGCCGGCCACCTGCTGGGCGACGACGTCCACGCCCTGCGCTTCAAGGCCGCCACCAGCATGTTGTACGGCGACACCCCCGCGCTCCAGTGGCAGTCCCTGCGCGCCGCCGACCCCCTCGCCCTGCCGCATGTCGCGCGGGCGCTGGCCACGATCGAACGGGGCGTTCGTCGGCTGGTCTCCTGACCCGGCCCCGGGTCGGCGCCGAACGAGGCCGACTTCGAGGGGCGGCCAGGCGCCGAGCGCCTAGTCGGCGCCGACGAAGACCGCCAGCAGCAGCCACACCACCGGCGCGGTGGGCAGCAGCGAGTCCAGCCGGTCCATGATCCCGCCGTGCCCCGGGAGCAGCGAGCCCATGTCCTTGATGCCCAGATCCCGCTTGATCATGGACTCGCCGAGGTCGCCCAGCGTCGCGCTGGTGGCCACCCCGAGGCCGAGGAGCACGCCCTGCCACCAGGTGCCGTCGTCGATCAGCCACATCATCGACAGGGCGCCGGCGACCGCCGCGAAGAACACCGCGCCGGCCAGGCCCTCCCTGGTCTTGCCCGGGCTGATCCTGGGCGCCAGCTTGGCCCGGCCGAACCGCCAACCCACCGCGTAGGCACCGGTGTCGGCGACGACGGTGAGCAGTATGAAGACCAGCACCCGCCACTCGCCGTCGTCGGCGGCCAGCATCAGGGCCACGAAGCTGGCCAGGAAGGGGACATAGAACGCGGCGAACACGCCGGCGGTCACGTCACGCAGATAGTTCTCCGGGGAGGAGAACATCCGCCACAGGCAGGTGGCCAGCACCGTCAGCGCCATGGCGGACCAGGCGCCCCGGGCGCCGTCGAGATAGCCGGCGACGACCGTCGCCACACCGCCCAGCGCCAGCGGCACCAGGGGCACCCTGATCTGCTTGCGCTCGGCGAGCCGGGTGGACAGCTCCCAGAGGCCGACGACCACGGCCGTCGCTATCACGACCAGGAAGGCGGGCCGGTAGACGAAGAGCGCGGCGAGGACCAGGGCCCCGAGACCCACCCCGACCCCCACGGCGGCCCGCAGGTCACGCCCGGCGCGCTTCTTCGGTGGAGGAGGGGCCGGGGGTCCGGCCGGCGCCCGCCCGGTGGCCGGGGACGGCCCCCAGGTTGATTCGTTCACGGATGGCTGTGTCCTTGTCGGTTCTCGCGGTCCGATCGACCCGGTCAGTCCTGTGCGACGCGGCGCGACGAGCATCGGCGCGGCGCCCGACCGTTCAGACCTCGAGCAGCTCGGCTTCCTTGTGCTTGAGCAACTCGTCCACCTGCGCGACGTACTTGGAGGTGGTGTCGTCCAACTCCTTCTCGCCGCGCCGGCCCTCGTCCTCGCCGACGTCGCCGTCCTTGATCGCCTTGTCGATCAGCTCCTTGGCCTTCCGCCGCACCCCACGGATGGAGATCTTGGCGTCCTCGCCCTTGGTCTTGGCGACCTTGATGAACTCCTTGCGGCGCTCCTCGGTCAACTCCGGGAAGACGACGCGGATGATGTGGCCGTCGTTGGTGGGGTTGACGCCCAGGTCGGAGTCGCGGATCGCCTGCTCGATGTTGCGCAGCGAGGACTTGTCGAACGGGGTCACCACCGCCATCCGCGCCTCCGGCACGGAGAACGAGGCGAGTTGGTTGATCGGGGTCATGGTCCCGTAGTACTCGGCCACGATCTTGTTGAACATCGCCGGGTGGGCACGGCCGGTGCGGATCGCGGCCAGATCCTCCTTGGCGACCACAACCGCCTTCTCCATCTTCTCCTCGGCCTCGAGGAGGGCTTCTTCGATCACCACGTGCTCCTGGTTCGATGTTGAGTGCGCTGACGGGCCGTCAGGCCCGCCGGCCCTGGCTGTTGACGAGTGTGCCGATCTTCTCACCCTTTACCGCACGGGCGATATTGCCCTCGGCGAGCAGCTCGAACACCAGGATGGGCAGCTGGTTGTCGCGGCACAGGGTGATCGCGGTGGAGTCGGCGACCTTCAGGTCCCGGGTGATCACCTCGCCGTAGTCCAGGGCGTCGAACTTCACCGCGTCCGCGTTCCGCGCGGGATCGGAGTCGTAGACCCCGTCCACCCCGTTCTTGCCCATCAGCAGGGCCTCGGCGTGGATCTCCAACGCCCGCTGCGCGGCGGTCGTGTCGGTGGAGAAGTAGGGCATCCCCATGCCGGCGCCGAAGATCACCACACGGCCCTTCTCCAGGTGCCGCACGGCGCGCAGCGGGATGTACGGCTCGGCGACCTGGCCCATCGTGATCGCGGTCTGCACCCGGGAGTCGATGCCCTCCTTCTCCAGGAAGTCCTGGAGGGCCAGGCAGTTCATCACCGTGCCCAGCATCCCCATGTAGTCGGAGCGGGCGCGGTCCATGCCGCGCTGCTGGAGTTCGGCGCCACGGAAGAAGTTGCCGCCGCCGATCACCACCGCGATCTGCGCCCCGTCCCGCACCACGGCCGCGATCTCCCTGGCCATCTTGTGCACGACATCGGGATCGACACCGAGCCCGCCGCCGCCCGCGAATGCCTCACCCGACAGCTTCAGCAGGAAACGGCGGGGTTTGTCGTCCTGGTTCATGGAACTCTCCTCGTGCACACGCCAAGGAGGCCACTGCCGGCGGACCTTGCGGTTCCCCTGTACGGCAATGGCCTCCTCGTCACAACTGCCGTCGCCCCGGCCGCCGCGACGCGACCGCACGGCCGGACGGCCTTCCGCCCGACAATAGCCGGGTGTCGACCACCGTGTGGCCGACGGCGCGTCCCGGGACGGTCGCCGGCCCTTCGGGATCAGGCGCCGACGCGGAAGCGGGCGAAGCCCTGGACGGCGACGCCGGCCTCGGTGACGACCTTCTGGACGGACTTCTTGTTGTCCTTGGCGAAGGGCTGGTCGAGCAGCACCTTCTCCTTGAAGAAGCCGTTGACCCGACCGTCGACGATCTTCGACAGCGCGGCCTCCGGCTTGCCCTCCTCGCGGGCGGTCGCCTCGGCGATGCGGCGCTCGTTCTCCACCACGTCGGCCGGGACCTCGTCGCGGGTCAGGAAGCCGGGCGCGAACGCGGCGATGTGCTGCGCCACGTCCTTGGCGACCTCGGCGTTGGCCTGGTCCAGCTGCACCAGGACGCCGACCTGCGGGGGCAGGTCGGGGCTGGTGCGGTGCAGGTAGCTGCCGACATAGCCGCCGGTGAGGCGGGCGAACCGGTCCAGCACGATCTTCTCGCCCAGCGTCGCGTTCGCCTCGTCGACGAACGCCTGGACGGTCTTGCCCGGCTCGATCTCGGAGGCGAGCAGCGAGGCCAGGTCGGCCGGCGCGGTGGCGAAGACGTGGTCGGCCACCTGCTGGGCCACGGCCTGGAACTTGTCGCCCTTGGCGACGAAGTCCGTCTCGCACTTCAACTCGACCAGCACGCCGGTGGTGTTGTCCTCGGCGATGACGGCGACGACCGCGCCGTTCTCGGCGGTGCGGCTCTCGCGCTTGGCCACGCCCTTCTGGCCCTTGACGCGCAGGATCTCCACGGCCTTGGTGACGTCGCCCTCGGCCTCGTCCAGCGCCTTCTTACAGTCCATCATGCCGGCGCCGGACAGCTCACGGAGCTTCTTGACGTCGGCGGCGGTGAAGTTCGCCATGGTTACGTGATTCTCTTCCCGGATCTCGTCGTTGGGGTCGCTGGGCTCGCTTGGTGCCGTCGCCGCACCGACCGGAGACGGCGGTGCGGGGGCCGCTTCCGGCCTCCCCGCACCGCCCGTGCTCTTCTCGCTGTCTGCCGTCGGCTGCCGTCGGGCCCGGCGGCTGCCGGGCCCGAACGGTCCTCAGGCGCTCTCGCCGGCCGGCTGCGCCTCGGGGGCGGGCTGCGCCTCGGCGGCGGGCTCGGCCTCGGCGGCCGGCTGCGCCTCGGGGGCGGCGGCCTCGGCCGCCGCCGGCTCGGCGGTGGCCTCGTCGGCCGGCTTCTCCTCGGCGGCCTTCTCCTCGGCGCCGGTCAGCAGCTCGCGCTCCCACTCGGGCAGCGGCTCGCCGGCCGGCTTCTCGCCGTCCTTGGCCTGCGCGGCACCGGAGCGAGCGATGAGGCCCTCGGCGACGCCGTCGGCGATCACCCGGGTCAGCAGGGTGACCGAACGGATCGCGTCGTCGTTGCCCGGGATCTTGTAGTCCACCTCGTCCGGGTCGCAGTTGGTGTCCAGGATCGCGACCACCGGGATGTTCAGCTTCCGGGCCTCGCCGACGGCGATGTGCTCCTTCTTGGTGTCCACGATCCAGACGGCGCTGGGCACCTTCTGCATCTCGCGGATGCCGCCGAGGGTCTTCTCCAGCTTGGCCTTCTCGCGGGAGAGGACGAGCAGTTCCTTCTTGGTGAGGCCGGAGGCGGCCACATCGTCGAAGTCGATCTGCTCCAGCTCCTTGAGCCGCTGGAGCCGCTTGTGGACCGTGGAGAAGTTGGTGAGCATCCCGCCAAGCCAGCGCTGGTTGACGTACGGCATCCCGACCCGGGTCGCCTGCTCGGCGATGGCCTGCTGGGCCTGCTTCTTGGTGCCGACGAACATGACGGTCCCGCCGTGCGCGACGGTCTCCTTGACGAACTCGTAGGCGCGGTCGATGTACGACAGCGACTGGAGCAGGTCGATGATGTAGATGCCGTTGCGCTCGGTGAAGATGAAACGCTTCATCTTCGGGTTCCAGCGGCGGGTCTGGTGCCCGAAGTGGACGCCGCTCTCCAGCAGCTCCCGCATCGTGACGACGGCCATGGCCGTTCTCCTTGTGCAGACTCGGTTGTCGGCGCCGACCGGCAGGCCGGCGCCCCTGACGCCCCTGACGCGCGGTGCCGGGTGTCGATGTCTCACGACCGCCACGGACCGAGACGCGCGGCCATCAACACGCACCGGGCGGCCGGTGCGCCCCGACGGCGGGGCGTGCGAGGTCGATCCGGGTGCCCGGATCGCCACCAGAAGTGTACGGGACCCCGGCGGGCCGGGGCGACAGCCGCCGACCCGGCCGAACGAGGCCGACCGCCGCCCTCACCCCCGCCCCCACACCGCGCCCGAGGCCGCCCCGCGAGGTCCGCGACCTCCTCCTCCGACGGCCGCGGCACGCCCCATTCGCTCGTCGACGCGTGGCACCGCTGCCTGCCCGGCGGGGCTTCGCGGATCAACGAGCGGCCACCGTGCGTCGGTTGGCGGCCACGCCCAGTCTGCCGAGGGAGCGGAGGTGGTCCGCTCGGGGGCCCGCACGTCCTCGACCAAGCGGGACCACATGCCCGACATTCGCCCTGGGCGCCACCGGCACCCGGCCCGGGACCGTGGGCCAACGGTCGAGGAAGGTGACGCGCACCTCGTCCCCGTAGACGCGCGTGCGAACACTCGGGTCACCCGCCAGGAAGGCGCAGACGAAACCGGGTCGCCCCGCGCCCTCGCCCCGTACGCCGCGTGGCCCATGCGCTCTCGCTCCAGCACTGACTCTTCCTCCCCTACTGCCCTGCGCCCCCCGGCGCCTTGCGCCCGCCCCCGCCCATCGATGCTTACACAGAGTGACCGAGAACGGGGGCTCGAAGGGGTCGTTCACTCGAAGAGGTGGCGAGGTTATCCACAACCGGCAGGTTATCCACCAAGATCCACTTCTCCTCCGGGTGCCGGTCACAGTGAGTCGCGGAGGTGATGCGGCATGAACGAGCGAGGTGCGCTGGGCCGCTTCGGCGAGGAGGTCGCCGTGCGACGGCTGCGGGAGTCCGGCCTGTCCGTCCTGGAGAGGAACTGGCGCTGTCGCGCCGGGGAGATCGACATCGTGGCGGCCGAGCCGGCCGGCTCGGCCCTGGTCGTCTGCGAGGTGAAGACCCGCAGGGCCGGCGGGTTCCAGGACCCGCTGGCCGGGGTGGCGCCGGCGCAGCTGGAGCGGCTGCGCCGGCTGGCCGAACGCTGGCTGGACGAGCGGTGGTTGGCGTGTCATCCGGAGCCGCCGCCGGGCGGGGTGCGGATCGATCTCGTCGGGGTGCTGCTGCCCCGGCGGGGCGCCGCCCGCGTCGAGCATGTGCGGGGGGTGGCGTGATGGGGTTCGCCCGCACCTGTGCCGTGGCCCTGGTCGGGGTCGAGGGCATGGTGGTCGAGGTGCAGGCCGATCTGGAGCCCGGGGTGGCGGCGTTCTCGCTGGTCGGCCTCGCGGACAAGTCGCTGACCGAGAGCCGGGACCGGGTCCGCGCCGCCCTGGTGAACTCGGGCGCGCCCTGGCCGCAGAAGAAGCTGACCGTGGGCCTCAGCCCGGCCTCGGTCCCGAAGTTCGGCAGCGGCTTCGATCTCGCGGTGGCCTGCGCGGTGTTGGCGGCGGCCGAGCGGATCGATCCGAGGTCGATCGCCGACGTGATGATGATCGGCGAGCTGTCCCTGGACGGGCGGGTGCGGCCGGTTCGCGGCGTGCTGCCGGCCGTCCTCACGGCGGCCGAGGCGGGGTACCGGCAGGTGGTGGTGCCCGAGAGCGCGGTCGCCGAGGCGGCGCTGGTGCCGGAGATGGCGGTGCTGGGGGTGCGCAGCCTGCGGCAGTTGATCGCGCTGCTCGCCGACGAGCCGGTGCCCGAGGAGGCGGCGGAGCCGGAGCACCCGGGGTCCGGGGGCGGCTTCGGCCCCGGCGCCTGGAGCGCGATGGACCCGGGTGGGTCGCTGGGCCCGGACGGCGGGGAGCCGCCGCCGGATCTCGCCGATGTCTCGGGGCAGTCGCTGGCCCGCAGGGCGCTGGAGGTGGCCGCCGCCGGGCGGCACCACCTGCTGCTGAAGGGCGCCCCGGGCGCGGGCAAGACGATGCTGGCCGAGCGGTTGCCCGGGCTGCTGCCTCCGCTGAGCAGGAAGGAGTCGCTTGAGGTCAGCGCCGTGCACTCGGTGAGCGGTTCGCTGCCGGCCGGGCGTCCGTTGATCGACCGGCCGCCGTTCTGCGCGCCGCACCACTCGGCCTCGATGGCCGCGCTGGTCGGCGGCGGCAGCGGGATGCCACGGCCGGGCGCCGTCTCGCTGGCACACCACGGGGTGCTGTTCATCGACGAGGCCGCCGAGATGAGCGGGCAGGCGCTGGACGCGTTGCGGCAGCCGCTGGAGTCGGGCTGTGTGGTGGTGGCCAGGGCGGCCGGCGTGGTGCGGATGCCGGCCAGGGTGTTGCTGGTCATGGCGACCAACCCCTGCCCGTGCGGCCGGCACGGCTCCCCGCTGGGGGACTGCGAGTGTCTTCCCGGCACCGTGCGGCGCTATCAGGCGCGGCTGTCGGGCCCGCTGCTGGACCGGGTGGACCTGCGGGTGCCCGTGGAGCCGGTCAGCCGGGCCGAGTTGGTCGCGCCGGGCGGCGGGGAGCCGACGGCCCGGGTGGCCGGGCGGGTGCTGGCGGCCCGACACCGCGCGGCCGAGCGGCTGGCGGACACCCAGTGGCGGACCAACAGCGAGGTGCCCGGGCACATCCTGCGCACCCGCTGGGCGCCCCACCCCGGCGCCCTGGCCAGAGCCGAGCAGGACATGGACCGGGGCCTGCTCACCGCCCGTGGCCTGGACCGCGTGCTCCGCGTGGCCTGGACGGTGGCCGACCTCGCCGGGCACGACCGGCCCACGGCCGAGGACGTGGACGCCGCGTTGGAGTTGCGCACCGGGGTGCGGCGCGGCGCGGGGGTCGCGGGGAGCCTGTCGTGATCGCCGAGGGGGAGCGGCTGGCCCGGGCCGCGCTGGCGCGGGTGGTGGAGCCGGGGGATGAGCGGGTCGGGCGCTGGCTCGCCGAGTTGGGGCCGGCGGCGGTCTGGGAGGCGCTGCGGGCCAGGGGCCCGGCGCTGCCCGGGGTGAGCGCGGAGCGCTGGGCCGGACTGCTGCTGCGCGCCGAACGGGCCGAGCCCGAGCGGGATCTGGCGCGGATCGGTGAGTTGGGCGGGCGTTTCCTGTGCCCCGGGGATCGGGAGTGGCCGGGCCAGTTGGCGGATCTGGGGGCTGCGGCGCCGATCGGGCTGTGGGTGCGCGGCCCGTGTTCGCTGCGCTTCGTCGCGCTCCGCGCCGTGGCCCTGGTGGGGGCCAGGGCGTGCACGGACTATGGCGCCCATGTGGCCGCCGAGTTGGCGACCGGGCTGTGCGAGCGCGGGTGGACGGTGGTCTCGGGCGCCGCCTTCGGCATCGACGGCGCGGCGCACCGGGGCGCCCTCGCCGTCTCGGGCGTGACGGTCGCCGTGTTGGCCTGCGGCGTCGATGTGAGCTATCCGCTGGCGCACCGGGAGTTGCTGGACCGCATCGCCCGGGGTGGCCTGCTGGTGGCCGAGTTGGCCCCGGGCGACCATCCGACGCGCGGGCGCTTCGTCCAACGGAACCGGGTGATCGCCGCGTTGACCAGGGGGACGGTGGTGGTCGAGGCGGCGCGGCGCAGCGGGGCGCTGGCCACGGCGCGCTATGCCGCAGGGCTTGGGCGCCATCTGATGGCGGTGCCGGGCCCGGTGACCTCGGGCCTCTCGGCGGGCGCCCATCGGCTGATCAGGGCCGAGGCCACGCTGGTGAGCGAGGCGGCGGAGATCGTCGAGCTGGTGGGCGAGATGGGCGAGTTGGCGGAGCCGGGGCCCGAGCCGCTGGTGGCGCGGGACCTGCTGGCGCCCCGCGCGGCGCGGGTGTTGGACGCGCTGCCGGCGGAGGGGACGCTGCCGTTGACGGAGATCGCCAGGGGCGCCTGCACAAGTGAGGGCGAGGCGTGCGCCCGGCTGGGTGAGCTGTGCGCGCTGGGCTTCGTCGAACGGGTGGGCGAGCACTGGCGGTTGTCGCCGGGGTCAACCCGACACGCGAGGGTGGTGATTGCGAGGGGCCATGGCGGCGCGTAACCCCAGCGTGCGGCCAGCGGAACGTATCTGCGCATCCGCCCCCGGACGACACATGCGCGATGCGACCCCTCAGTCACGCTACGCTCACAGAGTTCTGGCTTCAGAACCTCCACGAACCCCCCGCAGAACGGCTCACGACGACGTATGCCCCAGCACTCCCCCGGGCCCTGGCAGGTGGCCCAGGCTGCACCGGACGCGGCGGAGGGCGCCATGACCCCCTCGGCGCCCTCCGCGCTCGACGAGCTGTGGCGTGCTTACAAGTCCACCGGCGACGAACGGCTGCGCGAGCAGCTGATCCTGCACTACTCACCGTTGGTGAAGTATGTGGCGGGCCGGGTCAGCGTCGGGCTGCCGCCCAATGTCGAACAGGCGGACTTCGTCTCCTCCGGGGTGTTCGGCCTGATCGACGCGATCGAGAAGTTCGACCCGACGCGCTCCATCAAGTTCGAGACCTATGCGATCACCCGCATCCGGGGCGCGATGATCGACGAACTGCGCGCGCTGGACTGGATTCCCCGCTCGGTCCGGCAGAAGGCCCGCGCCATCGAGCGCGCCTACGCCACGTTGGAGGCCTCGCTGCGCCGCACCCCCACGGAGGCCGAGGTGGCCCGGGAGATGGACATCCCGCTGGAGGAACTGCACGGGGTCTTCAGCCAGTTGTCGCTGGCCAACGTCGTGGCCCTGGAGGAGCTGCTGCACGCGGGCGAGGGCGGCGGGGACCGGCTCAGCTTGATGGACACCCTGGAGGACACCGCCGCCGACAACCCGGTGGAGGTGGCCGAGGACCGCGAGCTGCGCCGGCTGCTGGCCCGCGCGGTCAACACCCTTCCCGAGCGGGAGAAGACGGTGGTGACGCTCTACTACTACGAGGGCCTCACGCTGGCCGAGATCGGGGCGGTGCTCGGCGTCACGGAGAGCCGGGTGAGCCAGATCCACACCAAGTCGGTGTTGCAGCTGCGCGCCAAGCTCGCCGACGTCACCGGTTGAACGGAACGTGCTGAACGGCACGGGTTGACCGGCGCCGGTTGAAACCGTGCGCGGTCGTGGGCTCCGCACACCCGGGCGTCCTAGAGTGGGAGGGTGCCCAGGATTCGAGCGGCCACGGTGGCCGAGCACCGCGCGATGCAGCGCGCAGCGCTGCTGGAGGCCGCCCGCACCCTGCTGGTGGAGGGCGGCGCCCGGGCGCTGACCTTCGCGGCGCTGGCCGAGCGCACCGGGCTCGCCCGCTCCTCGGTCTACGAGTACTTCTCCTCACGGGCCGCCCTGGTCACGGAGTTGTGCGCCAACGACTTCCCGCTGTGGGCCGCCGAGGTGTCCGCCGCCATGGACGCCGTGGACACGCCGCGCGAGAAGATCGCCGCGTATGTCCGCCAACAGCTGGCGCTGGCCACCGACCGGCGGCACCAGGCCGTGGTGGCGATCTCCGCCAGCGAGTTGGACGACGCGGCCCGCGCCGAGATCAGGGCCGCGCACGGGGAGCTGGCCGAACTGGTCGTCGACGTGCTGCGCGAGCTGGGCCACCCGGAGCCCTCGGTGGTCGCCGGGCTGCTCCGCGGTCTGGTCGACGCCGCCGTGGGCGCCGCCACCGGCGGCCGGGGCGCCCACCCCCCCGAGCGGATCGCCGAGCTGGCCGTGGCCATCGCCCTCGACGGCGTCGCCGGCGGCGGGCAGCCCCGGGGGCTCGGGGACGCCGAAGACCGGCAGCAGCCGGGCGGGACCCCGGCGTAGCAGCCGCTCCGGCAGCAGGGCGAGCGGATCGAGGTAGGTCCGCTCCCGCAGCAGCCCCCAGTGCAGGCACGGCCCCGCGCAGTGCGAGGGCTCCGACTGCAACACGCCCAGCGGCTCCCCCGCCTCCACCCGGTCCCCCTCGCGAACCAGCGGCGCCAGCGGCTCGTGTGTCAGCCGCAGCGGCGGGTCCCCGGTGCCGGACAGCTCCAGCGTGACCACGCCCCGCCCGGCAACCCGGCCGGCGAACGACACCCGGCCCTCGGCCGCCGCCAGGACCGTGGCACCCGGCCCGGTGGCCAGATCGACGCCCCGGTGCCCCGCCGCCCAGGGCGTGGGCGGCGGCTCGAAGCCGCGCATGACCGTGGGCCGCGTCCCCCCGTCCACCCCGGGCACCGGCCACCCCAGCGCCGGACCCGCCGGCGCCGGCTCGGCCGATCGGGCCAGGCCCGGCACGGCGCTCTCCCCGGCCCCCGGGCCGGGGACGCCGACCGCGTGGGCCGGCACCGGAGCCCCGCCGAACGCGGCGGCGCCGATGGACAACCCCAGCACCGACACCAACAGTGCCACCAACACCACCCAGAGTGATCTCATGCTGGCAGCATGGCAGCCGGAACACCCCGGTGGGGCCGGGAGCGCAAATCTGTGGATAACTCGGGCACTGGCCAGAAACTGCTCACCCACCAGGGTGAAACGGTCGCACTAGCCGCTGCGCCCGCCCCTGAAGCCGGAGTCCTCGGGAAGGTCGAGTTCGCTGCGATTCAGCTCCTCGATGTTCACGTCCTTGAAGGTGAGCACCCGCACACGCTTGACGAACCGAGCCGGCCTGTACATGTCCCAGACCCAGGCGTCGGCCATGCTGACCTCGAAGAACACCTCGCCCTGCACCGAGTGGACCTGCATCTCGTAGTCGTTGGTGAGGTAGAACCGGCGCTCGGTTTCGATCACGTACGTGAACAGACCGACGACGTCCCGATACTCCCGGTAGAGCTTCAGCTCCATCTCGGTCTCGTACTTTTCGAGGTCCTCGGCACTCATGGCGTGATCCCCTTCAGCCGTGCGTCCCCTCATTGTGCGTCACCGAGGACGAGCGCACGCCATCGCGCCGGGAACGTGAGGTGAGCCGAACGAGGGGCCCGTAGAGCCCGCCAAGGATGATCAACACCGCGCCGCCGCCCGTCGCCCAGACCAGGGGCCACAGCGGCCCCTGCCCCGAGATGCCGCCCGGCTGGTCGGCGAACCCTGCCGCCTCGGGAAGCGACCCCAGCCGGTCCAGGGGCCAGACGGTGGCCGTGACCCGCCCGGAGACGGCGCTTCTTGGCACCGTCGACGGCTCGCCCTCCGCCAGCAGGCTCCGGGAGTCCAGCGAGTCCGAACGGTCGTCCCCCAGAAGAAACAGCTCGCCCTCGGGCACCTCGGTGTCAAAACCGGTCGGCGAGGCCGCCCGTTCGCTCTCGTCGAGATAGGGCTCCTCGACGGGCTCGCCGTTCACCAGCAGCCGACCGCCCTCGTCGCAGCAGGCGACCGTGTCGCCGCCGACGCCGACCACGCGCTTGACCATCGGCAGGTCACCCCAGGTGTCGTCCCGGAAGACGACCACATCGCCCCGCCGCACCTCGTGCCCCTCGATCCGCTCGGCCAGCACCCGGTCGCCCGAGGCCACCGAGGGGGCCATCGAATCCGTCGGCACGGTGTAGGGCTGGTAGAGGAAGGCGGCCAACACGAAGCCGCCGAGGAACAGCACACACCCCAGGCCCACGGCCACATTGGACAGCGCGCGGCCGATTCGCCCACCACGGCGTGGCGTCCCGCTCATCGGCGCCCCCTCCTGATCGGTCTCAGGGGGTGACCCTACCCACCGGGCCCCCGCCGATCAGCCCGTGGGGCCCCGCGTCTCCCCACGCTCGACGGCAACGGCCGCCGCCGCGCGCCGGCGGCGCCACCACACCAGCGGGACCGCGCCGACCAACGCCACCGCGCCCGGGGCACCGACCGCCGCCGGCCCCGCGAGCGCGTCGTAGGAGCCCGGCACCGGCAACGTCCCCCAGCGCGTCACCGGCCAGGCGATGGCGACGGCCCGGCCGACCACCTCGTCCTCGGAGATCGTGCCCTGGCCGGCGAGGTTCTGGTGGTAGCGGGAGTCCAGCGAGTCCTGGCGGTGGTCCCCCATCACCCACAGCCGCCCCTCGGGCACCTCGATCGGCCCGAACGGCCGGTCGTCGCAAGGGGTGTTGCCCGGGTAGAGGTAGTCGCTCTCGTCGACGGCCTCGCCGTTCACCATGACCGAGCCGCCCTTGTGGCACTCGACGGTGTCCCCGCCGACCGCGATGACCCGCTTGATCAGGTCCTGGTCCTCGGCGGACGGCATCAGCCCGATGAAGCTCAGCGCGTCCTGCACCGCCGCGCCGAACCCGCCGCTGGACGGCGTCTCCCCCAACCAGCCGCCCGGGTCGTGGAAGACCACGACCTCGCCCCGCTCCGGCGTGCTGCCGAACCACGGGGTGAGCTTGTCCACCAACACCCGGTCGCCCCGCTGGAGGGTGTTCTGCATCGAGTCCGAGGGGATCGAGAACGCCTGAAGCAGAAAGGTCTTGATGACCAGCGCCAGCACCACCGCGATGCCGATCAGGATCGGCAGTTCCTTCCAGAAGGAGCGCTGCTTGCGCCGGGCACCCCGGGCGCCCTCCGAGCCCTGCTGCGCCCCCTGGTCAGCCTCCTGATCGGTCTCCCGCCCCGTCTCCGCCGCCTCCTCGGCAGCCCCGGCAGCCCCGGGCGCGCCGTCTTCGCCGGCGCCACCGGCCGACCCCGCCCCGGGGGAGCCACCGCCGGGCGCGTCGCCATTCGGACTCACCGGACGATCCTCCGGCTCCTCCGCGTTGGATCGCGCACCCACCGCCACATCCCCCACTTCCACTCCTCACGCCTCGCGTTGACCGGTCCGAGGGCCGCAACAGGCCCACCACACCCATAACGAGCGGGAGTTCCGCAGGGATCGGCAGGGGTGCGTTTTCCTTCACCTCGGTGGGACCCCGGGCGTTGACGGTGCCGGAGTCGGGCTCGGGCACCCCCGCGAACGCCTCCGCGTCACCCAGCCGCTGCCAGTGCCCGAAGGGCCAGGCGATCACCACGGCACGGCCGACGACCAGGTCCTCGGGTACCGTACCCTGCCCGGGATCATCCAGGTGGTACCGGGAGTCGGCCGAGTTGGAGCGGTGGTCGCCCATCACGAAGAGGCGGTCCTCGGGCACCTCCACCTCGAACTCGATCTGCGAGGGCGGGTTTCCCGGGTAGAGGTAGGGCTCGTCCAGGGCGGCCCCGTTGACCGTGATCCGGCCGCCCTCGTCGCAGCACACCACGGTGTCGCCGCCGACGGCGATCACCCGCTTGATCAGATCCTGATCGTCCTGCGATGGCAACAGACCGATCCAGGTCAGAAAGTCCCGGCCCTGTTTGATCCCCACCGGCGGGTCGTCCTCGGGGCCCGCGTTCTGCTCGGTGTCCAGCCAGCCGCCCGGGTCCTTGAAGACCACCACGTCGCCGCGCTGCGGCTCCCAGCCGAACCACGGGGTGAGCTTGTCCACCAGCACCCGGTCGTCGATCCTGATCGTCTCCTCCATGGAGCCGGACGGGATGACGAACGCCTGCACCAGGAACGTCTTCAACACCAGCGCTATCAGCAGCGCGGTGCCGACCAGGATGGGTATCTCGCGGGTGGCCCGGAGCCGGCGGCGCCGTTTGATCCGCTTGGCCGCCTTCCGACGCGCCGCCCGCCCCTCGCCGGGGCCGCGCAACGTCGGGGTGGGCTCCCGGTCCGGCTCGGAAGGGTGCGCGCCGCGAGGCGCCGCGTGGCGACCCCAACGCTGGTCGTCCTGGCCCGGCCCGGACGCCCGCTCCGGCCCCGGCTCATGCCCCTTCCCCGCGCGACGCCCCTGGCCCTCGCCCCGGCGCCCGCGCGGACGTCCCCGCTCACCCATGGTCCGACCGGAGGGACGTCCAGTGGCCGACGGGCCAACCGACCCAGTCGGCACGGCCGATGACCTTGTCCTCGGGGACGGTGCCGCCCCCCGGGGAGCCCAGATACTCCCTGGAGTCCGCCGAGTCAGAACGGTGGTCGCCCATTACCCACAACCGTCCCTCGGGCACTCGAATATCAAACCTGACATTCGAAGGTTTGTCCCCCGGATAGAGATATGGCTCCTCCAGGGGCTCGCCGTTGACCTCGATCCGGCCCTCGTCGTCACAACAGCGCACCCGGTCCCCGCCGATGCCGATCACCCGCTTCACGAAGTCGGAGTCGGACGACCTGGCCAGCCCCACGGCGCCGGCCGCCGTCCGCAGCAGGCCCTCCAGCAGCCCGGGGTCGGACTCCTCGGCGACGAACGAGCCCGTGCCGTCGAAGACGACGATGTCGCCCCGCCGCACCTCGCCGCCGAAGCTGTAGGCCAGCTTGTTCACCAACACCCGGTCGCCGACCCGCAGCGTGCCCTCCATCGAGCCGCTGGGGATCACGAAGGGCTGCACCACGAACCTGCTGACCAGGGAGGTGACCACCACCGTAGCCAACAGCACCGACAGCCAGAAACGGGTCGAGCGCGACCAGCGCCGTTTCGACTTCGGGGAGTCGGAGGGCTGGTCGCGCTCGGGGCGTTCGGGCTCGGGAGTTCCCGAGGAGGCTTCCGCGTCGGAGTCGGTCACGCGGAGATGCTAACCGCCCGCGCGGGCCGGTCAGTTCTCCCGCTTCTCCTTGATCTTCGCGGCCTTGCCCCGCAGGTTGCGCAGGTAGTAGAGCTTGGCGCGGCGGACGTCACCACGGGTCACGACCTCGATCTTCTCCGCCACGGGGGTGTGGACGGGGAAGGTGCGCTCGACGCCGACGCCGAAGCTGATCTTGCGGACCGTGAAGGTCTCCCGCACGCCGGAGCCCTGCCGGCGGATGACCACGCCCTTGAACTGCTGGACCCGGGAGCGGTTGCCCTCGATGACGCGGACGTGGACGTTGACGGTGTCGCCCGGACGGAAGTCGGGGACGTCCTCGCGCAGGGAGGCGCTGTCGATGCTGTCCAGGAGGTTCATGGCCTGCTGCTTTCCTCGCCCGATGCCACAGGTCATCGCGGCGGTACGTTGCCGGGTGTCTGGGTGTGGCTTCCTCGCCCCGGCGGCGTCGGTCCCCCTGTGGCAGGGTCGCGCGCCGGGCGTGAGCCAGCGGCCTATTCTTCCACGGCCCCCGGCGAGCGCCCAAATCGGCCATCCGGCCCCTCGGCCCAGCCCAGCTCGGCGAGCGTCGCGCGATCGTGCCGGTCGAGGTCCTTCGGGTCGCAACCGGCGATCAGATCGGGCCGGTTGAGGCTGGTGCGCCGCAGCGCCTCGTCCCGCCGCCAGCGGGCGATCCGCCCGTGGTGGCCGCTGCTGAGCACCTCGGGAACGGTCCGCCCGCGCCACTCGGGCGGCTTGGTGTAGATCGGCCCCTCCAGCAGGGCGGCCATGGCGCCCGGCGCGAAGGAGTCGTCCCGGTGGGAGTCCGCGTTGCCCAGCACGCCGGGCAGCAGCCGGGCGACGGCCTCGACCATCACCAGCACCGGGGCCTCGCCGCCGGCCAGCACATAGTCGCCGATGGACAGCTCCCGCACGTCCAGCCGCTCGCCGTACTCCTCGACCACCCGCCGGTCGATCCCCTCGTAGCGGGCCGGGGTGAAGACCAGCCAGGGCTCGTCGGCCAGTTCGACGGCCAGCTCCTGGGTGAAGGGCCGCCCGCTCGGCGTGGGCACGACCACCACGGGCCGCCCCTCGCCCGAGGCCAGCACGGCGTCCAGCGCCTCGCCCCAGGGCTCGGGCTTCATCACCATGCCGGGGCCGCCGCCGTAGGGGGTGTCGTCCACGGTGTGGTGCCGGTCGTGGGTGAACGCGCGCAGGTCGTGCACCCGGACGTCCAACTGCCCCCGGGCGCGCGCCTTGCCGACCAGGGAGACGTTGAGCGGCTCCAGGTACTCGGGGAAGATCGTGATGACGTCCAGCCTCATGCGCCGGCCTCGTCGCCCGTCCGCTCGCCCGCTCCGTCGTCGCCCCCGGCGTCGGCGCCCGGCTCGCCCGAGCCGTCCAGGGCGAGCAGGCCCGGCGGCGGGTCGATCACCACGCGGCCGGCCTCCAGGTCGACCTCCGGCACGATGGCCTCGACGAAGGGGACGAACGCCTCCCCGCCGCCCGGCCGCGCCACCACCAGCAGGTCCTGGCCCGGCAGATGGGCCACCTCCCGCACCTCGCCGACCTCGGTCCCGTCCCCGACGGTGACCACGGCGAGGCCGATCAGCTGGTGGTCGTAGAACTCCTCGGGGTCGTCCGGGAGTTGGTCGGGATCGACGTCGGCGATTAGCAGGGTGTTGCGCAGCGCCTCGGCCGCGCTCCGGTCGTTGACGCCGGCGAACCGCAGCAGCAGCCGGCCGCTGTGCACCCGGCCGCTCTCGATGGTCAGCGGGCCCACCTCGGGCGGCTCGGTGGTGAGCGTCTCGCCGGGGACCAGCCGCAGTTCGGGCTCGTCGGTGCGCACCTCGACGGTGACCTCGCCCTTGATCCCGTGGGCGCGGCCCACGCGTGCGACGACCAGTTGCACGGTGTCTACGTTCCTCACTGCTGACGGCGGAATGCCGGGACGGCGTGAGGGCCGGGTGCGACTCGCGCCGCACCCGGCCCTCACGGTGATGCCATGTAAAACGCGCCTCAGCGGACCTCGTCCGCGTCGACCAGGTCGACGCGGATGCCCTTGCCACCGAGCGCGCCCACGACCGTGCGCAGGGAACGCGCGGTGCGGCCGTTGCGGCCGATCACCTTGCCGAGGTCCTCGGGATGCACCCGGACCTCCAGCACACGTCCCCGGCGCAGGGTGCGCGAGGCGACCTGGACCTCGTCGGGATGATCGACGATGCCCTTCACCAGGTGCTCCAGGGCCTCCTCGAGCATCTCAGCCCTCGGAGGACTCGGCCGGCGCCTCGGCCTTCTTCTCGGCCTTCTTCGCCTTGGGGGTGATGGCCTCGCCCTTCGGCTCGCCACCCGACTCCTTGGCGGCGGCCTCGAAGGCGGCCCGGCGGTCGGGGCGGGCGGCGGGCTCCTTCAGGGGCGGCGGGGCCGGCAGACCCCTGAACTTCTGCCAGTCGCCGGTGGCCTTGAGGATGGCCAGCACGGGCTCGGTCGGCTGGGCGCCGACGCTCAGCCAGTGCTGCACGCGCTCCGAGTTGACCTCGATGCGCGACGGGTTCTGCACCGGGTGGTACAGGCCGATCTCCTCGATGGCCCGGCCGTCCCGGCGGGTACGAGCGTCGGCGACGATGATGCGGTAGTGAGGCGAACGGATCTTGCCCAGTCGCTTCAGCTTGATCTTGACTGCCACGAGTGTGGTGTCTCCTGCGTGATTGACGTGGTGGGCCCGCCCCCGCCGCGTGGGGATGCGGCGGGCCTGGGCCCGGTGGACGCGTCAGTCGGAGGAGAGAGGGGTCCTTGACGACTGTCGAGTTCAGCGGACCATTCTGCCACAGCCGTCAGGACGAGGCTCCCACGGTCACCGCGTCCACGATCTGGAAGGGCGTCTTGCAGGCGCCGCAGACGATCGGGGCCTGGGCCAGCACGGAGGGCACCACGCGGACGTTCCGCCCGCACTCGCAGACGGCCTTGACCCGCACGCCGCCCCCGGAGGAGCCGTGGCGCGCGGCCGGGCCGCGGAAGCTGCGCTTGGTGTCGCTGGCGGTGGCGGCGATGTGGGCCTTGAGCGCGCGCTGGAGGCGCTCGGCGGTGGGGCGGTAGCGCCGTTTGGTCTCGGGACTCATGGTGACCAGGGAGAAGCCGCTGCTCGGGTGCGGGTCCTCGGGGTGGTCAAGGCCCAACTCCTCGGCGATCGCGAGGAATCGGCGGTTGTGGTAGCGCCCCGCGCGAGAGGTGTCCCTGACCCCCCGGGCGGCGGCGATGCCGTGCACCGCCTCGTGCAGCAGTCGTTCGAAGGAGAGCTCGGCGCCGCAGGCGGACGAGGACTCTCCGATCAGGGATTCGGGCGCGGCCAGATCCGGCAGCTCCGGGTGGTGCCTTTGGATGTCGGCCCACGCGTGTGCCAGCTCGGCGGCGAGAACTGGTGGTGTCGTGCTCACGTCGTGCATAACGAGCGATGGCCCCGCTGTGTTCCGATTCCGGGGCAAGTCCGCGAATTTGCACTTACCCGTCAGTTCGGAGCGTGAACGGGCGGTGCCCGGGGCGTTTCGCACCGCCCCGGACCGCGCGTCCCGACCGCCGTCGTTCAGTAGGACCGGCCGACCACGGCCAGGGTTCCCGGGGCGTCGTCCGAGGTCGGCACTGAGCCGTCCTCGGCGACCAGGCAGCGCACCGTGACCGCGTCCTCGGCCAGCCGCTTCTCGCCCTCGGCGCCGACCTCGGACCACGGCAGCCTGGCCCAGTTCCCCGTCCTGGCCGCCTCGGCCGCCTCGTCCAGGGTCCGCACGTCGAAGGTGCGGCTCTCCCTGCGCTCGCGGGACTGCCGCAGCAGCAGCTCCTGGTCCTCCTCCAGCGCGGTGGGGATCACGGTCGGCAGCGCGTCGATCGCGACCGGCTCCTTGCCGCCGGGGATGCGGCGCGCCAGCATCGCGGTGCCGGCCTCCAGGTCGCGCGGGCCGACCTCGACCCGGACCGGTACGCCCTTCAGCTCCCAGTCGACGGCGCGGCGGCCGAACGGCACGTCGGTGCGGTCGTCCACCTCCACGCGGACGCCGGCGGCGGCGAGTTGGGCGCCGATCTCGCGGACCCGGGTCAGCACGGCCTCGTCGCCCTTGATCGCCAGCACCACGGCCTGGACGGCGGCGAGCCGGGGCGGCACCCGCAGCCCGTTGTCGTCGCCGTGCGCCATGATCAGGCCGCCGACCATGCGGGTCGAGGCGCCCCAGGAGGTCTGCCAGACCAGCTCGCGTTCGCCGTCCTTCCCCAGGAAGCGGGTGTCGAAGGCGCGCGCGAAGTTCTGCCCCAACTCGTGGCTGGTGCCCATCTGGAGGGCCTTGCCGTCCCCCATCATGGCTTCCAGGGTGAGGGTGTTGATCGCGCCGGCGAAGCGCTCGGAGGGCGTCTTGCGGCCCAACACCACGTCGATGCCGAGCACGTTGACCATCACGTCGGCGTAGACGTCGGTGTGGATCAGCGCGGCGAAGTCGCGGGCGTCCTCGTAGCTGGCGTGCGCGGTGTGGCCCTCCTGCCAGAGGAACTCGGTGGTGCGCAGGAAGACGCGCGGGCGCATCTCCCAACGGACCACGTTGGCCCACTGGTTGATCAGCAGGGGCAGGTCGCGGTAGCTCTGCACCCACTTGGCGAAGTACTCGTTGATGATGGTCTCGGAGGTGGGGCGGACGACCGCCGCCTCCTCCAGCTGCTTGCCGCCGCCGTGCGTGACCACCGCCAGCTCGGGCGCGAAGCCCTCGACATGCTCGGCCTCCCTGGCCAGGAACGACTGGGGGATCAGCAGCGGGAAGTACGCGTTGCGGGCCCCCGTCGCCTTGATCCGGGTGTCCAGCTCCTCCTGCATCCGCTCCCAGAGACCGTAGCCGTACGGTCGGATGACCATGGTGCCGCGCACCGGCCCGTTGTCGGCCAGCTCGGCCTTGCTGATCACGTCCTGGTACCAGCGCGGGAAGTCCTCCGCCTGGGGGGTGAGTACGGGAGCCTTTGCCATGCGGCAGATGGTACGGGGGAACGGGCCCCGAGCGTGAATCGGTGTCGCGCCGGCGGCCCGTTCCCCGCCGTGGTCACTTGGGCGGGAGGATGTCCCGGAACTCCTTGGGCAGTTCGAAGTCGCCCGGGTCCTGGCCGGCGCCCGGGATGCCGAAGGCGCCGCCGTCCTGGCCGCCCCGGCCGCCGCCCTGCTCCTCGGCCTGGCGCTTCATCGGGTTGCCCGAACGGCGCCTGCCCTTGGCCTTCTTCTGCTGCTTGCCGCCCTTGCGCTTGCCGCCGCCGGGGCCGCCCATCCCGGGGATGCCGGGCATTCCGGGCACGCCGCCACCCTGGGCCATCCTGGACATCATCTTGCGCGCCTCGAAGAACCGCTCCACCAGGTTCTTCACCGCGCTGACGTCCACGCCGGAGCCCTTGGCGATGCGGGCGCGGCGCGAGCCGTTGATGATCTTGGGGTCGGAGCGCTCGGCCGGGGTCATCGACTTGATGATGGCGGCGGTGCGGTCCACCTCGCGCTCGTCGAGGTTGTTGATCTGCTCGCGCATCTGCCCCATGCCCGGCATCATCCCGAGCAGCTTGGAGATGGAGCCCATCTTCCGGACCTGCTCCATCTGGGACAGGAAGTCGTCGAGGGTGAACTCCTTGGGCCCCTTGGCGAGCTTGCTGGCGAGCTTCTCCGCCTCCTGCTGGCTGAAGGTGCGCTCGGCCTGCTCGATCAGGCTGAGCACGTCGCCCATGCCGAGGATGCGGGACGCCATCCGGTCCGGGTGGAAGGCGTCGAAGTCCTCCAACTTCTCGCCGTTGGAGGCGAACATGATCTGCCGGCCGGTGACCTGCGCGATCGACAGGGCGGCGCCGCCGCGCGCGTCGCCGTCGAGCTTGGAGAGGACCACGCCGTCGAAGCCCACGCCGTCGCGGAACGCCTCGGCCGTGGTGACCGCGTCCTGACCGATCATGGCGTCCACGACGAAGAGGATCTCGTCGGGGCGGACCGCGTCCCTGATGTCGGCGGCCTGCCGCATCAGCTCCTCGTCGATGCCGAGGCGGCCGGCGGTGTCGACGATCACCACGTCGTGCTGCTTGTCGCGGGCGAAGACCACCGAGTCCTCGGCGACCCGCACCGGGTCGCCGACGCCGTTGCCCGGCTCGGGCGCGAAGACCGCGACGCCGGCGCGCTCGGCGACGACGCTCAACTGGTTGACCGCGTTGGGGCGTTGCAGGTCGCAGGCGACCAGCAGCGGGGTGTGGCCCTGCTCCTTGAGCCAGCGGCCCAGCTTGCCGGCGAGGGTCGTCTTGCCCGCGCCCTGGAGGCCGGCGAGCATGACGACGGTCGGCGGGTTCTTGGCGAAGCGCAGCCGGCGGGTCTCGCCCCCCAGGATGCCGACCAGTTCCTCGTTGACGATCTTGATGACCTGCTGGGCCGGGTTGAGCGCCTTGGAGACCTCGGCGCCGGCGGCGCGCTCCTTGACCTGCTTGATGAACGCGCGGACGACCGGCAGGGCGACGTCCGCCTCCAGCAGCGCGATGCGGATCTCCCGCGCCGTGGTGTCGATGTCCGCCTCGCTCAGACGGCCCTTGCCCCTGAGGTTCTTGAACGTGGCCGCAAGGCGGTCGGAGAGTGTGTCGAACACGGCGCTGGCGAATCCTTACACATCGGCGGTCGGGTCGGCGGTGCCCTCCAGCGTATCCGCCCGGCGGCGGAAGGTGTCAGCCCGTGCCGGAGCCGCCCGCGCCGGCCAGGTCCCGCTCCAGGTCACGGGCCAGCTCGCCGGCCCTGGCCTCGGACAGGGGCGCGCCGTCGGCGGTGGTGACATAGAACGCGTCGACGGCGTTGGCGCCCAGCGTGCTGACGTGCGCGCTGCGCACCCAGACGCCGGCGGCCTCCAGCGCGCGGCCGATCCGGTACAGCAGCCCGGGGGCGTCCTGCGCGCGCACCTCCAGGACGGTGGCCAGCCGGGAGCCGAGCGGGGCCACGGTCACCCGGGGCGGCGGGGCGCCGGGCCGGCGGCGGGGGCGGCGGTAGGCGGCCTCCCGTTCCGCGAGGCGGCCGCCGATGTCCAGCGAGCCCTCCAGCGCGCGCACCAGGTCGGCGCGGAGCCGTTCGGCCCTGGGCAGCGAGCCGTACTGGGTGGACACCCGCCAGTCCAGCAGCAGGATCTGGCCGGCGCCGACGGGATCGATGGCGCGCAACTCGGCCGAGTGCACGGCGAGTCGGTGCAGCGCGAGGACGCCGGCCACGGCCGGCAGCACCCCGGGCTGCTCGGGCAGGGCGACGACCAGCTCCACGCCGACGGGCTCGGGCTCGGCGTCCTCCTCCGGCTCGGGCCCCTCGGTGTCGGTGGGGCGGGGCCGCAGCGCGAGCACGGGCCCGGCGGTGCGGAACGCCTCGACGGCCAGCCGCTCGGCGGCGACCGAGGGGCCCGGCTCGCCCTCGGGCGGCGGGGCGGCGCCGTCCTGGAGGCTGGCGGCCACCCGCTTCACCAGGTCGGCGACGAGCGAGGCGCGCCAACTCGACCACGCGGCGGGCCCGGTGGCCAGCGCGTCGGCCTCGGTGAGGGCGTGCAGCAGCTCCAGGGTGAGCGGGTCGCGCACCGCTTCGGCGACCAGCGCGACGGTGGCGGGGTCGCCGAGGTCGCGGCGGGTGGCGGTCTCGATCAGCAGCAGATGGTGGCGGACCAGGGTGCCCAGCACGTCGGTGTCGGCGGCGTTGAAGCCGATCCGGGTCGCCATGTCCCTGGCGATGGTCTCGCCGGCGACGCTGTGGTCGCCGGGCCAGCCCTTACCCATGTCGTGCAGGAGCGCGGCCACCAGCAGCAGGTCGGGGCGGCGGACCCGGCGGGTCAACGCGGCGGCCCGCACGGCCGTCTCGACCAGGTGCCGGTCGACGGTCCAGCGGTGCACGGGGTTGCGCTGAGGGCGGCAGCGCACCCGTTCCCAGTCGGGCAGCAGCCGGGTGATCAGCCCGCCGGCCTCCAGCGCCTCCCAGACCGGAACGGTGTCGGGCCCGGCGCCGAGCAGGGTGATCAGCTGCTCGCGCGCCTCGGCCGGCCAGGGCACCGGCAGCGTGGCGGGCTGGGCGGCCAGCGCCGAGACGGCCGGCAGCGCCAGCGGCAGGCCGGCGGTCGCGGCGGCCGCCGCCGCGCGCAGCGGCAGCACCGGGTCGCGGTCGGGCCGGGCGGCGCGGGCCAGGCCGACCTCGCCGTCCTGTTCCACCACGCCCTCGGCCAGCGGGGTGCGGTGGTCGGCCGGCGCGGAACGGCCGCCCCGGCCGGCGAGCAGCCGGCCGATCCGGCGGCGGGCGGTGCGGGCGCGCAGCACCCGGCCGACCTCGCGCCAGGTGACGTCGGAGGCGTAGGAGATGGTGCGGCCGGCCTCGTAGACCTGGCGCAGCAGGCTGTCGGCGTCCAGCACGCCGAGCGCCTCGGCGACCTGGTCCTGGTCCTGGAGCGCCAGCCGCTCGGTGGCCCGCCCGGTGCACAGGTGCAGCGCGTCGCGCACGTCGAGCAGGGTGTTGCGGGCGGCGGCCAGGCCCTGGCGCGGGGCGTCGGCCAGCCAGGAGGCGGCGACGGCGCGGAGCGCGGTGGCGTCCCGCAGGCCGCCCCTGGCCTCCTTGAGGTCGGGTTCGAGGAGGAACGGCAACTCGCCCTGGCGGCGGGCTCGTTCGCGGCCCAGCTCGTGGAGTTCGGGGAGCCGGGCCGGGGCCTGGGAGCGCCACTGGCCGAGGAGTTCGGTGCGCAGCTCGGCGGTGAGCGCGGCGTCGCCTGCGAGGTGGCGGGCGTCCAGCAGCCCGAGTTGGACCTTGAGGTCATCGCCGGCGGTGGCGCGGGCCTCGGCGATGGTGCGCACGGAGTGGTCCAGGGCGAGGCCCAGGTCCCAGACCGGGTACCACAGGTGGTCGGCGACGGCGGCGATCTCCCGGGCCGACGCCTTGCCGTCGTGCAGCAGCAGCAGGTCCAGGTCGCTGCGCGGGGAGAGTTCGCCCCGGCCGTAGCCGCCGACGGCGACCAGGGCCAGCCGCCCTGGGCGCGGGGCGGCGCGCAGCAGCCCGGCGAGCCAGTCGTCGGTGAGGCGGGCGAGCCGGGAACGCCGGGAAGGCCCGGGCCGCGCCTCCTCGTTGAGGAGGCGCAGCCGGGCCGAGGCGTAGCCGCCTTCGTGGCCCTCTTCCTCGCCGGTGGTGGGTGTCTGGGCCGTCATGCGGTGGTAGCTCCCGAGGTGTCCCGAATCGTTCAGAGGGCGTCCGGGCCGCGTTCGCCGGTGCGGACGCGGATCGCGGTCTCGACGGGCAGGCTCCACACCTTGCCGTCGCCGATCTTGCCGGTCCTGGCGGCCTTGACCACGACGTCCAGGAGCTGGTCGGCGTCGTCGTCCTCCACCAGGATCTCGACGCGGACCTTGGGCACCAGGTCGACGGTGTACTCCGCGCCCCGGTAGACCTCGGTGTGCCCGCGCTGCCGACCGTAGCCGCTGGCCTCGGTGACCGTCAGGCCCTGGACTCCGAACGCCTGGAGGGCCTCCTTGACCTCGTCCAGCCGGTGCGGCTTGATCACCGCGACGATGAGCTTCATGCGTCCACCTTCTTCTGACCGGCCGCCACCTCGGCGGACGCGGTGACCGTGCTGCCGGGCACCGTTCCGGAGCCGGCCTGGCTGAAGTCGTACCCGGTCTCGGCGTGGAAGGCCAGGTCGAGGCCGGCCGTCTCCTCGTCCTCGGAGGCACGGAAGCCGATGGTGCGCTGGAGCAGCTGGGCGATGAGGTAGGTGACCACGAACGAGTAGGCCATGACCGACACGGCGCCCAGGGCCTGCTTGCCGAACTGCTCGAACCCGGCGCCCTCGGTGGCCAGGAAGCCGACCAGCAGGGTGCCGACCACGCCGCCCACCAGGTGGACGCCGACCACGTCGAGCGAGTCGTCGTAGCCCAGCTTGAACTTCAGGCTCACGGCCCAGGCGCAGATCGCGCCGGCGAGCAGGCCGATGAGGATGGCGCCCATGGGGTTGACGTTGGCGCCGGAGGGGGTGATGGCGACCAGGCCGGCGATCGCGCCGGAGGCGGCGCCGAGCGTGGTGAACGCGCCGTGCCTGATGCGCTCGTAGATCAGCCAGCCGACGACGGCGGCGCCGGTGGCGACCTGGGTGTTGAGGGCCATCATGGCGGCCGGCGAGCCGGAGCCGGTGGTCAGCGCGGAGCCGGCGTTGAAGCCGAACCAGCCGAACCACAGCAGGGCCGCGCCCAGCAGGACCATCGGCAGGTTGTGGGGGCGCATGGGGTCGCGCTTGAAGCCGATCCGCTTGCCCACCACCAGCGCGGCGGCCAGCGCGCCGGCGCCCGCGTTGATGTGCACGGCGGTACCGCCCGCGAAGTCGATCACGCCCTGGTTGAACAGCCAGCCCTCGTCGGCGGCCCAGACCCAGTGCGCGACCGGGAAGTAGACCACGGTGACCCACAGCGTGATGAAGACCGCCCAGGTGCTGAACTTGACCCGGTCCGCCAGGGCACCGCTCATCAGGGCCGGGGTGAGGATGGCGAACATCAGCTGGAACGCGATGAACGCGACGACCTCGCCCTGGTCAACCGAGATGTCCCGCAGGCCGATGAAGTCCAGGTCACCCACGATCGGGCTGGTGCCGGAGAAGGCGATGCTGTAGCCGTAGAGGACCCAGAGGATGCTGACGATGCCCAGCGAGATGAACGACATCATCAGCATGTTGAGGGCGCTCTTGACCCGAACCATGCCGCCATAGAAGAAGGCGAGACCAGGGGTCATGAGCATCACCATGGCGGCGCAGATCACCACATAGGCAACATTTGTTGCTGATAGCGCTTCTTCAGGACTCAAGGTGGACGTCTCCTCATATGTACGACCCGTGCGGGCAGGTTCTTGGCGGGTCAGGATGCGCCACAGGCTCTCGGAGGGCGGTTTCGGTCGATGCTCCGGTTTGTTTCGCGGGCGTGACGATGGCCGATCACGTGTTACGCGACCATGAAACGAACGGCGGCCCCGGCCAGGCGCGGTACCGTGTCCGACACCCCGGGGCAGCCCCTCGGGCGGCCGCGCGCCGAGGACGAGAACCGGCCGTGCCGATGCGCCACCCGGGTGACCTGGCGGGGGAGCCGAAGCGGACTGTCCGGGGCGGCCGGCACGGCCGGTGTCGAGGGGCGGGCGGCGCTCAGACCGCCCGGCTGGCCTCCGTTTCCGGGAGTTCGACGGTGAGCCGCTCGGTCAGGCCGGCGGCCTGGCGCAGCTCCCCGAAGTCCCGGCGGACGGCGGCGAGGGTGGTGCGCAGCCGGTTGGCGACCCGCTCGGAGCGGAGCCGGCTGGCCAGATCGAGTGCCCGTTCGGCCAGCCGCAGGCAGTCCTCCGGCTCCCGCGCCAGGAGGTGCACGGTGGCCATCCCGATCAGGTTGAGTGCATACGACCGCTGGTGCCCGCCGTTCGGATCGCGCTCGCACTCCTCGGCGAACCCGGCGACCGCCTCCTCCATCAGCGGCCTGGCGCGGCTGACGTAGGTGGGACTGCGGCCCGCGACATAGGCCAGGTCCCGGTAGGAGTGGGCGTTCTCCGCGCACAGCTCGGCCCGGGAGAAGAAGCCGAGCCAGCCCGGGTCGCCGTCCGCCGGGGCGCTCTCGGCGAACGCCTCCTCCGCCAGCCGCACGGCGCGGTGGCAGCGGGCCGGCTGGCCGAGCGAGGCGTGCGCCCTGGCCTCCAGCGCGTACAGCAGCGCCTGGGCGCGCGGCGTGGCCTGCTCCCTGCTGCCGTACTGGGCCAGGTGCACCAGCTCCAACGCGTCCTCGGCGCGGCCGAGATGGATCATCTGCCGGCTCATCTGGGAGAGGACGAACGCGCCCAGCGGTCGGTCCTCGGCCTCCTTCGCCGCGTGCAGGGACAGCACGAAGTACTTCTGCGCCGTGGGCTGGAGCCCGATGTCGTAGCTCATCCAGCCGGCCAGCTCGGCCAGTTCGGCGGTGACCCGGAACAGGCGGCGCCGCACGGGCGCGGGGTGGCTGTCCTGGAGCAGGTCGGTGACCTCGTGCAGCTGTCCGACGACGGCCTTGCGGCGCAGCCCGCCGCCGCACTGCGCGTCCCAGGCGCGGAACTGGTCGGTGGCCTCCTGGAGTTGGTCCAGCTCGGCGCGGGAGATCCGGGTCCCCCGGCGGGACGGGGCGCCGAGCGCCGTGGGCAGGGCGCTGACGTTGCCGCCGACACCGCCGTGCACGCCGCCGGGGCCGCGCTCCTCGGGCGGGGTGGGGCTGGGCACCAGCCAGCGCTGGAGGGGCTCGATCAGCGCCGGGCCGGCGGACATGGTCAGCGAGGTGCCGAGGAAGCCGCGCCGGCCGAGCATCAGGTCGCTGCGGGAGAACTCGTTGATCAGCTCGATGGTCTGGTTGCCGGCCCAGGGCAGGTCGATGCCGGAGACGGCGGCCGCGTGCGGGGTGGCGCGCAGCCCCAGGTCCTCGACGCTGACGACGCAGCCGAAGCGCTCGGAGAACAGCTCGGAGAGGATGCGTGGTATCGGCTCGCGGGGCTGTTCGCCGTCCAGCCAGCGCCGCACCCGCGAGGTGTCGGTGCTGACGTGGTGCGCGCCCAGCTGTCTGGCCCGTCGGTTCACCTGTCTGGCCAGCTCGCCCTTGGACCAGCCACTGCGGTGGAACCACGACGTCAGCCGTTCGTTCGGCCGCCTGGCGGGGTTGCCGCCGCTGCCGTTGCCGCCCACGCTTTCGCTCCGATCCCGGATATCGCCCAGTTGTGACGGATGCCTGCTGACATCCCGTCTACGATGCACCGAAAGTAATCCTACGATCACGCGCGTGACGAGGTCGCCACCGCAATCGCCACCATTCGCCACCCCTCACGCGAGAACCTCCTGCCCACCTCGCACGATTCACTGGTACGCACGCTGCTCACTGCCGGGCGGAGCGAAGCACTTTGGGGGCGCGCGTTGTGCGTTGCGCGCCCCGGGCGCCGCCGGCGCGGGCCGTAACCTCGGCTGATCAGACCCGTTGGAGTGTGCATGGGTTTCACCATCGTCGGTATGCGGGAGCGTCGGACGCCGCGTGCGCCGACCCGCACGGGCCGGCGCGGCGCCGGTGGCTCCCCGCTCGACACCGCCGTGGCCGAGTACGTCGGGCTCTGGGGCTGGGACGTGACCCCCGGCGCGGTGCTCGTCACCGGCCAGGCGGGTTGCCGCTGCTCCTGCGGGCGGGCCGACTGCCCGGCGCCCGGGGCCCACCCGCTGGCCCCGGGGCGTTTGATCCCGGCCGGCACCCCGCTCGACGAGGCGCTCGACGCCTGGGCCGAGGCGCGCGCCGCCGCGCCCGGCGCCACCGCGCTGCTGCCCACCGGGCTGCGCTTCGACGTCCTCCAGGTGCCCGAGGCGGTGGCCAGGGCCGCGCTGCCCCGGCTCGACCGGCTGGCGCTGCCGCTCGGCCCGGTCGCGCTGGCGCCCGACGACCGCGCCTGGTTCTTTGTCGCGCCCGGCATCGCCGCCCAACTCCCGTCCCTGCTGCGGGCTCTGGGCTGGCCGGCGACGCCGCCCCGGCTGGCCGCGCTGGGCCGGGGCGCGCAGGTTCCCGCTCCCCCGTCCGCCGTCGCCGACCTCGGCGAGGTGGTCTGGCTGCGCCGCCCCGACGTGGAGACGGCCGCCACCCCGCCGGGCGCCAGCCCGCTGCTCGGCGTCCTCGCCACGCTCTGCCGCCGGCTGGCCCCGACCGGCTGACCGGCCCGACCGGCAGGCCAGCCAACCGGTGCGGAACGGGCCGACCCCTCGGTCTCCTCAGTCCAGCAGCGCGTCCACGAACGCCTCGGGCTCGAACGGCGCCAGGTCGTCCGGCCCCTCGCCCAGGCCGACCAGCTTGACCGGCACGCCCAGCTCCCGCTGCACGGCCACCACGATCCCGCCCTTGGCGGTGCCGTCCAGCTTGGTCAGCGCGATCCCGGTGATGTCCACGACCTCGGCGAACACCCGCGCCTGCACCAGACCGTTCTGCCCGGTGGTGGCGTCCAGCACCAGCAGCACCTCGCCCACCGGGCCCAGCTTCTCCACCACCCGCTTGACCTTGCCCAGCTCGTCCATCAGGCCGGTCTTGGTGTGCAGCCGTCCCGCGGTGTCGATCAGCACCACGTCGGCGGCGGCCTCGATGCCCTCCCGGACCGCGTCATAGGCGACCGAGGCGGGGTCGCCCCCCTCAGGCCCGCGCACCGTGCGCGCGCCGACCCGCTGGCCCCAGGTCTGGAGCTGGTCGGCGGCGGCGGCTCGGAAGGTGTCGGCCGCGCCCAGCACCACGGACCGCCCGTCGGCGACCAGCACCCGCGCCAACTTGCCGGTGGTGGTGGTCTTCCCGGTGCCGTTGACGCCGACCACCAGGATCACCGCCGGGCGTTCCTCGCCCTCGACGGAGACCCCGCCCTCGGTGTGCACCGCGCGGTCCAGCGACGGGTCGAGCTGCGCCAGCAGCTCCTCGCGCAGCAGCGTCCGCAGCTCCTCCGGGGTGCGGGTGCCCAGCACCCGCACGCGCTCCCGCAGCCGCTCGACCAGCTCCTGGGTCGGGCCGACGCCGATGTCGGCGGTCAGCAGGGTGTCCTCGATCTCCTCCCACGTCTCCTCGTCGAGGCGCTCCCTGGACAGCAGCGTCAACAGGCCCTTGCCCAGCGAGCTCTGCGAGCGGGCCAGCCGCGCCCGCAGCCGCACCAGCCGACCGGCGGACGGCTCCGGCACCTCGATCTCGGGGGCTTCGGGCGCCTCGACCGTCTCCCCGGGGGCCGGCGGCAGCGTCACGTCCTCGACCGTGCGGCGCTCCTCCGTCACCGGCGTCGCCGCGTCGTCGCCGACCTGCGGCTCGGCGGGCGGCGCCGTGGTGGTGCCGGTCGCGCCCGTGCCCCGGTCGGCGGGCGGCGGCGGGGCCTGCCCGCGCCTGCGGCCGACGAGCAGTCCCGCGACCGCCAACACGGCGACCACGGCGATGATGACGACGAGGAGAATGGTGTCCATGGGTTCCCTTGGTGGTGCCCGGCGCCCGGCCGGACCGCGCGGCAGTGAGGTTCGGCGGAGAGGTGCGGCAGGGGCGTTGGCGGTGAGATTCGGCTGTGCGGTCCGGCTCTAAGGTAGCGCCAGCCTCGCGGGCCCGGCGGCGGCCCCGGAGTTCGGGCAGGGCCGGAACGGGCGCTACGAGAGACGCTGGCTGATCACCTTGGAGACGCCGTCGCCCTGCATGGAGACGCCGTAGAGCGCGTCGGCCACCTCCATGGTGCGCTTCTGGTGCGTGATCACGATGAGTTGGGAGCTGTCCTTCAACTCCCGCATGATCCGGATCAGCCGCTGGAGGTTGGTGTCGTCCAGCGCGGCCTCCACCTCGTCCATCACATAGAACGGGCTGGGCCGCGCCTTGAAGATGGAGACCAGCAGGGCCACGGCGGTCAACGAGCGCTCCCCACCGGACAGCAGCGAGAGCCGCTTGACCTTCTTGCCCGGCGGCCTGGCCTCGACCTCGACCCCGGTGGTCAGCATGTCGTTCGGGTCGGTGAGCACCAGCCGGCCCTCGCCGCCGGGGAACAGCCGGCTGAAGACGCCCTCGAACTCCCGCGCGGTGTCGTGGTAGGCGGCGGTGAAGACCTGCTCCACCCGCTCATCCACCTCCTTCACCATCTGCAACAGATCCGCCCTGGTCTTCTTCAGGTCCTCCAGCTGCTCGCTGAGGAACTGGTGCCGCTCCTCCAGCGCCGCGAACTCCTCAAGGGCCAGCGGGTTCACCTTGCCCAGCTGCTTGTAGGCGCGCTCCGCCGCCCGCAGCCGCTTCTCCTGCTCGGCGCGGACAAAGGGAACGGGCTGGTTGCGCGGGTGCTCGGGGTCGTCGGGCAGCTCCTCGCCCTCGGCGGGCGGGGACGGCGGCACCGGCTGCTCCGGGCCGTACTCGGCGACCAGCGAGGCCGGCTCGACGCCCAGCTCCTCCAGCGCCCGCGCCTCCAACTGCTCGATCCGCAGCCGCTTCTCCGCGCCCAGCACCTCGCCCCGGTGCACCGAGTCGGTGAGCTTGTCCAGCTCCTCCTTCAACTCCCGGCCGGCCGCGCGCTCCGCGTCCAGCGCCCGCTCGCGCTCCGCCCTGGCCTCCTCGGCCGCCGCCCGCTCCGCCTCGGCGCGCGCCAGCGACGCCTCCACGTGCGCCAGCAGCTGGCGGGCGCCGTCGGCGACCGCGCCGGCCACCTCCACCTCGTGCGCCGCCCTGGCCCGACGCCGCTCGGCCCGCGCCCTCGCCTCGCGCTCCGCGCGGGCGGCCCGGTCCAGCCCGTCGGCCCGCCCACTCAGCCCGCGCACCCGCTCCTCGTGGGTGCGCACCTGGAGCCTGGCCTCCATCTCGGTCTGCCGGGCGTTGGCGCCGTCGGCCGCCAGCCGGTCCCGCACCGAGGTGTCGGGCTCCTCGACCGCCTCGCCCGCCTCCTCGGCGACGGCCAGCCGCTCCGCCAACTCCTCGGCCTGCTCCAGCGCCCTGGTCAGCTCCTGCCCGGCCCGCTCTACGGCCGCCTCGGCCCGTTCGGCCTCGCCCGCCGCCGCCCTGGCCTGCCCGCCGAGCCGGCCCAGGTCCTGCGCTACCCGGGACCGTTCCCGCTCGGCGGCACTGCGCCGCGCCGCCAGCTCCCCGACGGCGGCCTTCGCCGCCCGCCGCCGCTCGACCGCCGCGTCCCGCTCCGCCGTCAACTCCCCCGCCAGCGCGGTGAGCCGCTCCAGCTCCGCCGTCGCCTCGTCCACCGAGGCGCGCACCTCCAGCAGGCTGGGCGCGCCAGCCGAGCCGCCGGCCGCCAGCCGCCGGGAGAGCACGTCGCCCTCCCCGGTCACGGCGGTCAGCGCCGGGCTGCCCGTCACCAGCCGCAGCGCGTCGTCCAGGGTGTCCACCACCACGACGCCGCGCAACAGGTGCCGGACGGCCGGCAGCAGCGCGTCGGGGCCGCGCACCAGATCGAGCGCCCAGCACCACGGCGCGGGCGCGGGCTCGCCGACCGCCGGCCGGTCCGGCTCCACCGCCTCGCCCACCAGCAGCGCGGCCCGCCCCGCGTCGCGCTTGCGCAGCAGCCGCAGCGCCTCGACGGCCTCGGCGGGCCCGGCCACCGCGACCGCCTCGGCCGCCGCGCCCAGCGCCGCCGCCACCTGCACCTCGTATCCCGGTGTGACGGTCAACAGCTCGGCGGCCGGGCCCAGCACGCCGGCCAGGGCCTCGCCTGCCGTCAGCAGCGCGCCCGTGCCGTCCTTGCGGCGCAGCCCCAACGACAGCGCCTCGCGCCGCGCCTCGACGGCCGCCCGTTCCCGCTCGACCCCGGCCAGCCGCTCCCGCACCGTCGACAACGCGGCCTCGGCGTCGTCCTGTTCGCGTCCGGCCGCCTCGTGCGCCTCGGCCAGCTCGCCGTCGTCGGCCTCCCGGCCGTCGACCTCGGCACGCAGCGCCTCGTACTCCTCGCCGGCCTCGGTGGCGCGCTGCAACGCCTCATCCCGGCTGGCCGTGAGCCGGTCTATGCTCGCCTGCGCCGAGGCGGCCCTGCTGCGGGCGGCGTTGGCCTGGCCGTGCAGCCGGGCCAGGCCCTCGCGCCGGTCGGCCGCCGCCCGCGCGGCGTCCTTCAGCCGCCGCTCCTCCTCGGCCAACGCCCGCTCCAGCTCGGCCCGGTGCGCGACGGTGTCCTCCAGCGCGGCGCTCGCCGCCTCCAGCGCGGCCGTCAGCTCGGCCTCCTGTTCCCTGACCCTGGCCGCCTCGCGCTCCAGTTCCTCAGGCTCCCGGCCGCGCCGCTCCTCGGCCGGCTGGGAACGGGCGCTGTTCACCCGGGCGTCGGCGAGGTTGACGGTCCCGCGCACCCGCTCGGCGAGTTGGGACAGCTGGTACCAGGTCTCCTGCGCCCGCGCGAGCCGGGGCGCGAGGGTGCGCACCTCCTGCTCCAGCTCGCTCTCCCGGCGCAGCGCGACCTTCAGGCGCTCCTCGGCCTGCTCCTTGCGCTCCTTGAGCGCGGCCTCGTCGGCGACCTCGGCGCGCAGCGCGCGGCGCAGCGTCACCAGGTCGTCGGCGAGCAGCCGCAGCCTGGCGTCCCGCAGGTCGGCCTGGATCACGGCGGCCCTGCGCGCCACGGCGGCCTGTCGACCCAACGGCTTGAGCTGCCGCCGCAGTTCGTCGGTGAGGTCCTGCACTCGCGCGAGGTTGGCCTTCATCGCGTCCAGCTTGCGGAGCGCCTTCTCCTTGCGCTTGCGGTGCTTGAGGACGCCGGCCGCCTCCTCGATGAACGCCCGGCGGCCGGTCGGGTCGGCGTGCAGCACCGAGTCGAGCTGCCCCTGCCCGACGATGACGTGCATCTCGCGGCCGATGCCGGAGTCCGACAGCAGCTCCTGGACGTCGAGCAGCCGGCAGGTGTCCCCGTTGATCTGGTACTCGCTGCCGCCGTTGCGGAACATCGTCCGGGTGATGGTCACCTCGGTGTACTCGATGGGCAGCGCGCCGTCGGAGTTGTCGATGGTCAGGGAGACCTCGGCACGGCCCAGCGGCGGACGGCCGGTGGTGCCGGCGAAGATGACGTCCTCCATCTTGCCGCCGCGCAGCGACTTGGCGCCCTGCTCCCCCATCACCCACGAGAGCGCGTCCACGACGTTGGACTTACCCGAGCCGTTGGGGCCCACCACGCAGGTGATGCCGGGCTCGAAGCGCAGCGTCGTGGCCGAGGCGAAGGACTTGAACCCCCGCAGCGTCAGACTCTTCAGGTGCACGCCGTCGGACTTTACCGGCCGTCGATGTGGGATTCGCCGTTTCGACGCGGAGGATGGGGGGCAGATCAGTGAGTAAGCCAGCCTGGGTCAACACCCGTACTCACTACGTCACGACATGACGAAGGGACGCCGAAGCGTCCCTCGCATAGGTAAGCAGGCGGTGCGCCTTGCCAGCCTCTCCGTTGAGGTCAGGTCAGGGCGGGCTCCGCCTTTCGCACGTCGATGCCGTTAAGCATCGGGTCGCTCTGCCGAGCGGCGGCGGCCAACGCGTCGTTCTCCGCCTGGACCCTGACAAGCTGGGTCTCCAGGTCCTGTACGCGCTGCTGAAGCCGTCGCATCTCGGCGAGGACTCGGGGGTCGAAACCGCCGACGTGACCGAGAAGCGCCTTTGCCATGATGGATGGTCCTCCACACTGAGTGACCGACCGAAGCCGTTGGTGGGTCGTGAGGGATAACTGCCGCGACAGGCGCCCTGCCTGGTGTTCCAGGGCCAGCCGGCAGAGCCGCGCGGGACTTTCAGCGTCTCACCAAAAAGTGGGACGGTCAACACGATCACACCGCGTATCGCCCCGCGCGCCTCGCACGGGGGCTTCGCCGGGGAGGGGCGCCCAACATCATCATCAGGGGGGATCGGGGGCGCCAAGGTCGTCCTGGAGCGAGAGCCTTGCACGTCGCAGCGGGGATGGCAAGCAGTTTGAGGCACATTCCAGCCCTCTTGGGAGGGCGGCTCAGCGGATCTCGAAGCCCTCGTAACCCCCGCGCGGTGTGTCCCATATCTCGGTGACGCCCGCCACCCGACCGGGTGTGTCCCCCGCCCGAAGCCACTCCAGGAGTCGCTCGCAGCGCTCGCGCGCCCCCTCGGCGACCACCTGGACCCGGCCGTCGGAGAGGTTGGCGGCGAATCCGGTCAACTCCCCGATCTCCAGCGCGCGGGCCCGGGTGTACCAGCGGAAGCCGACGCCCTGGACCCGGCCGCGCACCCACGCCGTCAGCCGCGCCGGGGCGCCGTCCTCGGCCTCGCCGGTCGGCGCGCTCTCGGGGCCCGGCGCGCCCGGCTTCGAGGAGGGTGTGGGGTCCGTCATGTGACGCACGCTATCCGTCCTTTCCCCTGCGCGACCCTTACGAGTACCACCTCATGCCGTACAGTCACGCGATGAAGCATCGCCCGTTCGAGTGAATATCTCGTGCATAACTGGACGATGCGCCACCAGATCGCCAAGCAGACGACACGGACGACACAAGGAGGGGCCACGCATGGGACGCCATCGTCGCCGGCGGGGGCACGCGCGCACCGGCCTCGTCGGTGCCTCCGCCGCGCTCACCGTGGGTGCGGTGGCCGTGGGCAGCGGCCTGATGCCGGGCCTCAGCCAGCACCTCACCGGCGAGCGGGACGCCGAACTCGACGCCTCGGGCGAGCGGTCGAGCAGCCCGTTCGCCGCCGAGGACGAGCTGGAGCGCGAGGACCCCAGGCCGACCAGGAGCGCCGAGCGCGAGGCCGCCGAGGAGTCGGCCGAGCCGACGCCGACGGAGGAGGCCGAGGAGCCCACCGAGGAGCCGGAGCCCGAGGAGACAACGGAGGAGCCCTCCCCCACCCCGGAGGAGACCACCGAGGAGCCCTCGCCGACGCCGACCCCCGAGCCGGAGCCCGAGCCGAGCGACCCGCCGGCGGCCGAGGAGGAGCCGTCCTCGCCCGAGGTCCAGGCCGCCGAGGCCGTGCTGGGCCTGGTCAACCAGGCGCGGGGCCAGGCGGGTTGCCAGCCGCTGCGGCTGGACGCTGGGCTGACCAACGTCGCCCTCGCGCACAGCAGGGACATGGCCCAGCGCGGCTACTTCGACCACACCGACCCGGACGGGCGGACCCCCTGGGACCGCGCGGCGGCGGCCGGCGTCAGCGGCATGGGCGGCGAGAACATAGCCATGGGCCAGCCGGACGCCCAGTCCGTGGTCGACGCCTGGATGAACAGCGAGGGGCACCGCGCCAACATCCTCAACTGCGACTTCACCACCATGGGCCTGGGCGCGCACTTCGCCGACGGCGGCCCCTGGTGGACCCAGACGTTCGGCTACTGAGCACGCGCCCGGCGTCCGGGAACGTGTCCGGGAACGCTCAGCCGCGCGGCGCCCTGGGCGGGCGCTGGCAGCGCGGGCAGAAGTAGCTGGAGCGGTTCATCCACGGGCGGCGGCGCACCTCGGTCGCGCAGCGGCGGCATGGCAGGCCCTCGCGGCCGTAGACGTCCAGCGAACGTTCGAAGTACCCGGACTGGCCGTTGACGTTCACATAGAGGCTGTCGAAACTGGTCCCGCCGGCGGCCAGCGCCCGCGTCATCACATCCCTGACATGGGTGACCAACGCCCCGACCGTCGGGCGGTCGAGGGTCGCGGTGGGGCGGTCGTAGTGCAGCCGGGTGCGCCAGAGCGCCTCGTCGGCGTAGATGTTGCCCACCCCGCTGATCAACGACTGGTCCAGCAGCGCCCGTTTGACCGTGGTGCGCCGGCGGCGCAGCGCGGCGTGGAACGCGTCCTCGTCGAACAGCGGGTCCAGCGGGTCGCGGGCGATGTGCCCGATCACGTCCGGCAGGCCGTCGGGCAGCACCGGGTGGAGCGAGAGGCCGCCGAAGGTGCGCTGGTCGACGAAGCGCAGCTCGCCGCCGGCGACGTCGGCGAAGGTGATGCGCACCCTGAGGTGCTTCTCGTCCGGGGTGCGGTCCGGCTGCACCAACAGCTGGCCGCTCATGCCGAGATGGGCCAGCAGCGCCAGGTCGTCGCCGACCGGGAGCCAGAGGTACTTGCCCCGGCGGCGGGGCGCGGCGATCCGGACGCCGCGCAGCCGGGCGGTGAAGTCGTCGGCCCCGGCGAGGTGGCGGCGGACGGCGCGCGGGTGGAGCACCTGGGCGCCCGTGACGGTGCGGCCGCTGATCCAGCGGTCGAGGCCGCGTCGAACGACCTCGACCTCGGGCAGCTCAGGCAAGGGACGTCCCGCCGGCCGGGGCGTCCTCCGCGTTCTCGGCGGCCTCCGCCTCGGCGCGCGCGGCGGCCTCGGCCTCGGCCTTGCGGGCCGCGTCGAGCGCGGCGCGGATGGAGCGCCAGGCGGTCTCGGCCGCCTGCTGCTCGGCCTCCTTCTTGCTGCGGCCGGTGCCGGTGCCATAGGTCTGGCCCCCGACGCGGGCGGCGGCGGTGAAGGTCTTCTCGTGGTCGGGTCCCGACTCGCCGATCACATACTCGGGAACGCCGAGCCCCTCCGCCGCGCTCAGCTCCTGGAGGCTGGTCTTCCAGTCGAGGCCGGCGCCGAGGTTCGAGGAACGCTCGATCACCGGGTCGAAGAGCCGGTGCACCAACTCGTCGGCGGCGTCCAGGCCCTGGTCGAGATAGACCGCGCCGATCACCGCCTCCAGGGTGTCGGCGAGGATCGACGCCTTGTCCCGGCCGCCGGTGCCCTCCTCGCCGCGCCCCAGGCGGACGAACGCGCCCAGGTCGAGCCCGCGCGCCACCTCCGCCAGGGCCCTGGCCTGGACGACGGCGGCCCGCAGCTTGGCCAACTGGCCCTCGGCGAGGTCGGGATGACGCCGGTAGAGCGTGTCGGTGACCACCAGCCCCAGCACCGAGTCCCCGAGGAACTCCAGGCGCTCGTTGGTGGGCAGGCCACCGTGCTCGTACGCGTAGGAGCGGTGGGTCAGGGCACGCACCAGAAGGGCGGGCTCCAGCTGGTAGCCGAGCCGCCCTTCCAGCGTCGCGAGGGACGCGGCGACGTCCGCCGCCGCCTGGGGCTGCGGCTGGGACCTCCTGGCGTGTGCCATGACGCCTGTCACCCGCCGATCAGACGTCGAGAACCTGACGACGGTTGTACGTGCCGCAGTTGGAGCACGCGATGTGCTGGAGCCTCGGCTCCTGGCAGCGCTCGCAACGCACCAGGTTCGGGGCAGCGGCCTTCCACTGCGACCGGCGGTGACGCGTGTTGCTGCGCGACATCTTCCGCTTCGGAACAGCCACGGCTACTTCTCCTGTGGTTCGTCCCCGCTCGCGCGGGGAGCCTTTGCTTGCCTGTCATGCCCGGCGGGCTCGTCCGAGGCGCGGGCCTCGGCGAACTCCCGCAGCGCCGCCCACCGGATGTCGATGGGCTCGTCGTGCTGGTGGTCGGGGTCCTCCGCGAGCCGCGCCCCACAGTCGGGGCACAGGCCCGGGCAGTTCTCCCGGCAGGTCGGTCGCAGCGGCAGCGCCAGCACGATCGCGTCCCGCACCACCGGCTCCAGATCGAACAGGTCGTTCTGGAGGAACAGCCGCTCCTCGTCCGCCTCCTCGTCCTCGGCATCCGCGAAGCGGGGCGAGAACTCCGAGTCCGGGTAGGAGAACAGCTCCTGGAACTCCGCCGTGCCCTCGCGGGCCAGCGGCTCCAGACACCTGACACACTCCCCCGCCAGCGGGAAACGGACGGTGCCGGTGACCAGCACACCCTCCATCACCGACTCCATGCGCAGCTCAAGCTCCAGCGGAGCGCCCCTGGGCACCCGAATGACCTCGACTCCGAGGTTGTCGGGGGCCTCCACCGTCCGCGACAGGCGCTTGAGCGTACCGGGACGCCGACCCAGCTCGCGTGTGTCGAACACGAGAGGGGCTCGGTGGTCCAGCGGGGCGTTCAGGGCGTTCTGCTTTCTCGCGAAGCTTGCGGGTGACCGCGCGTGTCGGCTCCGGGATGGTGGAGCCGAGCGGGCAGCCGTGACCACCGAAGGTGCTCACAACCGAAGGGCTAGCATACGGCACGGGTCGGCCAGCTCCCAATCCCGCCCACCTGGCCCAGGACCCTCGGTACGGACCGTGATCAGGGCTGGCCCTGCTGGTAGTTGCGCAGTTGCTGTGGGTCGATCATGCCGGTGTCGAAGAGGCTGGTCTCGTCGAGCGCGCCCTGGCCCTGGTAGCCGTAGCCCTGCTGCGGCGGGGGGCCGCCGGCGGCGCTGGGGGCCGGCAGGGCGGGCGGCTGGGCGGCCTGCTGCTGGGAGTAGTCGTAGCCGTCGGCTCCGTAGCCGCCGGCGGCGTAGGGCTGCTGGCCGTAGCCGTCCTGCTGGTAGCCGCCCTGCGCGTAGGCGCCCTGGTCGTAGGCGCCCTCCTGGTAACCGGTGTCCTGGTAGCCGGCGGTCGCCGCGTAGGAGGCGGGCCCCGGGGCCTCGGCCGGGGGCGGCGGCGCGGCGGGGGCCGGCCGTTGGGACGGGGGAACGCCGAGGTACTCGTAGGTATCCTGCTCGGCCTCGGCCTGGCCGAAGTACCCGGTGTGCGCTCCGCCGTCGGCGGCCTCGGCCGCCTCCTGGGCGGCGACGTGCTCGGCCAGCTCGTCGATGGGCCGGTGGCCGGTGAGCTTCTGGCGGCCGCGCCCGACGGCCTCCAGGGTCTTGCGCAGCACGGCCTCGATGGCGCCGAACTGGGCCTCCACATAGGAGTCGGCCTGGCTCAGCAGCTCCTCGGGGCTGCCCCGGTCGGGACCGAGCAGCTTGGTGCGGCCCCGGTCGACCGAGTCGATGGTCTTGCCCAGGACCACCTCGAAGTTGGCCAGCTTGCTGTCCACGTAGTCGTCCGCCTGGACCTTGATCTCGTCGGCCTCGGCGCGGGCCTCCGCGAGGATGCGGGCGGCGTCGGCCCTGGCCTGCTGGACGATCTGGGTCTGGTCCACCAGCGCCGCCCGTTCGGCCCGCGCGGCGTCCAACACCTGGGAGGCCTCCTGACGGGCCTCGGCCACCACCTGTTCGCGGTCGCCGAGCACCTGGCTGGCCTGGGCGAGGGAGCCGGGCAGCGCGTCGCGCACCTCTTCGAGGCCGGCGAGCAGCTCGGACCGGTTGACGACGCACGAGGCCGACATGGGCATTCCCCGGGCGTTGCTCACCGTGGCGACGATCTCGTCGAGTTTCCGCTGTACGTCCACGGAAGCGACTGTACGGCCAACTCGCGTGCGGGCGGCACCCGTCCACGGGTCGGGTCGGCCGGCCGGGGGCGCGCGGGCGCGCTCAGGGGCGCGCGAGCTTGCGCCTCAGCTCGCGCAGCACGGGCTCCGGCACCAGGTGGGAGACGTCGCCGCCCCAGGCCGCGACCTCCTTGACCAGGCTGGAGGAGAGGAAGCTGTAGGCCGGGTTGGTCGGCATGAACAGCGTCTCGACGCCGGTGAGCCCGTTGTTCATCTGGGCCATCTGAAGCTCGTAGTCGAAGTCGCTGACCGCGCGCAGGCCCTTGACGATGGCCGGAATGTCACGCTGCCGGCAGTAGTCGACGAGCAGGCCGTGGAACGACTCGACCTTGATGTTGCCGTGGTCGCTGAGCGACTCCTCGATGAGCGCGATGCGTTCGTCGACGGTGAACAGGCCCTGCTTTGACTTGTTGACCATCACCGCGATATGGACCACGTCGTACAGCTGGGCGGCGCGTGCCACGATGTCGAGATGGCCCAGGGTGATGGGGTCGAACGACCCCGGACAGACTGCGCGGCGCAACGGCCTCTCCTCGCTCGGCCGGCCGGTCAGGGCCGGTCACCTTCTTCGTTGGGGGGTTCGTCGGGGCGTTCGTCGGGATGCTCGTTAGGATCTTCGGCGGCCTCGTGGCGGGCGAGCCCGCCGTACCAGAGGGTGCCCTCCCCGTAGCGCCGGGAACGCAGCGCGGTGAACCCGGGGGGCCAGGCGAAGTCTCCGCCCCTGGTGGGTCGTTCGACGGTGACCAGGGCGCCGTCGGCCAGCCAGCCGGTGGTTCGCAGGTCGCCCAGGATACGCGCGACCTCGGCGTCGGACACCGCGTAGGGCGGGTCGAGGAACGCCAGGTCGTAGGGCGCGGTGCCGGGGGCCGTGGCGGCGACGCGCTCCGCCTTCGCGGTGCGGGCCTCGGCGCCGGGCAGGCCCAGGGCGCGGATGTTGGCCTGGACGGTGGCGGCGGCCCTGGGGTCGCGTTCGACGAGCAGGGCGTGGGCGGCGCCCCGGGAGAGCGCCTCCAGCCCCACGGCGCCGGAGCCGGCGTAGAGGTCGATGACCCTGGCGCCCTCCAGGGACCCGAAGAGCGAGCCCCAGGTGGCGAAGAGTCCCTCGCGCGCCCGGTCCGAGGTGGGCCGCGTCCCCCGGCCCGGTGGCACGGCCAGCCGCCGGCCGCCGGCCGCGCCGGCGATCACGCGGGTCATTCGAGGGTCCTCACAGCTGGGTCGTCCTTCGGTGGTGACGTCCACGCTATACGGCGCGCCTCGGGACCCGGTGGAGAGGTGGGCGGGTGCGGTCCGGGGCGGGCGCTCGGGTGCGGTCCGGGGCGGTCAGGGTCGGGGTGGGAGGGCCCGGCGGCGGGCGGCGCGGCTGGCGCTGGCCTCGTCGGCGTAGACCTCGCACACCAGCCGGCGGTCGTCGGTGAGGTCGTGCTCCAGCTCGTAGAGGCAGACCTCGCCGCCGTCGGGCAGCAGGAACGCGTGCTGGTAGATCGAGCACCAGCCCCGGCCGGCGTAACCGGCGCGCGGCTCGGCCAGCCGGACGATGTCGTACCCCAGGGCCATGGCCAGCAGCAGCCGGGTGTCGTCGCCCGGGCGGTCCGCGTTGACGGCGCGGCGCAGTAACCGCCGCGCGTGGTCGGCCGCGTCCCGGCCCGGGTAGGCGCGGCGCCCGTCGGGCCGGCCCTCGGCAGCCAGTGCCCGGACGAACGCCTCGTCCGGGAGCGGCCCGGCGGGGCTCGACCCCTGCCACGGCGCTTCCGGCTCGGGGGCCGGGCCGGGGCGGGGGTCGGCCGAGGCCGCTGGCTGTTCGGTCATGCGGGTTCCTCCCGGTATGGCGCGGTGACGGGGCGCGACGGGGCACACACGGTAGACCGCCGACCGTGACCCGGGTGGCGTTTTCCGAAAAACATGCCGAAGGGCCTCGACCGGCCGTTCGCCACGACCCGTCGACAGTCCAACGCGCCGAAGGGCGGGGTTAGTTCGCGTTCGGCCCCTCGGTTCAGCCCTTCTCCAGGAACTCCTCGCGCTCGGCGTCCAGCAGCGCGTCGAGCGCCGTCCGCAGGGCGGGGGCCGAGGTCAGCTCCGGGTCCTGGTCGACCAGCGCGACCGCCTCGTCGCGGGCCTCGGCGATGGTGTCCTCGTCGGCGATCACGGCCAGCATCCGCAGGCTGCTGCGGCCGCCGGACTGGGCGCGGCCCAGCACGTCGCCCTCGCGGCGCTGCTCCAGGTCGATCCGGGACAGCTCGAAGCCGTCCGTGGTCGCGGCGACCGCGTCCAGCCGGGCGCGGGCCGGGCCGCCCTCCATCGCGTCGGTGACCAGCAGGCACAGCCCGGGCGCCGCGCCCCGGCCGACCCGGCCACGCAGCTGGTGGAGCTGGGAGACGCCGAACCGGTCCGCGTCCATGATCACCATCACGGTGGCGTTGGGGACGTTGACCCCGACCTCGATCACCGTGGTGGCGACCAGCACGTCCACCTCGCCGGCGGCGAAGCGGCGCATCACCTCGTCCTTCTCCTCGGGCGCGAGCCGGCCGTGGAGCACCGCGACCCGCAGGCCGCGCAGCGGGCCGCCGGCCAGCTCGTCGGCCACGTCGAGCACGGCCAACGGGGGCCGGCGCTCGGCGGCTTCGGGGTCCTGCGGGGCCTGCGGGTCCTGGGCGTCCGTCCGTTCCGTGGGCGCGGGGCCGTCCGCCGCCTTCTCACCGTCGTCGCCGATCCGGGGGCAGACCACATAGGCCTGGTGGCCGCCCGCGACCTCCTCGCGGACCCGCTCCCAGGCACGGGCCAGGAAGTGCGGCTTGTCGCTGGCGGGCACCACATGGCTGGCGATCGGCGAGCGGCCGGGAGGCAGCTCGTCGAGCACGGAGGTCTCCAGGTCCCCGAAGACCGTCATGGCGACGGTGCGCGGGATGGGGGTGGCCGTCATCACCAGCAGGTGCGGCGGGCGTTCGGCCTTGGCGCGCAGCGCGTCCCGCTGCTGGACGCCGAAGCGGTGCTGCTCGTCGACCACCACCAGGCCCAGGTCGGCGAAGGAGACGGTGTCCTCGATCAGCGCGTGGGTGCCGACCACGATGCCGGCCTGGCCGCTGGCCGCCTCCAGCAGCGCGGCGCGGCGGGCCTTCGCGCCCATCGAGCCGGTCAACAGGGCGACGCGGGTGGCCCGTTCGGCGCCGCCCAGCAGCCCGCCCTCGGCCAGCGGGCCCAGCATCTCGCGCAGCGAGCGGTGGTGCTGCTGGGCGAGCACCTCGGTGGGCGCCAGCAGCACGGACTGGCCGCCGGAGTCGGCGACGGCCAGCATGGCGCGCAGCGCGACCAGCGTCTTGCCGCTGCCGACCTCGCCCTGGAGCAGCCGGTGCATCGGGTGCTCGGCGGCCAGGTCGGCGAGGATCTCCTCGCTGACCCGCCGCTGCCCGTCGGTCAGCGCGAACGGCAGCCGCCCGTCGAACGCGGTCAGCAGCCCGTCGGCCGCCGGCGTGCGCGGGCTGGCGGGCAGCTGGGCGCCCGAGCGGCGGCGGCGGGCGAGGGCGACCTGGAGGACGAACGCCTCGTCCCACTTCAGCCGGGAGCGGGCGGCGGCGATGTCGGCGCGGCTGCGCGGGCGGTGCGCCTTCTCGAACGCCTCGGGCAGCGGGAGCAGCCCGCGCCGCGACCGCAGGCCGTCGGGGAGCGGGTCGTCCACGCCCTTCCAGCCGGTGGCGTGCAGCGAGTCCAGCAGCAGGCCGACGGCCTTGGCGATCCGCCAGGACTCCAGCTGCTTGCAGGCCGGGTAGATCGGCAGCGGCCGGCCGGCGAACTCCTCGACGGCCGAGGCGTCGCTCTCCTCGCTCTCCTCGTCGATCAACTCGTACGCGGGGTGGGAGAGTTGGAGGTCCCGCTGGAAGCGGGTGACCTTGCCGGCGAACATCCCGCGCCGCCCGGGGACCAGCACCCGCTCGTGGTGGTGGACCGCGCGGCGGCCGAAGAAGACCAGCTTGAGCCGGCTACGCCCGTCCGTGAGGGTGACCTCAAGGCGCAGCCCGCGCCCGTGGTTGAACGGGCGGCTGCGGGTGTCGGCGATCTCGGCGACCACGGTGACGTGCTCGTCGACGGGCAGCGCGCCCAGCGAGGTCAGCTCCCCGCGCTCGGCGTACCGGCGGGGGAAGTGGTGGAGCAGGTCACCGACCGTGTGCAGGTCGAGGTGGGCGGCCATCACCTTCGCGGTGGTGCCGCCGACGACGGAGGCGAGGGGATCGTGCGGCGCGGTCACGGTGCCCATTGCACACCATGGCACTGACAGCCGCCCCGCACCGGCCCGCTCACTCCACGCCGATCAGCAGGGGCGCCGACTGCTGCCCCGCGCAGACCACGGTGTCGACGCCCAGATGCCCCTGGCGGAGCCGTTCCGTCAGGCCGTCGGCCAGCCCGGCGGGCGCGTCGGCGCCGAGCACCAGGGTGACCAGCTCGCCGCCGCCCGCCAGCATCCGTTCCAGCACCTGGCCGGCGACCTCGGGGAGTTCGCCGCCGATGACCACCACATCGCCGTCCACCAGGCCCAGCACGTCGCCGCGCTGGCAGACGCCGGCCATGGTCCACGCCTGGCGTTCGGCCACGCTCACCTCGCCGAACCGGGTGGCGCCGGCCGCCGACGTCATCGCCACCACGTCCTCGTCGAAGCGCCGCTCCGGGGTGTGCACGGCCAGCGCGGCGATGCCCTGGACCGGGGAACGGGTGGGGATCACGGCGACCCGGGCGCCGGCCACCCTGGCCTGCTCGGCGGCGGCGGCCGCCGCGTGCCACAGCTCCTTGTCGTTGGGCAGCAGCACGACCTCGCGGGCCCGGGTGCCGGCGATCGCCGCCGCCAACTCCCCGCCGCCCGGCCGCTCCCCCGGCCGCACGGTCAGCGTGGTCGCGCCGGCCTCGGCACACAGGCCGGCCAGGCCGGGGCCGGGGAGCACGGCGACCACGGCGCGGCCGTGGGTCGGGCCGCCCTCCGGGCTGCCGGCGAGCGGCGGAACAGCGGGCACCAGCCCGGTGATCCGCACCCGGTGCGGGCGGCCGGCGGCGATGCCGGCCTCGACGGCGGGGCCGGCCTGGTCGGTGTGGATGTGGATGTGCCACAGGCCGTCGCCGCCGACCACCACCAGGGAGTCGCCGAGCGCGTCCAGCCGTTCGCGCAGCGCGGGGACCGCCTCGTCGGCCGCGTCCAGCAGATAGGTCACCTCGAAGCCGACGTCGGCCGCCGGCTCGGCGCAGCCGCCGCCGGCCTCGCCGGGGTGCGGCAGCGGCTGGGCGGGGCGGACCGGGCGGGCGCGGGGCGCGTCGGCCGGCGGGCCGCCGAAGAGCGCGGCGTCCAACGCGTCCAGCACCGTGACCAGGCCGCTGCCGCCGGCGTCCACCACGCCGGCGGCGGCGAGTTGGGGCAGCTGCCCGGTGGTCGCGGCCAGCGCCGCCCTGGCGGCCTCGCGGGCCGCCGCGAGCACCTCGGCCAGCCCGGCGGCCGGCGGCTCGGCGCCTTTCCGAGCGGCCTCCCGAGCGCCTTCCCCAGCGGCCAGGACGGCGGCGTCGGCCGCCGCCGTGGCCACGGTCAGCATGGTGCCCTCGACGGGATGGGCCACGGCCTGGCGGGCCGAGGCGGCGGCCCGGTCGAGGGCGGCGGCCAGGGTGGCGGGGGTGGCGGGCTCGCGCTCGGCGGCGAACACGTCGGCCATGCCGCGCAGGAGTTGCGCGAGGATGGTGCCCGAGTTGCCGCGCGCGCCGATCAACGCGCCGTGCGCCAGCGCGCGCGCCGCCTCGCCCAGGCTGGGCTCGCCCGCCTCGGCGGCGGCCACGGCCTGCGCCGCGGACTCCACGGTGAGGTAGAGGTTGGTGCCGGTGTCGCCGTCGGGCACGGGATAGACGTTGATGGCGTCGATGTCCTCGCGGGCCGCGCCCAGCGCGCGCACGGCCAGCCGGCTCCAGCGACACACCGCCCCTGCGTCGAGCGGCTGCGGCACGGGGAACCTCCCGGGCTAGGGTGAACGGCGGGTGCAGCTTATGCCCTGGTCGGGCCGCCCGGGCCAGGGGTCGTTCCGCCCACGGGGGCGATTTCGCCCATCGGGAACGCCCGGGGTATGCTGCCCCGGTTGCCTGATGCCCCTCTGTTGAGCGTCGGGCGCACTCTCCGGGGCCGCAAAGCCCCGGCTTTCCGCGTAAGTTTCTGTCTCCCGCGCCTGTCGTGGGCTGACCCGTCTTTGGAGTGACCCGTGGCTGCCAACTGCGATGTCTGCGGCAAGGGGCCGGGCTTCGGCAACAGCATCTCCCACTCGCACCGCCGCACGCCCCGCCGTTGGAACCCCAACATCCAGCGGGTGCGTACCGTGATCAATGGGACGCCGAAGCGCCTGAACGTCTGCACCTCGTGCATCAAGGCTGGCAAGGTCACGCGCTGACCCTTCGGCGTACGCGCCGATTTCCGGCCGCAGGAGCCGGCTCACCTCGCGGTGAGCCGGCTTTTTGGTCTGTCCGCCGCGCGCCGGCGGACGCGGGGGCGCTTGCCGCGCGGGTCGGGGCGCCGAGCGAGCGGCGCGACCGGCCTCCCGCCGGCCGGCGGGAGGCCGGTCGCGCGGGCTGTGCCGGTAGTCCGCGCGCCGTCGACTCCGGCACCCGGCTGTGCGGTCTCTTCTGGCGCCCGTCGGAAAGTGAACGGTTCGTTCCATGGCTGGGCCTCCTGCTGCCGGCATGGCGTCACGCCTCCGCCGGCGTGCGCCTGCGAAGCCGGTGCGCGCCACGCACGCCCCCACCGGCCGGCCGCGCGCCCCGCGCGACACCCCCGCGCTCCCCCGGTTCAGATCCGGAACCCGTGGCGCACCGGCCCGATGCCCGCGCCCAGCGGGAACCCGGCCTCGATCGCTCCGGTGACGTACGCCTTGGCCGCCGCCACCGCCGCCGGCAGCGCGTCGCCGTGCGCCAGCCGCGCGGCGATCGCGGAGGCGAGGGTGCAACCCGTCCCGTGCGTGTGCCGGTTGTCGTGGCGCGGCGCGCGCAGCCAGTGCTCGTGTGAGCCGTCGGTGAGCAGGTCGACGGCCTCCCCCGCCAGGTGCCCGCCCTTGACCAGCGCCCAGCGCGGCCCCAGCGCCAGCAGCGCCTCCGCCGCCCGGGGCAGGTCCGCCTCCTCGGTGACGCGCACGCCCGTCAGCTGGGCGATTTCCGCCAGGTTCGGCGTGACGACGGTCGCGACGGGCAGCAGCCGTTCGCGCACCACCGCGAGCGCCTCCGGCGCCAGCAGCGCGTCGCCGTGCTTGGAGACGCCCACCGGGTCGACCACCACCGGCGCGTCCACCGTGGTCAGCAACTCGGCGACGGTCTCGACCAGTTCGGCGCTCGCCAGCATCCCCGTCTTGACGGCGCGGGCGCCGATGTCGTCCACCACGGCGCGGAACTGCGCCCGCACCGCCTCCGTCGGCAACTCCCAGAAGCCGTCCACGCCCAGCGAGTTCTGCGCGGTGACGGCGGTGATCACGCTCATCCCGTGGGTGCCCAGGGCCAACATGGTCTTGAGGTCGGCCTGGATTCCGGCGCCGCCGCCCGAGTCCGAGCCGGCGACGGTGAGCACACAGGGGGGCGTCTCCATGGCCACGACCCTACTCAACGCCCCTGTTCAGCCGGCGAAGTGGTCCCAGCCGCCGGCCTTCTCCCAGGGCGCCCCGTCCACCGTGACCCGGGGCGGCGCCGCACCGCCCGGCGCCGCCGGCGCGCCCCGTCCCCGGGTGGGCAGCACCTCGCCGATCACCCGCCAGCGCGCCGGGAGCTTGGTCTCCGGCGGGAACGTGGCGACGATCGCGTGGTCCTCGCCGCCGGTGAGGACCCACTGGAGCGGGTCGACGCCGACGGCCTGCCCGATGTCGTTCAGCTGCGCCGGCATGTCCAGGGCGGCCGAGCGGATGTCGATCCGCACCTTGCTGCCCTGCGCGATGTGGCCCAGGTCGGCGATCAGCCCGTCGCTGACGTCGGTCATCGAGGTCGCACCGAGGGCGGCGCCGGCGGGCCCGGCCGGGTAGGGCGGCTCGGGCCTGCGGTGCGCCTCGACGAAGGCGCGGGGGGAACGGAACCCCCGGGAGAGCACCGCGTGCCCGGCGGCCGACCACCCCAACCAGCCCGTGACGGCGACCAGATCGCCCGGCCTGGCCCCCGTCCTGGTGACCGGCTCCCGGCCGGCGAGGTCCCCCAGCGCGGTGATGGAGACGATCACCGTCTCGCCCCGCACCACGTCCCCGCCGGCGACCCCGGCGCCCGCGACCTGGCACTCGTCGCGGATGCCGTCCATCAACTCGACGGGCCAGGTCGCCGGAAGCTCGGCCGGCACCACAAGTCCCAGCAGCACGGCGCTCGGTGTGGCCCCCATGGCGGCGATGTCGGCGAGGTTCTGCGCGGCCGCCTTGCGCCCCACGTCGTAGGCGGTGGACCAGTCACGGCGGAAGTGGCGGCCCTCGACCAGGATGTCGGTGCTGGCGACCACGCGTCGGTCGGGTGCCGCGACCACAGCGGCGTCGTCCCCCGGGCCAAGCCGTACCGCCGGGGTCCCGCTGATCCGGGAGGTCAACTCCCGGATCAGCCCGAACTCCCCGAGCGCCCCCACACTGCCCTTCACGTGAAGCCTCTCCTCATGCTCTGTGTGCGCCGACCGGTGCCTCGATCCGCCCGACCGACGCCGAACGCTGTCTCCCGGCGCAGGTCATGACGCGCTACGGTAGCGCCCCCGATCCTCGTAGCCGCTGTGGAGGACCCGTGGTGCAGGCATACATCCTGATCCAGACCGAGGTGGGCAAGGCGTCCACCGTGGCCGATGTGATCTCCAAGATCCCGGGTGTCATCCAGGCCGAGGACGTCACCGGGCCTTATGACGTCATCGTCCGCGCGGAGGCCGGCACCGTGGACGAACTGGGCCGGCTGGTGGTGGCCGAGGTGCAGCGGGTGCCGGGGATCACCCGCACCCTGACCTGCCCGGTGGTCCATCTGTAGCGCTTGGTTATGCTCCCGGCGTGACCGTCCGCCGCGTGACCCCCACCGTACGCCGCGCCCTGCCGACCGTTCGCGCCGTCGGCCTGGGCGTGGGCGTCGTGCTGACGCTGGCCGCCTGCTCGTCGGCCGCCGGGACGCCCGACGTGGAGGTGCCGGCGCCGAGCGGCGAGGCCGCCGCGGCCTGCCGGGCGCTGGCGGACGAGCTGCCGGACGTGGTGGACGGCCAGGAGCGCCGGGCGTTGGACGAGGAGACCCCGTATGCGGCCGTCTGGGGTTCGCCGGGCATCGTGCTGCGCTGCGGCGTGCCCGAGCCGGCCCAACTCGACGCGGACAGCGGGGAGTACGACCCGACGCACGCCGACATCGTGGGCGTCAACGAGGTGTCCTGGCTGCTGGAGGAGGTCTCGGGCGGCAAGCGGTTCACCACCACCGAGCGAACGGTGTGGGTGGAGATGACCGTGCCGGACGACTACGCGCCCGAGGTCAACCCGCTGCTGGACGTGGCCGCGCCGATCGACCGGCACATACCGCTGGACGAGCTGTACCGGCCGGACGACGAAGGCACCGACGACGGTGACGCCGAGGGCCACGAGCACCACCACTGAACGTGCCGCCACCGAACGTGGCGGCCGGGCCGCTACCGCAGCCCGGTGGGCCGGCGCAGGGCGGCCTGGATCAGCAGGTCGATCAGCTCCGGGTAACTGACGCCCGTCGCCTCCCACATCCGGGGGAACATCGAGATGGGGGTGAACCCCGGCATCGTGTTGATCTCGTTGATGACGAACTCGCCGTTCTCCAGCAGGAAGAAGTCGGCGCGCACCAGCCCCTCGCAGGAGGCGGCCTCGAAGGCCTCGACGGCGAGCCGCCGGACCTCGGCCGTCTGCTCCTCGGTGAGCGGGGCGGGCACCAGGCCCTCGGCCGAGTCGATGTACTTGGCCTCGAAGTCGTAGAAGGCGTGGCTGGAGACGGGCGGGATCTCCGCCGGCAGGCTGGCGCGCGGCCCGTCCTCGAACTCCAGCACGCCGCACTCGATCTCGCGCCCCACCAGCTGCGCCTCGACGACGACCTTCGGGTCGTGGCGTCGCGCCTCCTCGATCGCCTCGGCCAGCTCCTCGGGCCCGGTGACCCGGCTGATGCCCATCGAGGAGCCGGCCCGCGCCGGCTTCACGAAGACCGGCCAGCCGTGCTCGCCGGCGAACGCCTCGATCCGGGCCAGCGCGCCGGCCCGGTCGGCGGCCCACTCGCGGGGCCTGACCACCAGATAGGGGCCGACGGCCAGGCCGAAGGAGGTGAAGACCCGCTTCATGTACTCCTTGTCCATGCCGATCGCCGAGGAGAGCACCCCGGCCCCGACATAGGGCACCCCGGACATCTCCAGCAGGCCCTGGAGGGTGCCGTCCTCGCCGTAGGGGCCATGCAGCACGGGCAGCACCACGTCGACCTCGCCGAGGTCCTTGGGCACCGATCCCGGCTCGGCGTAGACCACTTCGCGCCGCCCCGGGTCAACGGGCAGCATCACCCCGCCGCCGCCCGGCTCGGCGATGCCCTCGACGCTGGGCAGCGTCCGGTTGGCGATCGCCATCCGCTCGGGCTCGTCGGCGGTCAGCGCCCAACGCCCGTCCAGCGTGATGCCGATGGGCAACACGTCGTAACGGGACCGGTCGATGGCCCGCAGCACGGCGCCCGCCGTCACGACGGAGATGGCGTGTTCGGAGCTGCGGCCGCCGAAGACCACGGCCACACGCGGCTTGCTGCGCTCGGAACGGACGGGGGAAGAGGACTCGCTGCTCATCACTCTCGCAGGTTACCTAACGTGATGGCGGTCGTCAGCGGTGCTCGGCCTTGGCGGTTCGCGACATCAGTTCCTTGACCGCGACCCGGGGCGAGGTGCCCTCGTGCACGATGCCGACGACGGTCTCCGTGATCGGCATCTCCACGCCGTGACGGTGCGCCAGATCCAGCACGGAGCGGCAGGACTTGACGCCCTCGGCGGTCTGCCGGGTGACGGCGATGGTCTCCTCGACCGTCATGCCGCGCCCGAGGTTGGTGCCGAAGGTGTTGTTGCGGGACAGCGGCGACGAGCAGGTGGCGATCAGGTCGCCCATGCCGGCGAGGCCGGCGAACGTCTTGGGGTCGGCGCCCATCGCGAGCCCGAGCCGGGAGGTCTCGGCCAGTCCCCTGGTCATCAGCGACGCCTTGGTGTTGTCGCCCAGGCCCATCCCGTCGGCGATGCCCACGGCCAGCGCGATCACGTTCTTGACGGCACCGCCGAGTTCGCAGCCGACCACGTCCGTGTTGGTGTAGGGCCGGAAGTACGGGGTGTGGCAGGCGGACTGGAGGCGGCGGGCCACGGACTCGTCGCGGCAGGCGACCACGGCGGCGGCCGGCTGGCGTTGGGCGATCTCGCCCGAGAGGTTGGGCCCGGAGAGCACGGCGACCCGTTCCGGGCCGACGCCGGCGACCTCCTCGATCACCTCGCTCATCCGCTTGGCCGTCCCCAACTCCACGCCCTTCATGAGGGAGACGAGCACCGTGTCGCTGGCCAGCACCCTCGACCAGCGGGCGAGGTTCTCGCGCAGCGTCTGGGAGGGCACGCACAGCACGGTGAACTCGGCGCCCTCGGCCGCCTCGGCGGGGTCGGTGGTGGCGCGCACCCCGCTCGGCAGCCGGAGGCCGGGCGCGTAGTCCGGATTGGCACGTTCGGAGTTGATGGACGCCACGACGTCCTCCCGGCGTGCCCAGAGCGTCACCTGGCAGCCGGCATCGGCCAGGATCATGGCGAACGCGGTCCCCCAGGAACCGCTGCCGTAGACGGCGGCGTGTGTCACTCGGCCTTCTCCTTGTCGGGCGGGCTCACGGGCGGGCTCGGCTGGACCGGCGGCTGGCCCGGCGCCCTGCGGTAGACGAAACGCCTGGCCGGCGGCGTCTCCTGACGGATCTCGGCGAGCAGCGCGGTGATGGCGTCCATGATGCGGTCGGTCACCTCGCGCAGCAGCTCGACGCTCGGCTCGCGGTCGTAGAACTCGCTGAGGTCCACCGGTGCGCCGGCGACCACCACCAGTGTCCTACGCGGAAAGAGCCGCAGCCGCCGCTCCTTGGCGTAGGGCGGCATCGCCTCGTGCGCGCCCCACTGGGCAACGGGGATCACGGGGGCCCTGGTCGCCATCGCGACCCGCGCGGCGCCCGTCTTGCCCTCCATGGGCCACAGGTTCGGGTCCCTGGTGAGGGTGCCCTCGGGATAGAATGCGACGCACTCTCCCTCGCGCACGGCCGTGACGGCGGCCCGGTAGGCGTCGGCCGCGTCGGTGGTCTCGCGGTAGACCGGGATCTGGTGGGTGCCCCGCATGAAGCGGCCGACCAGACCATGCTGGAACAGGGCGTTCTTGGCCAGGAATCGTGGCACCCGGCCGGTGTTGTACTGGTAGTGCGCATAGGAGAGCGGATCGAGATACGAGTTGTGATTCACCACCGTGATGAATCCTCCGTCGGCCGGAATGTGGCCCATTCCCCGCCAGTCCCGCTTGAAGAAGATCCGCAGCACCGGTTTTACCAGAAATGCTGCGAATCGGTACCAGAAGCCGATTCTGCGGCGAGACACTCGGTCACCATCTCCCTCTTGCACTGTTCCGACGCGGCCCGCTGCGGACGGCCGCCCAAGTGTGGCCGTGGGTCCTGGGCCTGTCCAGCGCATCGCCGCCGCGCCACCACCCTCACCCGGCACCCTAGTCCGCGTGGCGCCGCCGTACCGCACGCGTGTGCGGCCCCGGGCGCCGCACCCGCGCGGCCCGGCTCGCTCCGGAACGCGGGCACGAGAGGAGAATGACGCGGTGCGCGACAGTGAGTGGGGGCTCGTCGTCCCCCTGAAGCCGCTCGGCGCGGCGAAGAGCCGGCTGGCCGACGCGGTGGCCGACGCCGAGCGGCGCACCCTCGCCCTGGCCTTCGCGAAGGACACGGTGGCCGCCGCGCTGGCCGCCTCGGCGGTGCGGAATGTGGTGGTTGTCACGAACGATCCGACGGCCGCGCGTCACCTCGCCGCCCTGGGCGCCCGGATCGTTCCCGACCTGCCGGACGCCGGGTTGAACGCGGCGCTGGAGCACGGCGCCGCCGCCCTGCCGGGGCGGGCGGTCGCGGCGCTCAACGCCGACCTGCCGGCGCTGCGGCCGGCCGAGTTGACGCGGGTGCTGCGCGCGGCGTGGCGCCACCGGCGCGCCTTTCTGCCGGACGCGGCCGGGGTGGGCACCACGCTGTTGGCGGCACGGCCCTCCGTTCCGCTGGAGCCCGCCTTCGGCGGCGCCTCGCGGCGGCGCCATCTCGCCTCCGGGGCCGTGGAGTTGCCCTCGACCGGCGTGCCGAGCGTGCGGCGGGACGTGGACACGGCCGCCGATCTGCGGGCCGCGCTGGAGCTGGGCGTCGGCCCGACGACGGCCGCCTGTCTGGACGAACTCCCGGCGCTGCGCGGGAAGTTCGCGCCGGTGGGACCGGAGGGCCCGGACGGGACGCGCGGGGCGGGGCGTCGAAGGGACGCCGTCAGAACGTCTGGAGCGTCAGAAAGCTGACCCGGCGCCGGTCTCCCTCGCCGGAGACCTCGATCCGCAGCCGCTGTCCCGGACGCAGCAGCCGCAGGCCGCCGGCGTCGAAGGCGGCGGCGTCGAACTCCAACGGGGTGCCGTCGTCGAGCAGCACGCTGCCGGCGCGGGTCTCCGGGTCGAAGGTGAATGCGGTGGCCTGCATGGCCCGAGCCTAGCCGCTGTCCGGCGGCCGCCGGCAGGCGCCCGCGAGCGCCGGGTGCGGAGCGGCCGCCCCGAAAAACAGCTGCGGGCCGGGCTCCGATGAGGGGAGTCCGGCCCGCGGGCGATCGTGCGGGGCCGTCACCTGCGGCGCGAGGTGGCCTTCTTGGCGGTGGTCGCACGGGACGATGCCCGCTTGGCCGGAGCCTTCTTCGCGGTCGTCTTCTTGGCCGGAGCCTTCTTGGCGGTGGCCTTCTTCGTGGTGGCCTTCTTGGCGGAGGACTTCTTGGCCGCCGCGCCGCGACCGGTCGTCTTCTTCGCCGCCGAGGTCCGCTTGGCGGTGGCCTTCTTGGCGGCGGCCTTCTTGGTCGCCGCCTTCTTTGTGGTGGTGCCGCCGGAGAGGCTGCCCTTGGGGGCCTTCTTCACCGCGACGTCGTTCTTCGGGAGCTTCTTCGTCCCCGAGACCAGGTCCTTGAAGCCCTGGCCCGCGCGGAAGCGAGGCACCGAGGTCTTCTTGACCCGAACCCGCTCGCCGGTCTGCGGGTTGCGCGCGTAGCGGGCCGGCCGGTCGACCTTCTCGAACGAACCGAAGCCGGTGACCGAAACCCGCTCACCCGAGACGACCGAGCGGATGATGGCGTCGAGCACGATATCGACGGCGTCGGCCGCCTGCTGACGACCGCCGAGCTTGTCCGCAATCGCTTCTACGAGTTGCGCCTTGTTCACGTCTTCCCCTTCGCAGGCATTGCTGGAACGAATGTGTTCAAGCTTTTTCGCACGTTAGGCAGATATATTCCGCAAATCAAACGCGAAACGGGCGAATCACCCTTGTGTCGCAACGAACTCGACCCATCACGGAGTTCCGTCATGGCCGCCGGTGCGATCCGAGGGCAGTCGACCCTGGTCCACGTCCGCCATCAACCGCTCCAGCCGACGGGCCGCACCGGGCAGATCCCGCTTGGTCGCCGCCGTGATGACCAGCAGCTTGTGAGCCAGGGCCTGCCGTACGTCCTCGGGAACTTGCAGATCCCGCACCGTCCGGTGCGCGTCCTTCAGTCGAGCGGCGACGCGGTCGTAGAGTTCGAGTTGACCGTCGCGTTCCATGCGGCCGATTGTGCCACCTTGGGCCGGTTATCGCCCCCTAAGCCCCCCAACGCCCGTGTCGCGCCTGCCAACACGGGTGCGCCCCCGCAGGTCAAACCTGCGGGGGCGCGATCGCTGACGGAACGTCAGACTGCCTGTGTGCGCGGCTTGTAGACGGGGCGTCGGCTCTCGAAGTCGGCGATGTCGCCCTCGTGGCGCAGGGTGAGGGAGATGTCGTCCAGGCCCTCCAACAGGCGCCAGCGAGCGTTCTCGTCAAGGTCGAAATCGGCCTCGATCCCCGGGGCGGTGACCGTGCGGGTCACCAGGTCCACGGTCACCTCGGTGTTGGGCTCGCGCTCGACCAGATCCCACAGCGCCTCGACCGTCGACTGCGGCAGCACGACCGTCAACAGGCCGTTCTTCAGGGAGTTGCCCCGGAAGATGTCGGCGAAGCGGGGGGAGATCACCGCCTTGAAGCCGTAGTTCTGTAGGGCCCAGACGGCGTGTTCACGCGAGGAGCCGGTGCCGAAGTCGGGCCCGGCGACCAGCACCGTGGCGCCCCGGTACGCCTCCTGGTTGAGCACGAACTCCGGGTCCCTGCGCCAGGACTCGAAGAGGCCGTCCTCGAACCCGTCGCGGGTGACCTTCTTCAGCCAGTGCGCCGGGATGATCTGGTCGGTGTCCACATTGGAACGGCGCAGCGGAACCGCCCGGCCGGTGTGGGTGGTGAAGGCTTCCATGGATCAGACCTCCGCGAGGGTGGGAACGTCGGCCAGGTCGGCGGGCGAGGCGAGGCGGCCGGTGAGGGCGGTGGCGGCGGCGACCTGGGGGGAGACCAGGTGCGTGCGGCCGCCCTTGCCCTGCCGGCCCTCGAAGTTGCGGTTGGAGGTGGAGGCGCAGCGCTCCCCGGGGGAGAGCTGGTCCGGGTTCATGCCCAGACACATCGAGCAGCCCGCGTGCCGCCACTCGGCGCCGGCGGCGGTGAAGACCTTGTCCAGGCCCTCCTCGACGGCCTGGAGCGCGACGCGGACGGAGCCGGGAACGACCAGCATCCGCACGCCGTCGGCGATCCGCCGGCCGCGCAACACCTCGGCGGCCGAGCGCAGATCCTCGATCCGGCCGTTGGTGCAGGAGCCGACGAAGACGGTGTCCACGGCGATCTCCCGCAGCCGCTGGCCCGGGGCCAGGCCCATGTACTCCAGGGCCTTCTCGGCCGCGACCCGGTCGGTGGGGTCGTCGAAGGACGCCGGGTCCGGCACCGCCTCCGACAGGGGCGCGCCCTGGCCGGGGTTGGTGCCCCAGGTGACGAACGGGGCCAGCGTGGCCGCGTCGATGACGACCTCGTGGTCGAAGACCGCGTCCTCGTCGGTGCGCAGCGTCCGCCAGTACTCGACGGCCGCGTCCCAGTCCTCGCCCCGGGGCGCGTGGTCACGGCCCCTGAGGTAGGCGAAGGTGGTCTCGTCCGGGGCGATCATGCCGGCGCGGGCGCCGGCCTCGATCGACATGTTGCAGATGGTCATCCGGGCCTCCATCGAGAGCTTCTCGATGGCCTCGCCCCGGTATTCGATGACATAGCCCTGGCCGCCGCCGGTGCCGATCCTGGCGATGATCGCCAGGATGAGGTCCTTGGCCGTCACGCCCGCCGGCAGTTCGCCGGTGACGGTGACCGCCATGGTCCGGAACGGGGCCATGGGCAACGTCTGGGTGGCCAGCACGTGCTCGACCTGGCTGGTGCCGATCCCGAAGGCCAGCGCGCCGAACGCGCCGTGGGTGGAGGTGTGGCTGTCGCCACACACCACGGTGGTGCCCGGCTGGGTCAACCCCAGTTGCGGGCCCACGACATGGACCACGCCCTGCTCGGCGTCGCCCAGCGAGTGCAGCCGGACGCCGAACTCGACGCAGTTCTTCCTGAGGGTCTCCAGCTGGGTGCGGGAGACCGGGTCCGCGATGGGCTTGTCGATGTCCAACGTCGGGGTGTTGTGGTCCTCGGTGGCGATCGTCAGATCCGTCCGACGCACCCGCCTCCCGCTCTTGCGCAGCCCGTCGAAGGCCTGCGGGCTGGTGACCTCGTGCAGCAGGTGGAGGTCGATATAGAGCAGGTCGGGCTCACCCTCCACCCGCCGGACGACATGGTCGTCCCAAACCTTCTCCGCCAGTGTCCGTCCCATCGCATTCCCTCCGGGCTTGCCGCCGATCCGCTCCGCCGTCCGCTCCCCCGAGCGCGGACGGTGGCCTGCCCGGCGCGCGACGCCGAGCACCTCACCAAGAGTGGCGCGTCCGCCGGAAATTTGAACTTGCGTTTCACACTGTGAGACGCGAGTATCGTTGCATGGACAGTTCGGAAAGCAGCGGAGTGGGCGTCCTCGACAAGGCGGCCCTGGTCCTGGGCGCCCTGGAGTCCGGTCCCGCCACCCTGGCGGGGCTGGTCGCGGCGACGGGGCTGGCCCGGCCGACCGCGCACCGGATGGCCGTGGCGCTGGAGTACCACCGGCTGCTGGCCCGTGACATGCAGGGCCGCTTCGTGCTCGGGCCCCGGCTCGCCGAGTTGGCGGCCGCCGCCGGCGAGGACCGGCTGCTGGCCACCGCCGGGCCCGTGTTGACACAGCTACGCGACGTGACGGGCGAAAGTGCCCAACTCTACCGGCGCCAGGGCGACCGCCGGATCTGTGTGGCCGCCGCCGAGCGGCTCTCCGGGCTGCGCGACACCGTGCCCGTCGGTTCCACGCTGCCCATGAAGGCCGGCTCCGCCGCCCAGATCCTGCTCGCCTGGGAGGAGCCGGAGCGGCTGCACCACGGCCTCCAGGGCGCCCGCTTCACGGCGACCGCGCTCTCCGGGGTGCGCCGGCGCGGCTGGGCCCAGTCCATCGGCGAACGGGAGCCGGGCGTTGCCTCCGTCTCCGCGCCCGTGCGCGGCCCGTCCAACCGCGTGGTAGCCGCCGTCTCCGTCTCCGGCCCCATCGAGCGACTGACCCGGCACCCGGGCCGGATGCACGCCCAGGCGCTCCTGGAGGCGGCCGGCCGCCTCACCGAGGCGCTCAAGCGCGGCACCACCGGCTGAGGCCGCTCCTCGGAGGCGGCCCGGCGCGCGCTCAGCCCCGTGCCTCCGAGGCGCCCTGGTCCGCCGGGCGCCCCAGACGCTGCCGCAGCCGGTCCCCACGCCCGGCCACGGGTATCAACTCCGTGGCCGCGCCCAGCCCCACGGGCGGCATGTTCAGATAGACGGACTCCGCCGAGCCGGCCGGAACCACAAAGGTCTCGTGCCAGAAGCCGATCCGGGAGCCGGATCTCAGCCGGCGGTTCAACTCGGCCCAGGCCGGCCGGTGCTCCCCGTCCGAGTCCGAGGCGTAGGCCAACAGCGGCTCCAGGCCCGACCAGTACTGCACCACGAAGATCTCCCTGACCGGGCTCAGGCACAGCCGATAGCCCAACATCCCGCGCTCCCGCTCGCGGGACAGCTCCCGCAGCATCGCGGGCATGGCACGGAAGACCGGCCACCACTCGCGGACCCGCCAGAAGCGGGTGATCCGCATCCCCACCAGAAACACCACCAGCTGCTCGTCGACCCGGGCCGTCATCCGCTCGCGCGCGATCGTCGCCGCCATGGCACACACCTCCCCTTCTCTCGTGGCCGCCCGCCCGACGCGGCCCAACTCCCCCACCACGGCGGCGAGAAGAGCGAGCGACGCGGAACGGAACGCGCCGGTCGCGGCACCGTGAACGGCGCCGACCCCACATTGGATAGCATCACTATCCATGCTTAGATAGTGCCACTCTCCCACCGATCGCGCAAGGGGTGTACGAATGCGGCTCTCGGAGCTGAGCAGGCGCAGCGGGATGTCGACGGCGACGATCAAGTTCTATCTGCGCGAAGGGCTGCTGCACCCCGGGAGGCGGATCACCAGCACCCAGGCCGACTACGACGAGGAGCACCTGCGGCGACTGACGCTGATCAGGGCGCTGATCCAGGTCGGTGGGATCTCGGTGGCCGACGCCCGCGCGGTGTTGGCCGCCGTCGACGACGCCTCGCTCGACCAGGTCTCCCGGATGGGCACGGCCGTCGCCGCCCTCCCCCAGGTGCTGCCGGCGCCCGCACCGGACGACGCGGAGGCGGTCACGGCCGACCTGGTGGCCAGAGAGGTGCAGGAGCGGCTCGGCTGGCGCGTCGTCCCGGAGAACCCGGCGCACCAGGCGCTGGTCTCCGCCGTCAGCGCCCTGCTGCGGCTGGGCTATCCCTGCGACGGCGAGGCGCTGTTGCCCTACGGCAAGCTGGCCGAGCGGCTGGCCGAGCACGAGCTGGCGCTGATCGACAAGTTCGCCGCGCCCACCACGCAGTTGGAGGCAGCCGTGGCGCTCACCGTGCTCTACGAGCCGGTGCTGCTGAGCCTGCGCCGGCTGGCCCACGCCGAGCAGGCCACCCGCCGCCTGCGCGAGGACGCCCTTCCCCGGGAGGACGCGCCCCGCGCCTCGGACTGAAGGGACGCACAACGCCGAGCGGCCTCCCGCCCCTTGGGGCGGAAGGCCGCTGGTGGATCATGTACCCCCGACCGGATTCGAACCGGCGCTACTGCCTTGAGAGGGCAGCGTGCTAGGCCGCTACACAACGGGGGCTCCCGCAGAGATCCCCGGAAGGATCTCCGTACCCCCGACCGGATTCGAACCGGCGCTACTGCCTTGAGAGGGCAGCGTGCTAGGCCGCTACACAACGGGGGCATGATCTTGCGAAGTGCTTGATACAAGATCGCGCTGGGCTACCAGGACTCGAACCTAGACTAACTGAACCAGAATCAGTCGTGCTGCCAATTACACCATAGCCCACCAAAACGCAACCCCGACCGGGGGTTTTGCTTGGGTGACCGCTGTTGTTCGGGGTGTTGAGCCCCTCAGCGGCAGAAAGAACACTACCCGATGGGGGACGGTGCACCAAAACGAGATGGGCCTCGCGGGCTCCGTCCCCCGTCCGTGGTCAGCCCGCCAGCCGGCCCAGGGCGGCGTCGACCCGGGCCAGGGTGCGCTCCCGGCCCAGGACCTCGAGCGACTCGAAGAGCGGCAGCCCTACCGTGCGCCCGGTGACCGCCACCCGCAGCGGGGCCTGCGCCTTGCCCAGCTTGAGCCCGTGCGCCTCCCCGGCGGCCAGGACGGCCTCCTTCAGCGGCTCGGCCGTCCAGGAGTCCAGCTCGGCCAGCCCCTTCGCGATGCTGGCCAGCACCGCGTCGGCACCCGGCTTCATCGCCTTGGCCCAGGACGCCTCGTCGATGGCCGGCTCCGGCAGGAACAGGAAGTCCACGTTGGCCGTGATGTCGGAGAGCACCGTGACCCGCGTCTGCGCCAGCGGGGCCAGCGCGGCGAACGCCGCCGGGTCGTAGTCCTCGGGGCGCCAGGGCGCGTGCGGGGCGCGCAGCCAGGGCTGGCAGACCTCGACGAACTGCTCGACGGTGAGCCGTTCCCTGATGTGGGTGGCGTTGATCGCCTCGCACTTCTTGAGGTCGAAGCGCGCCGGGTTGGCGTTGACCGCGGCGATGTCGAAGGCGGCGACCAGCTCGTCCAGGCCGAAGACGTCCCGGTCCTCGGCGAGCGACCAGCCCAGCAGGGCAAGGTAGTTGAGCAGCCCCTCGGGCAGGAATCCGGCCTCGCGGTAGCGGTTGAGCGAGGACTGCGGGTCGCGCTTGGAGAGCTTCTTGTTGCCCTCGCCCATCACATAGGGCAGATGGCCGAAGGCGGGCACCGCGCCGGAGCCCACGCCGATCTCGGCCAACGCGCGGTAGAGCGCGATCTGCCGGGGCGTGGAGGAGAGCAGGTCCTCGCCGCGCAGCACGTGGGTGATGCCCATCAGCGCGTCGTCGACCGGGTTGACCAGGGTGTACAGCGGGGCGCCGTTCGCGCGGACGATGCCGTAGTCGGTGACGTTCTCCGGGGCGAAGGTCAGCTCGCCCCGCACCAGGTCGGTGAAGCCGATCTCGGTGTCCGGCATCCGGAACCGGACGATCGGCTCGCGGCCCTCGGCGCGGTAGGCGGCGGCCTGCTCCTCGCTCAGCGTGCGGCAGGCGCCGTCGTAGCCGGAGGGCCGGCCGGCGGCCCTGGCGGCCTCGCGGCGGGTCGCCAACTCCTCGGGCGTGCAGTAGCAGTGGTAGGCGTGCCCGGCGGCCAGCAGCTTCGTGGCGACGTCGGCGTAGATCTCCATCCGCTGCGACTGCCGGTAGGGCGCGTGCGGGCCGCCGACCTCGGGGCCCTCGTCCCAGTCGAGGCCCAGCCAGCGCAGCGAGTCCAGCAGCGCGCGGTAGGAATCCTCGGAGTCCCGCGCTGCGTCGGTGTCCTCGATGCGCAGCACCAGGGTGCCGCCGTGGTGGCGGGCGAACGCCCAGTTGAACAGGGCGGTGCGGACCAGCCCGACGTGCGGGTCGCCGGTCGGCGAGGGACAGAAGCGGACCCTGACCTCAGTCACGGCGCACCACCTTGTTGGTCAGGGTGCCGATGCCCTCGATGCTGACGGCGACCTCGTCGCCGACCCGCACGGGGCCGACGCCGGCCGGGGTTCCGGTGAGAATGACGTCCTGCGGCAGCAGGGTCATCGACTCCGTGATGTGCACAATCAGATCCTCCACCGAGCGCACCATCTCGCTGGTGCGCCCCAACTGTCGCTGCTCGCCGTTGACCGTGCACATGATGGCCAGGTCCTCGGGGTCGAGCTGGGTCTCGATCCAGGGGCCGAGCGGGCAGGCCGTGTCGAAGCCCTTCGCCCTGGCCCACTGCTTCTCGCGCTGCTGAACGTCGCGCGCGGTCAGGTCGTTGGCGCAGGTGTAGCCGAGGATCACCTCGCGGGCACGCTCCCTGGGCACGTCGCGGCAGAGCCGGCCGATGACCACGGCCAACTCGGCCTCGTGGTGGACGTCGGAGGAGATCGAGGGGTAGCGGATCTCGTCGCCGGTGCCGATGACCGAGGTGGACGGCTTGAAGAAGGTGACGGGAACGTCGGGGACCTCGTTGCCCAGCTCCCGCGCGTGCTCGGCGTAGTTGCGGCCGATGGCCACCACCTTGCTGGGGAGCACCGGCGGCAGGAGCCTGACCTCGCTCAGCGGGACGCGGTGGCCGGAGCGTTCGAACTCGGCGAACGGATGGCCCTTGATGATGTCGAGCTGGAGCCCGTTCTCGTCGGTCGGCTCCCCCTCCACCACACCGAATCCGACGGTGCCGTCGATGGAGAATCTGGCGATGCGCACGCTGGGTAGTCCCTCACTGGCCTGCTCGGAGTGGCGCGGCCCGGCCGAGCCCGGCTCGCGCCCGGAAACCTGCGGGCCCCAGCCTAGGACACCGGCGGGCGCGACGAGGACGGCGCCTCCCGAACCGCGCGTTCGGGAGGCGGGGGAACGAGGGAGGTGGCGGAGCGTGCGGCCGCGCGGCGGCTCAGCGCAGGCGGGCCATGAGGGCGTGTTCGACGAGGGTGATCAACGCGCTCTTCGCCTCCGCGCGATGCCGCGCGTCGGTCGTGATGATCGGCGCGTCAGGACCGATCTGCAACGCCTCCCGCACCTCCTCCGGAGAGTACGGCT
>NZ_VDLZ02000019.1:0-162156 GCF_006334905.2 Streptomyces sp. 3MP-14
GGAAACGCCCGGTTACATTCCGAACCCGGAAGCTAAGCTTTCCAGCGCCGATGGTACTGCATGGGGGACCGTGTGGGAGAGTAGGACACCGCCGGACAATTATTGAAGATGGTTGAAGGGGATTACCGAGACGAAAGTTTCGGTAATCCCCTTCAACCTTTTTCTGTTTTCTGGGGGTCTCTCGGAGTCAGAGCCGGCCCGAGGTCTTCAGGGCGAGGTAGGCGTCCGCGAGGGCCGGGGCCAGGGCGGCGGGGGTGGCGTCCACGACGGTGACGCCCAGGGTGCGGAGGCGTTGCGCGGTGCGTTGGCGTTCCGCCTGGTGGCGGGCGGCGGCGGCCGCCTCGTAGACGGCGGTCACGGTACCCCGGCGCGCGGCGAGTTCGGCGATGCGGGGGTCGCTGACGGCGGCGACCAGCACGGTGTGGCGTTCCGTCAGCCGGGGGAGCACCGGAAGCAGGCCGGCCTCGACGGGGGCCGCGTCCAGGCCGGTGAAGAGGACCAGCAGGGAGCGTCGGGGCGCGCGGGCGAGGGCCGTGGCGGCGAGCGCTGAGGTGTCGGTCTCCACCAGCCGTGGCTCCAGGGTCGCCAGCGCGGCGACCGTCGCCGGCAGGACGTCGCGGCCGGTGCGGCCCCGGACCGAGGCGCGGGGCTCGCGGTCGAAGGCGAGCAGGTCCACGCGGTCGCCGGCGCGGGTGGCCAAGGCCGTCAGCAGCAGCGCGGCGTCCATGGCCGCGTCGAGGCGGGGGATGTCGCCGACCCGGCCGGCCGAGGTGCGGCCGGTGTCCAGCACGAGTAGCAGGTGCCGGTCGCGTTCCGGGCGCCAGGTGCGGACGGCGACCGCGGATTGGCGGGCGGTGGCGCGCCAGTCGATGGAGCGGACGTCGTCGCCGGGGACGTAGTCCCTGAGGCTGTCGAACTCGGTGCCCTCGCCCCTGGTCAACACCGTGGTGCGGCCGTCGAGTTCGCGCAGCCGCGCCAGCTTGGCCGGCAGATGGCGTCGGCTGGTGAACGGGGGCAGCACGCGCACGGTCCACGGCACCTCGTGGCTGCCCTGGCGGGCGGCCAGGCCCAGCGGGCCGTGCGAGCGGATCGTCACCCGGGCCGCGCGGTGGTCGCCCCTGCGGGTCGGGTGGAGGGTCGTGGTGATCCGCCGGCGTTCGCGGGCCGGGACGGTGAGGCGGTGGCGCGCGGCGGCATAGGCGGCGCCCGGTTGCCAGGCGCTGGGCGGCCAGGCGTCGCGCAGCTCGGCGCGGAGCGGCCGGCCGGCCGGGTTGGTGACGGTGAGGCGCACGTCGGCGGTCTCGCCCAGGCGGGCGGAGGTGTCGCCGTCGCGGGCCAGGCGGAGGGTGCGGACCGGGGCGGCCCTGGCCAGGTCGTAGCCGACGGCGGCGAGCAGCGGCAGCAGCACGGCGAGCACGCCGTGCCAGCCCGGCAGCAGGCCGACGACCAGGGCGCCGAGGGCCGCGATGAGCGCGGTGCGGCCGGTGAGTGCCATCAGCGGGGGACCGGGACGCGGGCGAGCAGGCCGGTGAGGACGCGGTCCGGGGTGACGCCCTCCATCTCGGCCTCGGGGCGTGGCCTGACGCGGTGGCGCAGGGTGGGCAGGGCGAGCGCCTTGACGTCGTCGGGGGTGACGAAGTCGCGGCCGGAGAGCCAGGCCCAGGCGCGGGCGGCGGCCAGCAGGGCGGTGGCGCCCCGGGGCGAGGTGCCCAGGGCGAGGGAGGGCGAGTCGCGGGTGGCGCGGCAGAGGTCGACCACATAGCCGGCGATCTCGGGGGAGACGGCGACCTTGGCGACGGCGGCGCGGGCGTTCTCCAGGTCGGCGGGGCCGGCGACGGGGCGGACGCCGGCGGCGGCCAGGTCGCGCGGGTCGAAGCCGGAGGCGTGCCGGGTGAGGACGTCGACCTCCTGCTCGCGGGTGGGCAGCGGAAGGGTCAACTTCAGCAGGAAGCGGTCGAGTTGTGCCTCGGGGAGGGGATAGGTGCCCTCGTACTCGATGGGGTTCTGGGTGGCGGCGACCATGAACGGGTCGGGCAGCGGGCGGGGCACGCCGTCGACGGTGACCTGGCGTTCCTCCATGGCCTCCAGCAGGGCGGCCTGGGTCTTGGGCGGGGTGCGGTTGATCTCGTCGGCGAGCAGCAGGTTGGTGAAGACCGGCCCCGGCTGGAAGGAGAACTCGGCGCTGCGGGTGTCGTAGACGAGGGAGCCGGTGACGTCGCTCGGCATCAGGTCGGGGGTGAACTGGACGCGTTTGGTGTCGAGTTCGAGTGCGGTGGCCAGGGTTCGGACGAGGAGGGTCTTGGCGACGCCGGGGACGCCTTCGAGGAGGACGTGGCCCCGGCAGAGCAGGGCGACCACCAGTCCGGTGACGGCGGCGTCCTGGCCGACGACGGCCTTGCCGATCTCGGCGCGCAGGGCTTCGAGGACCGCGTGCGGGGCTTCGGCTGATGGGGCGGCGGTCACGTGCTTGGCTCCTCGCCTGTCGTGGGTTCGGTGGTCGGGGGGTGGTCGGTGACGCGGCGTTCGAGGGCGTCGAGTTCGTCGGCGAGGCGCACCAGGGCGCGGTCGTCCTCGGGGGCGGGGCCGAAGAGCAGGGCGTGCACGGCCGTCGGGCCGGTGCCGGCGTGGGCGGCGACGGCCGGGGGCAGGGCCTCGGGGCTGTGGGTGTCGGCGGGTGGGATGCCGACGGCTGGTGCGAGGCGGGTGCGGGTGGCGGTGCGGAGCGCGTCGGCGGCCTGGGCGGTGGCGTGGGTCTGGTGGTAGAGGCGGGCGCGGCCCTCGGTGGTCTCGGCCGCGGGAACGGTGACGGGCAGCGGCTCGGTGAGGACGGGGCCGAGGCGGCGGGCGCGCCAGAGGGCGGCGAGGGCGGCGGCGACGGCGAGTTGCAGGGCGGCCCAGCGCCAGCCGTCGGGCAGCAGTTCGCTGACGGTGCGCCGGTCGGTGTCGGCGGGGGCCTCGGCGCCGGTGGGGAGGTACCAGACGAGGTCGGGGTGGGCGCCGAGGAGTTGGAGGGCGAGGGAGGCGTTGCCGGCCTCGTCGAGGTGGTCGTTGGTGAGGAGGTCGGGGGAGCCGAGCAGCACGGTCTCGCCGGCGGCTTCGGGGGCGTCGGGGGAGTCGGGGGCGTCGGGGGAGTCGGCGGGGACGGTGACCAGGGTGGCGGTGCCCTCGGCCGGGTAGCAGGCGGCGGCGTCGGTGCTGCCCTCGGGGAGGGCATAGCGGTAGCCGCCGAGTCGGGCGGAGCCGGCGCGTTGGGCGGTGGGCCAGTCGCAGCCGGGTTCCCGTTCCTCGGCCTCGACGGGCGGGGCGACGGTGGCGTGGGGGGCGAACGCGGCGGTGGCCTCGGGGCCGGGGGCGAGCAACACGGTGCGGGCGGCGGCGCGTTGGGCGGCGTCGCGGAGGGTGGCGCGGGCCGTCGGGGTGAGCGCCTCGGGCCGGGCGACGAGGAGGGTGGTGTCGGGGCCGGTGGCCGAGGCGGCCTCGGCGGCCGTCTCGGCGAGGGTGGTGGTGACGCCGTGGTCGGCGAGGAGCTCGGCGACGGCGCGGGTGCCGCCGGGGACGGATGCGCGGGGGTCGAGGGTGCCGCTGTCGCCGGAGTTGAGGACGGCGAGGAGGAGGCCGGCGAGGACCAGGGCGACGGCGCCGATGGCGAGGGGCCGGGCGCGGCGCAGGAGGTGGCGGGCGTCGGGGGAGACGGCGGTCCCGGCCGTCTCCCCGGCCGTCGTGGTCGCCGTGTCGGTCGCCGTCATGGTGCGGTCCAGGTGGCGGCGAGGTCGGGCGTGGCGCGGCGTTGGGCGTCGTCGAGGGCGGCGAGTTGGGCGTGGTCGGCGGCGGTGGCGGGTTGCTCGCCGTAGGCGACGGCGTCGAAGAGGGCGGCGGCGGCGTGGAGTTGGGCGGCGAGGTCGGGGAGGGCGCGGGCGGCCTCGGCGGCGGCCTCGGTGGCGGTGCGGCCGGGGCGCGGGTCGAGGAGGGCGCGTTCCTCCAGGGCGCGGACGATGGCGCGCATCCGTTCGCGGACGGCGGGCGCCCAGCGGCCGGCGGCGGCGTGTTCCTCGGCGGCGGCGCGGTGTTCGGCGGCGCTGCGGGGGCGTTCGGTGAACAGGGCGCCGGCGGTGCGGGGCCCGGCGGCGGTGCGCAGGGCGCCGAGGCGGAGGCGGATGGCGATCAGCACGGCGGCGAGGATCAGCAGGATGACGAGGAGGCCGAGCCAGCCGCCCGGGGTGTGGAAGGCGGCCGACTCAAGGGCGCCGAAGAGGCGTTCCCAGAGCCAGTTCCAGGCCCGGCGGACCGGGCCCGGCTCGTGGCGGGTGTAGAGGTGTTGGGAGAGTTCGCGTTCGGCGGCCTCCCGAGCCGGGTCTCTGGGCACGGTGAGCGGGGGGCCCACCTCGTCCGCCGAACGCATGGGGTCAACGCTCCGGGTCGGGCTGGTCGGGGGAGCCCTCGTTCCGGGTGAGGCCGGCGGCGCGGGCGAGTTCGAGGTCGAGGGCCTCGCGGCGGATGCGCTGGTCGATGTAGAGCAGGGCGGTGACGCCGGCGCTGATGGGGAGGGTGATGGTGGCGGCGATGATCGCGCCGATGCCGGAGAGGATCAGATAGGTCCAGGTCAGATCGCTCATGCCGCCGGTGAGGGAGTCGGTGCCGTTGCCGTCGATGAAGCCGGCGATGGCGGCGGTGGGGAACTCGATGATGCCGCTGACGACGACGACCAGCAGCAGCATGAGGAGTTGGATGCCGAAGATCCGCCACCAGGTGCCCTCGACGAGCTTGGCCGAGCGGCGCAGGGAGGCGATGACGCCCTGGCGTTCGAGCATCAGCGCGGGCGCGGCGAGGGAGAGCCTGACGTAGAGCCAGACGGCGAGGACGAAGCCGCCGACGAGGCCGAGCACGGCGAGGGCCGGGATGCCGCTGAGGGCGAGGACCAGGCCGGGGACGGCGACGGCGAGGACGGCGAGGAGCGGAACGAGCAGCACGACGCCGAGCAGGCGCAGCAGCCGGCTGCGGGAGTCGGCCCACGCCTCGGCGAGGGTGACGTCGCGGCCGAGGACGGCGCGGCTGACGACGATGGTCAGCATGGCGGTGGCCAAGACGCTGCCGAGCAGGGTGACGACGCCGGTGACGGAGCTGAACGCGAGGATGTCGCCGAGGGCTTGGCGCAGCTCCTCGTCGGTGGGGTTCGGGTTGTCCTCCAGGGCGGCGAGGCCCTCGCTGTCGCTGAGCCACAGGCGCATCGCGACGGTGGCGACGACCTGGGTGACGATGGCGATGCCGAGGCTGATGACCAGCACGGTGCGCCAGTGGGCGCGGGCGGTGGAGACGGCGCCGTCGAAGAGTTCGCCGAGGGTGAGGGGGCGCAGCGGAACGACGCCCGGCTTGGGTGCCAGGGGCATGGGTCCCCGTCCGCCCCAGCCGGGCGGGGGGCCGCCCTGGCCGGGTGGCGGCCCGGTCCAGCCGGGTGGTGGGCCGCCCCAGCCCTGGGGCGGCCCACCGGGCGGGCCGGAGGGCTGGCCGCCGGGCTGGGGCGGGGGCCCGCTGTCCGGGCCGGGGGACTCGGGTCCGGGCGAGGTCCAGCCCGGCTTGTCGCTCACGGTTGCTCCCTTGTCGGACGTCTGTCGAACGTGTCGTGCGTCGAAGTCGTGCGTCGAACGTGTCGAGGGTGTCGAACGTGTCGAACGGTTTTCTGGGGTTACCCCTGCGGCCGGGTGCCGGTCCCGCCGTGGTCCTGGCGCCCATCGTGCCATGGCGGTGGCGCGGTGCGGCCGGCGGAGTTCGTGGCGCGGTCGCGCCTTCTCTCGGCGGGGGTCGGGCGGCAGACTGGGTCAATGGCTGATCTCAGAGTCCCCACCCTCCGCTGGGCGGAGCCGCCCGAGGGCCCGGTGTTGTTGCTGTTGGACCAGACCCGACTGCCCGCGGAGGAGGTGGAGTTGACGGTCACGGATGTTCCCGGGCTGGTGGCGGCCATTCAGTCGCTGGCGGTGCGGGGAGCGCCGGTGCTGGGCGTCGCGGGGGCGTATGGCGTCGCGTTGGCGGCGGCGCGCGGCTTCGACGTGCGGGAGGCGGCGCGGCTGCTGGCGGAGGCGCGGCCGACGGCGGTGAACCTCGGGTACGGGGTGCGGCGCGCGGTCGCGGCGTTCGAGGCGGCGGGCGGCGTGGGCGAGGTGGCGGCGGCCGCGGCGCTGGCGGAGGCGCGGGCGCTGCACGAGGAGGACGTCGAGGACAGCGAGCGGATGGCGAGGCTGGGGCGGGAGTTGCTGGGCGAGCTGCTGCCGGGCGGCCGCTATCGGCTGTTGACGCACTGCAACACGGGCGCGTTGGTGTCGGTGGGGGGCGGAACGGCGTTCGCGGTGGCGCGGGCGGCGCATCTCGCGGGTGAGCTGCGGCGGCTGTGGGTGGACGAGACGCGGCCGCTGTTGCAGGGCGCGCGGCTGACCGCGTGGGAGGCGGCGCGGGAGGGGATGCCGTACACGGTGCAGGTGGACGGCGCTGCCGGGTCGCTGTTCGCGGCGGGCGAGGTGGACGCGGTGCTGGTGGGCGCGGACCGGATCGCGGCCGACGGCTCGGTGGCGAACAAGGTCGGGACCTACGGTCTCGCGGTGTTGGCGGGCCATCACGGGGTGCCGTTCGTGGTGGTGGCGCCGGTGAGCACGGTGGACCTGTCGACGCCGGACGGGGCGGCGATCCAGATCGAGCAGCGGTCCGGGCACGAGGTGACGGAGCTGGCGCCCGGGATGCCGGTGGCGCCGGTGGGGGCGCAGGCGTACAACCCGGCGTTCGATGTGACGCCTCCGGAGCTGATCACGGCGATCGTCACGGACCGTGGTGTGGTGACGCCGGTGGATCACGGCCGGCTGGCGGAAGTGTGTTCCAGATCACGTTCATATGAGTCGCCATCGGGCAATGGGATGATGGACGCATGAAGGGACGCGTACTCGTCGTCGATGACGACACCGCGCTGGCGGAGATGCTGGGCATCGTGCTGCGTGGGGAGGGGTTTGAGCCGTCGTTCGTGGCGGATGGCGACAAGGCGCTGGCGGCCTTCCGGGAGATCAAGCCGGATCTCGTGCTGTTGGACCTGATGCTTCCCGGTCGGGACGGCATCGAGGTGTGCCGGCTGATCCGGGGCGAGTCCGGGGTGCCGATCGTCATGTTGACGGCGAAGAGCGACACCGTCGACGTGGTGGTGGGTCTTGAGTCGGGCGCCGACGACTACATCGTCAAGCCCTTCAAGCCGAAGGAGCTGATCGCCCGCATCCGGGCGCGGCTGCGGCGTTCCGAGGAGCCGGCGCCCGAGCAGCTGGCCATCGGCGACCTGGTGATCGACGTCGCGGGGCACTCGGTGAAGCGCGGCAGCCAGACGATCTCGCTGACGCCGCTGGAGTTCGACCTGCTGGTGGCGCTGGCCCGCAAGCCGTGGCAGGTGTTCACCCGTGAGGTGCTGCTGGAGCAGGTGTGGGGGTACCGGCACGCGGCGGACACCCGGCTGGTCAACGTCCATGTGCAGCGGCTGCGTTCGAAGGTCGAGCGGGACCCGGAGCGTCCCGAGATCGTGGTGACGGTGCGCGGCGTGGGCTACAAGGCCGGATCGAGCTGAGCTGACGGTGTCGGACCGGGTGTGGTGGCACGGCTCCCGGCTGCTGTCCGAGGGGGCGAACAGCGGTCGGGCGCAGCCAGCCATCCGGATTTTCGGCCGGGTGGCGCGCGGCCCGCTGCTGTCGGTGATGCGGCTGTGGCGGCGCAACATCCAGCTGCGGGTGGTCGCCTCCACGCTGCTGCTGTCGCTCGCGGTGGTGCTGGTGCTGGGCGTGGTCGTGGTCGGCCAGGTCCGCAACGGGCTGCTGGAGGCGAAGCGGCAGACGGCGCAGAGCCAGGCCGACGGCGGCTTCGCGGTCGCCGAGGACCTGGCCGTGGACGCCGACGAGCGGGGCGACACCGGCACCGGGCAGGCCGTCGACACCAGTACCTGGCTCAACAACATCGTGGAGCAGCTGGCCAGCGGCGGGCAGGGCGTCTACTACGTGGTGGCGCTCAGCTCGGACCTGTCGCCGCTGTTCGGCTCGGACGCGAGCCCGGCGCCGCCGCGCGGCACCCGTTCCATGGGCGACATCGAGGCGGCGGAGAGCGTCTCGCCCGAGATGCGGGAGGCCGTCGACCGGCACTCGGCGACCCACCGGCAGTACGGCACGGTGGTGCGGGAGAACGGCGAGACCGAGGCCGCGCTGATCATCGGCAAGCGGCTGCCGGACAACGAGGGCAACCAGTACCAGCTGTACTACCTCTTCCCGTTCACGCAGGAGGAGAAGTCGCTGAGCCTGGTCACCGGGACGCTGGCCACGGCCGGGCTGTTCCTGGTGGCGCTGCTGGGCGCGATCGCCTGGCTGGTGGTGCGGCAGGTGGTGACCCCGGTGCGGATGGCGGCCAGGATCGCGGAACGGCTGGCGGCGGGGCGGCTCCAGGAGCGGATGAAGGTCAGCGGCGAGGACGACATCGCGCGGCTCGGGGAGTCGTTCAACAAGATGGCGCGCAACCTCCAGACGCAGATCCAGCAGCTGGAGGAACTGTCGCGGATGCAGCGCCGCTTCGTCTCGGACGTGTCGCACGAGCTGCGGACGCCGTTGACGACGGTGCGGATGGCGGCCGACCTGATCCACGAGGCGCGTGGCGACTTCGAGCCGGCGACGGCGCGGTCGGCGGAGCTGCTGCTCAGCCAGCTGGACCGGTTCGAGTCGCTGCTGGCCGACCTGTTGGAGATCAGCAGGTTCGACGCGGGCGCGGCGCATCTGGAGGCGGAGCCGACGGACCTGCGGGACGTGGTGCACCGGGTGGTCGAGGGCGCCGAGCCGCTGGCCGAGCGGAAGGGCGGCCGGCTGGTGGTGCGCGGCGACGGCACGCCGGTGGTGGCGGAGGTCGATCCGCGCCGCATCGAGCGGGTGCTGCGGAACCTGGTGGTCAACGCGATCGAGCACGGCGAGGGCCGGGACGTGGTGGTGCGGCTGGCGGCCGGCAGGGACGGGCAGGCGGTGGCGATCGCGGTGCGGGACTACGGCATCGGGCTGCGGCCCGGCGAGGCGGAGCGCGTCTTCAACCGGTTCTGGCGGGCCGACCCGGCGCGGGCGCGGACCACGGGCGGTACCGGCCTAGGGCTGTCCATCGCGATGGAGGACGCGCGGCTGCACGGCGGGCTGCTGGAGGCGTGGGGCGAGCCGGGCGGCGGGGCGCAGTTCCGGCTGACGCTGCCGTGCACGGTGGGCGGGCGGCCGCGCCGTTCGCCGCTGCCGCTGGAGCCGGACGACTCGCAGGCGCGTCGGGCGCTGCGGGCCGGCGCGGTGGCGGCGGCGCGCGCGGTGTCGGCGGCGCCGGGCGACGGCGAGGGGCCGGCGGCGGGGGCAGCGGACGGGGCTTCGGCGGCGAGTGGCGCGGTCACCGGCGGGGAGGGCGGCCATGAGCGGTGAGGCGCGCCGGCGCCTGCCGGTCGCGGTGGTGGCGCTGGCGCTGCTGCTGTCCGGCTGCGCGTCGATGCCGAGCGGCGGCTCGGTGCAGCGGGTGGACTCCTCGCAGCGGGCCGAGGGCGACTCCCAGGTGCGGGTCGACGGGGTCAGCCCGCAGGAGGACGCGGCGCCCGAGGAGATCGTCCAGGGCTTCCTTGAGGCCGTGACCAGCGACGACGCCGAGTACGAGACGGCCAAGGAGTATCTGACGCCCGAGCGGCGGGAGTTGTGGGACCCGTTCCACAGCACCACGGTGCTCACGACGGGCGTCAGCAACCGGCTGCTGGACGCCGAGACGGACGCCGGAACCGAGGAGGGCACCGGCCAGGTCGAGATCTCCGGCACCCGGCTGGCCAACGTCGACGACGCCCATGTCTACAGCCCCCGGGAGGGCGAGTTCCGCACGGTGCTCCAGCTGCGGAGGATCGAGGGGCAGTGGCGGATCGACATGCTGCCGGACGGGCTGGTGATGGGCGAGGCCGACTTCCGGCGGATCTACCACGCGGTCAACACCTACTACTACGCGGACCTGCGGCCCGAGTCGGACCGCGTCGACGGCGGCGACGGGGTGCTGGTGCCGGACCCGATCTATGTGCGGCGGCGGGTGGAGCCCGTCTCGGAGAGCGTGCGCACCCTGTTGGCCGGGCCGAGCGAGTGGCTGAGCCCCGTGGTGACCTCGGCGTTCCCCGGCGACGTCCAACTGACCGGCGACGGCGTCAACATCGACGGGGAGGGCCGGCTCAGCGTGCGGCTCGCGGGGGTGCCCGGCGGCTGGCCGGAGTCCCGGTGCGAGCGGATGGCGGCGCAGCTGTTGCACACCGCGCAGGACGTGGCGTCGGTCGAGGTCACCGAGGTCAGGCTGCGGACCGCGTCGGGCGACCGGCTGTGCGACGAGACGGCGACCGAGGCGCGCGGCCTGGCGCCCGGGCTGCTGGACGGCGACGCCGAGCAGGGCTACTACCTGGACGAGGAGCACCGGCTGGTCTCGCTCTCCGACGACCACGACGAGAAGCCGTTCCCGGTCAGCGGCCCGCTCGGGCAGCGCGAAGCGGGGCTGCGCAGCGCGGCGGTCAGCCGCGACGGCGACCAGGCCGCCGGGGTCAGCATGGACGGCTCGACGCTCTATGTCGCGCCGCTGTCGGACCGCGACGCCGAGCCGGAGGCGATGGCGCTGGCCGACCCGACCGACGAGAACGGCGGCCTCTCCGCGCCCAGTTGGGACGGCCTGGGCGACCTGTGGCTGGCCGACCGGGACGCCGAGGAGCCCCGGCTGCTGCGGCTGAGCGACGGCGGGGGCACGCCGAGGGAGGTGCCGGTCGAGGGCCTGCGCGAGGGGCAGCGGATTCAGGCGCTGCGGGTGGCGCCCGACGGGGTGCGGATCGCGATGCTGGTGGGGGACGAGGAGCGCACCTCGCTGCTGCTGGGCCGCGTGGAGCGGACCGAGACCGAGGAGGGCACCGACGTCTCGGTCACCGAACCCCGGCCGGTGACGCCGCAGTTGGCGGACACGGTGGCGGTGTCCTGGGCGGGCGACAGCGGCCTGGTGGTGGTCGGCCGGCCGGTGGACGGGGTGGAGCAGATCAGCTACGTGGAGACGGACGGCTCCACCGGCGGCGCGCCCAGCGTGCCGGGGCTCAACGACGTCCGGGCGGTCGCGGTGACCGAGGAGGAGGGCCGGCCGATGCTGGCCGAGACGGGGAACCGCATCGCGCGGCTCGGCGAGGACGGCCAGTGGAAGCTGGTCGCCGAGGTGGGATCGACGCCGCTCTACCCGGGCTGAGCCTGCGCCTAGCGGCGCGGCGGCGGGGCCCGTTCGACGGCCGGCTCGGGGGGACGATCCGGGTTGACGACTCGGGTTGACGACTCGGGTTGACGCCGGGGCCCGTTCGGGGGAACGCCGCCGGAACTGCGGTGTGCCGCCCGGGTGATGGGCCACGGTGGGGCCATGCGCGGATGGTGGCGGGAGATCTGTTCCCTGGTGCTGCCCACCGAGTGCGCCGGCTGCGGCCGGGGGCGCACGGGTGTGTGTGAGCGTTGCGCGGACGAGCTGCGCGCCGGTCGGGTGCGCCGGGTGTATCCGGTGCCGACGCCGGCGGGCCTGCCCGGGGTCTGGGCGTCGGCGCCGTACGCCGACGCGGTGCGCGGGATGCTGCTCGCGCACAAGGAGCGCGGGATGCTGCCCCTGGCCCGCCCGCTCGGCGGGGCGCTGGGGCGCGCGGCCCTGGCCGCGCTGGCCGGGCGGCCGGACGCGGAGTGGGCGTTGGTGCCGGTGCCCTCGGCCCGGTCGGCCGTCGCCCGGCGCGGACACGACCCGACGCGGCGGATCGCGCTGCGGGCGGCGGGCGCGCTGCGCGGCGCCGGCCTGGCGGCCCGGGTGGTGCCGGCGCTGCGGCAGGTGCGTCCGGTGGTGGACCAGGCCGGGCTCTCGGGGCGCGAAAGAGCGGAGAACGTGGCGAACGCGCTGGCCGTGCGCCCCCGGGCGCTGCCCGCCGGCGCGCGGGTGCTGCTCGTCGACGACGTGGTGACCACGGGCGCCTCGCTCGCCGAGGCGGCGCGCGCGGTGCGCGCCTCCGGGGCGGAACCGGTGGCGGCGGCCGTGGTCGCCGGGCCGCTGGCCGCGTGGGTCGGGCGTACGCGCGGGTAGGGGTGCCACACCGGCGTTGACAGCGGTACGTTCGAAGGAGAGCGGATGATGCGCATTCCGGTTCGGATGACGCGATCAGCTCGCCATAACAGTAGATGCGCATATGTTCGCGAAGGATCGACTTCCGACCACATCCCCTGAGAGTCCCGGAAGAGGAGGGGGTGTTGATCTTCCTCCCCGGGGAAGAGGAGGTGAAAGTCGTAACCCCGTCGTAACGCCGGAAGGGGCCGTGGACACCGGCCCGTCCGGCGCAAGTGCACCAAGGAGGTGCCCCACTCAGAGCGTGGGGCCGTCCGGGAACGGAGTTCGCGTGGACATCGTCGTCAAGGGTCGCAAGACCGAGGTGCCGGAGCGCTTCCGCCGGCACGTGGCCGAGAAGCTGAAGCTGGACAAGATCCAGAGAATCGACGGCAAGGTGACCCGTCTCGACGTGGAGGTGTCCAAGGAGCCGAACCCACGTCAGGCGGACCGTTCCGACCGGGTCGAGATCACGATGCGCCACCGGGGGCCCGTGGTGCGCGCCGAGGCGTCGGCCGCCGACCCGTACGCGGCGCTCGATCTCGCCGTGGAGAAGCTGGAGTCCCGGCTGCGCCGGGAGAACGACAAGCGGACCTCCCGCAGGGGGCGCGGCCGCATCCCGGCGAGCGCCGTCGCCGAGGTGGTGCCGGACGCGGCGCCGCTCAACGGCAACGGGCTGCTGCCGACGCCGACCGCCGAGCCGGACGAGGTGCCCGTGCGGCGCGTCGGGCCCGTGGTGGTGGAGGGTGACGGGCCGCTGGTGGTCAGGGAGAAGACCCACACCGCCGCCCCGATGGGCCTCGACCAGGCGCTCTACGAGATGGAGTTGGTCGGCCACGACTTCTATCTCTTCGTCGACATCGAGACCAAGCAGCCCAGCGTGGTCTACCGACGGCACGCCTACGACTACGGCGTGATCCGGCTGGAGACCGATCCGCTGAGCGAGGTCGCGCCGGAGGGCGCGGGGGGCGCGCTCGGCGGCTGACGCCGCTTCGTGCCTGGTAGCGCGCACCCCTTGGCCGGATCGTGGACCCGGCCGGGGGTGCCGCCATGGAATCATGGGGTAGCCGAGTGTGGCGGCGTACCCGCCAGGGGGAGGGATTCGATGGTGGAGACGTTCGGGCCCAGGATGCCCAGGGGGCGGCCGGCCTTCACGGCCGAGCGCGAGCCGGCGGAGGAGAGCGAGCCGATCCGGGTGCTGGTGGTGGACGACCACGAGCTGTTCCGGCGGGGTCTGGAGATCGTGCTCGCCCAGGAGTCCGACATCGAGGTCGTCGGCGAGGCGGGGGACGGCGCCGAGGCGGTGGAGAAGGCGGCCGACCTGCTGCCGGACATCGTGCTGATGGACGTGCGGATGCCCCGGCGGGGCGGGATCGAGGCGTGCACCGCGATCAAGGAGGTGGCCCCCAGCGCGCGGATCATCATGCTGACGATCAGCGACGAGGAGGCCGACCTCTACGACGCCATCAAGGCGGGCGCGACCGGCTATCTGCTCAAGGAGATCTCCACCGACGAGGTGACCGCCGCGATCCGCGCGGTGGCCGACGGGCAGTCCCAGATCAGCCCATCGATGGCGGCCAAGCTGCTCACCGAGTTCAAGTCGATGATCCAGCGCACCGACGAGCGCCGCCTGGTGCCGGCGCCCCGGCTGACCGACCGGGAGCTGGAGGTCCTCAAGCTGGTGGCCACCGGGAAGAACAACCGGGACATCGCCAAGGAGCTGTTCATCAGCGAGAACACTGTCAAGAACCATGTACGGAACATCCTGGAGAAGCTCCAGCTCCACTCCCGCATGGAGGCGGTGGTCTACGCGATGCGGGAGAAGATCCTCGACCTGGAGACCGGCTGAGACCGGCTGAGACCGGCCGAGACCGGCCGACACCGGTTGAGGCGCGCTGAGACCGGCGTGCGGCGGCGGCCGGAACCGGTACCGCCGCAGCCGGCCCCGGCTCAGTCGCCGGCCGGGGTGACCCTCGCGACCTCGGCGGCCAGCGGGCCCGCCAGCTCCGCCGGGGTGCAGCGCTCCACCCGCACCTGGTCGCAGCCGACCCAGCCGGCGGCCTCCACCAGCGCCTGGGCCATCGCCGGCACCGCCTTCTCCGCCCGGGGCAGTGGCCCCTCGAACGCCGCGTGCCGGGCGACCAGCGTGCGCCCCTCCCGCGCCGGGTCCACGCGGCCCAGCAGCTGGCCGCCGGCCAGCAGCGGCATCGCGAAGTACCCGTATATCCGCTTGGGCCGGGGCACATACGCCTCCAGCCGGTGCACGAAGCCGAAGATCCGTTCCGTGCGCGGCCGGTCCCACACCAGGGAGTCGAACGGCGAGAGCAGCGTGGTGCGGTGCCGGCCACGCGGCGGCGCCGCGAGCGCCGCCGGGTCGGCCCAGGCCCGGTGCCGCCCGCCCTGGCCCCCGGCCGCCGGCCAGCCGGCGACCTCGACCGGCACCAGCCCGGTGTCCTCGATCACCGCCGCCACCTCGGCCCCCCGCAGCCGGTGGTAGTCGGCGAGATCGGCCTGGGTGGCCACGCCCATCGCGGCCCCCGCCTGGGCGACCAGGCGTCGCAGGCACTCCTCGTCCGTCAGCCGATCGTGGTAAAGCTCCTCGGGCACCGCCCGCTCGGGCAGGTCATAGACGCGCTTCCAGCCGCGCCTCCTGGTCACCACCACGTCGCCCAGCATCAGCGCCCGCTCCACGGCCACCTTGCTCTCCGACCAGTCCCACCACAGCCCGCCGTTCTTCGCGCCGCCCAACTCCGTCGCGGTCAGCGGGCCTTCGGCGCGCAGCTGGTCCAGCACCTGGCGGTAGGCCGCGTCCGGCAGCTCGTGGTGCCAGGTGGTGCGGGCGCGGTAGGCGCGGCGGCGGAACGCGAACAGCGGCCACTCCTCGATCGGCAGCACACAGGCGGCGTGCGACCAGTACTCGAAGGCGGTGTCCCCCGACCAGTACGCCTCCTCCACGGCGGGGCGGCCCACCGCGCCCAGCCGGGCGTAGGGCAGCAGCTCGTGGGAGCGGGCCAGCACGGAGATGGTGTCCAGCTGCACCGCGCCCAGCCGACGCAGCACCCCGCGAACCCCCGCTCGGCGGTCGGGCGAGCCCAGCAGACCCTGGGCCCGCAGAGCGATCCGTCGGGCCTCGTCTGGGGAGAGTGTCACAACAGCGGCAGTCATGCGGGGATCGTAGGGCCGACCACTGACACCCGTGTGGGCGCTCGCATACCATGGCCGGTGCGGCGGGGCCATCTCGCTGTGCCCGCGCCTTCCACTCGCGCCAGGCCCGACCGTCAAGGAGACCAGCCCTCGTGTCCGTCTTCAACAAGATCATGCGTGCAGGCGAAGGCAAGATCCTGCGCAGGCTGCAACGCCTCGCCAAAGAGGTCAACTCGATCGAAGAGGACTTCGTCAATCTGACGGACGCCGAGCTGCGGGCGCTCACCGACGAGTACAAGGAGCGGTACGCGGGCGGCGAGAGCCTGGACGACCTGCTGCCCGAGGCGTTCGCCACCGTGCGCGAGGCGGCCAAGCGGGTCCTGGGGCAGCGCCACTACGACGTGCAGCTGATGGGCGGCGCCGCGATGCACCTCGGCTATGTGGCCGAGATGAAGACCGGTGAGGGCAAGACCCTGGCGGGCACGCTGCCGGCGTATCTCAACGCGCTCTCCGGCAAGGGCGTGCACATCATCACCGTCAACGACTACCTGGCCCAGCGTGACTCCGAGTGGATGGGCCGGGTGCACCGCTTCCTGGGCCTGTCGGTCGGCTGCATCACCTCCGGGATGCGCCCGGCGCAGCGGCGCGAGCAGTACGCCTGCGACATCACCTACGGAACGAACAACGAGTTCGGCTTCGACTACCTCCGGGACAACATGGCGTGGTCCAAGGAGGAGTTGGTGCAGCGCGGGCACAACTTCGCCACCGTCGACGAGGTGGACTCCATCCTGATCGACGAGGCCAGGACCCCGTTGATCATCTCCGGCCCGGCCGACCAGGCCACCAAGTGGTACGCGGACTTCGCCAAGCTGGCGCTGCGCCTGGAGAAGGGCGAGGCGGCCGTGCCCTCGCGCCAGGTGGCCGAGTCCGGCGACTACGACGTGGACGAGAAGAAGCGCACCGTCGCCATCCACGACGCCGGGGTCAGCAAGGTCGAGGACTGGCTGGGCATCGACAACCTCTACGAGTCGGTCAACACCCCGCTCGTCGGCTATCTGAACAACGCCATCAAGGCGAAGGAACTGTTCAAGAAGGACAAGGACTACGTCGTCATCGACGGCGAGGTCGTGATCGTCGACGAGCACACCGGCCGCATCCTCGCCGGCCGGCGCTACAACGAGGGGATGCACCAGGCCATCGAGGCCAAGGAGGGGGTGAAGATCAAGGACGAGAACCAGACGCTCGCCAAGATCACCCTCCAGAACTACTTCCGGCTCTACGACCGGCTCTCCGGCATGACCGGCACGGCGATGACCGAGGCCGCCGAGTTCCACCAGATCTACAAGCTCGGCGTCGTCCCGATCCCGACCCACCGGCCGATGGCCCGCAAGGACCAGGCCGACCTGATCTACCGCACCGAGCCGGCGAAGTTCGCCGCCGTGGTCGACGACATCGTCGAGTGCCACGCGAAGGGCCAGCCGGTGCTGGTCGGCACCACCTCCGTGGAGAAGTCCGAGTACCTCTCGCAGCAGCTCAACAAGCGCGGCGTGCGGCACGAGGTGCTCAACGCGAAGAACCACGAGCGGGAGGCGGCGATCGTCGCCAAGGCCGGCCGCAAGGGCGCGGTCACCGTGGCCACCAACATGGCCGGCCGTGGCACCGACATCAAGCTCGGCGGGAACCCGGACGACATCGCCGAGCAGGAGCTGCGCGCCAAGGGCCTGGACCCGGTGGAGCACTCCGAGGAGTGGGCGGCGGCGCTGCCGGGCGCGCTGGAGCGGGCCGAGCGCTCGGTGGAGGCCGAGTTCGAGGAGGTCAAGTCGTTCGGCGGGCTGTATGTGCTGGGCACCGAGCGGCACGAGTCCCGCCGGATCGACAACCAGCTGCGCGGCCGCTCCGGCCGGCAGGGCGACCCGGGCGAGTCCCGCTTCTACCTGTCGCTGGGCGACGACCTGATGCGGCTGTTCAAGGCGCAGATGGTCGAGCGCGTGATGTCGATGGCCAACGTGCCGGACGACGTGCCGATCGAGAACAAGATGGTGACCCGCGCGATCGCCTCCGCCCAGGGGCAGGTCGAGCAGCAGAACTTCGAGATCCGCAAGAACGTCCTCAAGTACGACGAGGTGCTCAACCGCCAGCGTGAGGTCATCTACGCCGAGCGGCGCCGGGTGCTCTCCGGGGAGGACCTCCAGGAGCAGGTCGGCTACTTCATGGACGACACCATCGAGGCGTATGTCCAGGCGGAGACCGTCGAGGGCTTCGCCGAGGAGTGGGACATGGACCGGCTGTGGGGCGCGTTCAAGCAGCTCTACCCGGTGCAGGTCACGGTGGAGGAGCTGGAGGAGGAGACCGGCGGCCGGGACGGGCTGACGCCCGAGTTCCTCGCGGAGTCCGTCAAGGAGGACATCCACCGGCAGTACGCCAGGCGCGAGGAGGAGCTGGGCTCCGAGGTGATGCGGGAGCTGGAGCGCCGGGTCGTGCTCTCCGTGCTGGACCGCAAGTGGCGTGAGCACCTCTACGAGATGGACTACCTCCAGGAGGGCATCGGGCTGCGCGCCATGGCGCAGCGCGACCCGGTGGTGGAGTTCCAGCGGGAGGGCTTCGACATGTTCACCGCCATGCTGGAGGGCATCAAGGAGGAGTCCGTCGGCTACCTGTTCAACCTGGAGGTCCAGGTGGAGCGGCAGGTCGAGCAGGTGCCGGTGCAGGGCGGGACCAAGGAGGAGGCGGCGGCCGAGGGCGCGCAGGAGGCCGTGCCGGCCGGGGCGCGCCCGGCGATCCTGGCCAAGGGCCTGGAGGCGCCCAAGCCGGCGCAGGGCCTGCGCTACTCCGCGCCGACGGTGGACGGCGCCGGCGGCGTCGTCGAGGGCGACTTCGCCGCCGGCGAGGAGAGCGCGCCGGCCGCGACCAGCTCCGGCCAGGGCCAGACCCGCGCCGAGCGGCGCAAGGCGCAGAAGGGCGGCCGTCGCCGCAAGAAGTGACGCGGCGGCGCGGAGGAGCGCCGCCGGCCCCGGCCGGCGGCGCCGACGCTCGCGGTGGATCAGGGGGCGTGTCCCAGCGGGGACGCGCCCCCATGCGCGTGTCCGGGCGCGGGCGGCGGGCGGCCGTCACGGGACCGTGTCCAACTCGACGGCGACGCAGCGCCAGACGCCGGCCCGCTGCTCCTCCAGCCGGAACGCCAGGGCCCTGGCGCGCCGCCCGACGCTGACCACGGCGCACGCCTCGATCGCCGCGCTGCCGGGGCGCGAGCCGCGCACCAGGCGCAGGGCGGGCGCCGGATCGCCCTCGGCGGGGCGGAGCGGGGCGCGCGGCGCCAGCCGGATCAGCTGCTCGTACGCCGGGTCGCGGACATGCCCGAGCAGCACGGTGACCGGGCGCTGCCCGCTGAGCACCAGCACCAGCTGGCGGGCGAACCACTCGTGCGGGAGCGGCAGCGCCCGCTCGCGCGGCGCCCGGTGCCCCGGGCGCCGGGGGTCGGTCCGCCGGCCGCCCGCCGGGCCGGTCGGCCGGGGGCCGCGACGGCTCCTGGGCTGGGGAACCCGCTGCTGACCTCGCTGTTGACCCCGTTGACTGAGCATGGCTGCCGGACCCTTCCCCCCACGCCGTGTGGCGCTACCGATCGGTAACAACTGCGGAGTGTAATCAACTGCCCAACCCCCGGCAACCGTTGCCCGGAGCGCGCGGAGGGCTTCGGAGATGCGCGGCGGACCCCCGCGCGCCCCCTGGTAAGGTGAGGCCGCTTCAGGCCCAGGAAGGAAGCGTCGGTGCCGTGCGCGTCTACATCCCCCTCACGCTCTCCGGGCTGGCCCGCCTCCATGTCGCCCGGGAGATCGCCCCGGCGCCGCTGACCGCCTACGCCGTCACCCCGGCACTGCGCGAGTGGTATCTCTCCGGCAGCGAGGAGGAGTTGGAGTACGCGGCGCTGAGCAGGGCGGCCGTGGCCTCGCTGCGGCTGGTCGCCACCGAGCTGGGGGTGGCCAGGCGGCGGGTGGTGGTGGCCGCGGATGTGCCCGACCGGGTGGCGTTCGCCGATCCCGAACTGGCGCTGTCCCCCGAGGCGTTGGGCGAGGTCAGGCTGACCGAGGCGGTGCCGCTCGGCTGGCTGGCCGCCGTGCATGTGGACGCCGAGGAGGCCGCCGAGGACGTCCAGGCGGCGGCCGAGGCGGTGGGCGCGGCCGACCAGGGCGACGAGGACGCCCAGTTCGTGGTGGACGGCGTCGCCGACCACGAACTGCTCTGGTACGGCGTCCAGGAGATCGACCGCCTGGTCTGAGGCCGCGCGCCCCCTCGTGCGCCGGTGCGCCGGTGCGCCGGACCAGGTGCGCCGATCCAGGTGCGCCGGACAAACCCGCTGTCCCGTTGTCAGTGCCGGGTCGTAGTGTGCGGGACATGGCTTCTCCGCGCGACCCGGCACCCGCACCCCACATCGTCTGGGACTGGAACGGCACCCTGCTGCACGACATCCACGTCGTGCTGGAGGCGACCAACGCCGCGTTCGCCGAGGTGGGGCTCGCGCACCTCACCCTGGACCGGTACCGCGAGCTGTACTGCGTCCCCATCCCCGAGTTCTACCGGCGCCTGCTGGGCCGGCTGCCCACCGACGAGGAGTGGGAGGTGATGGAGGAGGCGTTCCACCGGCACTACTTCGCCCGCTCCGACACCGCCGCCCTCGCCGAGGGCGCGGCCGAGCTGCTCGCCGACTGGGTGCTCGCCGGGCGGACGCAGTCGGTCTGCTCGCTGGCCGCGCACGACCGGCTGGGGCCCTGGCTGACCAGGCTGGGCGTGGCCGAGCACTTCATACGCGTCGACGGGAACCGGGGCGAAGGGCAGGTGCTCGGCAAGGCCGCCCAGATGGCCCGTCACCTGGCGGCCATGTCCGGGGTCGATCCGGCCCGGGTCGTGGTGATAGGCGACGCCACGGACGACGCGGTGGCGGCGGCGCACGCCGGCGCCAAGGCCGTTCTCTACACGGGGGGTTCGCACAGCCGGCGCAGCCTGGCCGGCGCCGGGGTGCCCGTGGTGGACAGCCTGGCGGAGGCGGTGTCCGTCGCCGAGGAGGTGGTGCGGCGCGGCTGACGCGCCGGCGCCTGGCAACCGGCGCCCGTTCGCGAATCGGGCCGGGGATATACGCTGGTGCGGTGTTCAGTGCGATACCGCCTGCCCCCGACGCTTCGAAGGGCAGGCAGCGTGGCCTTCCCTCGGCGACTCCGCCAGCTCGGCGGCCGGCCGGTCGACTGACTTCCACCCTCGGTACCACCGGAAGCATCCCAGCCATCCGAGCGAGCGCTGTCCGGTGACCGTTACTCGACGTCACGCGACGGTGCGCGACAGGAGCAGGACATGCACAGCAAGCTGGACGAAGCCAAGGACGAACTGCTGGCGCAGGCGGCCAGGGTGGCCGACCACGGGCCCAGTCAGGGGCAACCGCCGGCGCACGGGATGGACGCGGAGGCGCTGCGGGCCTATCTGCGGCGCTACTACCTCTTCATCGCCGCCGAGGACGTGACCGAGCGCGACCCGGTCGACCTCTACGGCGCGGCCCTCGCCCACCACCGGCTCGCCGCCGAACGCCCCCAGGGCACCGCCAACGTCCGGGTCTACACGCCCTCGGTCGACGAGATCGGCTGGACGTGCACCCACACGGTGGTTGAGGTGGTAACGGACGATATGCCCTTTCTGGTGGACTCCGTCACCAATGAGCTGTCCCGCCAGGAGCGCGGCATCCATCTGGTGGTCCACCCGCAGATCGTGGTCCGCCGGGACGTCGCCGGCCGGATGCTGGAGGTGCTGGACGCCGGCCGGGACCGGGAGGGGGCGGTCGATCCCGAGCAGCTGCCGCCGGACGCGGTGGTGGAGTCCTGGATTCACGTCGAGATCGACCGGGAGACCGACCAGGAGCAGATCCGTCAGGTCGAGGCCGATCTGCGGCGGGTGCTCGGCGATGTGCGCGAGGCCGTCGAGGACTACCAGAAGATGCGCGAGGCGGCCCTGCGGATCGCCGAGGGCCTGGCCGACGAGCCGCTCTCGGACGAGCTGCGCCAGCAGGATGTCGACGAGGCCGCCGAGCTGCTGAGCTGGCTGGCGGCCGACCACTTCACCTTCCTCGGCTACCGCGAGTACGAGCTGGCCAGGGAGGACGACGGCGGCGGTGGCGACGAGCTGCTGCCCGTTCCCGGCACGGGACTTGGCATCCTGCGCTCCGACCCGCCCTACCCGAAGGGCGAGACGGACCACCCGGCGGCCTCCTCCGCGTTCCACCGGCTCTCGCCGACCGCCAGGGCCAAGGCCAGGGAGCCCAGGCTGCTGGTGCTGACCAAGGCCAACAGCCGGGCCACCGTGCACCGTCGGTCCTACCTGGACTACCTGGGCGTCAAGAAGTTCGACGAGCAGGGGCGGGTGATCGGGGAGCGGCGGTTCCTCGGGCTGTTCTCGGCCGCCGCGTACACCGAGTCGGTGCGCCGGGTGCCCGTGATCCGGCGGAAGGTCGCCGAGGTGCTCCAGGCCGCCGGGTTCAGCGTGCAGAGCCACAGCGGCCGCGACCTGCTCCAGATCCTGGAGACCTATCCGCGCGACGAGCTGTTCCAGACCCCGGTGGAGACCCTGCGCAGCATCACCACCGCCGTGCTGCACCTCCAGGAGCGGCGCCGGCTGCGGCTGTTCCTGCGGCAGGAGGAGTATGGCCGGTACTACTCGGCGCTCGTCTATCTGCCCAGGGACCGCTTCACCACCACGGTGCGGCTGCGGCTGACCCAGATCCTCCGGGAGGAACTGGACGGCAACAACGTCGACTTCACCGCCTGGAACACCGAGTCGGTGCTCTCCCGGCTGCACTTCGTCATCCGGGTCGCGCCCGGCACCGAGCTGCCCGAGCTGACCGAGGCCGACCTCGACCGGATCGAGGCGCGGCTGGCCGAGGCGTCCCGCTCCTGGACGGACGGCTTCACCGACGCGCTGCTCGCGGAGTACGGCGAGGAGCAGGCGGCCGACCTGGGTCGCCGCTTCGGCGGTGCCTTCCCCGAGGGGTACAAGGCGGACTTCCCGCCCCGCGCGGCCGTCGCCGACCTCCAGTATGTGATCAACCTCAGGCCCGAGGAGGGCGAGGACTTCGCGCTGAGCCTCTACGAGCCGGTCAACGCGGGCCCGGGCGAACGCCGTTTCAAGATCTACCGAATCGGCGAGCCGGTCACGCTGTCGGCCGTGCTGCCGGTGCTTCAACACCTGGGCGTCGAGGTGGTCGACGAGCGCCCGTACCACCTCAGGCCGGCCGACGGCGCGCCCACCTGGATCTACGACTTCGGCCTGCGGCTGCCCGAGACGCTCGCCGGCGGCCTGGGCGGCGGCGCCCGGCAGCGGTTCCAGGACGCGTTCGCGGCGGCCTGGACGGGCGCGGCCGAGGACGACGGCTTCAACGCGCTGGTGCTCTCGGCGGGCCTGACCTGGCGCGAGGCGATGGTGCTGCGCGCCTACGCCAAGTACCTGTGGCAGGCCGGCGCGCGCTTCGCCCGGGAGAACATGGAGGCCACCCTCCGCCGCAACGTGCACACCACCCGCCTCCTGGTGAACCTCTTCGAGGCCCGGCACGCGCCCGGCCGGCAGAGCGCCGGGCGTGAGCTGACCGACGGGCTGCTGGAGGAGCTGGACGGCGCGCTGGAGCAGGTGCAGAACCTCGACGAGGATCGCATCCTGCGGGCGTTCCTCACCGTGATCAAGGCGACCCTGCGGGTCAACTACTTCCAGCACGACTCCGACGGCCGCCCGCACGCCTATCTGTCGATGAAGCTGGACCCGAAGGCCATTCCCGAACTGCCCGAGCCGCGGCCGGCGTTCGAGATCTGGGTGTACTCGCCGCGGGTCGAGGGCGTGCACCTGCGGTTCGGCAAGGTGGCGCGGGGCGGGCTGCGTTGGTCGGACCGGCGGGAGGACTTCCGCACCGAGATCCTGGGCCTGGTGAAGGCCCAGGAGGTGAAGAACACGGTGATCGTGCCGGTCGGCGCCAAGGGCGGCTTCGTCGGCAAGCAGCTGCCCGACCCCTCGGCCGACCGGGACGCCTGGCTCGCCGAGGGCATCGCCTGCTACCGCACCTTCATCTCGGGCCTGTTGGACATCACGGACAACCTGGTGGACGGCGAGGTCATGCCGCCGGCCGACGTGGTGCGGCACGACGAGGACGACACCTATCTGGTGGTCGCCGCCGACAAGGGCACGGCGACGTTCTCCGACATCGCCAACGAGGTCGCCCAGTCGTACGGCTTCTGGCTGGGCGACGCGTTCGCCTCCGGCGGCTCTGCCGGCTACGACCACAAGGGCATGGGCATCACGGCGCGCGGCGCCTGGGAGTCGGTCAAGCGCCACTTCCGGGAGCTGGGCCACGACACCCAGTCCGAGCCGTTCACGGTGGCCGGGATCGGCGACATGTCGGGCGACGTCTTCGGGAACGGGATGCTGCTGTCGGAGCAGATCCGGCTGGTGGCCGCGTTCGACCACCGGCACATCTTCCTCGACCCCGATCCCGACCCGGCCGTGGGCTACGCCGAGCGCCGCCGGCTGTTCGCGCTGCCGCGTTCCTCGTGGGCCGACTACGACACCTCGCTGATCTCCAAGGGCGGCGGGGTGCACCCGCGCACCGCCAAGTCGATCCCGCTGACCCCGCAGGTCCGCGAGGCGCTGGACCTGCCGGACGGCACGATCTCGCTCACCCCGGCCGAGCTGATGCGCGCCATCCTGCGGGCGCCGGTGGACCTGCTGTGGAACGGCGGCATCGGCACCTATGTGAAGGCCGCCTCCGAGTCCCACGCCGACGTCGGCGACAAGGCCAACGACGCGATCCGCGTCAACGGCCGGGACCTGCGCGCCAAGGTCGTCGGCGAGGGCGGGAACCTGGGCCTGACCCAGCTGGGCCGGATCGAGTTCACGCTGAACGGCGGCCGGTGCAACACCGACGCCATCGACAACAGCGCGGGCGTCGACACCTCGGACCACGAGGTCAACATCAAGATCCTGCTGGACGCCGTGGTGGCCAACGGCGACCTGACGGTCAAGCAGCGCAACGCCCTGCTCGCCGAGATGACCGACGAGGTCGGCGCGCTGGTCCTGCGCAACAACTACGCGCAGAACGTGGCGCTGGCCAACGGCGAGGCCACGGCCGCCGGGCTGGTCCTGGCGCACCAGCGGGCGATCAGCCGGCTGGGCGAACGGGGCCTGCTGGACCGGGAGTTGGAGTTCCTGCCGGACGACGACGAGTTCCGCGAGCGGCGGGCGGCCGGGCGCGGGCTGACCCAGCCGGAGCTGTCGGTGCTGCTCGCCTACGGCAAGCTGACCACCACGGCCGAGTTGCTGACCACCGAGCTGCCGGACGACCCCTATGTCGACCGGCTGCTGCTGGCGTACTTCCCCCGCCCCCTGCGGGAACGATTCCCCGAGCTGATCGAGCGGCACGCGCTGCGCCGCGAGATCATCACCACGCTGCTGGTCAACGACACGCTCAACGTGGCCGGTTGCACCTTCATCCACCGGATGCAGGAGGAGTCGGGCGCCTCGACGGAGGAGATCGTCCGGGCGCACACCGTGGCCCGCGACATCTTCCGGCTCGGCGAGATCTGGGACACCGCCGAGCGGCTGGACAACGAGGTGCCCGCCGCGACGCTGACCCGCATCCGGCTGCACGCCCGCCGGCTGGTGGAGCGCGGCGCCCGCTGGCTGCTCAACAACCGGCCGCAGCCGCTGAAGCTGGCCGACACCACGGAGCTGTTCGGCGAGCGGGTGGCGCAGGTCTGGGCGGAGCTGCCCACGCTGCTGCGCGGCCGGGAGCTGGCCCATCTGGGCGCGCAGCACGAGGAGTTGGCCGAGGCCAAGGTCCCGGACGAGCTGGCCCGCCGGGTCGCCGGGTTCTCCGCCGTCTTCCCCGCGCTGGACATCGTGGCGGTCGCCGACCGCACCGGGCGCGAGCTGCTCGACGTCGCCGAGGTGTACTACCACCTCAGCGACGAGCTGAGCATCTCCCGGCTCCAGGAGCGGATCAGCGAGCTGCCCAGGGCGGACCGTTGGCAGTCGATGGCGCGCACCGCGATCCGGGAGGACCTCTACGCGGCGCACCAGCTGATCGCGGCCGACGTGCTGGCCGAGGGTGGGCCCGAGGCGACGCCGGAGGAGCGGTTCGCGGCCTGGGCGGACCGCAGCGCGGCCGTGCTCAACCGGGCGCGGGCCACGCTGCACGAGATCCAGTCCTCGGACAGCTTCGACCTGGCCAACCTGTCGGTGGCGATGCGCACGATGCGGACGCTGCTGCGCAGCAACCGCTGACCGCCCTCCGGCCGGCGGCCGGCGCGCGTGGCGCGTGTCGGCCGCCGGGCGGTCCCGGCGGCCGGTGGTTTGCTGGCGGGGAGCCGGCCGGCGGGGACGGCCCGCCGGAGCGAGGGACAACGGGAGGCGGGCAGGCATGGGCGCTCACCAGCACGGTCAGCAGCACCAGCACGGTCACCAGGAGGGCCACCAGCACCACGGGGCGGCCGGGATCGACTGGGCGACGGAGGGGGAGCGGCTGATCAGGGGCGCCGAGCTGCACGCCGACGAACTGCGGCGCACGGTGGCCTGGCTGCGCGCGCAGCAGCCGGCGGCCCGGCTGGTCGTCGACGCCGGCAGCGGCCCGGGCGTGGCCAGCTGCCTGCTGGCCGAGGCGTTCCCCGAGGCCGAGGTGCTGGCCGTGGACGGCACGCCCGAGCTGCTGCGGCTGGCCGAGGAACGGGCCGCCGCGCTGGGCCTGGCCGGCCGGGTGACGGTCCGGCGGGCCGAGTTGCCCGGCGGGCTGGCCGGCGTGGCGGGCGTCGACCTGCTGTGGGCCAGCCGGGTGGTGCACCATCTCGGCGACCAGCTGGCCGGGTTGGGGGAGCTGGCGGCGACGCTGCGCCCCGGCGGGCTGCTGGCGCTGGCCGAGGGCGGGCTGCCGACGCGCTTCCTGCCCCGGGAGTTCGGCCTGGGCAGGGCCGGGCTCCAGGCCCGGCTGGACGCGGCCAACGAGGAGTGGTTCGGGCGGATGCGGGCCGAGCTGCCCGGTGCCGCGACCGTCGTCGAGGACTGGCCCTCGCTGCTGACCAGCGCGGGGCTGGCCCCGGTCGGCTCGCGTACCTTCCTCACCGAGCTGCCGGCGCCGCTCGGCCCCGAGGGCCGGGCGTATCTGGTGGACCGGCTCGCCAGGCAACGGGAGGTGCTGGACGGGGTGTTGGACGCCGAGGACCTGGCCGCGCTGGACGTGCTGCTGGACCCGGACGCGCCGGAGGGGCTGCTGCGCCGGCCCGACGCGTTCTATCTCAGCGCCACCACCGTCCACCTGGGCCGGGCCGGCTGAGCGACGAAGCGGGGGGCGCGGGCCCAACGGCCCGCGCCCCCCGTTCACTTCAGGGCGTTCACGTCGCGACGCTCACGCTCCGGCGGTCACTTCACCGCGCCCGCCATCACGCCGGACACGAACTGCCGCTGGAAGGCGAAGAAGATCGCCAGCGGAATCAGCATGGTCAGGAACGCGCCCGGCGCCAGCACGTCGAAGTTGCTGCCGAACTGCCGCATCTCCTGCTGGAGCGCCACCGTCATCGGCGGCGAGCCGGCGTCGGCGAAGATCAGCGCGACCAGCATGTCGTTCCAGACCCACATGAACTGGAAGATGGCCAGCGCCGCGATCGCCGGGCCGCCCAGCGGCAGCACCACCCGGAAGAACAGCCGCAGTTCGCCCGCGCCGTCCAGCCGCGCCGCCTCCAGCAGCTCGCGCGGGATCTCCGCGAAGAAGTTCCGCAGCAGGAAGATCGCGAACGGCAACCCGAAGGCCGAGTGGAACAGCACCACCCCCGCCGTCGTCTCGAAGATCCCCAGGGTGTTGAAGAGCCGGGCCACCGGGATCAGCGCGACCTGGATCGGCACCACCAAGAGGCCGACCACCACCAGGAAGAGCCAGTCCCGGCCGGGGAAGTCCATCCAGGCGAAGGCGTAGGCCGCCAGCGCCCCCAGCACGATCACCAGCGCCGTCGCCGGCAGGGTGATCGCCACCGTGGTCCACACGGAGCCGGTGAACTTCTCGTTCCCGAGCAGGCTGTCGTAGTTGCTGAAGCTCCACTGCCCCGGGTCGGTCAGCGCCTCCCACCAGCCGGTGGAGGCGATGTCCCTCGGGTCGCGGAACGACGAGACGAACAGGCCGGCGGTGGGCAGCAGCCAGAGCACGCCGAGCACCACCAGCACCACCCGCACCACCGTGCCGGAGGCGAGGGCGGCGAGGCGGCTGCTCCAACGCGTGGGTGGCGGGCCGGCGTTGGCCGACGCCGGGGCGTTGGCCGGGTCGGGTACGTGTGCGGTCAAGGTGGGAGCGGTCACCGCTGGTTCTCCCGTCGCAGCCTGCGCAGGTTGATGATCATCACCGGGACCACGAGCAGCAGCAGGAACACCGCGATGGCGCTGCCCACGCCCTGGTCGGCTCCGGTGCCGAAGGAGGACAGATAGAGCTGGAGCGCCAGGACGTTGGCGTCCGCCTGGCTGGAGCTGGGCGCGATGACATAGACCAGGTCGAAGATCTTCAACACGTTGATCATCAGCGTCACGAACACGACGCCCAGCACTGGGGCCAGCAGCGGAACGGTGATCCTGCGGAACACGTGCCACTCGTTGGCGCCGTCCACCCGGGCCGCCTCCAGGGTCTCCCTGGGCACGCTGGCCAGCCCCGCCGCGATCAGCACCATCGCGAAGCCGGCCCACATCCAGACGTAGCTGGCGATGATCGCCGGCGTGACGACGTTCGGGCCCAGCCACTCGATCCCGTTGTAGGGGGCGGTGAAGTTGTCCGAGGGCAACCGGAGTTGGGCCCCGTCCGCCTCGGCCGGCAGGGTGAACGTCCCGTCGTCGCCGGTCGTCGTGTCGGCGACCACCTGCCCGTCGCGCACCGCCTCCACCGTGATCCCGGAGAGCGCCAGCTCCTCGGGGTCGATGGTGTTCTCGGCGCCCGCGCCGCCCCGGGTGAAGTCCATCCAGACCGTGCCGGTCACCTCGCCCGGCTCGCCGCCGGGCGCCGCCGCCAGGTCGGCGCCGGACAGCTCGGGCTGCGGCACCGCCACCAGCGGCAGCAGCGCCGGGGTGCCGGCGGTCACCGGCTCGGTCAGCAGATACGAGCCGTCCTCCTCGACGGTCAGCGGACCGCCGGGCCTGGGCTGGGCGTCGGGCCAGCTGGAACTCTCGGCGAAGGTGTCGTGCACCGTCGTCGCCAGCGCGTTGGCCAGACCCCGGTCCGGGTTCTGCTCGTAGACCATCCGGAAGATGATCCCGGCGGCCAGCATCGAGATCGCCATCGGCATGAAGACGACCAGCTTGAACACGGTCGCCCAGCGCACCCGTTCGGTCAGCACCGCGAAGATCAGACCCAGCGCGGTGGCCACCGTCGGCGCCACCACGATCCAGATCAGGTTGTTCTTCAGCGCGGTCCTGATGCCGTCGTTGGTGAAGATCTCCTTGAAGTTGTCCAGGCCGACGAAGCTGTCGCCCGAAGCGTCGAACAGGCTGCGCTGGATCGAGTACCCGATGGGGTAGACGACCAGCGCGCCGAGCAGCAGCAGCGCCGGGAGCAGGAAGCTCGCCGCCACCCAGGGACGGGCCCTGATCACCGCCTTGCCGGAAGCCATGGGTTGTCAGTCTCCGTCCGTCAGTGGCCGTACGCGTCGGCGGCCTGGGACTCCAGGTACGCCTGGGCCCCCTCGATGTCGTCGGGGTCACGCAGGAAGTTCTGGAGTCCCTGCCACATGCCCTGTCCCGTGGTGCCGCCGAAGGCGGCCGGGGTCTGGTCCGACATGTCGAACCGGAAGTCGTCGCCGGCGGCGATCAGCGCCTCGGCGATGCCCCGCTGGACGTCGTTCGGGTAGACGTCGAACTCCAGGGACTTGTTGGGCGAGACGAAGCCGCCGGGCTCGGCCCAGATCGCGGCCGCGTCCGTCGAGGCCAGATACGTCAGGAACGCCTCCTGCGCCTCGCTCATCTGCCCGTCGGGTGCCACGGCCACGGCCGCGTCGCCCGCGCTGACCACCGGCGGGGCGCCCTCGCCCACGGCCGGGAACGGGAAGACCCGCGCGTCCACGCCGATCTCCGCGTCCGTGTTGTCGCCGATAACCGCGCCCACGAAGTCGGCCTCGAAGACCATGCCGGACTCCGGCTCGGTGAGGTTGACGAACGTGTTGGTGACCGAGGTCGGGAAGTCCGTCTGGAGCGAGCCGCTCTGGCCACCGAGCAACAGCCGGTTCTCGCCGTAGAGTTCGCCGAGGGTGGTCAGCGCCTCGGTGACGCTCTCGTGCGTCCAGGGGATCTCGTGGGCCGCGAGCTGGTCGTACATCTCGGGGCCGGCCTGGGAGAGATAGATGTTCTCGAACCAGTCGGTGAGCGTCCAGCCGTCGCCGCCGGCGACCGAGACCGGCGTGGTGCCGGACTCCCAGACCGTCCAGGCGGTGTCGATGAACGCGTCCCAGCTGTCGGGCGGCGAGACGCCCGCGTAGTCGAAGGCCGTCTGGTTGTACCAGATCAGTGACTTGTTCGCGGCCTTGACATAGACCCCGTAGAGGTCACCGTCGCTGCCGGCGGCCAACTGCTGCCAGCCCTCGGTGTAGTTGGCGTCCAGCTGCTCCCTGGTGGAGTCCTCCAGCGGCGCTATCCACCCGTTGTCGGCGAACTCCCGCAGCACGCCGGGCTGCGGCACCATCACCACGTCCGGCGGCGAGCCGCCCTCGATCTTGGTGCCGACGAACTGGGAGACGTTGTCGCCGCTGGGTACCACGGTCACCGAGGCGCCGGTGCGCCGCTCGAACTCGTCGGTCACCCGGACGAAGTTGTCCTGCTCGGCGCCGGTCCACACCGCGCCGACCTCCAACGACTCCCCGCTCAGGTCGGGAAGTTCGATGGTCGGCTCCCGCTGGGACTGCTCGCCCTCGTCGTCGCTGCCGCAGCCCGACAGGGCCAGCGCCGTGGTGGCCACCACGGCAGCCGTCACCCGTTTCGCTCTCCGGCCAGGGCTTGGGCCCGAACCGCGCATGAACACCGCCTCACCTTGGAAAAGATGCGGCAACCCCCGTCCGTGCAGGGCCTGCCACGCCGCACGTCCTACGCCGCACGTTCCTACGCTCTGTCCGGTATCCGATCAAGACGGATGTGGTCTCAACCGGCCTTTGTGATGGGGCTGTTACCCACCGCACGGACAATGCGGGGCCAATGTGCCAGGGGGTGCGCCGGTGGCCTGAAGTGGTCGTTGAGGGGGCGTGCCGGACCTGGGCCACGACCTGCGGCGAAACCCGTCCGGACCGCCCCGCGCAGGGCGGACGGCGCGGCCGTGCGACCGGCCGAACTGTCCGAAATCCGACCGGTGGTGGGGCGGCGTGGCGGTGGGGCGGCGGGGCGGCGTCGGGGGTGGGGCGCGCCCGGGGTCAGACCGGGGTGGCGGAGGCGGTCTCCCTGGTGCTGGCGGCGCGGGCCGCCGCGCTGGCCAGCAGAGCGATGTCGGTCGGCCCGTTCCCCAACTCGCGGACCGGGCGGCGGGCCGGGGGATCGCCCAGCCGCGCCCAGTCGAGCCGGGTGACCGTGGGGCGCAGCGTCGCCGTGCGCGGGATGCGCCCGGTGATCCGGCCGGTCTGCACCGGGGTGCGCGCGCCGTCCGGGGTGCGCAACTCCGCGCGGCCGAGCGGCGCCCCGGCGAGCAGCAGGCGGCTGGCCGAGGCCAGGCGCAGCGGATCGTCGCCCGCCGGCGGGCCGCCGGCCAGCACCAGCCGGACGCCGAGCGCCGGGCCCTCCCGGCGCACCGCGTCCAGCGCCCGCAGCATCGAGCCGGCGGCCTGCCGGCCCGGCGCGCCCAGCGGCGGGCTGACCAGCGCCGGCAGGTCGTCCACCAGCACCACCAGCCAGGGGAGCGGGGCGCTGCCGGGCGCGCGCATCGCCGGCTCGGGGCCCGCGTCCTGGGCGCCGCCCCAGCCCAGCGGCTCGCCGCCGCTGCGCGGCGCCACCACCCGGCCCTCGGCCAACTCCCCGCCCGCCGGGGCGATCTCGTCCCCGAAGCGCCCGAAGCGCCCGGGCCCTTCGGCGCGTCCCTCGCCCCGCCCGCGTCCCTCGCCCCGCCCGCGTCCGTCGTCGCCCATGCCGGCCGCGCCGCCCGGGCCGCCGGCGGTGCCCACGGCGAACGCGGTGCCGCCCAGCAGCAGGGCCCGCCGCTTCAACTCGCCGCGCAGCGCCTGGGCGAAGGCCCTGATCCGCACCGGGTCGGTGGCGCCCAGATAGGAGGCGACCTGCGGCAGCTCGGCCGAGGGCGCCAGGCCCTCGCCGGCGCCCTCGACCAGCAGCAGCGACAGCTCGCGCGGGCCGTGCGTGGCCGCCAGCGAGGCGGCCAGCGCGTTGAGCGCCTCGGTGCGGCCGGAGCGCGGGCCGCCCTCGACCAGCAGCGGGTCGCGCGCCTCGCCGAGCCCGAACCACACCGGGCCGCGCTCGCCGACGCCCAGCACCACGGGCAGCTCGGTGCCGGCGGCCCAGCGCTCGCGCAGCGCGCCCGGCGTGACCCGGGACAGCTCCAGGACGTCCAGCAGCCGACAGCTCTCCGGCAGCGGCGCGGCGCCCGGCGCGGCCCCGCCGCCAGGACCGCCGCCCGCGCCGTCCTCGCGCAGCGGCGCCAGCGCCCGGGCGAACCGCTCGACCCAGGCCGGCGAGACCGCGTCGGCGCTGGCCGGCTGGCCCGGCCTGCCGTCCGGGCCGACCAGCCGCACCGCCGTGGCCACCGCGCCGCTGAGCAGGCCGACCGCCCCGCAGGAGGCGAACGCGGGGTGGGCGGCGCGCGCGGCGTCCAGCGTCTCGGCGACCGGCGAGGACGGGGTGGCCGGCGGGGTCTCGGCCAGGCAGAGCAGATGGACGCCGGCGGCCGGTCCCTCGGCGGCCAGCCGGGCCAACTGGCCGGCGGCGGGCGCGGAGAGCGGGCCGTCCACCAGAACCACCGAGCGCCGCCGTGGCGCGGCCCCGGCCGGCGGGCGCTCGATCTCGGCCAACTCCCGCAGCCGGGCGGCCGCCTGCTCGTCGTCGAAGCCGAGCAGCAGCCGGCAGTCCTGCCCGCGCGCGGGGCGGGTGTGCGGCAGCCAGCCGAGCCACGACCACTCCTCGGCCCGGCCGGGGGCCAGCACCACCAACTCCAGGGCGCTCGGCGGATGGAGCCCGGCGAGCTGGGCCAGCACCGCGCGGGCCAGCCCGGTGATCCGCTCCCTGGGCCCGGCCAGGCCGAGCGAGCCGACGGCCGGCAGGCTGACGGTGACCGGCGGGAGCCCGTCGGCCGGGCTCTGCGCCGTGCCCAGCCGCACGCCGTAGGCGTCCGGGCTGTCGGGACCGCGCTCCCAGAGCCGGGGCCCGGACTCGACGGCCAGCAGCAACAGGGCGGCCAGATCCGGCCAGCGGGACTCCTCGGCGGGGGCGACCCGCGCCGCCGGGGCCGCCTCGGCCGGCTCCCCGGCGGGCGGCGCCTGCGGCGGCCGGCCGCCCGAGCGGCGCCCCCAGCCGCCGAGCCCCACGCGGCGCTGCACCCGCGTCGGCGGCGGCTCGTCCGGAGCGCCCGGCTCCGGTGCGCCCGGCTCCACCGGCCGCGTCGTGGGCAGCGCCGGCGGCCCGCCCAGCGCCAGCGCCGGGGGCGCCGGCCGCTCGTCGGCGGTCAGCACCCGCAGCGCGGACTCGCCCAGCCGCAGTATCCCGCCGGGCGGCAGGAGCACGGGCCGCTCCCGCACGGGGCGGCCGTCCAGCCAGGTGCCGTTGGTCGAGCCGAGGTCGGCGACCGCGATGGTGCCGTCGGAGCCGAGCGTCAACGAGCAGTGCAGCCGGGAGACATCGGGGTCGTCGAGGGGGATGTCGGCGTCGGCGGAGCGGCCGATGGTGGCCGTGCCGCCGCGCAGCAGATGGACGCCGCCGGCGTCGGGACCCGAGGCGACGAGCAGCCGGGCCGGGACCGGCTCGGCGCCGGGCCCCTCCAGCGGCCGGTGCAGCGAGAGCACCGCCCCGTCCACCAGGGGCGGCTGCCCCAACAGGCAGCGCGCCGGGTCCAGTCGGCGGTCCTCGCAGAAGACCGCCCCCGGCGCGGAGCCGCCGGGCGAGACCGCGCTGGCCAGCGAGCCCACGACGGCGGAGAGCGGGGTGCCGGCCGGGGCGGAGATCGCCACGTCGACGCCGTCGGCAACGCCGGGCCCGAGAACGGTCACCCTGATCTGAATCGGCATCGGCCCTCCCGGTCACACCCGGCTGTCATGTCCCGACCCGCAACGGATGCGGATGCTGCTGGCATCCTCGCACCCGCCACTGACACCGGAACGCGCGTCTGATGCTTAATGATCTTGATTGGCTATATCTGACCAGATCTGATCGGTCGTTGCCAGGCCCCGGGGAGAGCGCGTTCCCGAGACCCTCGCACCCGCCCGTCGTTCACCGTCGTCCGCCGTTCGGCGCGGCCCGCCCGTCCGACGCCCCATCATCTCCCGGCCCGCCCGCCGCGCCCCACGCGACCCTCCCGCCGGCCACCGGCGCGCCGCCCGCCGGACCGTCCCGCGCGAGCCCGCGCCCGGCGGCCCACGCAACCGACCGGCCGACCGCCGCGTCCCAGCAACCGGGGCCTGGGCCGCCGTTCCGGCGCCCCCCGCTGTCACCCGTCGCTGTCACCCGGCGGCACTACAGTGCGGCACTACAGTAGGGGCCTCGGGTCCCGTGACCATCAGCGAAGCATCAGGGAGCTAGCGTGCGGCCGGTAGGCAGCAAGTACCTGCTTGAGGAGCCGCTCGGGCGCGGCGCCACCGGCACCGTCTGGCGCGGCCGCCAGCGCGAGACCGCCGGCTCCGAGGCCGCCGTCCAGGGCGAGCCTGGCGAGCTGGTCGCGGTCAAGGTCCTCAAGGAGGAGCTGGCCCACGACCCGGACGTGGTGATGCGCTTCCTGCGCGAGCGCTCCGTCCTGCTGCGCCTGGCCGCCGCCAACCACACCAACATCGTCCGCACCCGCGACCTGGTGGTCGAGGGCGAGGTGATAGCCCTGGTGATGGATCTGATCGACGGGCCCGACCTGCACCGTTACCTCTACGAGAACGGCCCGATGACGCCCGTCGGCGCCGCGCTGCTCACCGCCCAGATCGCGGACGCGCTGGCCGCGGCGCACGGCAAGGGCATCGTCCACCGCGACCTCAAGCCGGCCAACGTGCTGCTCGCCGGCGGCCGGGACGGACAGCCGCTGCGCCCGATGCTCACCGACTTCGGGATCGCCAGGCTCGCGGACTCCCCGGGCGTCACCCGGGCGCACGAGTTCGTCGGCACGCCCTCCTACGTCGCGCCCGAGTCGGCCGAGGGCCGCGAGCAGACCTCGGCCGTCGACATCTACGGCGCCGGCATCCTGCTCTACGAACTCATCACCGGGCAGCCCCCGTTCGGCGGCTCCAACACCCTCCAGGTGCTCCAGCGCCACATCAGCGAGCGGCCGCACCGCCCCGACGGCGTGCCGGGCCCGCTGTGGACCGTGATCGAGCGCTGCCTGCGCAAGTCCGCCGACGAGCGCCCCTCGGCGAGCAACCTGGCGCGCGCGCTGCGCACCGTCGCCGCCGGGATCAACGAGCACGCCACCCCCGAGCAGCGCAACGCGGCGCTGGGCGTCGGCGCCCTGCTGCTGCCCGAGCCGTCGCCGGTCCGGGTGCCCGGCACCGGCATCGGCCCGGAGGGCTCGTCCGAGCCCACCCAGGTGCTGCCCGGCGGCTCCCGCGACGCCTCGGGCGGGGGCCGGGGCGCCGACCCCGACGCCGCCACCAACGTGCTGCCCACCACCGGCCGGGACGGCGGGGGCGAGCGGGACGACAGGCGAGACGACGGGCGGGATGACGGGCTGAACACCACCCGCGCCATGCCGACGCACGGCGCCACGCCGCCCGAGCCCGAGGGCCCGCACCCTTGGGAAGAGCAGATGCGCGCGGCCAGGGACCGCAACGAGCCCACCCGGGTGCAGCCGGTCCAGCAGCCGCAGGACCCGCTCTACCGCCCGCCGCAGCGGCAGCCCCAGCGGCGCCCGCAGCGCCGTCCCCAGCAGCACCAGCAGCCGCCGGCGCCCAACCAGCCGCGCCAGGACCCCTACGGCTACCCGCCGCAGCAGCCCCAGCAGCAGCGCTACCAGCCGCCGCCCCCGCCCCAGCAGTACCAGCGCCCGGTGCCGCCGCCCTACCAGGAGCCCCCGCAGCGCCGGCAGGCCGAGCCGCGCCGGGACCGCGAGCCGCGCGGCCGTTCCCGCAGCGCCAACCCGATGCGGATTCCCGGACTCGGCTGCCTCAAGGGCTGCCTCTTCATACTGCTGATTCTGGTCGTGATCGGTTTTCTCATCTGGAACTTCACGCCGCTTCAGGACTGGATCGCGGACGGCAGGAGTTTCTGGGACACCGTCACCGACTGGTTCGACGACCTGCGGGAAATGCTCGGGTTGATCGACGAGGCCCAACAGACCGTGGACGAGAACCTCCCCGACGGCGGTGAATGACCAACGCGCGCCGTTCCGTTGGTGAATCCCCGCACCGGCGAAGCGACAACTCGACCGTGATCTCGGTGATTTATCGACTTCCGGTCGGGAATTTCGTCCTGGACATGCCGGCAAACCCGGACAAGCCCGGCGTGCTGTCCTGTGCCCGGCGAGGCCGCGTCGTAGCCTCACGCCATGGCACGGAACATCGGCAGCCACTACACCGCCCACCGTGTGCTCGGCCGCGGCAGCGCCGGAACGGTGTGGCTCGGGGAGGGGCCCGAGGGTCCCGTCGCGATCAAGCTCCTGCGGGAGGACCTGGCCGCCGACCCGGACCTCGCCGAGCGCTTCGCCCATGAACGGCACGCGCTCCTCGGCCTCGAACACCCCCATATCGTCGGCGTCCGCGAGCTGTTGGTCCCCGAGAGCCAGCACGGCGCCACGGGGCCGGCCGGGGCGAACGGCGAGATCGCCCTGGTGATGGACCTGGTGCGCGGCCCCGACCTGCGCACCCACCTCACCCGTGAGCGCCGGCTGGCCCCCGCCGAGGCGGCCACCATCGTGGCCGGCGTGGCCAGCGGCCTGGCCGTCGCGCACGCCGCAGGCATCGTCCACCGCGACGTCAAGCCGGAGAACATCCTGCTCGACACCTCCGGCGAGCAACCCGTCGCGCTGCTCACGGACTTCGGCGTCGCCAAGCTGATCGACGAGCCCCGGCACGGCGGCAGGTCCGGCGTCGTCGGCACCCCCGACTACATGGCCCCCGAGATCGTCGAGGGCCTGCCGCCGCGCGCGGCCGTCGACATCTACGCCCTGGTCACCGTGCTGTACGAGCTGCTGTCCGGGTTCACCCCGTTCGGCGGCGGACACCCGGGCGCCGTGCTGCGCCGCCAGGTCACCGAGCAGGTGGCCCCGCTGCCCGGGCTCCCGGACGAGCTGTGGGAGCTGATCCAGCAGTGCCTGGCCAAGGCCCCGGCCTCGCGGCTGCGCGCCGCCGAGCTGGCCTCCCGGCTGCGCGAGCTGCACCCCGCGCTGGTCGGCCTCCCCCCGCTGGACCTCGGCGACCCGGCCGCCGACGAGGAGCGCCGGCAGGCGTCAGGGGACGCCGATTACGCCGGGTACGCCGAGCACGGTGACGCCACGGCGGCCCTCGCCACCGCCGCCCCGACCAGGGCCGCCGTCCCGCTGGTGCGCGGCGCGGCTCCCGACTCCGAGCGCGTCACCCACACCCGGATGCGGGTGCCGGACGCCGACGAACTGGCCGGAGGAGCGCACGGCACCGCCCGCGCGCCCCGCGCCCCCGGCCAGCCGCGCGCCGGCTCGGCCCGCAACACCACCGCCGGCGCACGCCGGCGCCGTCGGCTCGCCGTCACGGTCGCCGGCGCCGCCGTGCTCGCCGCTGTCGCCGGATGGCTGCTGTTCTCCGGCGGCGACGAGGGCGGCGGGGGCGACGGGCGGGGACCGGCGACCGAGGTCACCCTGGTCGACGAGGCCGACGTCGGCTGACGCCCCCGCCGCCCGATTCACCGCCGCCGGCCCGCCTGCGCCCCGGACGTCAACGGTTACGCTGGGGGGGTGGCAGTCGTCGATGTTTCCGAAGCGCTCAAGTCCCTCGCCTCCACCATGGAGTCCATCGAGGCCGTGATCGACCTCGACAAGATGCGGGCCGACATCGCCCAGCTCGAAGAGCAGGCGGCGGCTCCCACGCTGTGGGACGACCCGGAGAGCGCCCAGCAGGTGACCAGTCGGCTGTCGCTGCTCCAGGGCCAGCTGCGCAAGGTCGAGGAGCTGCACGGCCGGATCGAGGACCTGGAGATCCTCTTCGAGCTGGCCGAGGCCGAGAGCGACGCGGACGCCCGCCGCGAGGCCGAGGCCGAGCTGGCCTCGGTGCGCAAGTCCGTCGACGAGCTGGAGGTGCGCACCCTGCTCTCCGGCGAGTACGACCCGCGCGAGGCGATGATCAGCATCCGCGCCGAGGCCGGCGGCGTCGACGCGGCGGACTTCGCCGAACAGCTCCAGCGGATGTATCTGCGCTGGGCGGAGCGCAAGGGCTACCCGACGGAGATCCTCGACACCTCCTACGCGGAGGAGGCGGGCATCAAGTCCACCACCTTCACGGTCAAGGCCCCCTACGCCTACGGCACGCTCTCCGTCGAGCAGGGCACCCACCGGATGGTGCGGATCTCCCCGTTCGACAACCAGGGCCGCCGCCAGACCTCGTTCGCCGGCGTCGAGGTGCTGCCCGTGGTGGAGCAGACCGACCACATCGAGGTCCCGGAGAACGAGATCCGGGTGGACGTCTTCCGCTCCTCGGGGCCCGGCGGCCAGTCGGTCAACACCACCGACTCGGCGGTGCGGATCACGCACCTGCCGACCGGGATCGTCGTCTCCTGTCAGAACGAGAAGTCCCAGATCCAGAACCGCGCCGCCGCGATGCGCGTCCTCCAGTCACGCCTGCTGGCCCACCAACGGGCCGCCGAGCAGGCCAAGATGGACGCCCTCAAGGGCGACGGAGGGAACTCCTGGGGCAACCAGATGCGCAGTTACGTTCTCCAGCCGTACCAGATGGTCAAGGACCTGCGTACCGAACACGAAGTCGGAAACCCGCAGGGCGTGTTGGACGGGGATATCGACGACTTCCTGGAAGCCGGAATCCGTTGGCGTAAACAGCACGAGAAGTAACCTTCACACAACTCTTCCCCTCGGTAAGGCACTTACCGGACATCCTGCTTGACGGGGATGCGTTCAGAGGGAAGGCTGTTCACTTGGCACGCCTGTGATCCGTGGGTGCGAGTTGCGCAAGGGGCGCGTGAGAACGAAGGCGAACCCCACGCAGTTCCGCTGCCCTTGCGTGAGGCTGCCCCATTCACGGGACACTGTGACGGACACCGTCACACACCAAATAGCTACAGGGGGTAGTGGATAGATGGCCAGTCCCAAGACACGGGCCAACGTGGCGCGTATCGCCGCAGCCGCCGTCTTCGCGGCGGGCGCTTCGCTCGCCGTCGTCGGCACCGCGTCGGCGAGCAACAGCTCGGCCAAGCCAGCCCAGCCTTCGACGCAGGACGCGAGCATCGTGGGCGTCATCGAGGGGAGCGATGGCGGCATCATCGGCATCACCGAGGGCTCCTCGGAGGGTGACGACGAGGGCACCAACGAGGGCGAGTCCGACGGTAACGAGTCGGATGGCAACGAGTCCGACGGTAACGAGTCGGACGGCAACGAGTCCGACGGCGGTGAGTCGGACGGTAACGAGTCGGACGGTAACGAGTCGGACGGTAACGAGTCGGACGGCAACGAGTCCGATGGCAACGAGTCGGACGGCAACGAGTCGGACGGCAACGAGTCCGACGGCGGTGAGTCGGACGGCAACGAGTCGGACGGTAACGAGTCCGATGGCAACGAGTCCGACGGCGGCGACCAGGGCGCCACTTCCGAGGGCGGCCCGCAGGGCGTCAACGAGGGTGGCGACGGCGGTCTGGAGCCCGACACCGAGGGTGGCAGCAGCCCCATCGAGCAGGACACTCCCACCGAGGACCTGACCGATGCCGAGGTCCCCGAGGAGCCCCAGGAGGAGCTGGCCGAGACCGGTTCCTCGACCAACGAGACCCTGCTGATCATCGGTGCCGCCACCATGATCGCCGGTGGTGTGGGCTTCCGCTACCTGCCCCGCCTGATCAACAAGGGCGGCGCCCCCGCCTGATGGCGCGGTAGCCGATCCTGACACAGGGCAACGGGCCCGGAACGCTCAGTCGTTCCGGGCCCGGCGCTCGTCGTGGTCGTGGTCGCGTCGCCGGGCCCGGGGCTCAGGCCGGGCGGGCCACCAGCAGCGCCACGGCGGCCAGCCCCAGCAGGATGGCGATCAGCGCGCCGGGGGTGCCCAGCACGGCCCAGGGGCCGCGTTCCTGGCGCAGCCGCGCCAGCTCGGCGCGGCACACCGCGCACCGCCCCTCGCTCACCCGCCCCGCGCAGTTGGCACACACCAGCCAGTCGGCGGTCATGTGATCGTCTCCTCTCGTTCCCCCTCCCCTCCACTGTGCCAGGCCCCGGGCCGATCCGCAGACGAGCGGACGCGGGGCGCGGGGTCGGCCCCCGGGGGACAACCCCCGCAAGAGGGGGCAAGAGGGGTGGTGGCGCGGCCGCCGGGACTGCGCGCCGCGCGGCGCTTCGCGTAGGGTCTGCCCAGCAAGGGAGAACCCCTTGTCCGTACCCAGTCCCGACTTGGTGTAACCGTGATTCGATTCGACAACGTCTCCAAGACTTATCCCCGGCAGCAGGCGCCGGCCCTCAGCGGCGTCTCGCTGGAGGTCGAACGTGGCGAGTTCGTCTTCCTGGTGGGCTCGTCGGGCTCGGGCAAGTCCACGTTCCTGCGGCTGCTGTTGCGGGAGGAGCGCGCCAGCGAGGGCACCGTGCACGTGCTCGGCAAGGACCTCGGCCGGCTCTCCAACTGGAAGGTGCCGCAGGTGCGCAGGCAACTCGGCACCGTCTTCCAGGACTTCCGGCTGCTGCCCAACAAGACGGTGGGGGAGAACGTCGCGTTCGCCCTCGAGGTGATCGGCAAGCCGCGCGGTCAGATCCGCAAGACGGTGCCGGAGGTGCTGGACCTGGTGGGGCTCGGCGGCAAGGACGACCGGATGCCGGGCGAGTTGTCCGGCGGTGAGCAGCAACGCGTCGCCATCGCCCGGGCGTTCGTCAACCGCCCGCTGCTGCTGATCGCGGACGAGCCCACGGGAAACCTGGACCCGCAGACCTCGGTTGGCATCATGAAGCTGCTGGACCGCATCAACCGCACGGGCACCACCGTGGTCATGGCGACCCACGACGCTCAGATCGTGGACCAGATGCGTAAGCGTGTGATCGAACTCGAACGCGGTCGGTTGGTGCGTGACCAGACCCGCGGTGTCTACGGCTACCAGCACTGACTCGACCACGGAAAGGACGCCATGCGCGCCCACTTCGTCCTCTCGGAGATCGGGGTCGGTCTCCGGCGGAACCTCACCATGACATTCGCGGTGATCGTCTCGGTCGCCCTCTCCCTGGCCCTGCTGGGCGGCGCGCTGCTGGCCCGCAAGCAGGTCAACAGCATGGAGGACTACTGGTACGACCGGGTCGAGGTGTCGATCTTCCTCTGCAACGAGATCGACGCCGAGACCGACCCCGCCTGTTCCCGTGGCCCGGCCACGGAGGAGCAGCGGGACGAGATCGAGGCCGAGCTGCGGGAACTCGCGCTGGTCCAGGAGGTCTACCACGAGACCGCCGAGGAGGCGTACGAGCACTACCAGGAGCAGCAGCGGGACTCGCCGTTCGCCTCGGTGGTGACCCCGGAGCAGATGCAGGAGTCGCTGCGGGTCAAGCTGACCGACCCCACCAAGTACGAGGTGATCTCGTCGGCCTTCGCCGGCCGGGAGGGCGTCCAGTCGGTGACCGACCAACGGTCCCTGCTGGAGAACCTGTTCAACCTGTTGAACGGCGTGAACATCGCGGCCGTGGGCCTGATGATGCTGATGCTGGTGGTGGCGGTGTTGTTGATCGTCAACACCGTGCGGGTCTCCGCCTTCAGCCGCCGCCGGGAGACCGGGATCATGCGGCTGGTCGGCGCCTCCAGCTTCTACATCCAGCTGCCGTTCATCCTGGAGGCCACGATCGCCGGCCTGTTGGGCGCGGTCTTCGCCTGTCTGCTGCTGCTCGGGGTGTATCTGGGGATCGACAGCTTCCTCGCCGAGCGGATTCCGGTGATCGACTTCGTCGGCTGGGACGCCGTTCTCTCGGTGCTGCCCTATGTGCTGGTGACGGGCATCGCGATGCCGGCCCTTGCAGCATTCTTCGCTTTGTACAAGTACCTGAAGGTGTGAATCGGGTGTGATGAATCCCCGATGCTGGACGGGCTGTCAACTACCGTGCGCCCGCCGGGGATGTCCTACACTCCGCACCATGTCACGTCCGTCTCACCGTGGTTCGTCCCGGAGCGTCCGGCGCGGTGCGGCCCTGGCATGTGTCTTCACCGGGGTGTTGGTGACCGGGGCCGCGACCGGCTCGTGGCCCGAGGGGGCCGACGGCTCGGAGAGCACGGTGCTCGCCTCCGGCTCGGGCGCCGGGTTCGGCGGCGAGGAGGCACGGGGCCCCGCATCGGGGACGATCGACGACGCCAGAAGACTGGTCAGCCGCAGCGGCGACCGCTGGTCGGCGGCCTACACGGCCGAGGAGTACGAGCGGCTGCGCCGGGGGCTCGACGGCGAGTATGTCGGCACCGGGATAGCGGTGTTGCGCACCGCCGACGGCCGGATCGAGGTCAGCGAGGTCCACGCCGACAGCCCCGCCGAGCGCGCCGGGATCGAGCCGGGCGACGAGATCCGCGCCATCGACGGGGTCCCGCTGGCCGGCGGGCCGGTCACCGACGTGGTCAGCCGGCTGCGCGGCAGCGACCGCCCCGAGCAGGCGGGGCCTGGCAGCACCGTCTCGCTTGGCATGGAACGGGACGGCCGCCGCTGGGAGTTGTCGGTGGAACGCGCCCGCCTCACCGTGCGCAGCGTCGTCGTCACCGAGAGCGGGGACGGGGTCACCCACATCGAGGTGGACTCGTTCACCCGGGGCTCGGCCCAGCTGCTGCGGGAGGCGGTGGCCGAGGTCCCCGCCGACCACGGCATCGTGCTCGACCTGCGGGGCAACGCGGGCGGGCTGCTCACCGAGGCCGCGGACTCCGCCTCCGTCTTCCTGGACGGCGGGCTGGTCGCCACCTACGACGTGCACGGCGAGGAGCGCGCCCTGCACGCGGCGCGCGGCGGGGACACCGACACCCCGCTGGTGGTGCTGGTGGACGGCGGCACCATGAGTTCGGCCGAGATGTTTACCGGGGCCCTCCAGGACCGTAACCGGGCGGTCATTGTCGGTCACCGGACGTTCGGCAAGGGCACCGTGCAGATGCCGAGCGAGCAGCCGGACGGCTCGGTCGCCGAGCTGACCGTCGGGCACTATGTGACCCCGTCGGGCCGGACCGTCGACCAGGACGGCATCGTGCCCGACCTGGTGGTGGACCCGGGCGCGGATGCGGAGGCCAAGGCGAGGACCGTCCTGGACGGGCTCTCCGGCGGGGCCTGACCGCCGGCCCACGGGTAGACTTGGCTGGCCATGGCTAAGGAAAAGGGACGCAAACTCATCGCGCAGAACAAGCGTGCCCGGCACGACTACCACATTCTGGATACCTATGAGTGTGGGCTGGTGCTGACGGGCACCGAGGTCAAGTCGCTGCGCGCCGGCCGGGCCTCGCTGGTCGACGGATTCGGCCAGATCGACGGTGCCGAGGCGTATCTCCACAATGTGCACATCCCGGAGTACGCGCAGGGCACCTGGACCAACCACAGCGCTCGGCGCAAGCGCAAGCTGCTGCTGCATCGCTCGGAGATCGACAAGCTGATCGGCAAGCTCCAGGAGAGCGGGCTCACGCTCGTTCCGCTCCAGTTGTACTTCGTGAACGGCCGCGCCAAGGTCGAGATAGCGCTGGCGAGGGGCAAGCGGGAGTACGACAAGCGCCACACGCTGCGGGAGAAGCAGGACCGCAGGGAGGCGGAGCGGGCCATGTCGGCCGCCCGCCGCAGGCAGCGGGCCTGAGGCGCGGGCCCGGGCGACAATCCCGGGGCGCCACGGGCGCTCCCGCGCTATACTCGACGACGGAGCACACGCACGGGCCGCCGGGGAATGCTCACGGCGGGTCGTTTGTTAACTCAACACGGGGATGATCGGTTTCGACAGCGAACGTCGAAGCAGGGGAAGCGAGCCGAGGAAGCGGCAATGATCTCGTTAACCATATGTCGCAAAAAAATAATCGCCAATACCAAGCGCGATTCCTTCGCCCTCGCTGCCTGAGCAGCGACCGCGAGGTGTCAGCCCGGGTTAGTTCCCGCCCCGGGTCCTGACATCAGCTAGGGGACTCACCGCCCACCCCGGTCACGGGGGTGTTCGGGACATCACACAGTGACTGAGCCCGTCGGAGACTTGTCCGCGTGATCTCCGGGGCCGAGAAAATCGCAGCGGACTGCGCTCGGAGAAGCCCTCCTTCCACTTCGTTGGACGCGGGTTCGATTCCCGCCATCTCCACCCTCGCGCAGCCGGCCACGGCCGGCGCGCAGCGGCCCCGTCCCGGGTTTCCGGGGCGGGGCTTCGTCGTGTTCGGGGGTTGTGTCGGCGCGGTGTCGCGGTTCACTCCCGCCGGCGCCCCGTGGTGAACTCCCGCGCGGCTGACCGGCGTTGATCGGCCGTGTTGCGGCCGGTGTCGGACGGTTGAGAGCGTAAGCCCGCCTTTTGTCAGTGTGGGCCGGTAAGGTCGCGCCATGGCGAACAGCGGATCGACAGGGACTCCCGCTCTGGGGCGCGGGAGTTGGCGGACGCACCGCGTCACGCTCATCGGCGGCGCCGCGCTGGTGACGGTGCTCGCGGTGGTGGCGGTCCTGCTGCTGCGCGGTGGAGGCGACGACAAGGGCGAGGAGCGGGCCCGCGCGGTCACCGAGCGTTTCCTCGACGCCTGGGCGGCCGGGGAGTTGGCGGACGCGGCGGGCCTCACCGACGATCCGGCGGCCGCCGAGTCGCTGCTCGGCTCCGTGGTGGCCAACACCGAGCCGGAGGAGATGTCCTTCGAGGTGACCGGCGCCGTGGACGGGCCCGAGGACGCGCCGGACGACGCGCGGGCGGTGGGCTTCACCGCCCGCTTCGCGCTGGCCGGGCTGGGCGAGGTCTCCTGGGAGAGCGTGGCCCTCGCCGTTCCCGGCTCGGGGGACGAGTGGCGGCTGCGCTGGGAGTCGGCCCTGCTGCACCCGGAGTTGGCCGAGGGGCAGACCCTGGTGAACACGGTCGCCTGGCCGGAGCGGGCCGGCATCCTGGGCGCGGACGAGTCCCCGGTTGCCGGCCCGGCCCGGGTGTGGTCGGTGAGCATATGGCCGGCCCAGCTCACCGACGAGGAGCGGGCCTGGGAGGCGTTGGAGGAGCTGGACGCCGGCGTGGACGTCGAGGCGCTGGCCGAGCGGGTGGCCGAGGCCGAGCCCGACCAGGCGGTCCCGGTGATAACGCTGCGGGACGAGGTGTACGCCGAGCACGCCGAGGAGTTGGTCGCCGTTCCCGGCTTCCAGTTCGCCGAGGAGGAGCGGACGTTGGCGCTGGCCGCGCGGTCCGTGGTCGGCTCGGTGGACGCGGAGAGCGGTGAGGGCGCCTCGGGCCTCCAGGCGCGGTACCAGGAGGAGCTGGCCGGCTCGCCCGGCGCCGAACTCGTCGTCGCCGACCGGGAGTCGGGCGAGGCGGTGCGCACCCTGGAGGAGCGGGCGGGCGAGCCGGGGACGCCCGTGGTCACCACGCTGGACCCGGACGTTCAGCGGGCGGCCGAGGAGGCGCTCGCCGAGGCGGGCAGCGACGGTTCGATCGTGGCGCTGCGCGCCTCCACGGGCGAGGTGCTGGCGGCCGCCGACACCCCGGCGGACGGCTTCGCCCGTTCCCTGGAGGGGCAGTTGGCGCCGGGCTCCACGTTCAAGGTGATCACGGCGGCCCATCTGCTGGAGAGCGGGGTCGGCGTGGACGACGCGCTGGGCTGCCCGCAGTACGTCACGGTCAACGGTCAACGCTTCGAGAACCAGGGCGAGTTCGAGCTGGGCGACGACACCAGCCTGCACGACGCCTTCACCGCCTCGTGCAACACGGCCTTCATAGGCAACCTCGACCGCTTCGAGCACGACTCGCTGGGGCGGACGGCCGAGGCGTTCGGCATCGGCGGCACCTGGGAGGTCGGGGCCGCCACCTTCGACGGCTCGGTGCCGGCGACCTCGGAGGACAACGAGCTGGCCGCGTCGCTGATAGGCCAACACCAGGTGCAGGCCAGCCCGTTGGTGATGGCCTCGGTCGCGGGCACGGTGGCGGCCGGCGCGTTCCACCAGCCGGTGCTGGTGCCGGGGGCCGTGGAGAGCCGTCACGAGGCGTCCGCCGAGCTGTCCGAGGAGACGGTGGCGGCGCTGCGGGGCCTGATGCGGGACACGGTGACCGAGGGCTCGGCCTCCGCCCTGGCCGACGTGCCGGGGGAGCCGCACGCCAAGACCGGCACCGCCGAGTTCGAGAACGAGGACGGCGAACTCGCCACCCACGCCTGGATGATCGGCTATCTCGGCGAGGAGGACCTGGCGTTCGCCGTGGTGTTGGAGGCCGGCGGCTCGGGCGGGCGGGACGCGGGGCCGGTGGCGGCCGACTTCCTGACCCGCCGCTGACTGGACGCTGACCCGCCGCCGAGTCACGGGGCGTCCGGGCGTCCCGGCGCGGCCCTCAGGTGGTGAGCCAGCCCTGGGTGGCGGCCTCGACGCCGGCCTGGAAGCGGTTGGTCGCGTTCAGCCGGGTCATCAGGCTGGCCACCACGCGGCTCACCGACCGCTGGGAGACGCCCAGCCGTTCGGCGATCTCGTCGTTGGACAGGCCGGCCGCCATCATCAGCAGCACGTCCCGCTCCTGGCCGATCGGGGCCTTCTCCGGCGTCGCCGTCGGCTGGTCGCCCCGGCCCTCGAAGTCCAGCGCCTCCTCCCAGCTGAGCTGGAAGAACTGGCTGGCGTAGTCCACCACCGCCGGGTCGCGGACCAGCGCGACGCCCGCGCCCGAGCGGCCCGGGTCCAGCGGCAGCACCACCACCTCGTCGTCGTAGATCTGCATCCGGGAGGCGAGCACGCCGGTGGTGCGGACCATCGCCCCGGCGGCGGTGATGCGTTCCACGTGCCGCGCGGTCGGCCGGTGCCGGCGGGCGCCGTGCTGGAAGAGCGAGCGGATCAGCACCCCGCGCTTGAGGAGGTCCATGTCGAGCGGTGCCGCGGCCGCCAGCGCCGCCTCGCTCTGCCCGCCGCCCGGCACCAGCGCGTCCAGCGATCTGACGCAGGTGCGGGCGAGGTCGTCGATGACGGCGCGGATGTTCTCGATGCCCTCCACGGCCTCGATGCTGCTCTTGGCCGAGCGCATCGAGCGGGCCTCCAGGTAGTCCCCGGAGAGCGCGTGCAGCCGCTCCCTGGTCGCGGCCATCGCGACCCGCTGCCGCAGGATGTCGCCCTCCAGGGGGGCGAGGAGGTTCTCGGCCGCGTTCTCCGGGTTGATCGCGACCCAGCCGCCGCCCGGCGTCGGCTGGAGCAGCCCCAGCCGGGAGAGCAGCCGCTCGGCGCGGCGCACCTCGTCGGCGGTCAGCCCGGCGCGCTCGGCCAACTCGGCGGTGTGGTCGGTGGGGTGGGTGACCCGCAGCTGGTAGATCCGCACCGTGGTGGCGTCGATCTCGTGCTCGATCAGTACGTCGGCCTCATGGTCGATCATCGCGGTCGGTCGTCTCCTCCTGCTCGACTCCTGCTGAACCGAGTCTCCGGTGCCGGCCGTGGCTCGAACTGTCACAGGGCCGGATACGGGGCCGGACACGGGTCAGGACAGCCAGCCCTGGAGCGCGGCGCGCGCGCCGGCCTGGAAGCGGCTGTCCGCGCCCAGGCGTTCCATCAGCCGGGCCACCACCCTGCTCACCGACCGGGGTGACATGCCGAGTTGGTGGGCGATGGCCTCGTCCTTCTTGCCCGCCGCCATCAGCACCAACACGTCGCGCTCCACGTCGGACGGCTCGCTGCCGGAGCGCTGGTCCTCCTCGGCGAAGTCGATGGCCCGGTCCCAGTAGTGCTCGAAGAGTTGCTGTAGGAAGTTGAGCACCGCCGGCGCCCGGACGAGGGCCACGCCGGCGGCCGTGTGCAGCGGGTCGATGGGCAACACCGCGCAGCTGGCGTCGTAGATCAGCATTCTCGACGGCAGGACGCTGACGCTGCGGACCTGGGCGCCGGCGGCGATCAGGGTGCCCGCGTAGACCACGGTGGCCCGGTGTTTGCGCGCGGTGTGCTGGAAGAGCATCCGCGTCTTCACACCACGTTCCAGCGTCTCCAGGTCGAGCGGGGTGGCCGCGCGGATGGCGCCCTCGGGCTGGCCGCCGCCGGGCACCAGGGCGTCCAGCGACTCGGTGCAGGTGCGGGCGAGGTCGTCGATGACGGCGCGGATGTTCTCGATGCCCTCGACCACCTCGATGCTGCTCTTGGCCGAGCGCATCGAGCGGGCCTCCAGGTAGTCCCCGGAGAGCGCGTGCAGCCGGGCCCTGGTCGCGGCCATGGCGATGCGCCGTTGCAGGATGTCCTGTTCGAGCGGGGCCAGCAGGGCGTCGGCCGCGCTCTCCGGCGAGATGGCGACCCGGCCGCCGCTGGGCGAAGTACGCAACAGACCGAGCGTGAAGAGTCGTTCCTCGGCCGTTGTGACCTCGTCTTCGGTCAATCCAGCGCGCGTCGCGATCTGGCTCACCGAATCTGTGGGATGGATCACGCGGAGCCGGTAGACTCGGGTCGCCGCTGCGTCTATTTCGCCGGATTCGTGCACGCTCTTCTTCCTCGAACGACGTCGGCCAGCCCCTTGGCGTCAACTTGACAGGCGAGATGATGCCACAGTGACTCTATCGACTTCTCCGTGAATGCTCGTGAGCATGATTGCGCCAGCATGCCACTCATGTTCGTCTATGTGGACACGGAAGAGGGAACCCGTGAAGAAGTTTGCTCTCAGCCTTATCGCAGCCCTTGTCGTCGCGGCTGTGTCCGGTGGAGTAGCCGCCGCTCAGGGCTCCGCCGACGAGTCCTCCGCCCAGGCCGCCCAGGTCACGAACATCTGGGCCTGATCCGGGTTTTCGGAGGGTTCGCGTGAGCAGCGAGGGCGGCATGACGACACCACCGAAGCCCCTGGCGGTGTTGCTCAGCCCGCGCCGCTCGGCCGTCGAGGCGGCCAGGGCGGTTGGTGCGAGCACCCTGGTCCTCGCACCGGACCTTTCGAAACCCGGCGTTCGGGAGGCGGTCGAGGCCGCCGACGACGCCATGACCGTGCAGTGGATGGACCACTCGCGGCTGATGATGTCGATCGGTCACCTCGCCAACTTCCCGGCCAGGATCTCCATCTTCGGCTTCGCCGAGGCGAGCGCCCTCGCGGCGGCCCGCGCGAACGAGGCCCTGCGTTTTCCTGGCAATCCCCATGCGGCCGTCGCGTACCTCACGGACAAGGCGGCCCTGCGCGGCAAGGTCAACCAGCTCACCGGTGCCCCCGTCCGGTTCGAGCACTGCGACCGCGCCGCGCATCTGGAAGCCGTCGCCCTGCGCGTTGGCTTCCCGTGCGTGGCCAAGCCACGCACCGGTTTCGGCGGCCAGGACGTCCATCTGCTGCGTGACGTGGCGGACGCGGCGTTCCTGGCCGCCGGGCTGCCTCCGGAACCGGCCCTCATCGTCGAGGAGTTCCTGGAGGGACCCGAGTTCAGCGTGGAGGCCCACTCCCTGGCCGGCGCGCACACCGTCCTGGCGGTGTCCAGGAAACACACCTCCGGCGCGCCGGAGAGCAGGGAGACGGGGTACGACCTGCCGGCGGAGCTGGACGAGGAAACCACCGAGGCCATCCACCAGTTGGTCGTCGCCACCCTCAACACCGCCGGCCACCGCAGCGGACCGTCGCAGACCGAGGTGATCCTGACCTCGGCCGGCCCCCGGCTCGTCGAGTCGCACGCCCACCCCGGCGAGGACCCGATCAGCGACCTGCTGCTGCTGGCCAGGGGCACCGACCTCGCCGCCCTGGCCATCGCCACCGCGCTCGGCCTGCCCAGGCCGGCGGGAGGGACCCGCGAACGGTACGCCGGCGTCCGTCAACTGCGGCTGCCGCCGGGCGTGTTGGTCGCGGTCGAGGGGATCGAGGAGGCGCTCGCGCTGCCCGGGGTCACGGATGTCGAGATCTCCGTTCCGTTGGGCGGCCATGTTCCGGAGACCACCAGCCGGGTCGCCGGACATGGCTGCGTCACGGCGGTGACGGACGGGCCCCAGGAGCTGGAGGCCGTGCTCAGAAAGGCGCAGGACGTCCTGCGACCGGTCGTGGTCCCCGTGTCCGCGAACGAGGAGGAGCACTCTGCTGCCTGAGCTGTCCCGTCCGCTGGTCCCGCCGGAGAGCCCGGCGCCGCGCACGGATCTGCTGCTCCCCTTCCACGGTGTTCTCGCCCGACCGCTCGGCCGCGCCAGCTATTACGTGTTGGAGCGCATCGACGGCGTGGGTTCGGTCGAACAGCGGGGTGTCCTGGGCGCGTTGAGCCTGCACGGGGTGGAGAGCGGGCATGTGCTGCGTCACCAGCAGGTCGGGGAGACGGCCGTCAGGTTCCAGGCCCGCCTGCTGAAGGAACGCGGCGGCAGCGTGGAGCCGCTGCTGCTGGCCGCGCCCGACCTGGGCGCGTTCCACGCGTGCATCGAGGAGACCGTGCGCCGGCCCGTCGACCAGGAGCTGCCCGTGCCGGGCGGCGGTTTGCAACGCCTGTGGGCCTGCGACGTGTCCTGGACGGTCGACCCGCCCGCGCTGCCGCCGATGCTGCTGGCCGACGGGCACCACCGGCTTGAGGCCGCCCGCCGGCTGCGCCGCGCGCACCCGGGCGCGGTGGGGGACCGGCTGCTGGCGCTGGTCGTGGACCACCGGCGCTACCCGTTGACGCTCTCGGCGACCCACCGCGTGGTGCCGGGGCTCGACCTGGAACGGGCGGTGCGCGCCGCCGAGCGGATCGCGCGGGTGCGTGAACTTCCGCCGGCCCGGCGGCCCGTGCCGCGCCCCGGCACCTATCTGCTGACCGGGCAGGGCCGCATCTGGGGCCTGTCGGAGATCTCGCCGGCCGCGCTGGCCGGGCGGCTGCGGACGCTGCCGGTCGAGTGGGTCGAGCTGCCGGCCGCGATCAGCGACCATGTGCTGATCCCGGCGCTCTGCGAGGACCAGCAGCTGTCGCCGGCGCTCCGCTACACCAGCCACTATCCGGCGCCCGACGAGGTGGGGCTGATCCTGCCGCCGCCGACCTGGGACCAGATCTGGGCGGGCGCGGCCAGCGGCGCCGGGATGCCGCCGAAGAGCACCCACCTGGGCCCGTCGCCGCTGCCCGGGCAACTGGGCGCCCCGGGCTGAGCCGGCCCGGCAGCCGTTCCCCGGCGCCCCCGGGCGCGGCCCGGTTCCGGGAACGGCTCACGCCGGCGGGGCGGGGCGGGTGAGCCCGAGGTTTCGTCTGTGTCACCTGCTGCCAACAGGCCGGAAGCCGGGCGTTGTTAGCTTCGGCCTCACTCGGGGGAGTCCTTCACGGTCCGCCTCGGACATCTCACACCCGCCCGCATGTCCCACCCGTAACCCATCGCACCGCGCTGGAGGCGCCATGTCAGACGTCAAACCACGGGCCGCCCGTCGGGGTGGGCGCTGGATCGAGGAGTGGGACCCGGAGGACGAGCACTTCTGGCGGACCACGGGAGAGTCCGTCGCCCGTCGGAACCTGCTCTACTCCGTGCTCTCCGAGCACATCGGCTTCTCGATCTGGTCGTTCTGGTCCGTTCTGGTGCTGTTCATGGGCGACGAGTACGGGATCGACCCGGCCGGAAAGTTCTTCCTGGTCTCCACGGCCACCCTGGTGGGCGCCGTGGTGCGGGTGCCCTACACGTTCGCCGTGGCCCGCTTCGGTGGCCGGAACTGGACGGTGGTCTCGGCCTCGATGCTGCTGCTGCCCACGGTCGCCGCGTGGATCGTGATGGAGCCCGGCACCTCGTATACGACGTTCCTGCTGGTGGCGGTCCTGACCGGGGTCGGCGGCGGCAACTTCGCCTCCTCGATGACCAACATCAACGCGTTCTTCCCGCTGCGGAAGAAGGGCTGGGCGCTGGGCCTGAACGCGGGCGGCGGCAACATCGGCGTGCCGGTGGTGCAGCTGGTCGGCCTGCTGGTCATCGCCACCGCCGGCGACGGCAGCCCCCGGGTGCTGCTGGCGGTCTACACCCCGCTGATCGTGGTGGCCGCCGCGCTCGCCTGGCGGTACATGGACAACCTGGCGCCGGTCACCAACGACACCGGCGCCGCCAGGGAGTCGGTCAGGGACGCGCACACCTGGATCATGTCGTTCCTCTACATAGGCACCTTCGGCTCGTTCATCGGCTACAGCTTCGCGTTCGGCCTGGTCCTCCAGAACCAGTTCGACCGCACCCCGCTCCAGGCCGCGTCGATCACCTTCATCGGGCCGCTGCTGGGCTCGCTGGTGCGGCCGTTCGGCGGCCACTGGGCCGACCGGTTCGGCGGGGCGCGGATCACGCTGTTCACGTTCCTGGGCATGGCGGCGGCGACCGGGGTGGTGATCATGGCCTCGCGCGCCGAGTCGCTGGCGGTCTTCCTGGTCGGCTTCATCGCGCTCTTCGTGCTCAGCGGCGTGGGCAACGGCTCGACCTACAAGATGATCCCCGGCATCTACCAGGCCAAGGCCAGGGCGCTGGGGCTGCGCGGCGAGGAGGCGGCGGCCTACGGGCGGCGGCTGTCGGGCGCGGCGATCGGGCTGATCGGCGCGGTCGGGGCGCTCGGCGGCCTCGGCATCAACCTCGCGTTCCGGCAGTCCTTCCTGGCCACCGGGTCGGGCGTCAACGCGTTCGTCTCGTTCCTCGCCTTCTACGGGCTGTGCTCGGTGGTGACCTGGGCCGTATACCTGCGCGGCGCGCGCCGGGCGGCGAGCGTGGGCGGCGGCGCGACCGTCGCGGGCGGTCGCCCCAGCGAGGTGCCCGCCTACACCGGCGTCTAGCCGTTGTCCCGGCGGCGCCGGGCCGACGAACCGGTCGCATCGCCCCGAGCCGGCGTAACGCGGGGGAAACGCACCGGAACCGGGCCCGTCACGCCGCCTTGTCAGGCTCGGCGGCAGCCGGGCCCGCTCGGGGCGACGGCGGGGTCGTCGCGGCCCGGGGCGGTGTGGCTCCGATGCCGTGCGGCCGTCGTTGGCCCGGTCACGCCGGCCGGCCGGCGGCCGGTGCTTCATCATCGAACCGTCCGGCGTTCCGGCCCGGCGCCGCCGGGCCGACGACGGCCAGCCAGCACGTCAGCGAGCAACCAGGGTGGAACGGTCAGACCCATGCCCCAGCAAGAGCAGCGCCAGGAAACCGACGTCCGGCCCCTCGACGGCTTCGCCGTCGGGGTGACGGCCGCGCGCCGAGCCGAGGAGCTGGGCGCGCTGCTGCGCCGGCGCGGGGCCGAGGTGACGCACGCCCCGGCGCTGCGCATCGTCCCACTCGCCGACGACGACCAACTGCTCGCCGCGACCCGCGAGTTGATCGGCCGCGCCCCGGACATCGTGGTCGCGACCACGGCCATCGGCTTCCGGGGCTGGGTGGAGGCCGCCGAAGGCTGGGGGCTCGGCGAGCCGCTGCTGGCCACCCTCGCCACCACGGAGGTGCTGGCGCGCGGCCCCAAGGTGCGCGGCGCGATCCGGGCGGCCGGGCTGACCGAACGGTGGTCGCCGGCGTCCGAGTCGATGGCCGAGGTGTTGCAGCGGCTGCTCGACCAGGGTGTCGAGGGGCGCCGGCTCGCCCTCCAGCTGCACGGCGAGCCGCAGCCCGGCTTCCTGGAGGCGCTGCGCGCCGCCGGCGCCGAGGTGGTGGAGGTGCCCGTCTACCGCTGGATGCCGCCGGCGGACATCGCGCCCGTCGACCGGCTGATCGACGCCGCGCTGGTCAGGGGCGTGGACGCGGTGACGTTCACCTCGGCGCCGGCCGCCGCTTCGTTCCTGCGGCGGGCGGAGGAACGGGCGCTGCTGGAACCGCTGTTGGACGCGTTCAAGCGGCATGTGCTGGCCGCCTGCGTGGGCCCGGTCACCGCGCTGCCGCTCCAGGCGCACGACGTGCCGACGCGGCAGCCGGAACGGTTCCGGCTCGGCCCGCTGGTGCAACTGCTCTGCGCGGAACTCCCGGCCCGGGTCGAGACCCTGCCGGTGGCCGGCCACCGGCTGGAGATCAGGGGGCGCGCGGTGGTGCTGGACGGCGCGCTGCGGCCCGTTCCGCCGGCGGGCATCGCGCTGTTGCGCGCGCTGGCGCGCCGCCCCGGGTGGGTTGTCCCGCGCGCCGAGCTGCTGCGCGCGCTCCCCGGCGCGGGGCGGGACGAGCACGCCGTGGAGACGGCCATGGCGCGGTTGCGGACGGCGCTGGGCGCCCCCGCCGTGGTCCAGACGGTGGTCAAACGCGGCTACCGGCTGGCGCTGGACCCGGCCCTGGACGGGCCGAAGTACGGAGACTAGGGCCTGCCCGGCCCGGGTTGGGGGACTGGCCCGCCGGCCGCCGTGCCGCCTGCGGCGGCCGGGCGTCGGCGACGGCGGCTGTTCGCGGTGGGCGCCGGCGCAGGCGCGAGGGCTTCGCTGGTGCGGCTTCGCACCGCGGCCGATCGGCGGAATCGGTGGCCCTGCGGCGCGGGGGCCTGCCCGGCCCGGGTTCGGGGACTGGCCCGCCGGCCGGGCGGCGGCGGGTTGGGGCCGCGTGGTGCGGCGGACCGTTCACGGCCGGCGTGGGCGTGGGCGCTTCGCGCCTGCGGCTTTGCCGCGCGGCGCGGGGGTTTGGCCACCGGCGGTGCCTTCGGCCGGGAGCCGCGCCAGCTGTCGCGGGGTGTTCGGGCCCGAGAGGGTCGTCGGCTGGTGGGACCGGTCGGCGCCGGGCGCGTCACTCGTGTCGAACGGCCGGTCGGCTGGCGGGTGTTCGCAGGCATCCGTGGCTTCCGTGGCATCCGTGGGCGGGAGCTTCGGCCTCCGGCGGTGGGAGGGCGCGAAGCGCGCGTTCCGCGAGCCGAGCCCCGCCGGGGGAGCGGCCGCACCTTTCGGGTGGGCGTCGGCCTGTCCCGGACGCAGCCGTGGCACCGACGTCTCCTGGCCGGCAGGTAGCCGGGCGGCCTCGCCCCATCGCCCGCCCGAGTGCCGCGGCACCTTCCGAGGAACGGCCGCCGCCCACCGGCCCGCTCGCGGGCTTTCGCCGGGCACGCGGGTTGTGCCCCGCCGCGCGGTCGGGGTGACCCCGCACCCCTGCCCGGAGGGTTACCCCCAACCGGCTTGCCGAAGTCCCGCCCGGGGCTTGGCCAGTCCCCGTCCCGTCAGCACCCCGTTGTCTTACGGCGCGGCAGAGGCGTAACCCGCTTCCCGGGAAGCCCCGTGCGGCACGCTCTTGCCCCGCCCGGAGGCGCGCTCGGCCCGGCCTCCCGAAGTGCCGCCCGTGGCACGGCAGTTCGGCCCGGGGGCTTCGGCCAGTCCCCGCCCCGGTGCGCCACAGGCATTCCCTTCCGGGGAAGCGCCGTGCGGCGCACTCCCCCGCCGAGGGGCGCCCACCCCGGCCGAAGGCAACCCCGCGCCTCGGGCGTGCCCGGGGGCGGTCGTTGGCCGAACGGCCCGAGCCCGTCGCTTCCGCCGCCCCAGGTGCTCTCCGATGGGGCGGCTTCGCTGCGTCCAAGCTTTCCCTGCCGGGAGTCGTATGGACCTACCGGGGGAAGCCCCGTGCGGCACGCGCCGCCCTCGCCCGAGGCGTGACCGCCTCTGCCGAAGTCGTCCCCGGCCGTTGGCCGCCCGGCCTGCGCCCCGCCGCCTCCCGGTGCGCCGCAGGTGGCCTCCGCGTCCTCGCCGGAGGCGTCCCGTCCGTGGCGCGGCTGTCGCGCGCGGGGCTCAGACCGTGTCCGTTGCCCCGAGGCGGCGGAGGCATTGCTTCGCCTGGGGGTGTGTCCCCCTTTCAGGGGCAGCTCCGTGCGGCGTGCCCGTCCCCAGCCCGGAGGGCCCGCCTCTGCTGGTGTGGTCCTCGTGCCGCAGGCGGCTTCCGGGCCCTCCCCGGAGGCGCCGCCCGTGGCGCGGCTGTCGCGCGTCGGCCCGGGCTTGTCGTCTCCCCGGGGCGCCGCTGGCAGCCCCCGTTTCGTGGGAGTCCCGCCGGGAGGCCGCGTCCCCCCTGCCGGAGGCATGGCCGCGCCGGAGGTGCGAAACCACTCTCCTCGCCGCAGGCGCGTCCGCCACCGCCGGAGGCCACCGCGTCGCGTCCCCGAGAACGCCGCAGGCATCCCGCGCCGCAGGCAACCTCCGTTTCGTGGAGTCCCGCCGGCAGGCGCGTCCCCCCGCCGGAGGCATCGCCGCACCGGCAGGTGCGACCCGTTGCCGCCGGAGGCGTCCCCGAGCTACGGTCGCCGGTCCGTCGTCCGGGCCGGTCGTCTTCCGGGGCGCCGCAGGCAGTCCCCGTTTCGTGGGAGTCCCGCCGGGAGGTGCGTCCCCCCCTGCTGGGGGCATGGCCGCGCCGGAGGTGCGAGACCACTCTCCTTGCCGCAGGCGCGTCCGCCACCGCCGGAGGCCACCGCGTCGCGTCCCCGAGAACGCCGCAGGCACCCCGCGCCGTAGGCAACCTCCGTTCCGTAGGAGTCTCGCCGGGAGGCCGCGTCCCCCCGCCGGAGGCATCGCCCCACCGGCAGGTGCGACCCGGCACCGGCGGAGGCGTCCCCGAGCTACGGTCGCCGGTCCGTCGTCCGGGCTTGTCGTCTCCCCGGGGCGCCGCTGGCAGCCCCCGTTTCGTGGGAGTCCCGCCGGGAGGCGCGGCCCCCCTGCCGGAGGCATCGCCGCGCCGCAGGCGCGATACCGATCTCCTTGCCGCGGCCACGTCCGCCACCGCCGGAGGCCACTGCGTCGCGTCCCCGAGAACGCCGCAGGCATCCCGCGCCGCAGGCAACCCCCGTTCCGTAGGAGTCCCGCCGGGGGCATCGCCGCCCCGGCAGGCGCGACCCGTCACCGGCGAAGGCGCCGGTCCCTCGGCCCCAGCCCGCCCCCGAGAACGCCGCTGGCAACCTCCGTTTCGTGGGAGTCCCGCCGGGAGGCGCGTCCCCCTGCCGGAGGCATCGCCGCGCCGCAGGCGCGATACCGATCTCCTTGCCGCAGGCGCGTCCGTCACCGCCGGAGGCCGCCGCGTCGCGTCCCCGAGAACGCCGCAGGCACCCCGCGCCGCAGGCGCGAAACCACTCTCCTTGCCGCAGCCGCGTCCGCCACCGCCGGAGGCCGCCGCGTCGCGTCCCCGAGAACGCCGTAGGCAAATGTCGCGTACGGTTGTCGGCTGCCCTGCCACAGCAGCAGAAGGGGGCCGAGGCGTTGGACGTGCGAGACCGGGAGATCCGGGACGAGCAGCGGCATCTGGACGTCGTCTACGGGCGGCTGACCGAGAAGATCCATGAGGCCGAGTACCTGATGGCGGACGCCGCCCGGCGCGGCCAGGTGGGTACGCCCGGCGCGCTCGCCGAGCGGGACGCTCAGGTGTTCCAGGCGGGCCTTCATCTCTCCCGGCTCAACCGCGAGTTCGAGGACTTCCTCTTCGGCCGCATCGACCTGCTCGCCGGCAAGGACGGGGAACGCGGCCCGGACGGCGCGTCCACCTCCGTGGAGCCGGCCGACGACGCCGTGACCGAGGACGCCGACGGCGGGCAGGTCGCCGAGATCGCGGAGACGCTGCACATCGGCCGGCTCGGGGTGCTGGACGCGGAGTACGTTCCGCTGGTGATCGACTGGCGCGCGCCGGCGGCCGCGCCGTTCTACCGGGCCACCCCGCTCCGCCCGGGCCGGGTGGTGCGCCGGCGCGTGATCCGCAGCCGGGGGCGCCGGGTGCTGGGCGTCGAGGACGACCTGCTGCGCCCGGGGCTGCGCGCGCTGCTGGACGGCCGCGAACTGCCGGTGGTCGGCGACGGCGCCCTGCTGGCCGCGCTCGGCCGGGAGCGCGGCCACCGGATGACCGACATCGTCGCCTCCATCCAGGCCGAGCAGGACGAGGTGATCCGCGCCCCGGCCGGGAAGGTGACCGAGGTCACCGGCGGCCCCGGCACCGGGAAGACGGCGGTCGCCCTGCACCGCGCCGCCTACCTGCTCTACCAGGACCGACGCCGTTACGCCGGCGGCATCCTGGTGGTCAGCCCCACGCCGCTGCTGGTCTCCTACACCGAGGGCGTGCTGCCCTCGCTCGGCGAGGAGGGCCAGGTGGTGATCCGCGCGCTGGGCTCGCTGGTCGACGGGTTCGAGGCGGACGCCTACGACGAGCAGCGGGTCGCGGCGATCAAGGGATCGGCCGTGATGGCGCGGCTGTTGGCGCGGGTGGCGCGCGGCGTCACCGAGGACGCCGAGGCGCCCAGGACGCTGCGGGTGGTGGCCTTCGGCCGCCGGGTCGAGCTGGACGCGGACGAGTTGGCGCGGGTGCGCCGCCAGGTGGCCGGCGGCTCGGCGCCCGTCAACCTGCTGCGCCCGCGCGCCCGCCGGCTGCTGCTGGAGGCGCTGTGGCACCGTTCGGGCGCCGCCGCCCGTTACCAGGACCCGGAGTTGGCGGCCGAGGCGCGGGACGCGTTCTTCGAGGACATCGGCGAGGAGGACGTCTTCCAGGAGTTCCTGGCCGCCTTCTGGCCCGAGCGCACCCCGCTCCAGGCGCTGTTGGCCATGGCCGACGAGCAGCGCCTGGCCCGTTGGGCGCGCCGGCTGCTGCGGCCGCGCGAGGTGCGGCAGTTGGCCCGTTCGCTGCGCCGCGTCACGCCGGACGGCCGTGGGCTGTCCGCCCACGACGTGGCGCTCCTCGACGAGTTGCGCGCGCTGCTGGGCACCCCGCCGAGACCGGCGCCGGCCCGGCGCGGCAGCGGCGGCCTGGACGAGCTGGACGCGCTGGGCGGCGTCGCCGAGTTGACGACCTACGCGGAACGGCTGGAGCGCCGCGCGGACCGGGGCGAGCGCTCGCAGCGGGACGAGGAGCGGTTCGACTACACCCATGTGATCGTGGACGAGGCCCAGGACCTGACGCCGATGCAGTGGCGGATGGTGGGGCGCCGTGGCCGGCAGGCGAGTTGGACGGTGGTGGGCGACCCGGCGCAGAGTTCCTGGACGGCGCCCGATGAGGCGGCGGCCGAGCAGCGGGCGGCGCTCGGCGGCCGGTCGCGCCGCCGGTTCGAGCTGACCGTGAACTACCGCAATCCGGCCGAGATCGCGCGGGTCGCCGACGGGGTGCTGGCCCGGGCGATGCCGGGGGCCAGGCCGCCGAGGGCGGTGCGTTCCACCGGGGTGCTGCCCCGGTACGCGGTGGCGGCCGGCGCCGACGAGCTGCCGGACGCGGTGCGCGCGGAGGCGGAACGCCTGCTGGGCGAGGTGACCGGGACCGTCGGCGTGGTGGTGGCGATGGGCCTGCGGGCCACCGCGCGGTCCTGGCTGGCCGGCGCGGACGACCGGCTGGTGGTGCTGGGCAGCCTGGAGGCGAAGGGGCTGGAGTACGACGCGACGCTGGTCGTCGCGCCCGCCGGGATCGTCGCGGAGTCGCCGGCGGGGGCCCGGGTGCTCTATGTCGCGCTGACCCGTTCCACGCAGCGGCTGACGGTGCTCTCGGGGCCCGAGGACCGGCCGGACGCGGCGGGCGTGCCGGAGGCGCTGCGGCCCGCCGGGCCGGCCGGCGAGCCTGCGCCCGGCGCCGCCCCCGGCCCCGCCGCACGGCGCTGACCTGCGCACTGAGCCCGGTTGACCCCCGGGCTCAGTGCGGTAGCCTGGAGATGGCGTCGGCCCGTTCCATGCCCCCGGGCCCAACCATTGTCGCTACGAGCGACCACTTGCCGCGAGGCGAGCTGGCGGGTCGGCGCCCTTTCTTCTCCCCTCTGCCTCTCCCCGAGCCCCTGCGCTCCGCGCCCGCGCGCGTTCCGCTCTGGCGGCTGGTTTCCGATCCGGCTTCCGCGCCCCGCACCCCGCTGTTACCGTCAGGGCGGTCGGCGGTCCCGGCTTCCAGCGTGACGGGGGCCTCTCGTAAGGTGACAGCGGTCCGCCGGCGGCGGTTCTTCGCACGCCGCGCGCGGGCGGAGGGGCTTTGAGGAAGCGAAGGAAGTTCGGCCATGGCAACGGCGCCCAGTGTCTCGTACTCGATGACCATCAGGCTGGAGGTGCCGGCCAGCGGCACGGCCGTCAGCGAGCTGACCACGGTGGTGGAGTCCTCGGGTGGCTCGGTGACCGGCCTCGACGTCACGGCGTCGGGGCACGAGAAGCTGCGCATCGACGTGACGATCGCGGCCAGTTCCACGGCGCACGCGGACGAGATCGTCCAGAAGCTGCGCGGGATCGACGGGGTGGCGCTCGGCAAGGTCTCGGACCGGACCTTCCTGATGCACCTCGGCGGCAAGATCGAGATGACGTCGAAGCACCCGATCCGCAACCGCGATGATCTGTCCATGATTTACACGCCGGGCGTGGCCCGGGTGTGCACCCAGATCGCCGCGCACCCCGAGGACGCGCGGCGGTTGACCATCAAGCGCAACAGCGTGGCCGTGGTCACCGACGGCTCCGCCGTGCTCGGGCTGGGCAACATCGGCCCGCACGCGGCGCTTCCGGTGATGGAGGGCAAGGCCGCGCTGTTCAAGCGGTTCGCCGGCATCGACGCCTGGCCGCTGTGCCTGGACACCCAGGACCCGGACGCCATCGTGGAGATCGTCAAGGCGATCGCCCCCGGCTTCGCCGGGATCAACCTGGAGGACATCTCCGCGCCCCGCTGCTTCGAGATCGAGGCCAGGCTGCGCGAGGCGCTGGACATCCCGGTCTTCCACGACGACCAACACGGCACGGCCATCGTGGTGCTCGCCGCGTTGCACAACGCGCTGCGCGTCGTTGACAAGGAACTGGGCACGGTGCGGGTGGTGATGTCCGGGGCCGGCGCGGCCGGGACGGCCATCCTCAAGCTGCTGTTGGCGGCCGGCGTCAAGCACGCGGTGGTCACCGACATCCACGGCGTGGTGCACGCCGGCCGGCCGGATCTCGTGGACGCGGACGGCGACTCCCCGCTGCGCTGGATCGCCGACAACACCAACCCCGAGGGCGTCACCGGCACTCTGGGCGAGGCGATCGTCGGCGCCGACGTGTTCATCGGCGTCTCCGCGCCCGACGTGCTGACCGGCTCGGACGTGGCGGCGATGGCCGATGGTGCGATTGTCTTCGCCCTGGCGAACCCGGACCCCGAGGTGGACCCGGCGCTGGCCAGGAAGACGGCGGCCGTGGTGGCCACCGGGCGCTCGGACTTCCCCAACCAGATCAACAACGTGCTGGTTTTTCCGGGGGTGTTCCGTGGCCTGCTGGACGCCCAGTCGCGTTCGGTCAGCACGGAGATGATGCTGGCCGCCGCGCGGGCGCTGGCGGACGTGGTGGGCGGCGACGAGTTGAACGCCAACTACATCGTGCCGAGCGTGTTCAACGAGCGGGTCTCGGGCGCCGTGGCCGAGGCGGTGCGCGAGGCCGCGCGCCGCGCCTGAACCGTTCAACGGGGCTCGACGGGGCCGGGCGGTGTCAACTCGCCGCCCCGGCACGGTGAATCGGGGGCACGGCGGAGTGTCGCGCGTCACCCGCGCACAACGGCGCGGCGGGCCAAGGGCGCTGGCGCGGGCCGGGAACACCGGCCCGTTCACCCCGGGTCCGTCGGGGCCGCCGGCGCGCGGGGCGGCGAGTCGGTTGCCACCGCGCTCCGGCTGCCCCTTAGGGTGACCGGGAGGCACGGCCTCGGGCACGTCGCAACCTGCGGGACCTGGGCGCTCTTCGGGCGTCCGACCGGGGGCCTCGGATTGGCCTTCCCGCCACTGGTGAGGGCAGGATGCGTACCCGGGTGCCAGGGAGGACCCCTGGTCCTGGCAGTGTCAGTGGGTCCTGGCAGCATCGGCTTCGATCTCACGCCTCATTGGCAAGATGAACTTGGGAGTACGAAATATGAACCGCAGTGAGCTGGTGGCCGCTCTGTCCGAGCGCGCCGAGGTGACTCGGAAGGACGCCGACGCCGTGCTGGCGGCCCTTGCCGAGACCGTGGGGGAGGTCGTGGCCAAGGGCGACGAGAAGGTCACCATCCCGGGTTTCCTGACCTTCGAGCGCACCCACCGTGCCGCCCGCACCGCCCGCAACCCGCAGACCGGTGAGCCCATCCAGATCCCGGCCGGGTACAGCGTCAAGGTCTCCGCCGGCACCAAGCTGAAGGAAGCCGCCAAGGGCAAGTGACCCTCGGCTGAGGACGACTGAAGGGGTGGCCCCTCCAAGGGGGCCACCCCTTACACGTGTTCGTTCACCCGTCGCTCACGCGTGCCCATCCGGGCCCGTCAGCGCTCCTCGACCGATCAGGGACGCTCGACCTTGGCGCCCAACTCCTCAAGCTTGTTGAGGAAGTTCTCATAGCCCCGGTTGATCAGCCCGATGCCGTGCACCCGCGAGGTGCCCTGCGCCGCCAACGCGGCGATCAGATACGAGAATCCGCCCCGCAGGTCGGGGATCACCAGGTCGCCGCCCTGGAGCGTGGTCGGGCCCGAGACCACCGCCGAGTGCAGGAAGTTCCGCTGCCCGAACCGGCAGGGCGTGCCGCCCAGGCACTCCCGGTACAGCTGGATGTGCGCGCCCATCTGGTTGAGCGCGCTGGTGAAGCCGAGCCGCGACTCGTAGACCGTCTCGTGCACGATCGACAGCCCCGACGCCTGGGTGAGCGCCACCACCAGCGGCTGCTGCCAGTCCGTCTGGAAGCCCGGGTGCACGTCCGTCTCCAGCGCGATGGCGTTCAGCGGGCCGCCCGGGTGCCAGAACCTGATGCCGCTCTCGTCCACCTCGAACGCGCCGCCGACCTTGCGGTAGACGTTGAGGAACGTCAGCATCTCCCGCTGGCTGGCGCCCCTGACGTAGACGCTGCCCTTGGTGGCCAGGGCCGCGCTGGCCCAGGAGGCCGCCTCAAGCCGGTCCGGCAGCGCCCGGTGGGTGTAGCCGCCGAGCTGGTCGACGCCGGTGATCCGGATGGTGCGGTCGGTGTCCAGCGAGATGATCGCGCCCATCTTCTGGAGCACGCAGATCAGGTCCTCGATCTCCGGCTCCACGGCCGCGTTGGTCAGCTCCGTGACGCCCTCGGCCAGCACGGCGGTCAGCAGCACCTGCTCGGTGGAGCCGACCGAGGGGTAGGGCAGCCGGATCCGGCAACCGCGCAGCCGCTGCGGGGCCTCCAGGTACTGCCCGTCGGCGCGCTTCTCGATGGTGGCGCCGAACTGTCGCAGCACGTCGAAATGGAAGTCGACCGGCCGGCCGCCGATGTCGCAGCCGCCGAGGCCCGGGATGAACGCGTGCCCCAGCCGGTGCAGCAGCGGGCCGCAGAAGAGGATCGGGATGCGGGAGGAGCCGGCGTGGGCGTCGATGTCGGCGACGTTGGCGCTCTCCACGTGCGAGGGGTCGAGGACCAGCTCGCCCGGCTCGTCGCCGCTGCGCACGGTCACCCCGTGCAGCTGGAGCAGCCCGCGCACCACCCGCACGTCGCGGATCTCCGGAACGTTCCGCAGCCGGCTCGGCGCGCTGCCGAGCAGGGCCGCCACCATCGCCTTGGGGACCAGGTTCTTCGCCCCTCGAACGCGGATCTCGCCCTCGATCGGGGTGCCGCCGTGGACAAGGAGTACGTCGTCGCTCATGGAACTCGCGATCTGTTCGAAAGGAGGTGCGTGGGACCACTCGGAATGGTAGTGCGCCGACCCCGCCCCGTCCCTGCGGCCCGGCCGGGGCCACCCCTCCCCCGGCACACCCGGATGGGGAATCATGGGCGCATGTCCGAGGCCCCCTCGCTCACCGGGCGGCTGCTGGTGGCCACCCCAGCCCTGTCCGACCCGAACTTCGACCGCTCCGTGGTGCTCCTGCTGGACCACGACGGGGACGGCGCGCTGGGCGTGGTGCTCAACCGGCCCACGCCGGTCGACGTGTCCGAGGTGCTGGAGCCCTGGGCGCAGCTCGCGGGGGAGCCGGGCGTGGTCTTCCAGGGCGGCCCGGTCGCGCTGGACGCGGCGCTGGCGCTGGCCGTGGTGCCCGGGGTCGGTCCGCTGGGCTGGCGCCGGGTGCACGGCTCGATCGGCCTGGTCGACCTGGAGGCGCCGCCCGAGGTGCTGGCCGCCGAGCTGGGCAGCCTGCGGATCTTCGCCGGCTACGCCGGCTGGGGCCCCGGGCAGCTGGAGCGGGAGCTGGAGGAGGGCGCCTGGTATGTCGTGGACTCCGAGCCGGGCGACGTCTCCGTGCCCGAGCCGGAGCGGCTGTGGCGGGCGGTACTGCGCCGCCAGCGGGGCACTCTGGCGCTGCTCGCCACATACCCGGACGACCCCTCGCTCAACTAGGCTAGGTACTCATGAGCACTGTTGAGGAGCCCGAGCGCGGAGCGGGCACCGGCACGATCGTCGAGCCCACCCCGCAGACCACGCACGGTGACGGCGATCACGAGCGGTTCGCGCACTATGTCCAGAAGGACAAGATCATGGCCAGCGCGCTCGACGGCACCCCCGTCGTGGCGCTCTGCGGCAAGGTCTGGGTGCCGGGCCGCGACCCCAAGAAGTACCCGGTCTGTCCCACCTGCAAGGAGATCTACGAGTCCATGGGCTCGTTCGGTGGCGGCAAGGACGGCAAGGGCGGCGACAAGTAGCCGCGCCCGCCCCCTGCTCCCCGACGCCGGCCGTCGGGCCCGGCCCACGCGGCCGGCGCCGGCGGCGTGCGAGCCGTGGCCCGGGGTGCGCGGGCCGTGGCCGGGCGGCGTGCGAACGGTGGCCTGCCGCGCGCGAACGGTGGCCGATCCGCGTTCGAGCGGTGCCCTGATCGTGTGCGTGCCCTGATCGTGTGAGCGCGCCCCCAACGCCCGGCGCCGCGCGGGCCGTTGTTCCCTGAGGTGACCGGGCTTACGCCTCTGCGGCGGCGAAAAATGTGCCAGAGTTGCCACGTCCGGGCCCGGAGCACGTACCGTACGGCTGGGCAGCCGGGACAACCGGAAAGGGGCAGCTGGATTGAGCACGCACGCGCCGGTACCACGGGCGGCCCAGCTCGTCGCGCTACCGGCCACGTTGGACGAGGCCGTGGCGGCGCTGGCCGAGGCGCCGGCCGCCGTTCCCGTCGCCGGTGGCACCGATCTGATGGCGAGCGTCAACGCCGGGATGCTGCGGCCGGCGGCCCTGGTCGGGCTCGGCCGGCTCGCCGAGCTGCGCGGCTGGTCGTACCAGGACGGTCACGCGCTGTTGGGCGCCTGTCTGACCCACTCCCGGATGAGCCGCCCCGACTTCTCCGCGCTGATCCCCGCGCTGGCCGCCGCCGCCCGTTCCGCCGGGCCGCCCCAGGTCCGCAACGCCGGCACGCTCGGCGGCAACATCATCTCCGCCGCGCCCTCCGGCGACACCCTGCCGGTGCTGGCCGCGCTGGAGGCCACGCTGCTGGTGGCCGCGCCCGACGGCGAGGGCCGCCAGATCCCGATCAGCCACCTGCTGGCCGGCCGGGACCGGCTCAACCCCGGCGAACTCCTCGCCCACGTGCGGGTCCCGCTGCTGCACGCCCCCCAGACGTTCCTCAAGGCCACCTCGCGCACCGGCCCCTCGCGGGCGCTGGCCTCCGTCGCCGTGGTGCTCGACCCGCTGCGCCGCGAGGTGCGGTGCGCCGTCGGCGCGGTGGCGCCGATGCCGCTGCGCCCGCTGGACGCGGAGCGCTGGGTCGCCTCGCTGGTGGACTGGGACGGCCAACGGGGCCTGGCCCCCGAGGCGTTGGCCGCTTTCGGCGACTACGTCGGCATGGCCTGCATCCCCGACCCGAGACCCTCGGGGGACGGCGGCGAACCCGCTCAACTCCCGCCCGCCGTGCTGCATCTGAGGCGTACCGTGGCCGCACTGGCCCGCCGTGGACTCGGAAGGGCTCTCCGATGAGCAACGAGCACCAGCCGGACCCGAACGCCCCCGGGCCGCAGCCCAACTGGGGCAACGAGTACGACGCCGAGGCCACCGGCTTCCTCGAACTGCCGGGCGGCCTGCCGGAGCGGGGCGGCAGCGAGCCGCTGGCCGCGCCGGGGCAGGGCTACCAGCCGCCGGTGATCGAGCCGAGCGCCCCGGTGGCGACCCCGGGACCGAGCGTCGACCCGGGCGCGACGGGGCAGTGGACGATGCCGTTCGCCGCGCTCGGCGAGCAGCCGGCGGAACCTTTCCCGGGGGGGTCCTTCCCGGCCGAGCCTTACCCTGCGGAGCCCTTCCCGGCCGAGCCGTTCGGGGAAGGACCGCGCGCGGCCGCCGCCGGACCTGCGGCCCTCGGGCAGGGCGCCGCCGCCGCGCTGGCCGGCTCCTTCGAGGGCCGCGCCGAACGCCGCCCGCTGGGCGAAGGCCCCGAGGAGCCGGCGAGCCACCAGGCCGAGCCCGACGCCTGGCCGGCCGACGCCGGCCGCGCCGACGAGCCGCCCGCGCCCTCGCCCTGGCCGGCGGGGACCGGCGGCGAGCCGCACCCGGCGGAGCCGGCCGAGGCCGCCGAGCCGGCGCCGGCCGAGCCCGACACGGGCGAGGCCGCCAGCAGCAGCCAACACCCCCGCGTCTCCTACGTGTTGCGGGTCAACGGCACCGAGCGCGAGGTGGCCGACGCCTGGATCGGCGAGTCCCTGCTCTATGTGCTGCGCGAGCGGCTCGGCCTGGCCGGCGCCAAGGACGGCTGCTCGCAGGGCGAGTGCGGCGCCTGCTCGGTGCAGGTCGACGGCCGGCTGGTCGCCGCCTGCCTGGTGCCGGCCGCCACCGCCGCCGGCAGCGAGATCCGCACCGTCGAGGGGCTCGGCGCCGACGGCCAACCCTCGGACGTGCAGCGGGCGTTGGCCGGCTGCGACGTACAGTGCGGGTTCTGCCTGCCGGGCATGGCGATGACCGTGCACGACCTGCTGGAGGGCAACCACGCGCCCACCGAGCTGGAGACCCGCCGCGCGCTGTGCGGCAACCTCTGCCGCTGCGGCGGCTACCGGGGCGTGCTCAACGCCGTCGGCCAGGTGGTCGCCGAACGCGCCGAGCGCGCCGCCCGGGCCGCCGAGGCCGCCGCCGGCGCCGAGCGCCCGACGGCCGGACGCGTGGCCGCCGAGGCCGGCCCGACGCCGCCCGAACCGGCCGCCGCCGAGCCGGCGTTGCCCCGCATTCCGCACCAGGCCGGGCCGGCCACGGCCGCCGGCGGGTATCCCCAGGCAGGAGGCATGTGATGGCGGAACCCCACGGCCCGGCCGACGCGGCCACCACCGTCACCCTGCACACCGCCACCGGCGCCAAGCCCGCGCGCGGCACCCGCACCCACCCGCACGGCCTGGGCGCCTCGGTCCCTTCGGCCGACGCCGAGACCAAGGCCAGGGGCACCTACCCGTACACCGCCGACCTGTGGGCCGAGGGCCTGCTGTGGGCGGCGGTGCTGCGTTCGCCGCACCCGCACGCCCGCATCCGTTCCATCGACACCGCCGACGCCGAGGCCATGCCGGGGGTGCGCGCGGTCGTGACGCACGAGGACGTCACGGGCGACGGGCTGCTGGGCCGGCAGGTCACCGACCGGCCGGCGTTCGCCTCCGAGGTGGTGCGCTACCACGGCGAGCCGGTGGCGGCCGTCGCCGCCGACCACCCCGAGACCGCGCGGCTGGCGGCGGCGGCGATCGCCGTCGAGTACGAGCCGCTGGAGGCGGTCACCAACCCGCAGCGCGCCTTCGAGGCCGACCCGCCGGCGCACCCCGACGGCAACGTCGTCCGGCACATCCCGCTGCGGCACGGCGACCCCAACGTCACCGGCGAGGTGGTGGTCGAGGGCTTCTACCGGATCGGGCGGCAGGACTCCGCGCCCATCGGCGCCGAGTCGGGCCTGGCGGTGCCCCGGCCGGACGGGGGCGTCGAGATCTATGTCGCGGCCACCGACCCGCACACCGACCGCGACCGGCTGGCCGGCTGCCTGGGGCTGACCACCGAGCAGGTCAAGATCTATGTGACGGGCGTGCCGGGCTCGTTGGGCGACCGGGAGGACCAGACGTTCCAGCTGGCGCTGGCGCTGCTGGCGATCCGCACCGGCTGCCCGGTGAAGCTGGCGGCGACCCGTGAGGAGTCGTTCCTGGGCCACGCCCACCGGCACCCGACCCTGCTGCGGTACTGGCACCACGCCGACCGCGAGGGGAAGTTGGTCAAGGTCGAGGCGCAGCTGGTGATGGACGCCGGCGCCTACGCCGACGACTCCGGCGACGCGCTCGCGGCGGCCGTGGCGTTCGCCGCCGGGCCCTATGTGGTGCCCAACGCGGTGATCGACGGCTGGGCGGTGCGCACCAACAACCCGCCGGCCGGCTTCCTGCGCGGCGAGGGCGCGTTGCAGGTGTGCGCGGCCCACGAGGGGCAGATGGACCGGCTGGCCGCCCAACTCGGCATGGACCCGGCGGAGTTGCGGGCCCGCAACGTGCTGGCGACCGGCGACACCCTGCCCACGGGGCAGACGGTGACCTGCCCGGCGCCGGTCGCCGAGCTGCTGGCCGCCGTGCGCGAGGCGCCGCTGCCCTCGCTGCCCAAGGACGGCCCGATCGAGGACTGGCTGCTGCCCGGCGGCCCGGACGGCGCCGGCGACCCGGCGGCGGTGCGGCGCGGCGTGGGCTATGCGCTGGGCATGGTGCACATGCTGGGCGCCGAGGGCACCGACGAGGTGTCCACGGCCACCGTCCGCGTCGAGGGCAGCCAGGCGACGGTGCTGTGCGCGGCCGTCGAGACCGGCCAGGGCTTCGCCACCCTCGCCCGGCAGATCGTGCAGGAGGTGCTGGGCGTCGACGAGGTGGTGGTGGCGCCGGTCGACACCGACCAGCCGCCGGCCGGGCCCGGCGGCCGGGGCCGGCACACCTGGGTCTCCGCCGGCGCGGTGGAGCGGGCCGCGCGCATGGTCCGCACCCAGCTGCTCCAGCCGCTGGCCGCCAACTTCGGCATGTCGGCGGAGCTGTTGAGCATCGAGGACGGCCGGATCACCTCCTACGACGGGGTGTTGTCCACGCCGGTCGCCGAGGCGCTGGAGGGCAAGGAGCTGTGGGCCACCGCGCAGTGCCGCCCGCACCCGACCGAGCCGCTGGACGCGGCGGGGCAGGGCGACGCGTTCGTCGGGCTCTCGTTCGCCGCCGTGCGCGCGGTGGTCGACGTGGATGTCGAACTCGGCGCGGTGCGGGTGGTGGAGATGGCCGTCGCGCAGGACGTGGGGCGGGTGCTCAACCCGCGCCAGCTGCGCACCAGGATCGAGGCCGGCGTCGCCCAGGGCGTGGGCGCCGCGCTCACCGAACACCTGCGGGTGGTGCGGGGTGAGGTGCGGCACGCGGACCTCTCGGCGTACCAGCTGCCGACGGCGCTCGACGTGCCGGAGGTGAAGGTGGTGGCGCTGCTGGAGGAGCGGGACGTGGTCGCGCCCTTCGGCGCCAAGACGGCGAGCGCGCCGCCGCTGGTCGCCTCGCCGGCCGCGGTGGCCTCGGCGGTGCGGGCGGCGACCGGTCAGCCGGTCAACCGGCTGCCGATCAAGCCCCAGTTCGCGGTGGGCGCCAACGGCTGAGCCCACGCCGTGCGTTATGTGTCCGGCGGATGAACGGCCCTCGGCCTAGGCCGCCGGGACCAGCACGTCTGGGTCCTTTATCCATAGGCAAAGGGCGGATTCGGTCCTTACCTTGGACGCATGAGACCCACCGAGGCCGCCGAGCGCGACACCGACCCGGAAGAACCCGGTCCCATCCGATCATCCGGAGGCACGGGCGGCCCCGCCCGCACCTCCGACGCCGGCCGCCACGACCCGCCCGCCGAACCGGCGGGCGGCGTGCTGTCCGCCCCCTACCGCGCCCTGACGCTGGGCTGTGTGGCGACCGTGCTGCTGATCGCCTTCGAGGCGATGGCGGTGGGCACGGCGATGCCGGCCGCCGCCGAGGCGCTGAACGGGGTCTCGCTCTACGCGTTCGCGTTCTCGGCGTTCTTCACCACCAGCCTGCTGGGCATGTCGGTCGCCGGGCAGTGGTGCGACCGGTCGGGGCCGCTGGCGCCGGTGCTGGCCGGGATAGCGACCTTCGCGCTGGGGCTGCTGTTCTCCGGGACCGCCCAGTCGATGTGGGTCTTCGTGGTCGGCCGGGCGTTCCAGGGCGTGGGCGGCGGGCTGGTGATCGTGGCGCTCTACGTCACGGTCCGGCTGGCCTTCCCCGAGCGGCTGCGGCCGGCCGCGCTGGCCGCGTTCTCGGCGTCCTGGGTGGTGCCCTCGATGGTGGGCCCGGTGATCGCCGGCACCATCACCGAACAGCTGGGCTGGCGTTGGGTGTTCCTCGGGATCACGGTGCTGGTGGTGCTGCCGCTGCTGGTGCTGGTCCCGGCGCTGCGGCGGTCGGCCTCGGGGCCGCCGGAGGGCGCGTCGCGGACGCTGGACCGCCGCCGGCTGCGGCTCGCCGTCGCCGTGGCGCTGGGAGCGGGGCTGCTCCAGTACGGCGGGCAGGAGCTGCGCTGGGTCTCGCTGCTGCCGGTGGCCGTCGGGCTGGCGCTGCTGGCGCCTTCGGCGGCGCGGCTGCTGCCGGCCGGAACGTTCCGGCTCAGGCGCGGGCTGCCGTCGGTGATCGCGCTGCGCGGGGTGATCTCCGCCGCCTACCTGTCGACGCAGACGTTCCTGCCGCTGCTGCTGGTCACCCAGCGGGATCTCTCCTACACCCAGGCCGGGTTGTCGCTGGCCGCGTCCGGCGCGACCTGGGCGGTCGGCTCCTGGGCGCAGTCCCGGCCGTGGGCCGAGCCGCACCGCCTCAAGCTGGTCCGGCTGGGAACGCTGCTGATCACGCTAGGCGTCGGCACCACGCCGCTGGTGCTGCTCGACGCGGTGCCGGTGTGGCTGCCGGTGGTGACGCTGGGCGTGGGCGCGTTCGGGATGGGGTTCGTGGTGTCGACGGTCGGCGTGCTGGTGCTGCGCTTCTCCACCCCGAAGGAGGCGGGCGGCAACGTCGCTTCGCTGCAACTGTGCGACAGCCTCGCCAACGTGGTGATGCTGACCACCGTCGGCTCCCTCTTCGCCGCGCTCGGCGGCGACGCGTCGGCCGCCGCCGGCCACGCGGCGGAGACCACCGCCGCCTCGGCGGTGGGCCCGGGCGCGTTCGTCGCGGTCTACGCGGCGACGCTGACCGCCGCGTTGCTGAGCATCGCGGTCGGCGGCCGCCTCGGCCCTGCCCGGGGAAGCCCTGCCGGGGGAAGCCCCGCCGGGCGGGCTCGGGGAGACGGCGGGGGCTGATGTCGTCGAACGGGTGCCGGTACGTGGCGTTGCCAACGCGCACGCGGAGTTGCCGACCGCATCACCCGCGCCCGTGGGGGGTTTGGGGGCGCGAGTAACTGTCGTGGGCGGGTGCTCGACGACGCACCTGGTCACGCCTCATGGTTGTCGTCTGCGGTGAGTCCCAGATCACCCGCGCCGTTCCCCGCGCCCCTTGGGGGGTTGGGGGCCGTGAGCAACTGCCGCGAGTAGCGGTCGTGGGCCTGCACGCTCCGGATCACCCGCGCCCCGTGGGGGGTTTGGGGGCGCGGGGAGCTGCGCGAGTAACTGTCGTGGGTCGGTGCTCGACGACGCACCTGGTCACGCTTCATGGTTGTCGTCTGCGGTGAGTCCCGGATCACCCGCGCCGTTCCCCGCGCCCCTTGGGGGGTGGGGGGCGTGAGCAACTGTCGCGAGTAGCGGTCGTGGGCTTGCACGCTCCGGATCACCTGCGCCCGTGGGGGGTTTGGGGGCGCGGGGAACTGCGCGAGTAACTGTCGTGGGCGGGTGCTCGACGACGCACGCGGGCCCCCCGCGAGGCCCCCCGGGGGCGCCCCCGGGGCGCCTCCCGGGGCCGAGCCCCCGCCTCGCCAGCGCAGCGCCCCGGGGAGCGGATAGGCTCGGTGGGTCCGACCGCGAACGCCTCGAACCCCGCCCCGGAGACCGTGAGTACCACGCAACCGTCCGCCTCGCCGGCCGCCGCCCACTCCTCCCATCTCTCCCCGGCCTTCCCCGGGCGCGCGCCCTGGGGCACGGCCAGCAAGCTCCGCGCCTGGCAGCAGGGCGCGATGGACGAGTATCTGCGCACCCAGCCGCGGGACTTCCTCGCCGTGGCGACGCCGGGCGCCGGCAAGACGACCTTCGCGCTGACGCTCGCCTCCTGGCTGCTGCACCACCACGTCGTCCAGCAGGTCACGGTCGTCGCGCCGACCGAGCACCTGAAGACGCAGTGGGCGGAGGCCGCCGCCCGGATAGGCATCAGGCTCGACCCGGAGTACAGCGCCGGCCCGCTCGGCCGTTCGTTCCACGGGATCGCCGTCACCTACGCCGGCGTCGGCGTGCGCCCGATGCTGCACCGCAACCGCTGCGAGCAGCGGAAGACGCTGGTGATCCTCGACGAGATCCACCACGCCGGCGACTCCCGTTCCTGGGGCGAGGCGTGCCTGGAGGCGTTCGAACCGGCGACGCGGCGGCTGGCGTTGACGGGCACGCCGTTCCGTTCGGACACCAACCCGATCCCGTTCGTCGCCTACGCCGAGGGTGTCGACGGGGTGCGTCGCTCGGTCGCCGACTACACGTACGGCTATGGCAACGCGCTGGCCGACGGCGTGGTGCGGCCGGTGATCTTCCTCTCCTACAGCGGCAACATGCGCTGGCGGACCAAGGCCGGCGACGAGGTGGCGGCGCGGCTCGGCGAGCCGATGACGAGGGACGCGATCTCGCAGGCGTGGCGCACCGCGCTGGACCCGAGGGGCGAGTGGATGCCGGCGGTGCTGCGCGCCGCCGACCAGCGGCTGCGGGAGGTGCGTCGGTCCATCCACGACGCGGGCGGTCTGGTCATCGCCAGCGACCAGGAGTCCGCCCGCGCCTACGCCAAGCTGCTGCGCGAGATCACCGGCGAGTCGGCGACGCTGGTGCTCTCCGACGACGCGGGCGCCTCGGGCCGGATCGAGGAGTTCCGGGCGTCGGACGACCGGTGGATGGTCGCGGTGCGGATGGTGTCCGAGGGCGTGGACGTGCCCCGGCTGGCGGTCGGCGTCTACGCGACGACGATCTCGACGCCGCTGTTCTTCGCCCAGGCCGTGGGGCGTTTCGTGCGGTCGCGGCGGCGCGGCGAGACGGCCTCGGTCTTCCTGCCGACGATTCCCCAGCTGTTGGGCTTCGCGCACGAGCTGGAGCTGGAGCGCGACCATGTGCTGGACAAGCCGAAGGGCAAGGAGGACGAGGACCCGTTCGCCGAGGAGGCGGCGCTGCTGGCCGAGGCCGAGCGGGAACGGGACGAGCCGGGCGACGAGGAGCAACTCCCGTTCGAGGCGCTGGAGTCGGACGCGGTCTTCGACCGGGTGATGTACGACGGCGCCGAGTTCGGGATGCAGGCGCACCCGGGCAGCGAGGAGGAACAGGACTATCTGGGCATTCCGGGGCTGTTGGAGCCGGACCAGGTGCAGATGTTGCTCCAGAAGCGCCAGGCGCGGCAGATCGCGCACAGCCGCCGGAAGCCGGACGCCGAGGCCGACCTGATCGAGCTGCCGGCCGAGCGGCGCCCTGTGGTCACCCACAAGGAGCTGATGGAGCTGCGGCGCGAGCTGAACTCGCTGGTGGGCGCCTACTCCCACCAGTCGGGGAAGCCACACGGGGTGATCCACACCGAGCTGCGCCGGGCCTGCGGCGGTCCGGTCACGGCCGAGGCGACGGCCGGGCAGTTGGAGCAGCGGATGCGCAAGGTGCGGGAGTGGGCCACCCGGATGCGGTGAGCCCGGCGGGGCGGGACGGGTTCGCGGGGGCCCGTGTGACCTTGGACGCACGCCCGGAGAACGCCCGACTCGCGGGTCAGGAAGGTGAGTTATGGCGTTTTTTCGGGCGGAACGGCCGGCCGCCGCTCGGATTCTGGACAGCCTCTTCCGCTGAGCGGTAACTCTGGATACATTTCCGGACACGCGTACACCCCGGGTGGCAGAGCCGCCTCCGGGACGTGCTGCCGGCTTGTGCTACTTGGCAACCGCGACCGTTGGCCCACGCGCGTGCCGCGGCCGGGTCGGGCGACGCGGGCTCGGGGGCGGCGGGCTCACCTGAGAAGGGGGCGTCGTGACCACGGAGACCTCTCAGACGCTCGATCGAGGACTGCGAGTCCTCAAACTCCTGGCAGAAACCGATCACGGATTGACCGTGACCGAACTGTCCCGTCGACTCGGCGTCAACCGGACGGTCGTCTACCGGTTGATAGCCACCCTGGAACAACACGCCCTGGTGCGCCGCGACGCCGGCGGCCGGGCCAGGGTCGGGATCGGCGTGCTCGGCCTGGGCCGCCAGGTGCACCCCCTGGTGCGGGACGCGGCGCTGCCGGCGCTGCGCTCGCTCGCCGAGGAGCTGGGCGCCACCGCCCATCTGACCGTCGTTGACGGCACGGACGCGCTGGCCATCGCCGTGGTCGAGCCGACGTGGACGGACTACCACGTCGCCTACCGCACGGGTTTCCGGCATCCGCTGGAGCGCGGGGCGGCCGGCCGGGCGATCCTCACCCGCCGCTGCAAGGACATCGACAACGAGGACGGATTCGTCGCCACCCACGGGGAGTTGGAGGCCGGAGCCAGCGGGGCGGCGGCGCCGCTGCCGGCGGAGTGCGGGGTTGAGGGCAGCGTCGGCGTGGTGATGCTGAGCGAGACCGTGCCGCCCGAGGTCGGCCCCCGGGTGATCAAGGCGGCCAGGGAGGTCGCGGACGCGCTGCGCTGAGCGGACGCGGCGCGTCGAGCGGACGCGCCGCGCTGAGCCGCCGCGTTGTGCTGAGCGGACGCCGCGCGCCGGCGCTCGCACGTTCCGCGGGCTCTCCGCCGTCACCGCCGGCCGTGCGGCCGGAGGCTCGGGCCGGAACGCGGCGTCCGCTGCGTTAGATTCGCTGCCATGCCCGCAGCGCCGGCCGCATCGAAGGCCACCCCCGACTCAGCCGACCCCGCACCGTCCGAGCGCCGCAGGCGCCGGGTGCTCGCGGGCTGCGGCGTGGCGTTCGCCGCGCTGCTCGCGGTGGCCGCGCTGGCGCCGCTGCCGTTCGCGGTGACCGAGCCGGGGATGACGGCCGACGTGCTGGGCGAGCACGACGGCTCCCCGGTGATCCGGATCGAGGGCGCCGAAACCCTGCCCAGCGCGGGCGAGTTGCGGATGACCACCATCAACGCGACCTCGCCCGACGCCACCGTGCGGCTGGCCGACGTGATCGGCGGCTACTTCGCCGACGACCGCGCGGTGCTGCCACGGGAGTCCGTCTACCCGGTGGGCGACTCGCCGGAGGAGATCAGGGACCACAACGAGGAGCAGATGCGCTCCTCCCAGGACGCGGCCGTGACGGCGGCGTTGGGCTATCTCGGCCGCTCGGACGAGGGCGTCGAGGTGGAGCTGAACCTCTCCGACGTCGGCGGCCCCAGCGCCGGGCTGCTCTTCTCGCTGGGCGTGGTCGCGCTGTTGGACGGCGACGGCTCGGGCGGCGACCTCACCGGCGGCGAGGTGATCGCCGGCACCGGCACCATCGACGCCGAGGGGCGGGTGGGTGCGGTCGGCGGCGTTCCGTTGAAGACCCACGCGGCCAGGGACGACGGCGCGACCGTGTTCCTGGTGCCGCGCGACGAGTGCTCGGCGGCCGAGGGCAACGCGCCCGACGGGCTGCGGCTGGTCCCCGTCGAGACCCTGGAGGGCGCGGTGGACAGCCTGCGCGCGCTGGCCTCGGGCGACGACGGCGCGGTCCCCGCCTGCTGAGCGGCGAGCCCCGAACGCCAGGACCGGAGACGGAAACCGCCCCCGCGAGTGCAGGTCGCGGGGGCGGTTGTGGGGGGTGGTGTAGTTACAGATTCCCCCGCCGCGCCTGTTCACGCTCGATTGCCTCGAAGAGAGCTTTGAAGTTCCCTTTTCCGAATCCCATCGACCCGTGCCGTTCGATCAACTCGAAGAAGACCGTCGGCCGATCCTGTACCGGCTTGGTGAAGATCTGCAACAGGTAGCCGTCCTCGTCCCGGTCGGCCAGCACCCGGTGTTCGCGCAGCGTCTCCACCGGCACCCGCGTCTCGCCCACCCAGGAGCCGAGTTCGTCGTAGTAGGAGTCGGGAACGCCCAGGAACTCCACGCCCGCCGCGCGCATCGCGGCGACCGTGGCGACGATGTCGTTGGTGGCCAGCGCGATGTGCTGGACGCCGGGCCCGCCGTAGAACTCCAGGTACTCGTCGATCTGTGACTTCTTCCGGCCCGGCGCGGGCTCGTTGATCGGGAACTTCACCTTCCGCGAGCCGTCGGCGACCACCTTGGACATCAGCGCCGAGTACTCGGTCGCGATGTCGTCGCCGACGAACTCCTTCATGTTGGTGAAGCCCATCACCCGCTGGTAGAACTCCACCCACTCGTTCATCCGACCCAGTTCGACATTGCCCACGCAGTGGTCGACCGCCTGGAAGAAGCGCCGCTCGGGGCGGGCGACCAGCGGTCCTGCCGGGACGTAGCCGGGCAGGTAGGGGCCCTTGTAGTCGCCGCGTTCCACCAGGGTGTGGCGGGTCTCGCCATAGGTGGCGACGGCGGCGAGCACCACCGTGCCGTTCTCGTCGGAGAACTCCTCCGGTTCCGCCAGCGGCCGGGCGCCCTGGGCGGTCGCGTGCGCGAACGCGGCCCTGGCGTCCGGCACCTCGATCGCCAGGTCGACCACGCCGTCGCCGTGCTCGGCGACATGCCGGGCCAGCCGGTGGCCCTCCGCGCTCTCCGGCCTGATCACCGAGGTCAGCACGAAGCGGGCGCCGCCCGACTCCAGGACGTAGGAGGCGAGTTCGGGGCTGCCGTGCTCGGGGCCCCGGTAGGCGACGAGGGTCATCCCGAACGCCGTGGAGTAGTAGTGCGCCGCCTGTTTGGCGTTGCCCACCGCGAAGACCACCGCGTCCATGCCCCGCACGGGGAACGGGTCGTGCTCGCGGGCCTCGTTGCTTGTGTGCGCAGTCATGCTCGAAGGGTGCGCCCGTCCTGCACTCTGTGCAATAGTTGGCGCTTTCTCTGGGCATGTTGTGCAGTGTGTCCCGGGGTTCGGGGGACGTTCCGTACAGGATGCCCAGGGCCGGTGGGCCCGTGGTGCGGGAGGGGCGTGAGGGATGGCGATCGACGCGTTGGACGCCCGGCTGATCGAGCTGTTGGCGCGCGAGCCGCGCATCGGCGTGCTGGAGGCCAGCCGCCGGCTCGGGGTCGCGCGCGGCACCGCGCAGGCGCGCCTGGAGAAGCTGCGCGCCCGGGGCGTGATCAGGGGCTTCGGCCCGGAGATCGACCCGGCGGCCATCGGCTTCCCGGTCACCGCCTTCGTCACCCTGGAGATCACCCAGGGCGTGGGCGAACGGGTCCGCCGCCACCTCAGCCGGGTCCCCGAGGTGCTGGAACTCCACACCATCACCGGCCAGGGCGACCTGCTGTGCCGGCTGGTGGCCCGCTCCAACGAGGACCTCCAGCGGGTGATCGACCAGGTCGTGGGCTTTCCCGGCATCGTGCGTTCCTCGACCGTGATCGCGCTCTCCCACCCGGTGCCGCTGCGGATGATCCCGCTGGTGCGGCACGCGGCGGCGGGCTCAGCCGGCGGCGTCGGCGGGGTCGTCGCCGCCCCGCTCGGGGAGGTCGACGGCGGGGTCGGCGAGCGCGCCGACGTCGGGCAGCCCGCCGAGGTCGCCGAGGTCGGCGAGGTCGGCGAGGTCGCCCAGCGGAACGAGGTCGCGCCGGCCGGGGAGGAGGTCGCCGGCGGCGCGCCGGCCCGGGTCGGGGAGCCCGAGCAGGTCGGTGAGGTCGGCCAGGTCGCCGAGGTCGGCCAGCCGCGCCGGGTCCGCCGGCCTCGACGGTAGCTCCGAGCTGCCCTCGGGCTCGGCGGCCCGTTCGTGCCGCGCCTCGGGCTCGGACCGCTCGGCGAACCCGGCGAACCCGGGGTGCTCGGCGAACGGGGCCGCCAGCAGGGCCGCCAACTCCGCGTCCAGATCGCCCTCCCGCCCCTCCCGTCCCGGCGGCACCACCCGCATGGTGCGTTCCAGCCAGGCCGCGACGGTGTGCGCGGGAATCCTCAGCAGCGCGTCGCCGTCGGGCGAGCGCAACGACAGACAGATCCGGGTCCCCCACGGCTGGTACTCCTCGGGCGCTTCGGGCCACACCCGCACGTCCCCCTGCCCCGCCGGCCGGAAGACGCCCTCGACCAGCAACTCCCTGGCGAAGGTCCAGTGCACGGGCGAGTCCGAGCCGATGTGGAAGGTGATGTGCACGGCGAAGGGGTCGTCCGAGCGGTAGGTGAGCCGGGCGGGGACGGGGATGCTGCGGTCGGCGGAGAGCACCAACTGGATGTCCAGCTCCCGCTCGATGATGGTCTGCATGGTCAAGACCCCCTTGATCTCGGGTTGTTCCCAGGTCCGTTCCTTCGGGCCGCCGAGGGCGCCGCGCGGCGGCCGGTTGGCGCCGCTGTGGGGAGGAGAGGGGGAGGTGCGGCGACTCTTACGCGGGTTCGCCGGACTTTTTCTCCACGGTTCCCGCGCCGGGGAGGCGGCGGGGGCGTCAACGGGCCACCGGGCGACGGGAGTCGGGCGCTGGCGCGGGCACTTGAGGTGCCTCGGTTCCCCGGTCGCCACGGCTGTTGGTTAGGGTCCGTGGTACGACAGACTGATGGGGGATACCGCCGTTCGCGCGGCGACGTAGCATCGTATCCCGCAGCGACCATCAGCACGATGCACGGACGAGGAGATTCGGCCCGCCTATGAGCCTCCCACCCGCAGGAAACGCCAGCGGCGGCCCGGGGCCCAACTGGTATCCCGACCCGTCCATTCCGGGCTACATCCGGTACTGGGACGGCCAGACCTGGGTCGCCGGCAGCAGCCGGCCCGAGCCCAGGGAAGGCGAGCCCCTGCCCGCGCCGCCGACGGCGGGCGCCTCCTCGGTCCCGCCGGCGCAGGGCGACCAGAACGCCAGGGGAGCGCTGCCCGTCCGGCAGAACCGCGCCGAGATCGCCGCCAGTCGCGACCAGCACGTGGGCGGGGGCCGGCCGGACGAGGACGTGAGCACCTCACCGGTGGCCGCCGCCGGGCGCGTTGACCCCAGGGGCCAGTTCGTGCGGACCCCGTCCGAGGGCTCGGAGCCGCCGCCGGCCGTGCCCCAGCAGTCGGGCGGCCGGCCGAAGGACAAGCCGGAGAGCCGCAACGAGCAGACCTTCGGCCTGCGCCAGGCGGACCTTCCCCAGCAGCGGCCCCCGGCGGCGGGCTCGAACGCCCCGGCCGCGAATGCTCCGGCCGGTGGTCCGGCCGCTGGTCCTCCGGGACTTGGCCTGCCGGGGACGCCGAGCGCCGCCAACGCGGCGACGGCGCCGTCCGGTTCGCCGCAGCCGCAGCCGCAGCCGCAGCCGCCGGCGTCCGCCGCGCCGCAGCAGCCGCCGGCCGCGAATCCTCCGGCCGGTGGTCCGGCCGGTGGTCCTCCGGGACTTGGCCTGCCGGGGACGCCGAGCCCCGCCAACGCGGCCGCCCCGCCCGCCGGTTCGGGCGCGCCCGGGCAGCAGCAGCAGGCCGGGCAACCCCCGCAGCAGGGCTACGGCTTCCCGCCGCCCGGCGCCGGCCAGCCCGCCCCGGGCCAGCCCAGCCCCGCCCAGGGCGTTCCGCAGCCGCACCAGATCTTCCCGCCCCAGGCCGGCCAGCCGGGCCAGCCGGGTCAGCCGGCCCCTGGCCAGCAGGGCGGCGGCTACGGTTTCCCGCCTCCCGGCGGTCAGCCGGGTCAGCCGGCCCCCGGCCAGCCCGGTGGCTACGGTTTCCCACCCCAGGCCGGCCAGCCGGGTCAGCCGGGTCAGCCGGCCCCTGGCCAGCAGGGCGGCGGCTACGGTTTCCCGCCTCCCGGCGGCCAGCCCGGTCCGCCGGCCCCCGGCCAGCAGCCCGGTGGCTACGGCTACCCGCCGCAGGCCGGGGGGCCCGGCGGTCAGCCGGCCCCCGGGCAACCCCAGCAGCCGCACGCGCAGTCGGCGTACCTCCAGTCCCACGAGGGCGCGCCGCTGACGATGATGGCGCGGTTCACCGACCCGGAGCAGATGTACCCCGCGTCGCCCGGCAAGCGGCTCTTCGCCCGGATCATCGACTCCATCCTCCCGCTCGGCGGCGCCGCCGCCCTCGCCGTCCCGCTGCTGAGCGAGGCCAGCGACCACATCAGCGACCGGATCGACGCCATCGAGCGGGCCGGCGTCAACGAGACGGTGTGGCTGATCGACGGCACCACCGGCGGCTATCTCGCCATGGTGCTCGGGGTGTTCCTCGGCGTCGGCCTGCTCTTCGAGGTGCTGCCCGTCGCGCTGTGGGGCACCACCCTGGGCAAGGCGATGCTCGGTCTCAAGGTCCTGGACATGGAGCGGCAGGAGCCGCCCTCGTTCGGCCGGGCGATCAACCGATGGCTGGTCTACAACCTGTTGTCGCTGGTGCTGGTCGGGATCGTCAACATGATCCTGGCCGTCCGGGACCAACCCTGGCGACAGGGCTGGCACGACAAGGCGGCGCACACCTTCGTCGCGGGCAAGGGCGGTCCACCGGCGGCCGCCGCTGACCCGGTCGGCCCAGCGCAGTAGCCCCGACGCCCGCCCGTTACCCCCATACGCCGCCGCCCGGATGCGGTGCCGCCGGGGCCGGGGTGGACTCGCTGCCATGAGCAGCGAGCAGCCCCAGCCAGGCCCCGGCGGTGAGCCGGAGCGGAATCGGCCCTTCGACCCGGCCCAGTCCAGCGAGTCCGGGCTGCCGCCCGCGCCGCCACCCCCCGCCAGCGGCGACACCACGGGGGTGCCGGGCGGCGGCCGTTACCCCGAGTCCCCCTACGGCGGCCCGCAGGGCGCGGCCGACCCGTTGGCCGGGATGCCGCCGCTGCCCTCCAGGTGGCGCCGGCTGGTGGCGCGGATCATCGACACGCTGATCGTCGGCATCCCGGTGACGCTGATCCTCTGGCCGTTCGCCGGCACCTACGACTTCGACGACGGCGGCGGCAACGGCGGCTCCTACGGCCGGCAGGCCGTGGTGCTGCTGGTCTACTTCGTCTACGAGGCGCTGATGCTCTCCGCCCGGGGCCAGACGCTCGGCAAGATGGCCATGAAGATCCGGGTCGCGATGCTGGCCGACGGCTCCGTGCCGCGCGGCAGCGCGGGCTGGCTGCGCGCCGGCGTCTACTCGCTGCCGCAGCTGCTGCCCTGCGTGGGCTTCGTCTTCTGGCTGGTCAACGTGCTCTTCTGCACCTGGGACCAGCCCTACCGGCAGTGTCTGCACGACAAGGCGGCGAGGACCGTGGTGGTCTCCACCGCCTGATGTCGCATCCGGTCGCGCACCTGGCGCGCGAACGTGGCGTTCGTTCAGACCCGGACGCGGTCGCGCGCGGCGGCGCGGGCCGGTGCCGGGGCGGGGCGCGGTGGCGTCGCCGGCTCGGGCTCGGGCGCGACGGCCCGGCGCCTGGACCCGACGAGCAGCGCCACCACGGTGCCGGCGACGAGCGCGCCGGCGGCGATCAACAGCGAAGCGACCCCGGGGTTCTCGGGGGCTAACGCCAGCAGCAGGAGGGTGAGGGAGACGACGGTGACCGAACCGTAGACAGTCTGCACGGGGGTCGGGTGCGGCATGGCGGTTTCCGTCCTCGGATGGAGTGCTGTAGCCGTCGGGAGAGGCAGGGGGGTGACCTCTCTCGAACGACTCTACGAGCCTCGATGCCCGTCCGGCGAGTTGAGTAAGCCTCCGGCTCATGCCAGCGGGAAGCACAGGGGGGCGCACCGGGTCATCGCCCGGGAACAACGGGCCGCGAAGGGGAGCGCTCCCGGGAACGGAGGGCGGCGCCGGACGGGCCGTCACGGATCAACCGGATCAACCGGACCGACGGCGGGCGCACCAGGGAGGCCCGAGCGACGCACGACAGGCCGTCGAAAAACGCTAGTTGGCCACGGAGTTCGAATCAAGGGCTGTCTTTTTCTGTCTTACTCATGTCAAATGCGTCCCGTTAGCACACTGCGACAACACACTGCGGGCGCAGGGGAGGACTGGCGAACAGGTGAAGCTAGGAAAGAGATCCACGAGATCCACGACCGCCGCCGTGGCGACGGCCATCGCCGCGCTCGGTGCGGCGGCACTGGTGCCCGTCGGGACCGCGCAGGCCCAGCAGCCGCCGGCCGACGAGGGCGCCGGGCCCCAGGACCAGCGATTCAGCGCCGCCGAACCGGAGTTGGAGAACCCGCTGGCCGAGAAGCGCGAGGCGCAGCGGCAGCAGGCGTTCCAGCGGTTGATCGCGGGCGAGTCCAGCCCGCGCACGCTGGGCGGCTCCGAGGTGGTGGAGCTGAGCGAGGGCGAGTTCGTCGAGGTGGCCACCACCGGCACCGACAAGATCTTCACCGTGCTGGTGGAGTTCGGCGACGAGGTCGACCCCGAGTACGGCGGCACGCCCGGGCCCCGCGTCAACGAGATAGCGGAGCCCGACCGGGAGAACGACAACTCCACCATCTGGCAGGAGGACTTCGACCGGCAGTACTACGAGGACATCTACTACTCGGAGGACCCCGAAGTACCGTCCGTCAAGCAGTACTTCGAGCGCCAGTCCTCGGGGCAGTACACCGTGGACGGCCTGGTGACCGACTGGGTCAGGGTCGACTACAACGAGGCCAGGTACGGCACCAACGCCTGTGGCGACAACGTCTGCCCCGAGGTCTGGGACGTCGTCACCGACGGCGTCAACGCCTGGTACGAGGACCAGCTCGCGGCCGGGGCCAGCCCGGAGGAGGTCGCCGCGACGCTCGCCGAGTACGACGTACAGGACCGCTACGACTACGACGGCGACGGCGACTTCAACGAGCCGGACGGCTATCTGGACCACTTCCAGATCGTGCACGCCGGCGAGGACGAGTCGGCCGGCGGCGGCGCGCAGGGCGAGGACGCCATCTGGGCGCACCGCTGGTACGCGTTCGCCGACCAGATCGGCACCACAGGGCCCGAGCACAACCCGGCCGGCGGCACCCAGGTCGCCGACACCGGCCTGTGGGTCGGCGACTACACCATCCAGCCGGAGAACGGCGGAGTCGGCGTCTTCGCCCACGAGTTCGCCCACGACCTCGGGCTGCCCGACCTCTACGACACGGCCGGCGGCGAGAACGGCACCGCCTTCTGGTCCGCCATGTCCTCCGGCTCCTGGCTGAGCCTGGGCGAGGGCGCCATCGGCACCCTGCCCAACGACATGGGCTCCTGGGAGAAGCTGCAACTCGGCTGGCTGGACTACGAGGTGGCGCAGGCCGCGAGTACCTCGCTGCACCTGGTCGGCCCCTCCAGCGAGGTCTACCCGCAGCGCGGCAACACCCAGGCCGTGATCGTCGAGCTGCCGGAGAAGACCGTCACCCACGAGATCGCCGAGCCCGCCGAGGGCGAGGCACAGTGGTGGAGCGGCTCGGGCGACGACCTGAGCAACACGCTCACCCGCACGGTGGACCTCACCGGCGCGTCAACCGCCTCGCTGGACCTGACCGGTTGGTGGAACATCGAGGAGGGCTACGACAACCTCTATGTCGAGGCCTCCACCGGCGGCGCGTGGACCCCGCTGGAGGGCACCGCCGACGGCGAGCCGCTGCCGCAGGACAGCGCGGGTCGTTCCGTGGTGACCGGCGTCTCGGACGGCCACCAGGCCCTGTCGTTCCCGCTGGACGCCTACGCGGGCGCCAGCGTGGACCTCAGGTTCCGCTACCAGACCGACGGCGGGCTGGCGGAGATCGGCTTCACCGCCGACGAGATCACCGTGACCGCCGACGGCGAGGTCGTGTTCAGCGACAACGCCGAGGAGGGCGAGGGCGACTGGGAGGCCGACGGCTTCTCCGTGGTCGGCGCCTCGGTCACCGACGACTATCCGCAGTACTACATCGTGGAGAACCGCCAGTACGTCGGCTACGACGAGACGTTGGAGAGCGGCCCGTACAACTTCAGCTGGCTCACCGACCGTCCGGACTGGGTGGAGCACTACTCCTACGAGAACGGCATGTTGGTGTGGCTGTGGGACACCTCGCAGAGCGACAACAACACCAGCCAGCACCCGGGCGAGGGCCTGATCCTGCCGGTGGACGCGCACCCGACGTCCGAGACCTGGTCGGACGGGACGACGATCCGCAACCGCATCCAGTCGCGGGACGCCACCTTCGGCCGGTCGGACACGGCCGAGTTGACGCTCCATCTGGACGGCGAGCCGACCACGCTGCCGAGCCAGGACGCGGCCCGCGCCTTCGACGACCGGAGGGGCGAGTACTGGGACGAGGCGAACCCGGGCAACAGCGTGATCGTTCCGGACACCAACACCCGGATCTCGGTCCTCGTCGAGCCCAGGAGAGGCACCCAGCCGCTCGTCGTCCTGGTCTCCAAGAGCGGCCGCTGAGCGGAGACGGACGGTGCTGTCGCGTTCACGTTCCGTCGACATCTGACGGACGCTGATGTGACGAACTAGAAAACCGCAGGTCAGAGCATGTATCGGCCGCCGCCCCTCGACGGGCGGCGGCCGATCGCGTAAGGATGTCGTAAGTCCATCCTCGAAGGAGAACGAACCGGGAAAGGTGTCTGATGGCCAACGGAGGGTTTGTGCGGCTGCCCGATGGCAGCGTCGTCGTCGCGCTCACCGTGCCCAGGCCCGACGCGTCGGGCCGGACGGTGCGGGTGCTGGTCCACGCCGTGAACCGCCCCAGGGCGCTCACCCGGCTGCGGAACCTGGGCCTGCGCGCCGTCTATCTGCGGGGCAACGCGGCCCCGCCCACCCCGGACGAGATCTCCGCCGTGCTGCACCACCCGGAGGGCGTCGTCTGGCGCTCCGCGCCCTGCGGCCTCACCGAGAGCTGGCACCCGATGACGCATCTGTTCCGCTCGGCCACCCGGCTGGCCAGCTGACCCGGCCCGCCCGGGGAGCCCCGCCGGTCAGGCCCTGACGACCGGGGTGCCCGTCAGCTCCACGCCGGCCTCGCCCAGCTCCGCCAGCGCCGCGTCCACGGAGGGCCGCGCCACCCCGGCGGTCAGGCTCAGCAGCACCCGGGTGCGGAAGCCGGCCCGCTCCGCGTCCAGCGCGGTGGCCCGCACGCAGTGGTCGGTGGCGATGCCCACCACGTCCACCTCGGTGACCTCCCGGGCGCGCAGCCAGTCCGCCAGCCCGGTGCCCGACTCGTCGTGGCCCTCGAAGCCGCTGTAGGCGGCCTCGTAGGCGCCCTTGTCGAAGCAGGCCTCGACGGCGCCGGAAGCGACGGCGGGAGCGAAGTTCGGGTGGAAGCCGACGCCCTCGGTGCCGGCCACGCAGTGGCGCGGCCAGCTGTGCTGGAAGTCGGGATCGGCCGAGAAGTGATCACCGGGGGAGATGTGCCGGTCGCGGGTGGCCACCACATGGCGGTACCCGGCCGTCGAGGCGGCGATCAGGTCGGTGATCGCCGCCGCCACATCGGCGCCGCCGGCGACGGCGAGGCTGCCCCCCTCGCAGAAGTCGTTCTGCACATCGACGACGATCAGCGCGCGGTGCATCGGGACCACCTTCGTGAGGTTCGTGGAGGTTCGTGGGTTCGGTTGCGACGTTCCCCGGCCGTGCCCGCCGGGCGACCGGGGGCACGAGCCTACTGGGCGGAACGCTCAGGCGAGGGGCGTCAGATAGCGGGTCGGCAGCACCGGCTCGCCCCGGGAGAGCTGGCGGGCCGACAGCGGCAGCGCCGCGCGGGCGCTGACGTGGCGTTCCCTGGCCGCGCCGAGCGGCTCGGCGCCGACCGGCTCGCCGTTCCGCACCAGCTCGACGCCCAGCCGGCGGTCGGCCAGCTCGTCGGGGATCTCGCCGGTGCCGATCACCTCGGCCTCGGCGACCCCGCGCTCGTCCACCGGCCGGGCCGCCCACTTCACGCCGGCCACCGAGAGCTTGCCGCCCAGCGACTTCTTGGCGACCGGCCGCAGCGGCGCCTCCGGATCGTCGCCTTCGGCGCGGGCCACCAGCTTGTAGACCATCGAGCAGGTCGGGTGGCCCGAGCCGGTGACCAGCTCGGTGCCGACCCCGTAGGCGTCCACCGGCGCGGCGGCCAGCGAGGCGATGGCGTACTCGTCGAGGTCGCTGGTCACCACGATCCGGGTGCCGGTCGCGCCCAGCTCGTCGAGCTGTCGCCGCACCTCGTGCGCCACCACCAGCAGGTCGCCCGAGTCGATCCGCACCGCGCCCAGCTCGGGCCCGGCGATCTCGACGGCGGCGCGCACCGCCTCGGCCACGTCGTAGGTGTCGACGAGCAGCGTGGTGGAGCGGCCGAGCGAGGCGACCTGGGCGGTGAACGCGTCCCGCTCGGTGTCGTGGAGCAGCGTGAACGCGTGCGCGCTGGTGCCCACGGTGGGGATGCCGTAGCGGAAGCCGGCGGCCAGGTCGGAGGTGGCCGAGAAGCCTCCGACATAGGCGGCCCTGGCGGCGGCCACCGCGCCCAGCTCGTGGGTGCGCCGGGCGCCCATCTCCATCAGCGGCCGGTCGCCGGCGGCCACCGCCATCCGGGATGCGGCGGCGGCCACGGCCGAGTCGTGGTTGAGGATCGACAGCACGACCGTCTCCAGCAGCACGCACTCGGCGAAGCTGCCCTCGACCGTGAGGATCGGCGAGCCGGGGAAGTACACCTCGCCCTCCGGATAGCCGCGCACGGAGCCGGTGAAGCGGTAGGTGGCGAGCCAGTCGAGCGTCGGCCCGTCGACCACCTCCTGGCGGTCGAGGAAGTCGAGCATCTCGGGCTCGAAGCGGAAGCTGGCCACCGCGTCCAGCACCCGCCCGGTGCCGGCCACCACCCCGTAGCGGCGGCCCTCGGGCAGCCGGCGGGTGAAGACCTCGAACACCGAACGCCGGTGCGCGGTGCCCGCCCGGAGCGCGGCCTGCAACATGGTCAGCTCGTACTGGTCGGTGAAGAGCGCGGTCGAGGGCACCTTCACCGGCAGCGTGGTCGGCCAGTGGTCCATGACGTCCATGGCGCGAGTGTACCCCCGATCTCGTCAATCTGACGATATCTCTTCGCCCGGCGCCCGTCGGGTCGCTGTCCTGGGCGTTTGGGTTCGGCAGGCGGGGTGATGGCAGCATGGAGGGGTGACTGCCATGCCCGTGGAGATCGAGCGCACCGAGGAGCAGTCGGCGTCCGAGCAGGCGCCGGCACCGGACGTCCCATGGGTCACCGTGGTGCACAACGACCCGGTGAATCTGATGAGTTACGTGACCTATGTCTTCCAGACGTATTTCGGCTATTCGAAGGACAAGGCCAAGAAGCTGATGCTTGACGTCCACCACAAGGGGCGGGCCGTGGTCTCCCAGGGCAGCCGCGAGGAAATGGAGCGGGACGTGCAGGCGATGCACGGCTACGGGCTCTGGGCGACGCTCCAGCGGGACCGCTGATGCCTGGCTACTTCGAGCGGCTGCCCGGCGGCGAGGGCGGCGCCTCGGTCACCCTGGATGACGGCGAGATCTCCGTTCTTCGCAGCCTGACCGTTCAGCTTCTTGAGCTGATCGGTCCCGATCAGGGCGAACCCGAGAATGCCGATCCGTTGAACGCGCTCTTTGCCGAGGGCCCCAGCGAGCCGCCCTCCGACCCCGCGCTGGCGCGGCTGTTTCCCGACGCCTACGGAGACCCGGAGTCCCCGCCCGATCCGGCGGCGCGCACCCGTTCGGCCGAGTTCCGTCGATTCACCGAGAGCGATCTTCGTACCCAGAAGCGGGACCGGCTGCTGGCCATGGTGCGCGCCCTGGACGAGGCGCGGAGCGCGCGGCCCGAGGCGGGCGGCGAGGCCGTGCTGACGCTGGACCGGGCGGCCTCGGACCGCTGGCTCGGCGGGCTCAACGACCTCCGGCTGGTGATCGGCGCGCGGCTCGGAATCGAGGACGAGTCCACCACCGAAAAGCTGTTCGACCTTCCGGACGAGGACCCCAGAAAACCCATGGTGATCGCCTTTCTCTGGCTGGGGAGCCTTCAGGAGACCCTGGTGGAGACTCTTCTGCCGTGAGTTCCATTCGCGGATAACCTGACGGTGTTTTTATTTCGCGCACCGTCAGGGGTATCGCATGGCAGGCCAGCACTCCTGGACCGATGAGATCGATCAAACGGTCAACAATCTCTTCGAACCGGTCAGTCGGGCGCTGACCCAGGTGGTCTTCTATGAAATCGAACTCTTTGGCGGACCCTTTCCGCTGATCGTGGGCTGGCTCGCGGTCGCCGGGCTGGTCTTCACGGTGCTCTTCGGTTTTGTGCAGATCCGTCACCTGCCGCTGGCCCTGAAGTTGGTGCGCGGCCGCTACGAGCAGCCGGACGCCCCCGGCGAGGTCACCCACTTCCAGGCGCTGACCTCGGCCGTCTCCGGCACGGTCGGGCTCGGCAACATCGCGGGCGTGGCCATCGCCGTCTCCATCGGCGGCCCGGGCGCCACGGTGTGGATGATGCTCTGCGGCTTCCTCGGCATGGCCAGCAAGTTCGTCGAGTGCACCCTCGGCGTCCGCTACCGCGAGATCGACCAGCACGGCCGGGTCTCCGGCGGCCCGATGCACTACCTCCGCAAGGGCCTGGCCGAACGCGGGCTGCCCCGCCTTGGCGGCACGCTCTCGCTGCTCGCGGCCGTCACGATCCTGTTCTTCGCGTTCTTCGGCGGGAACCTCTTCCAGGTCAACCAGAGCCTGGAGCAGCTGGTCGCCGTCACCGAGGACCACACCTCGTTCTTCGCCGGCTCCGGTGGCGCGCTGCTCTTCGGCACCGTGGTCGCGCTGCTCGCCGGGCTGGTGCTGGTCGGCGGCATCCGCGCGATCGGCCGGGTGACCAGCCGGCTCGTGCCGGCCATGTCGATCCTCTACTGCGCGGCCTGCCTGGTGGTGATCGGCTGCAACGCCACGGCGGTCCCCGACGCCGTGGCCACCATCTGCCGCGAGTCCGTCAGCCCCGAGGGCGTCGCCGGCGGGGTGGTGGGCGCGCTGATCGTCGGCTTCCAGCGGGCGGCGTTCTCCAACGAGGCGGGCGTCGGCTCGGCGCCCATCGCGCACTCGGCCGTCAAGACCAAGCGGCCGGCGACCGAGGGCCTGGTCGCGCTGATCGAGCCGTTCCTCGACACCGTGGTGATCTGCACCATGACCGCGCTGACCATCGTGGTGGCCGGCGGGCCGCTCTACCAGGAGGCCAGGGAGCGGGTCGCCTCCGGCGAGGCCGTCGAGGGCAACAGCGTCGGCATCTCCATCACCTCGGACGCCTTCGAGACGGCGCTGCCCGGCTTCCCGTACGTGCTGACGCTGGCGGTCTTCCTCTTCGCGTTCGCCACGATCATCACCTGGGGCTACTACGGTCTCAAGGCGTGGACGCACCTGTTCGGCCCCGGCCGGCTGGCCGACGGCAGCTACAAGGCGCTGTTCTGCCTGCTCACCGTCGGCGGCGCGCTGCTCTCGCTGGGCACCCTGGTCGACCTGGCGGACGCGTTCCTCTTCCTGGCGGCGGTCTGCAACATCATCGGGCTCTATCTGCTGGCGCCCGTGGTCCGCGCCGAGCTGCGCAAGGTGCTCACCTATGTGCGGCGGCGGGACGCCGGGGACAGCGAGGAGCAGATCGAGGCGGACGAGCGGGCCGCCGAACAGGCCGAGTCGGCCGAGGACATCACGCTGGCCAAGTAGCCCCGGGCCCGGTCCGGCTCCCGGTCGGCCGGGCGGCGCGGCGGCGTCCTAGGCTGGCCCCATGTTGACCATCACGGCGGCCCTGCGCGACCAGATCATCGCCCACGCCCGGGCGGACCACCCCGACGAGGCCTGCGGCGTCATCGCTGGCCCGGTCGGCTCCGACCGCCCGGAGCGCTTCGTCCCGATGCTCAACGCGGCCCGCTCGCCCACGTTCTACGAGTTCGACTCGATGGACCTGCTGCGGCTCTACCGGGAGATGGACGACCGCGACGAGGAGGCCGTCGTCGTCTACCACTCGCACACCGCGACCGAGGCGTACCCGTCCCGCACCGACGTCTCCCTCGCCCAGGAGCCCAACGCGCACTACGTGCTGGTCTCCACCGCCGAGAGCGGCGACGGCGAGGGCCCGGTCCCGTTCCGGTCGTTCCGCATCGTGGACGGCGAGATCACCGAGGAGGAGGTCCGGGTGGTCGAGTCCTACCGGGGCTGACCCGCCGACGCCCGGCACCGAGGCACAACGGCGCTGGTCAGCGGCCTCCTTACGCGGTTCTGAGACGTCCACGTTCGTATGCTGAACGGTCTCGATCGCCCATCCGGGAATCGATACGATGACGCCATGGTTCTCCCGGACGTGAGCGACTCCCGACCGCAGGCCGAGTGTCCCGTGGTTCGTTGACCGGCCGGTCCGGTCGCCCACCGCCGAAGCAAGTTCCGCGTCCGTCTGTCCCTCTCTGGAGTCCTTCATGGCCATCGAGGTCCGCATCCCGACCATCCTCCGCACCTACACCGACGGCCAGAAGGCCGTGACCGGCAACGGGAAGACGATCGAGGAGCTGTTCACCGACCTGGAGGCCAACCACCCGGGCATCCGCGAGCGGCTGGTGGACGGCGAGCAGCTGCGCCGCTTCGTCAACGTCTACCTCAACGACGAGGACGTCCGCTTCCTCGACGGCATCGCCACCCCGCTCAACGACGGCGACAGCGTCACCATCCTGCCGGCGGTCGCCGGGGGCATGGGCTGATGCGCTTCGACAGCGCGCTGGCCTCCGTCGGGAACACCCCGCTGGTGCGGCTGCCCCGGCTCTCGCCCAGCGAGGAGGTGCGGATCTGGGCCAAGTTGGAGGACCGGAACCCGACCGGTTCGATCAAGGACCGTCCCGCGCTGTACATGATCGAGCAGGCCGAGAAGGACGGCCGGCTCACCCCCGGCTGCACCATCCTGGAGCCGACCTCGGGGAACACCGGCATCTCGCTGGCCATGGCGGCCCGGCTCAAGGGATACCGGATCGTCTGCGTGATGCCGGAGAACACCTCGGCCGAGCGGCGTCAGCTGCTGTCGATGTGGGGCGCCGAGATCATCTCCTCGCCGGCCGCCGGCGGCTCCAACACGGCGGTGCGGGTCGCCAAGGAGTTGGCCGACCAGCACCCGGACTGGGTGATGCTCTACCAGTACGGGAACCCGGACAACGCGGGCGCCCACTACGCCACCACCGGGCCCGAGATCCTCGCCGACCTGCCCTCGGTCACCCACTTCGTCGCCGGCCTCGGCACCACGGGAACGCTGATGGGCGTCGGCCGGTACCTGCGCGAGCAGCGCCCCGACATCGAGGTCGTCGCCGCCGAGCCGCGCTACGACGACCTGGTCTACGGCCTGCGGAACCTGGACGAGGGCTTCGTTCCGGAGCTGTACGACGACTCCGTGCTGACCACCAGGTACTCCGTCGGCTCCGAGGACGCGGTGCGCCGGGTGCGGCAGCTGCTGGACGAGGAGGGCATCTTCGCCGGCGTCTCCACCGGCGCCGTGCTGCACGCCGCGCTGGGCGTGGGCCGGAAGGCGGTCGCCGCGGGGAGGCCGGCGGACATCGTCTTCGTGGTCGCCGACGGCGGCTGGAAGTACCTGTCCACCGGGATCTACGAGGCGGCCTCCACCGAGGAGGCCGTCGAACGCCTCCAGGGCCAGCTCTGGGCCTGAGGCTCCCCTCGCGGGGTGACGCCCCCGCCCGGAGTTGACGCTGCGGAGTGGATCGGACACGTATGGTCATTTGTGTGACCGTGCGCAGCTACACCCTCTCCGCCCCTCCCCCCACCGGCGAGCAGAGCGTCTGGCGGCTGATGACCGCCAGGGGCTCGCTCGCCCGACGGCTGGACTGGCCGCTGACGCTCTCGGCCGTGGCCCTCACCACCCTCGGCACCCTGCTGGTCTACTCGGCGACCCGCAACCGCACCGACCTCAACAACGGCGAGCCCGAGTTCTTCCTGATGCGGCAGCTGCTCAACGTCGCCATCGCGCTCGGGCTGTGCGCCCTGGTCGTCTGGTACGGCTATCTGCGGCTGCGGGCCGCCGTGCCGATGCTGTACCTGCTGTGCGTGGTGCTGTCGCTGCTGGTGCTGACCCCGCTGGGCTCCACCGTCAACGGCTCCCGCAGCTGGCTCCAACTCCCCGGCGGCTTCGCGTTCCAGCCCTCCGAGCTGGCGAAGATCGGGGTGATCCTCGCGATGGCGCTGCTGCTGGCGGCGCCCGGGGACAACGAGCGCAGGGACGGGCCCGACAGCCGCACCGTGCTCCAGGCGCTGCTGGTGGTCGCGGTCCCGGCGGCGCTGGTGATGCTGATGCCGGACGTCGGGCAGACCATGGTGCTCGCGGTGATCGCGCTGGGCGTGCTGGCCGCCTCGGGAACGGGCCGCGCGTGGATTCTCGGGCTGGTGACGCTGGGCGTGGCCGGCGCGGTCGCGGTGTGGCAGGTGGGGCTGCTCGACGAGTACCAGATCAACCGGTTCGCCGCGTTCGCCAACCCGGCGCTCGACCCGGCCGGCGTGGGATACAACACCAACCAGGCGCGGATCGCCATCGGCTCCGGCGGCCTCTTCGGGCAGGGCCTCTTCCACGGTAGCCAGACGCTGGGGCAGTTCGTGCCGGAACAGCACACCGACTTCGTGTTCACGGTGGCCGGCGAGGAACTCGGCTTTCTCGGTGCCGGACTGATCATCGCGCTGTTGGGCGTGGTGCTCTGGCGCGGCTGCCGGATCGCCAGGGAGGCGCCCGATCCCTATGGAACGATCGTCGCGGTCGGCATTGTCTCCTGGGTCGCGTTCCAGACCTTCCAGAACATGGGGATGGCGCTGGGGATCATGCCGGTGACCGGGCTTCCGTTGCCGTTCCTGTCGTATGGCGGTTCCTCGATGTTCGCCATCTGGATCGGTGTCGGACTGCTGCTCGCAATTCGCGTTCGTTCGCGTACCAGAATGTGAGCGAACGCTTCGAGCTGGTGTTTTGTGACACCGGCCGCACTGGTCACAGAAGTTGGTGATTCCGCCCACACCCGGGCCCGCGCGATGCCCGGCGGGCCGGTTGGCGACTTAGAGTCGTTCGAACCCCACAACGGAGGTTCCCCGGTTTATGAAGCTCACCGTCGTCGGCTGCTCGGGGTCGTTCCCGTCCACGGACTCGGCCTGCTCCAGCTACCTCGTCGAGGCCGAGGGCTACCGGCTGCTCCTCGACCTGGGCAACGGCGCCCTCGGCGAGCTACAGAAGTACTGCGGGCTGTATGACATCGACGCCATCGCGCTCAGTCACCTCCACCCCGACCACTGCATCGACATGACCGGCTACTTCGTGGCCCGTTACTACCGGCACGAGGGCGGGCGGCCGGCGCGGGTCCCGGTGTACGGGCCGACCGGCACGGAGCGGCGGCTGATCACCGCCTACGACGACGTGCCGGAGGAGTCCTCGATGCGGGAGGTCTTCGACTTCCACACCCTCGGCGGGATGGGCGCGTTCCGCCTCGGGCCGCTGACCGTGCGCACCGCGCGGGTCAACCACCCGGTGGAGACCTACGGCTTCCGGATCGAGCACGCCGGCCGCTCGCTGTGCTACTCGGGGGACACCGGCACCTGCGGGGAGCTGACCCAACTCGCCTCCGGCGTCGACCTGTTCCTGTGCGAGGCGTCGTTCACCCAGGGCAAGGAGGACGCCCCCGACGTGCACCTCAACGGGCGCGAGGCCGGCGGCTGCGCGCAGCGGGCCGGCGCCGAGCGGCTGGTGCTCACCCACATCCCGCCGTGGACCGACGCCCAGGTGAACCTCGGCGACGCCAAGGCCACCTTCGACGGACCGGTCGAACTGGCGCGCCCCGGCGCCGTCTACGAGATCTGACGGTCCGTCCACCGCGCCGTGAACGGGCCGCCGCCGGCGGCCGGAATCCGGGGATCGGCGCAGGCCGGACGCCGGATAGGCTCGCTTCCATGTCTCGCATCGACGGCCGGACGGCCGACCAGCTCCGCCCCGTGACCATCGAACGCGGCTGGAGCAAGCACGCGGAGGGCTCGGTACTGGTCTCCTTCGGCGACACCAGAGTGCTGTGCACGGCCAGCGTCACCGAGGGGGTGCCCCGCTGGCGGCGGGGCAGCGGGGAGGGCTGGGTCACCGCCGAGTACGCGATGCTGCCGCGCGCCACCAACACCAGGGGCGACCGCGAGTCGGTGCGCGGCAAGATCGGCGGCCGCACCCACGAGATCTCCCGGCTCATCGGCCGTTCGCTGCGCGCCGTGGTCGACTTCCGCGCGCTGGGCGAGAACACGGTGGTGCTGGACTGCGACGTCCTCCAGGCCGACGGCGGCACCAGGACGGCGGCGATCACCGGCGCCTATGTGGCGCTGGCCGACGCGGTGGCCTGGGGCCGGGGCAGGAAGTTGATCAAGGGCAGGAACGAGCCGCTGACCGGCCAGGTCGCCGCCGTCAGCGTCGGCATCGTGGACGGGACCCCGCTGCTCGACCTCGCCTACACCGAGGACGTGCGGGCCGGGACCGACATGAACGTGGTCTGCACCGACTCCGGCGCGTTCGTCGAGGTGCAGGGCACCGCGGAGGGCGCGCCGTTCCAACGGGCCGAGCTGGACGCGCTGTTGGACCTGGCGGCGGGCGGCTGCGCGCGGTTGGCCGAGGCGCAGCGGGCGGCGCTGGCCGAGTCCGCCTGACGGCCCCGACAATGGGGGAGGGCAGGGCGGAACGGCCGTCCGGCGGAGGGGAGTTTGACGTGAGGACCATCCGGATGGGCCTGTCCGGCGGCGCGGTCGCGGTCGCGGCGGCGTTCGGCACCCTGGGCTGTGACCTGCAACGCGCCGTGGACTGCACGCGGTTGGCGCTGGAGGTGTCCAACAGCGTGGACGCCCTCGGGCGGGCGCTCGACTCGGAGGACCCGACGGGCTTCCTGGACGCGGCGGACGCCGCCGAGAACGACCTGAACGAGCTGTCGGCCGACGTCTCCGACACGGACGTTCGGGACGCGGCCGACTCGGTGGGCGAGGCGATCGACAACGTCCGCGCCGGGGTCGCCGACGGCGACGTCCCGGACCTGTCGCCGCTCAACGCGGCGGTGGACGAACTGACGTCGGCCTGCACGGCGTAGGCCTTGCCGGCCGGGACCGGGGCCACGGGCCCGGGGGGCCCGTGGCCGGGGTGGTCGGTTCGGCGAGGGCCCGGCCGGTGATCTTGCCGTTGCGGCGAGCGGTGGCCCTCGCGGGGTGATTGGTGTGGCGGGGGTCTCAGCCGGTGGTCTTGCCGTTGCCGGAACTGGTTACCTGGGTGGGGCAGTTGGTGAGGTTCGGTCGGTGGCGCCGTCGTTGCCGTGCCCGGACGCCCGGGCGAGGTGGTTGGTACGGCGGGGGCCCCGGCCGGCGGCCCCCGCCGCTGCCGCAACTGGTTGCCCGGCCGGGGTGGCTGGTTCGGCCGGGGGCCCGGCTGGACCGAGATCCGGGGTGGGGCACCGGGCCTGGCGGCCCGGGTTGCCCCGGTTGCCCGGAGTGCCCGGCCCGGGCGTGGTCCGCTCCGCGCGGGTCAGGTTCGTTCCGGGTCGAACTCCAGCACCTGGGTGAGGCGGATGTTGTTGCCCGACGGGTCACGGAACGAGGTGTCGATCCCGTACGGCTGCGCCGTCGGCGGGTCGTTGAACTCGACGCCTCGGGCGGACAGTTCGTCGTACGCGGCCTCGCAGTCGTCGGTCTCCAGGAACAGCGTGCCGCCCGCGCCCTTGGCCACCAGCTCCGACAGCCGCGCACTGTTCGCCGCGTCCAGCATCGGCTGCCCGGGCACCGGCATCAGCACCAACGCCGGGCCCTCCCCGCCGGGCGGGCCGACGCACAGCCAACGGAAGGCCCACTCCTCCATCGTCACGTCGGACCGCACCTCCCAGCCGAGCTTCTTCGTGTAGAAGTCGAGCGCCGCGTCCTGGTCATGCACCCAGAACTGTGCGTTGGCGATCCTGATACTCGTCATGGCCGCTCCTGGTTCGATTGCCTGGGTCCGAGGCTAGGCGGCCTCTGACCTGGCGTCTTCTCGAAACGTGCGGTTCTGCGGCCGGCCGTAGGCCATCGCCACACAGCGGGGGATGCGCAGGTGCCGGGCGGCGGGCGGGTGGGCCGCCCGGTACGCCTGCGGGGTGGTTCCGTACATCCGGCGGAAGCTCGTCGTGAACGACCCGATGCTCCGCACCCCGACCGCCGCGCCGATGGCGGCCACCGTCCAGTCGGTCGCCCGCAGCAGCGCCGCGGCCCGCTCCAGGCGGCGGGTCAGCAGGTACTGGTGCGGCGACTCCCCGAACGCGGCCTTGAAGCAGCGGCTGAAGTGGGCCGGGGAGAGCGCGGCGGCGGCTGCCATGTCGGCCACGGTGAGTGTCTCTGAGTAGCGCGCGTCCGCGAGATCCCTGGCGCGCAGCAGATGGCGAGCGATCGGAACATGAGCCACGCGTCTCATTGTGCGCCCGGTCCACCGCCGCCGAACGCCCGTGTCGGCGGCCGGGTGGGGCCCGTTCAGCGCGGTGGAGCCGAGCAACGGCGTCACGCCGGACTTCGCCCGAGCCCACCTGGCCGGGGCTTCCCGGCCCGGGCCATCCGGTCGGGGCGCGCAGCGCCCCGCCGGCCTTGGCCCCGCCTGGCGCCGCGCGCCATCCCCGAGCCCGCCCGGCCAGGGCACCGTTCGTTGGGTCGAACGTTCCCCGATTTCTCGAACGCGACCCTTGACGGCGTAGAAAGCGCGTTCCTAGCGTGTGGCGGTGCCGGCCGTCGTCCCAGGCGGGCCGGCGTGAGCACGCTGGCAAAGGAGCTGGTGGCGTGGTTCCGCGCGTCCCGAAGTCCCCCCACTTCCGTAGCCACTTCAACGAGCCGGTCTCCCGCAGGTCCCTGCTGCGGGCCGGCGCAGGACTCGGGGCCGCCGCCGTGCTCCCGCCGGCGCTGGCCGGCTGTGCCGGCGGCCGGGCCGCCGAGCCGCGCACCTCGGGCGAGGTGGAGCTGGCGTTCTGGACCCACGACGAGGCGTACGCCGACTTCTTCGAGATCTCCGCCGACATCGCCGAGCGGGAGACCGACTTCCGCTACCGGCTGCGGCTGAGCCGCGCCGGCGCCGACGACCTGGTGACCAAGACCATCGCGCAGGCCATCGCCGGCCGGGGCACCCCGGACGTCATCGGCCTGGAGATCGGCACGTTCCCCCGGCTGCGGCGCGGGGTGCTCGCCGAGGAGCTGCTGACCGACCTCACCGACCACATCGGGGACGCCGCCGACGACCTGTTGCCCTCGCGCACCGCCCCGTTCAGCCAGGACGGCCACCTCTACGCGCTCGACTCGGACGCCCCGCTGGTCGTCTACTACTACCGCGCCTCCGAGTTCGAGCGGCTGGGCATCCCGGCCGACCTGGAGACCTGGGAGGAACTGGCCGAGGCGGGCGCGTTGGCGCACCGCCGGCACGGGGTCTCGCTGGGCGCGGTGCCGGTGGGCAGCGAGGCGGGCTCCAACACGCAGGGCTTCGAGATGCTGCTGTTGCAGCGCGGCGGCCGGTTCTTCGAGGAGGACGGCTCGCTGGGCATCGAGACGCCGGAGGCGGAGGAGGTGCTGGGCTTCATCGCCGAGGGGCTGCGCACCGGCTTCCTCAGCAGCGTCGCCGGGCTGATGGCCCCGCCGATGCAGGCGGCGTTGGAGAGCGGCGCGGTGCTCGGCCAGTGGATGGCGACCTGGTACCGGATCTACGGCCTGGAGCCCAACGTCCCGGAGCAGGCCGGTCAGTGGCGCATCCGGCCGCTGCCAGCGTTCGCCGGCGGCGGGGTGCGCACCTCGTTCGCCGGCGGCACCGGCTTCGCCGCGATCCGCGGCAAGGAGAACACCCTGGCCGGCGTCGAGCTGGTGAAGGCCGCCTACCTCACCCCGTCCGAGCAGGTGCGCCGGTTCCGCGACCTGGGCTATCTGCCCACCCGCCGCTCCGTCTACGAGGACCCCGAACTGCTCGCCATCACCGACGCGTTCTGCGGCGACCAGCCCACGTTCGAGGTCTACCGCGAGCTGATCGACGAGGCGCCGGCGATCTATCTGAGCCCCGACAAGTCCACCCTGGACACGGTCCTCAGCGGCTATCTGCTCCAGGCGTATCGCGGGGAGATCTCGCCCCGCGACGCGCTGGCCAGGGCCGCCGACGACTTCCGGGGCCAGACCCGCAACTCCCGCGACTGAGGAGGCCCGTTGACCGTCCCCACCACGGCATCCCCGCCCCGGGCCCCGAACCCGGAACGGCCACCCCGGGCCGGCGGCGCCGAGCGGCGGAGGATGTGGGCGCCCTACGCCTTCATCGCGCCGTTCTACGTGCTCTATCTGCTCTTCATGATCGTGCCGATCCTGGTGGCCTGCTATCTGAGCCTCACCGAGTGGGTGGGCCTGGGCACCCCGGAGTTCGTCGGGCTGCGGAACTTCGCCGACCTGGCGCGCGACACCAGCTTCCACACCGCGTTGGGCAACTCCCTGCTCTACGTGCTGGTCAGCCTGTTCGTGGTGGTGCCCTGCGCGCTGCTGCTCGCCCAGGCGCTGCACACCAGGGGGCTGCGCGCCAGGGACCTGTTCCGGGTCACGTTCTTCGTGCCGATGGTGCTGTCGCCGATCGTGATCGCGCTGGTCTACAGCCTGCTGCTGGACACCCAGTACGGCCTGGCCAACTCGCTGCTGAAGGCGCTCTTCGGCAGCGGCGGCGTGGACTGGATCGGCGACCCGGACTGGGCGAGGTTCACCGTCTCGCTGGTGCTGCTGTGGCGCTGGGTCGGCTATCTCACGATCTTCTTCCTGGCCGCGCTCCAGGCGGTGCCCCGCGACCTGTACGAGGCGGCCGAGCTGGACGGCGCCGGCGCGATCCGCAGCTTCTTCACCGTGACGCTGCCGTCGATCCAGCCGGTGACGGCGTTCGTCGTGGTCACCTCGTTCATCGGCGCGGCCCAACTCTTCGACGAGCCCTATCTGATCACCAACGGCGGCCCGGGCGAGGCCACGCTGAGCGTCGCCATGTTCGTCTACCGGGCCGCGTTCCAACGCCAGCAGTTCGGCTACGCGGCGGCGGCCGGGCTGGTGCTCTTCGTCGTCGTCTTCGCCGTGAGCCAACTGCTCAACCGGCTGCTGGCCATCGGGAGGGCCGCATGAGCACCCGTGCCGTCGTCCCAGGGAAGCGGCAGCGGCGTGAGCGGACCCGCCGCCGGGGCATGAGCCGTTCCGGGAAGGTCGCGCTCTACACCACGCTGACCGCGCTGCTGCTGGTCTTCGTCGCGCCGCTGGTGTGGGCGGTCAGCTCCTCGTTCAAGCCGAGGGGCGACATCTTCGAGTACCCGCCGAGTCTGATCCCGAGCCCCGGAACGCTGGAGAGCTACCGCACCCTGCTGGACACCCAGCCGTTCTGGAACTGGTTCGCCATCAGCGTGGTCACCGCGCTGCTGGCCACCACCGTCGCGGTCTTCGTGTGCGCGCTGGCCGGCTACGGCTTCGCCAAGTTCCGCTTCGCCGGGAAGCGGCTGCTGTTCGGCGTGATGTTCAGCTCGCTGTCGGTGCCGTTCGCGGTGATCCTGGTGCCGCTGTTCATCCTGGTCGTCAAGTCCGGCCTGTCCAACCCGTGGTTCGCGCTGATCGTGCCGTGGGTGGCGCCGGCCTTCGGGATCTTCATGATGCAGCAGTACATCGTCCAGTCCATCCCTGACGAGATCATCGAGGCCGCCAGGATCGACGGCAGCGGCGAGTTCGGCACGTTCTGGCGGGTGGTGCTGCCGCTGCTGCGGCCCTCGCTGGGCGCGCTGGCCGTCTGGCAGTTCCTCCAGTCCTACAACTCGTTCATGTGGCCGCTGGTGATGCTCTCCGACGTCAACCAGTACACGGTCCCGCTCGGCCTCAACATCCTCTTCCGCGCCGAGAACCGCTCCTACGACCTGGTGATGGCCGGGGCCGTGCTGGCCTCGGTGCCCACCATCCTGGTCTTCCTGCTGCTGCGCCGGCAGCTGCTGGAGGGGCTCTCCACCGGCGCGGTCAAGGGCTGACCGCGCGGACCGGGGACTCACCTCGCGGTCCTGAACGCCCGCTCGCCACCGCACCGTTCGAAAGGCGAACATGACGCAGCTCCCCGGCCGGGTCCTCTTCGGCGCGGCCTACTACCACGAGTACCAGCCGACGCCACGCCTGGCGACCGACCTCGACCTGATGCGCGAGGCCGGGTTCAGCGTGATCCGGGTCGGCGAGTCCGTCTGGTCCACCTGGGAACCCGAAAACGGCGTCTTCGAACTCGACTGGCTGCGCCCGGTGTTGGACGGCGCCCACGAGCGCGGCATCGCCGTGGTGCTGGGCACCCCGACCTACGCGGTGCCGCCCTGGCTCCAGCGCGCCCACCCCGAGATCAACGCCGAACGCCGCACCGGGCAGCCCATGGGCTGGGGCATCCGGCAGGAGATCGACCACACCCACCCCGCGTTCCTCTTCCACGCCGAGCGGATCATCCGCCGGATCGTCGGCCACTACGCCGCGCACCCGGCGGTCATCGGCTACCAGGTGGACAACGAGCCGGGCAACGAACTCCTCCACAACCGGGGCGTCTTCCAGCGCTTCGTGGACCAGCTGCGCCACACCTACGGCACCGTCGACGAACTCAACCGGGCCTGGGGGCTGACCTACTGGTCCCACCGGCTGTCCACCTGGGCCGACCTGTGGACGCCCGACGCCAACGGGCAGCCGCAGTACGACCTGGCCTGGCGCCGCTTCCAGGGCGAGCTGACGACCGCCTTCATCGGCTGGCAGGCCGAGGTGGTGCGGGAGTTGGCCAGGCCCGACCAGTTCGTGACCACCTGCCTCGCCTACGCCAGGCCCGCCGTCCACGACCAGCGGCTCACCGAACGCCTCGACATCACCGCCGGCAACCCGTACTACGCGATGCGCGACGCGCTGGCCCTGCCCGACACCCGCACCGCGCGGCAGGGTTGGACCACCAGCGGGGTGTGGGCGCTCTACCGCTCCGCCGACCGGATGTACGCGTCGCGGCGGGAGCCGTTCCTGGTCACCGAGACCAACGCGCAGGCCATCGGCCCCTCCTGGACCAACGAGCCGGCCTGGGACGGCCAGTGGCGGCAGGCCGCCTGGGCGCTGGTGTCCAGGGGCGCGCGGATGATCGAGTACTGGCACTGGCACACGCTGCACTACGGGACCGAGACCTACTGGGGCGGCGTCCTCCCGCACAGCCTGGAGCCGGGCCGGGTCTACCGCGAACTGGCCCGGATCGGCGCCGAGTTCGAACGGGTGGGGGAGCTGGTCGCCGGGCTGACGCCGGACGCCGAGGTGGCGATGGTCTACTCGACGGACGCGCGGTGGGCGCTGGAGGACCACCCGATGCTGCCGCTGCCGGACGGCTCGGGCGGGGACCGGGAGTCGTACCACGCGGTGTTCGACGCGCTCTACCGGGGCGCGTTCGACGCCGGCCTGGGCGTCGCCATCCAGCACGCCGAGCGGCTGGCCGAGGAGGACCCGGTCGAACTGGCCGCCCGCCACCCGCTGTTGGTGGCCGCCGGGCTGCTGGTCGCCGACGACGCGCTGCTGCGGCGGCTGGAGCGGTATGCGGCGGCCGGCGGGCACCTGGTGCTGGGGGTGCGCACCGGCTACGGCGACGAGGAGGCGCGCGCCCGGCTGGAGCGCAAGCCGGCGCACCTCGACGGCGCGGCCGGCGCCTGGTACGACGAGATCGCCACCCTGGACGGGCCGCTGCCGGTGCGCGCGGCGCCCGGCTCCGGGCTCGACCTGCCGGCGGACGCCACGGCCACCCGCTGGGTGGACGGGCTGCTGCCCACCGACGCCGAGGTGCTGGCGCGCTACGCGCACCCGCACTTCGGCCGGTTCGCCGCCGTGACCACGCGCGCCCACGGGGCCGGCCGGATCACCACGCTGGGCACGGTGCCGGACCCGGCGCTGGCGGCCGCCGTGCTGCGCTGGTGCGCGGGCCTGCCGGGCGGGTCGGGTGGCGACGCGGGCTGGCGGCCGGCCGCGCCGAGCCAGACCGTCACCGGGGCCACGGCGGCGGACGGCACCCGGCTGCGCTTCGTCCACAACTGGTCCTGGGAGCCTACGGAGTTCACCGTGCCGGTCGGGGTGCGGGAGGTGACGGGCGAGGGCGCCGAGCTGGCGGCGGGCGAGCGGCTGGCGCTCGGGCCCTGGGACGTGCGGGTGCTGGCGGAGCGGATGGGGTGAGAGGGGGTGAGCGGGTGCGGTGAGCGGGTGGGGTGAGCGGCGGGGCCGTCGAGGGGCCGATAATCGCCCCCATGCACCGACTCGTTCTCGCCACCCGCAACGCCCACAAGGTCACCGAGCTGCGCGCCATCCTCGGCCGGGCCGGGATCTCCCTCGAACTCCTCGGCGCCGACGCGTTTCCCGAGGTGCCGGACGTCAGGGAGACCGGGGTGACCTTCGCGGAGAACGCCCTGCTCAAGGCGCACGCGCTGGCCCGGGCCACCGGGCTGCCCGCCGTCGCCGACGACTCGGGCCTCTGCGTGGATGTGCTGGGCGGCGCGCCCGGCATCTTCTCCGCGCGCTGGGCCGGGAAGCACGGCGACGACCAGGCCAACCTCGACCTGCTGCTGGCCCAGCTCTCCGACGTTCCGGACGAGCACCGGGGCGCGCACTTCGCGTGCGCCGCCGCGCTGGCGCTGCCCGACGGGACGGAACGGGTCACCGAGGGCCGGCTGCACGGCACCCTGCGCCGGGCGCCGGCCGGGGACGGCGGCTTCGGCTATGACCCGATCCTCCAGCCGACCGAATCCGACCGCACCTGCGCGGAGTTGACGCCGGACGAAAAGAACGCGATCAGTCACCGGGGCCTGGCCTTCCGGGCGCTGGCCCCGCTGGTCGGCGAGCTGGTCCCGGGGGCGCGCGGCGACTGACCGCGCGCCGGCGCGCGGTCCCGTTGAGCCGGCGGCGCCCGTTCAGCTGGCGGCGCCCGTTGAGCCGGCGGCGCGCGGTCAGCTGGCGGCGCCCGTGAGATAGGCCGAGACCACCACGTTGGCCGAGTAGCCGCCGCCCTCGGGGTCGAAGGCGCCGCCGCAGGTCAGCAGCCGCAACTCGGCCGCGCCCGGCTCCCGTTGACCGTAGACCGCGTCGGGGTCGAAGGCGTCGCGCTCCACCGTCTCCACCGTCTCGACGGTGAACAGCGCCACCTGCCCGTCGGCCCGCGCCACCCGCACCCCGTCGCCCGGCTCCAGCTCCGCCAGCTCCTGGAAGACGGCCGGCGCGCGCTCGGTGTCCCGGTGGCCCACCAGCACGGCGGCGCCCTCGGCGCCGGGCGCGGCGCCGCCCTCGTACCAGCCGACCAGCTCGGGCGCGTCCAGCGGCGGCGGCTCCACCCCGCCGTCCTCGTCGAGGCCGCGCGGCACCACCTCGGCGACCACCCCGACCGCGTCGATCGTCACCGACTCCGGCGCCGCCGAACCGGCCAACGGGGCGCGCGGCGGCGGCAGTTCGTTCCGCCCGTCCGGTCCGTCCGAGCCGGTGCCGCCGTCCTCGCCGCTCGCCTCGGCCCGGCCGGCCGCCGCGCCGAAGGCCAGCGGCGGCACCCCGGGGCCGCCGGTCACCTCACGCGCCCACAGCCACAGCCCGCTGAGCAGCAGGGACCAGGCCAGGACCGCGGCCATGGCGCCGAGCCCGGCGGCGCTCCGGTCGCGGCGCGGCGCCCGCCGGGCGTCGCTCACCTGTCGGTCCTGGAGCGCGACCGCAGGCGGCGCACCGCCCAGGTCGCGCCGCCGCCGGCCAGCAGCGCCAGCCCGGCCGGGACGGCGTCGCCCCAACTCACCGGCGGCTGGGCGGGGGTGGACGCCAGGCTCGCGGTGCCCCCGCCGCCGGCCCGGACGGGCGCGGTGGGCGAGGACGTGCCGTGTTCCCGGCCGCCGCCCTCGTGGCGGCAGCGGTCGTCGGTGCCGTGACCCTGGCCGCCACCGCCCCCGCGCTGGTGCTCGGGCTTGTCGGGCCACTCGGGCTTCTCGGGCCCGTCGGTGTGACCCGGCCGTTCGTGGCCGGGGCGTTCGTGGCCCGGCCGTTCGTGTTCCGGCTTCTCGTGGCCTGGGCCGCAGCGTTCGCCGCGCTGCCCGGCCGCCTCGTGGCCGTCGCCGCGCTCGCGGCCACGGTCGCCGCCGTGCTCGCCGAACGGGCGGGGCGCGTCGGGGGCGAGCGTGCTGTCCTCCCCGTCCGATGCGGGGGAGCCCGCCGCCGGGTCGCTGCCGCCGCCGGCGCCGTCCGCGAGGGCGCCGGCTTCGCCGCCGCCGACCGTCACCAACCCGAAGAGCGCGCCCTCGGGATGGCCGCAGGTGACCTGGATCGGGTGGTCGCCGGGCGCGGCCGTCGACTCGATCCTCGCCTCGCCGACCAGCCCGCCGCCCGGCGAACCAGGCGTCAGCCGCACCGTGGTGGAGAAGGCGAGCGACACGGCCTCGCCGGAGTCCGCGCCGGCGCAGCCGGGGACCAGCAGGCCGACGTCCTCCCCGGGCAACGGCGCCACCGGGGTGACCAGGACGGCGTCGCCCTCGGTCGGCTGTCCGTCCGCCGCGCCGGCCGGGGCGGTGGAGACCGTGGCCGTCACGGTCGCCGCCGCGCACAGAGTGAGCGTCAGAGAGCGGGTGATGCCCATGTCCAACCTCCCGGGTGGTTACCCGTCGAAGGTCTCCCGGGGCGTCGCCCGCCGCATCCGCAGCCGGCCGCGCTTGGGCCGGTCGGGGGAGAAGCCGCCGGCCCGGGCGGCGGGGCGGGGATCGCGACCGTTCTCCCGCCCTCCGGCAGCACCGTGCACCGGCGTCCCCGTGCTCGGAACATATGGTTCCCGTGAGCATAACTATGCGCTGTTGATGAACCTGACACCGTATGAACGTCGCTTCGCACCCGTCCGGAGTGTGAACGCGACGCGATTCTGGGCGGGTTGACGCGGTTGGGTCCCCTGAGGGAGAGGGGTCGACCGTTCCCACCGTGTTGTTCTTATGCGGTGCGACGCATGGTTCCCGGGCCCACCTCGTCGGCCGCCGACGGCCGCCCCGGCGCCGGGTAGCCTGGGGGCGGCTGTCAGCTGGAATGGCGAGGGGAACAAGATGCCGGAGCGTGGACCCATCAAGGCGTGGTTGACCGACATGGACGGCGTGTTGGTCCGTGAGGGCGTTCCGCTTCCCGGGGCGGCGGAGTTCATCGAGGCGCTCAAGTCCTCGGGGAAGCCGTTCCTCGTCCTGACCAACAACTCGATCTACACCCCGCGCGACCTCCAGGCGCGCCTGGCCCGGATGGGGCTCCAGGTGCCGGAGGCCAGCATCTGGACCTCCGCGCTGGCCACCGCCAAGTACGTGGACGACCAGCGGCCCGGCGGCTCGGCCTATGTGATCGGCGAGGCGGGGCTGACCACCGCGCTGCACCAGATCGGCTATGTGTTGACCGACTCCAACCCCGACTTCGTGATCCTGGGCGAGACCCGGCAGTACTCGTTCGAGGCGATGACCAAGGCCGTCCGGCTGGTCGAGGCCGGCGCCCGCTTCATCTGCACCAACCCGGACGAGACCGGCCCCTCCCCCGAGGGCCCGCTGCCGGCGACCGGCGCGGTCGCCGCGCTGATCACCAAGGCGACGGGGAAGAGCCCGTACTTCATCGGCAAGCCCAACCCGCTGATGATGCGCCACGGGCTCAACACCATCGGCGCCCACTCGGAGAACGCCGCCATGATCGGCGACCGGATGGACACCGACGTGCTGGCCGGTCTTGAGGCGGGGCTTGAGACCTTCCTGGTGCTCTCCGGGCTCACCAAGAAGGAGGAGGTCGACAACTTCCCCTATCTGCCCACCCATGTCGCCGACTCGATCGCGGACCTGGTGGAACTGGTCTGAGAACGGTCAGCCTCAGGGCTGGGCCGGGTCCAGCTCCAGGTCCTTGATGAGCTTGGCCACGTGCCCGGTCGCCCGCACGTTGTACAGCGCGCGGGCCACCCGGCCCTCCTCGTCGACGACGACCGTGGACCTGATCACCCCGGTGACGGTCTTCCCGTAGAGCTTCTTCTCCCCGAACGCCCCGTACGCGGCGAGCGTTTCCTTGCTCTCGTCGCTGACCAGGGTGACGCCCAGGCTCTCCTTGTCGCGGAACTTCGCGAGCTTCTCCGGCTTGTCGGGGGACACCCCGATGACGTCGTACCCGGCGCCGGCCAGCAGCTGGAGGTTGTCCGTGAAGTCGCACGCCTGCTTGGTGCAGCCGGGGGTGAGCGCGGCCGGGTAGAAGTACACGATGACCTTGCGGCCCGCGTGGTCGGCTAGCGAGACCGGCTTCCCGTCGGCGTCGGGCAGGGTGAACGCGGGGGCCGGGTCCCCGGGTTGCAGGCGCGTGCTCATCGCGGTGCTCCTTGCGCTTGGTTGCTCGTCTGGTGACTCGTCGTGGTGGGACGGTTCACGAGGAGGGTGCGCCACCCAGCCTAATCGGGGGATCTGACAGGCATCCCCCCGGTGGAGCTGACACACTGTGCCTAGCCCTGTGAAGACGGGCGCGACCCCCACAACCGATGACCGTGTGGACGATGGAGGCATCGACGTGCCGGAAGCAGCCAGGAGCGCCGCCGAGATCGAGGAGCGGATCGCCCGCCGGCGGGAGAGCCTCGCGGTGACGCTCGACGAGATCGCGGTCCGGGTGCACCCCAGGACCATCGTCGGGGACGTCAAGGCCAGGGCCGCCGGGGCCGTCGACCGCACCACGGGCAAGGCCGCCGTCGCCGTCACCCGCACCGTGGACGGCGTGCGCGCCCAACTGGTGTCGGCCGAGGGCGGCCCCCGGCTGGACCGGGTCATCCCGGTCGCGGCGCTGGCCGTGGCCGTGACCGGCCTGCTGGTGCTGTCCTCACGACGCCGACGCCGGTAGTCACACCGCCCCGGCCCTGAGATACGGTCGTCCCGTGAGTTCCCATCCCACCCACGACAAGCTGCCCATCCGAATGCTGCACGACCGGGTGTTGGTCAGGGCGGAGAACGCCGAGGGCGAGCGCCGGTCCACCGGCGGCATCGTCATTCCGGCCACCGCCCAGGTCGGCCGCCGGCTCAGCTGGGCCGAGGTGGTCGCCGTCGGGCAGAACGTCCGCACCGTCGAACCGAGTGACCGGGTGCTCTACGACCCGGAGGACCGCGCCGAGGTCGAGGTGCGCGGCGTGATGTACATCCTGATGCGCGAGCGCGACCTGCACGCGGTGGCCGCCGAGCGGCTCCAGGGCTCCGACGACTCGACCGGCCTGTACCTGTAGTTCCTCCCGGGCCCGGCTTCCGTTCCGCCGGGCCCGGCCCCTGTCCGAACGGCTCGGCCGCCAAGTCCCGCGCGGCGCACCGGCGTTCCCGTTCCGCTCCCTTGAACACCCGGCCGAGCAGCCCGGCCGGGCCGGTCAGCCGCCGCCTGGGGTGGCGGCCTGCTCGGCCTCGGCGGCCGGCGCCGCCGCCGCGTTCTCCTCCTCCGGCACCGCCGCCGGTTCGGGCCCGGGCGCCGGCGCGGCCCGGCCGGGCTGCTCGGCCGGCGCCTCGCCGCCGGGCGACGGCGGGTTGTCGTCGGGGGTCGTGGCCCCGCCGGCGCCGCCGTCCGGCGACTGCGGCGTCCCGGGATCGGCCGGCTCGCCCGTGCCGCCCGGCTCGGTCGAGCCGCCGGGCGCGCTCGGCCCGTCCGGCTCGCCGGACTCCTCCGGGCTTCCGGTGTCCGTCGGTCCTTCGCTCTCCTCGGACTCCGGGTCGGCCCCGTCCTCGCCCTCCTCCGAGCCCTCCTCCGATTCCTCGGACTCGTCCTCCCCCTCCAGGTCGCCGTCGTCGTGCTCGCGGCGCTCCGGCTCGCGCAGGTCGAAGTCGGTGACCGGCTGCCCCTCCAGCGCCTCCTGGGTGTACTGGCCCCAGATCCGCGCGGGGAAGCCGCCGCCGCTGATCCGTTCCTGGCCGGCCGCCCCGTACAGCTCGCGCTGCACCCCGGTCTCCGGGTCCTGCCCGAAGATCGCGACCACGGTGGACAGTTCGGGCGTGAACCCGGCGAACCAGGCCGCGCGGTCGGCCTCCGCCGTGCCGGTCTTGCCGGCCGCCGGGCGGCCGGCGCTGGCCGCCGCCGTGCCGGTGCCGCCGCGCACCACCGCCTCCAGCATGGCCGTGGTGCCGTCGGCCGCCTCCCGGGAGATGGCCTGGCGCCGCTCGGGCTCGGGCAGTTCGATGGGCTCGCCGTCCTTGGTCACCTCGGAGACCAGCAGCACGGTGCGGTGCTCGCCGTGCCGGGCCAGGGTGGCGTAGGCGCCGGCCAGGTCCAGGGTGCTGGGCGTCGCGGTGCCCAGCGAGATCGACGCGTCGGCCTCGGTCAACCCGGGCGTCGTCTCGGGCAGGCCCAGGGCCACCGCCGTGTCCCGCACCAGCTCGGGGCCGACGTCCACGCCCATCTGCGCGAAGACCGCGTTGATGGACTTGTCCATCCCCTCGCTGACCTTGACGGTGCCATAGCTGCGGTTGGACTCGTTCTCCGGCGACCAGCCGGTGCCCCGGCCGTCCCGGCCGACCACCTCGCGGCCGCTCTTGCCGTCGTACTCGGTGGACGGGCCGATCAACTCCCCATCGTGGGTGCGGGAGTCGTTCTCCAACGCCGCCGCGTAGACGAACGGCTTGAACGTCGACGCGGCCTGGTAGTCGCGCCGGGTCGCGTTGTTCACATACTGGTCGATATAGTCCCGGCCGCCGTACATCGCGACGACATGGCCGGTCTCGGTGTCGACGGAGGTCGCCCCGGCGCGCACCCAGGTGTCCTGCTCGCGCTCCTCGGTGAGCGCGGTCTCCAGCTGGGCGTTGACCGCGTCGGTCAGCGCGCGCTGCCGGGCGGGCTCGATGGTGGTGGTGATCCGGTAGCCGCCCTCGGCGAGTTCGCGCTCGTCCGCGATGCCGCGCTCGGCGAGGTGCTGCTTGACGGCCTCCACCAGATAGCCGCGCTCGCCGCCCAGGCCGGCCGAGACGTTCTCCTCGTTGGGCTCGGGGAAGCGCAGCTGGGCGCGCCTGGCCGCGTCCAGCCAGCCCTCGGAGACCATCCCGTCCAGGACGTACTCCCAGCGGGCCACCGCGCGGTCCTGGTTCTGCGGGTTGGCGCGGACGTCGTAGGCGTTGGGGGAGTTGAGCAACGCGGCCAGGTAGGCGCCCTCGGCCTCGGTCAGCTCCTTCGCCGGCTTGCCGTAGTAGGCGTGGGCGGCGGCCTGGATGCCGTAGGCGTTGCGGCCGAAGTAGCTGGTGTTGAGGTAGCCCTCCAGGATTTCGTCCTTGGACACCTCGCGATCGAGTTTGACCGCGATAAACAGCTCCTTGACCTTGCGGGTGACCGTCTGCCGCTGGTCCAGGTAGTAGTTCTTCACATACTGCTGGGTGATCGTGGAGCCCGACTGGCGGCCGCCGCCCCGCAGCATGTTCCAACCGGCGCGCATCATCGCGGAGACGTCGACCGGGGGCGCGTGGTAGAAGTCGCGGTCCTCGGCAGCCAGCACGGCGTGCCGCACATGCGGGGGCACCTCGTCGAGCGGAACGTTCTCCCGGTCGATCTCGCCGACCCGGGCCAACTGGCTGCCGTCGGCGTAGAGATACACGTTGCTCTGCGCCGCCGCGGCCGACTTGGGCTCGGGGATGTCGACCAGCAGATAGCCCGCGACCAGGGAGCCGAGCAGGGCGACCAGTGCCACGGCGGTGGCCACCAGCGTCATCCGCCAGGTCGGCACCAGCCGGCGCCAGCCGGTGCGCGGCGGGCGTGCCGGGTGCGCCGGGCGCGACGCCCAGCCGGGCCAACGGCTCGGGCGCGGCGCGCGGCCGGCCGGCTCGGCGGTGGGCTCCTGAGGTGGTTCGTCGTCGCTACTGCTGGGCGGGCTTGCGTCGCTCATGGGCCCTCACGACTCGTCGCGGTGCGTCGGCGGTACGTTTATCTACCTTCTGGTGAACACTGTCGCACCGTGCGTAACGAATCCCCGGTGTCGCCCACACCGCCGGCGCGTCCGCTGTCCCCCGGACGGGGGTGCGACCTCACCCGTTAGCCCCGCGAGCGCGCGCCCCCGCGACCGTCCCTGTCACGGAATGATCGTGATCTTGCCTACATGCCTGCCGTCCCGGAACGTTTTCTGGGCGGCGTGGATGTCAGCCAGGGGGAAGCCGGCCGCGATGCGCGGCCGCACGTTCCCGGTGCGGGCCAGCTCGGCCAGCGCCGCGAAGTGGGCACGCGTGTGCATGGAGGAGCCGATGAGGCGGAGGTTGTGCAGGTAGAGGCGCCGCAGGTCGAAGGTGACGACCGGGCCGGCGACGGCGCCGGCGATGACCCAACGCCCGTTCTCCCGCAGCGCGGGCAGCAGCCGCGCCAACCACGGTCCTCCCGCCACGTCCGCGACGGCGTCCAGGCCGCCGGGCGCCGCCGCGTCCAACCGGCGTTCCAGATCGGCCGGGTCCGCCTCCCTGGGCAACGTCGTCGAGGCGCCGGCCTCCTCCAGTGCGGCGGCCTTGGACTCGCTGGTCAGCGCCACGACCCGCGCGCCCCTGGCCGCGGCGAGCTGCACCAGGGCCAGGCCCACCCCGCCGGAAGCGCCGGTGACCAGCACCGTCTCACCCCGGCGGATCTCCGCCCGCTCCAACATCCCCATCGCCGTGCCGTAGGCGACCGGAAGTGCGGCCAGCTCCTGATCGGAGAGCGGGGAGGCACCCATGTCGTGCAGGCGGTCGGCGTCCACCACGACGTACTCGGCGAAGCCGCCGTCCCGCTCGCTGCCCAGCAGGCCGACGGGCGGGGCGTCCTCGCCGTCGTCGGCGTAGAAGGCCGCATCGACCAGCACCCGGCGGCCCACCCACTCCGTCGGCACGCCCGCGCCGACCTCGCTGACGTTGCCCGCGATGTCGCCCCCCTGGACCAGCGGGAACTCCAGCGGACCGCGCCACCCCGCCTTCGCCTCCGGACGCCCGGGCAGCCCGTACGCGCCCTCGCGCGTCCACACGTCCGTGTTGTTGACCGCCGCCGCGGCCACCCGGACCAGAACCTGCCCGGGGCCGGGCTCGGGCAGCGGCCAGTCATCCCGCAGCTCCAGCGCCTCCATGCCCCCGTGACGGCGGAGGACGGCGGCCTTCATCACGCGTTTCACCACGGCTTGATCACCCTTCCCAGCGACTGACCAGGGCGGTTACCCACATCCTCCCCGCCGACGCCCCCGTGCGCATGTTCCGCTCAGCTGGGGCGGTCCCGGCCTGGCGCCGGGGCGGGCCGGGCCGGGCTCGGCCGCCGGGTCAGAGGGCCTGGGCCTCCGCCGTGTGGTCGACCAGCTCGGCGAGGTCCACGGCCTCGGCCATGGCGCGGAAGCCGTGGTCGTTCGGGTGCAGCCCGTCGCTGGAGTCGAAGCCGGGCAGCAGCCGGTGCGGCGCCGCCGGGTCGCGCAGCGCCCGGTCGAAGTCGACCACGGCGTCGAATATGCCCGCCGTCCTGATCTGGTGGTTCACCTGCTGACGTATCTGCTCCAGCTCCGGCGTCCAGCCCGGATGCCCGCCGAACGGCGCGAGCGTCCCGCCCAGCACCCGCAGGCCCTCCGCCCTGGCCTCCTCGGCCAGCCGGTTCAGCCCGTGCACGATCACCCGGGCGTCCGTCGCCCTGGGCTGGAGCAGGATGTCGTTGATGCCCAGCTGCACCACCAGGGAACGGGCGCCGGGCTGGGGCAGCACGTCGGTGCGCAGCCGGGCGAGCCCGCTGGCGCCGTTGAACAGGCGGTCGGGCGCGCCGTCCCGCAGCAGTCGGTTGCCGCTGATGCCCTGGTTGAGCACCGCGAGGTGCGGCGCCTCCGCGTCCCCGCGCAGCCGCGCGGCCAGGAAGTCCGTCCAGCGGTGGTTGGCGCCCGGCGTCGAGGTGATCCCGTCCGTCAGGGAGTCGCCCAGCACCACCACGGCGCCGTCGGCCTGGGAGGTGAAGACCTGGACGCCGGTGAGATAGCGCCAGACGTCGGAGGCGTGGGCGAAGCCGGAGCCCGACAGCCGGCTGGTCTGGTCGCCGCGCGCCAGGTAGGTGGGCTGCTGGGCCATCCGGTGGTACGTCACGGGGCCCGAGGACTCCGGGGTGTAGACGGAGACCAACAGGTCGGCCGCGTGCGGGAGTTCGAGCGGGGCGGCGTCGGACAGCACCGAGCCGCCGGCCGGCACGGTGACCGAGGCGCCGTCCCCGAACGTGACCCGGTGCATCGTGCCCTCGTGTGCGGCGGCACCGCCCAGCGCCGAGGAGAGCGCGACCGTGACCCGGGTGAAGGTGACCGGGCGGCTGCCGTAGCGGTTCGACAGCTCGATCCGCACCCCGTTGCCCCCGACGGAGGTGCGCACCACGTTCCTGATCGTCTGGTCGGGGAGGCCGTCCCTGGTGCCGGGCTCGGCGCCGGACGGCGCGGCCGACCAGGTGGCGACCCACTCGCCCTGGGCAGCCGGCACCACCTCGGGCGCCGCAGGCGCCGGCGCGGCGATGTCCACCCGCTCCCCCCGCCCCGTGCCGATGGCAAGGGCGACCCCGAGCAATATCACAAGCAAAGCGGCGAGCAGGCCGAAGGCCCCTCGCTTACTGACCACTCCCACGCGTCGATGATCCCACGAGCCACCCAGGTGGGCGCACCGGCCATCCACAGGTTGCCGATCATCACACCGGCCTGTGGATGGCGGATGCGGTGGAAACGACGGAACGGGGGATGATGCGGGAACGGCGTGCGGGGTGTGCGTCGTTGCCAACGGCGAACGCGGAGGGAGCGGATGGCGATGCGGACCGAGGGCGCCGAGCGCGCCGTGGGTGGGGGCGCGGAGCGCTCCGTTGGCGCGGGGCGGGCCGGCGTGCTCACCGCCGCTGACGAGCTGAAGCGGCGCGGGCTGCGCCGCATGAAGGGGGTCGCCACCGGGCTGCTGGTGCTGGTCGCGGTCGTCTACGCGCTGGCCACCTGGGCGGAGCACAGCGGCGCCGGCCCCTGGGCCGGCTATGTGGCGGCGGCGGCCGAGGCGGGGATGGTGGGCGCGCTGGCGGACTGGTTCGCGGTGACCGCGCTCTTCCGCAGACCGCTGGGCCTGCCCATCCCGCACACCGCGATCATCCCGACGAAGAAGGACCAACTGGGCCAGTCCCTCGGCGAGTTCGTCGGGGAGAACTTCCTCTCCGAGGAGGTCGTCCGGGACAAGCTGCGCTCGGTCGAGCTGGCCCAGCGGGTCGGCGACTGGCTGGCCGTGCCGGCCAACGCGGACCGGGTCACCGCCGAGTTGGCCACGGCGGTGCGCGGCGGGCTGCGGGTGCTGCGGGACGCGGACGTCCAGGCGGTGCTGGGCGAGTCGATCACCCGCAGGGCCGGCGCCCAGGAGGTCGCGCCCACGCTCGGTCGGCTACTGGAGAAGACCATCGCCGACGACGGCCACCGCCGGCTCGTCGACCTGGTGTTGGAGGCCGCGCACACCTGGCTGACCGCGCACCGGGAGTCGGTGCTTGACGCGGTGGCCGGCGGCTCGCCCGGCTGGACGCCCCGGTTCGTCGACCGCAAGGTCGGCGAGCGGGTCTACCGCGAGCTGCTGCGCTTCGTCACCGAGGCCAGACAGCAGCCCGACCACCCGGCCCGGGCCACGGTTGACCGTTTCCTGGCCGACTTCGCGCAGCAGTTGCAGCACGACCGGGAGACCAGGGAGCGCGTCGAGCGGCTCAAGAACGACCTGCTGAACCGGCCGGCCGTGCAGGACCTCATCGCCTCGGCGTGGAGCGCGCTGCGCGCGATGATCGTCGACGCGGCGGAGGACGAGCGCAGCGCGCTGCGGCTGCGGGCGCGGTCCTTCGTGCTCACCACGGGCGGGCGGCTGTCCTCGGACGAGCGGCTGCGGGCCAAGCTGGACGGCTGGGTCGCGGACGCCACCATCTATGTGGTCAACGGCTACCGCGCCGAGATCACCTCGCTGATCACGGACACGGTGGCCGCCTGGGACGCGCCGACGACCTCCCGCAAGATCGAGCTGCACATCGGCCGCGACCTCCAGTTCATCCGCCTCAACGGCACGGTGATCGGCGCGCTGGCCGGGCTGTTGATCCACGCGGCCACGCGGGCGTTGGGCGGATGACGCCCCGCCGCCCCCGCCGCCGCGCGGCGGCCCGGGCCGTGCCGGGCCGGTGCCGGGTCGCGCCCGTTCTCGGGGCGCCTCTCGGGGTGCCTGCCCCGGTGGCTTCTGCGGCATCTCGCGGAACGGCCTTGCCGCGGGCGGCTGTCGTAGAATCGCCGGCACGAGCGGCCGTGATGGAACTGGCAGTCATGCTGGGTTTAGGTCCCAGTGCGCTTCACGCGCGTGAGGGTTCGAATCCCTCCGGCCGCACCGTTGGCCTCGCGCCGCCGTCGACACGGTCGGGCCCCCGGCGCCCGTCGACGGATCGGGTGCCGGGGGCCCAAGGCGGCGCCTCAGTCGAGGAGTTCGGCCTCCAGGGTGATGGGGGCGCCGGCCAGCGCCTTGCTCACCGGGCAGTTCTCCTTGGCGGTGTTGGCGGCTTCCTGGAAGCCCTCGGCCGTCAGGCCCGGCACCTTCGCCTGGACCTTCAGCACGATGCCGGTGATGCCGGTCCCCGGCTGGAAGGTGACGTCGGCCGAGGTCCGCACCGTCTCCGGCGGGGTGCCGGCGCCGGCCAGCCCGTGCGAGAGCGCCATCGAGAAGCACGCGGAGTGCGCGGCGGCGATCAGTTCCTCGGGGCTGGTCCGCCCCTCGGGGGCCTCCGCGCGCGAGGGCCAGGTCAGTTCGAAGGTGCCGAGCCCGGACGAGTCCAGGTTCACCTTCCCGGCCCCCTCCATCAGAGAGCCTTCCCAGTTGGTCGTCGCGGTGCGTGTGGTTGCCATGGGCGATCCTCCCGAAGGAATAACCAGAAGCAGGTCGCGTACACGCTATCGCTGCGCCACCCACGCCCGGAAAGCGGCGGCCCGCGCCGACGGCCGGGGATGCCCGTCCGGGCACCGGCCGGGCAGAGCCGCGCCGGCTCGGCGCGGAGCCGCGCCGCCGCCGGTCAGGCGAGGGCGGCGACGAGCGCCAAAGGCACCCGGGCGGCCAGTTGAGGATCGCTTCGCACGCAGGACGGGCAGGCATGGATCACCCAACCCCCTCCCGAGAGGCTGACCTCCAGGCAGGGGAGGACGAGCTCGGCCGTCTCCTCGCAGCTTTCGCAGAACGGCGGTTCGGGCTGGGCGGGACTGCTGGGGGAGACGGGCATGAACGCTCCTTGGTCAACGCGAACAACGGTTGGTGCGTTCAGCCTCGTTGGTTGTGTGCGGCCCCGACAGGGACGCAACGTCCCCGTTTGGTGGCGTTAGGTGACTGGTGCTGGCGCGTCAGGTGACACCCAGGAGGTCGGCCAGGCGGCGCAGGCCCGCTGGCGGATGAGGGACGGCGGACAGGTCGCGGACCAGGGAGACGGCCAGGGTGTGGTGTCTGATCCAGGTTGGTGCGACGCGATCGAGTCGCTCCAGGACGCGGACCGCACTCGGCGCGTCACCCAGGTCGGCATGGGCCCTGGCCACGTCCAACAGCAGCCAGGTGCGCCAACTCGGCGGCACGTCCGCGCTTAGCCGCATTCCCTTCGCCAGGGCCAGCGCCTCGTCGGGACGCGCGTGTTGCACGGCGAGCCGCACGCGTTCGATGCGGACCGAGGAGCGGGAGAAGACGGAGACCAGGCGGCCGTCCGCCGACGGGGGGAGCGCGGCCAGGCGACCGGCGGCCGCTTCGGCGGCGGTCATCATCTCGTTGGCGCGTTCGTAGTCGCCCGCGCGGGCGGCGGAGGTGGCCGCCGACATCAACAGTCCGCCCCAGACGCGGACCCCGTCCGTGGTTCCGGCGTGTTCGTGCTCGACCTGATCCGCCGCGTGGACCGCGAGGTTCCAGGCGTCGTCGAGGCGGGCCTGCCGCTGGTATGACCAGGCCACCGAGGTCGAGATCATCCCCGGCAACAGCGGGGCGGACGACAGTTCGGCAGCGGTCATCGCGCGTTCCAGGGCGGCGAGCGCCAGGTCGGTCCTGCTCAGGCGGATGGCCAGATGGCCGCCCAGTTGCAGGGACTTGGCCAGCAGCCCGTGCCCGGCGGCGCGCTGGCGGTCGTTTCCGGCGGCGGCGGCGAAGCGGGCGTTGTTGATGAGCCCCGGCAGCCGGGCGAGTACGTCGTCGAACGTCGCGGCGTGGTAGAGCGTCCAGGTCTGCGCGATGGACGCCCGCAGCGCATCAGCCGAGAGGCCCGCCTCGCTGGGTTCGGGCGGGCGGCCGAAGAACGGGGGAGCGATGGCTCGGCGCAACGTCACCAACTGCGGCGGGTCGGGCTGTTCGACCGAGACGGCGGGTGGTTCTCCGAGCAGCGAGGTCAGCTCCACGCCCAGCCCGTGGGCCAGCGCGTGCAGGGTCGGCAGGCGGGCGGAGTGCTTCCGTCCCTGCTCCAGCTTCTTCACCACATCGACCGACACCCCGGCCCGCTCCGCCAACTGCTCCTGCGTGAGCCGGCCGATCCTGCGCAAGCGGGCGATGCGGTCGCCGAGTTGAGCCATGTGTCCAGGGTAACGACGAGACGGGCACCCGGCTGACTGTGTGGTGACCTTGAGACTATGCAACGCCGGAGGTCTCGGTCGCGCGGGCTCACGTGGTCGCGCGTATGAATGCGAACGTCGGTCATGATCGCGTGAGAAGCCGTTAGTCGATGATCCGGACTCGTTCATCTCCGCGTGGTCCCGCAGTCGGGACCGGAGATCGAGGGATGAACAAGCTCGACATCTTCGCGGCGAACGGCGAAGGCTCGCCAGGTGTCCTCGCCTCCCTCGCGGTGGGCGTCCCAAAGCCAGATCCAGGTGCCCGAGCTTCCGAAGGAGAGCACCGGCCGGTCCACGGGTACGGGGCCGTTCTCCACGGGGATCGGCCCCTCGCCTGTCGGCGTCACACACATCATGTTCGGATGTAGCCCGAGGTAGGACGGCGGGGTGTGCCCTTCCCGGAAGTCCGCCATCGCCTGCTCGGCGGCATCACTGGCGCTTTGGGACGCGAGCGCGATAGCCATCAAAATGTACAGGGCGCAGAACACGGTTACGAGCGGAAGCGTGTAGCGCCAAGGGGCGTAGAAGTAGCGCAGCCAACCCACGGATCCGATGACGAACAGACAGAGTGCCAGGCCGACAGCCAGTGGCTTGGCTGCCGCGAGGAACTCCCACAGTTCGTTGTGAGGGCGTACTTCGGATCGGGGCAAGCCGAAACTGTCCAGGTAGCTGGACTGGATGAATCTTCCGATAGCGAACACCAGCACGCCGAGGGCCGGAAGTGTGATCGACGCGATCAGGGCACCGTTTCTGATGAACCAGCTCGCTCGCAGGGCGTGGTACACGCCGGGCGCCATGGCGACGGTGATGGTGACGCCGATCAGTAGGTAGGCGATTGGGCGAAGACCGAGATCCCGGACTGTGTCTTCTGTCACCTGTGCCAGGAACGCGCTGCCGCCCCACACAAGGGCGGCTCCCGCGAGGACCCTGACGAGATGGATGTTTCGGGGCAAGAGGCTGAGCAGTACCGCGCCGGCCAGCCCCGAACCAACGGGAATGATGTAGCCCACCCCGAAGACCAGGGGACCACTCACTCCGCTGATCAGTGCCAGGAGCACCGCAAGGTGCTGACGTACGACCGAGGCAGTGGAGGCGGGCTGGGTGCGCTTGCTCGCCTCCTCGCGGCTGGCAGGTGGGGGCGGCATGATCTGGTGCTCGTCGACGGAGAACCGGTGACCAGCGAACTGATCTCTCGCAAGCTGGGCTTTGATCTCGGCGTCAGTGGTGTCGGCTGGAACCCAGACATGGCGTTCGTGTCCGGAGAGCTTGGCCCGAAGCAGTCCCAACCATGCTCGATGCGCCCGGGCATCATCCTTGGGGATGACTCGGTAAAGCACCCAGCGGCCCGAGTCGTGAGTGAGTCGCACGGACTGTACGATCCGCAGGGCGAGATCGTGCCTGCGCGCTTTTCTCTGAAGGCGGTGTTCGGCGGCCTTGACCGAGCCCCACCGAGCGCCGAACAATCGCACCTCGACAACGAGATGCCGGTAGCCAGGGCGAGGTGAAGCACTTTCCTCTAGGCCGGGATCTCGGATCGGCCAGCCCTTCGCCTCCATGTGTTCCCGGATCGTCGTCGTCTCCCCGTGCCGATCCAGAACTTCAATGAGGACGTTGACGCGCCTGTTGTAGAGACGGGGTGGAACCTGGGGGGCGGTCTGGTCAGCGTCGTCAGGGGCCGTCTGAGTGCTGGCCGACCGCTGCGCCGATCCTCGACGGGCACCCGACTGGGCACCCAGAGGACTTCTTTGTCTGCGTAGAGTAGTCACGGCTCGCGATGTTAGACCTGCCCGCTCCAGGCCAGCAGTGAGGTAGCAAGGTGGGCGAACCGGGTGGTGAGGTGGATGTTGGGGGTGTGCCTCCCACCCAGCCCGACGGATGTAGGAGACTGCACCGAGTGTGGTCGGGGCCAGGTGTGAACCCTGGCGTTCTCCTGCCGAGAGGCGGTTCGGGTGTCCGTGGTGAAGATCAACGTGTTGGAGGTTCCCGCCGAGCAGCGGGAGGAGTTGGAGCGGCGGTTCGCCGGGCGGGCCGGGATGGTGGAGAGCCAGGACGGGTTCGAGTGGTTCGAGCTGCTGCGGCCCGTCGAGGGCACGGACCGGTATCTGGTGTACACCCGCTGGCGGAGCGAGGAGGACTACCGCAGGTGGGCGGAGGGCTCGATGCGGCAGGCCCACGGCGCCGGCAACGGCGGCAACGGCGGCGGTGACGGCGAGCGTCGGAGGCCGGCCGCGACCGGTTCCGAGCTGTGGTCGCTTGAGGTGGTGCAGCAGGCCGCGCCCAAGGGCTGAGCCGGGGCCGGCAGACGCGGGTGGCCGCGACCTCAGATGGTCAGCGACAGCAGCGTCGTGGCCGCCTGGCGGTTCAACTCCTCGGCGGCGCGGCGGAGTCGGTGCGCCTGGCCGACCGGCAGGGACAGCGCCAGGCAGCCCACGGTCGAGCCGGCGGTCAGCGGCACCGCCGCGCACAGCGTGCCGATGGCGTACTCCTGGAAGTCCAACACCGGCATCGTCGGCGGCTGTCGCTCCAGCGCGCTCAGCAGCACCCGCCGGTCGGTGATGGTGCGGGAGGTGAGCCGGGCGGCGCGGTGCCGGGCGAGGTGGTCCTCGCGGCCGTCGTGGTCGAGCTGGCTGAGCAGGCACTTGCCGATGGCCGTGGCGTGCGCGGCGGACCGGAAGTCGACCCACTCGTTGACCACCGGCGCCTCCGGGGTGTCGGAGATCCGGGGCACCTCCAGCTCGCCGTCGGCGTAACGCGCCAGGTACACGGGGGCGTTGAGGGAGTCGCGGAGCGCGTCGAGGGCGGCCTGGAGCCGTTCGTCGCGGAACCGCCGGCGGCCCTCCTCGCCGTCGTCCCCGACGCCGCCGAGCATCAGCAGGGCGCGCCCCGGGGCGTAGACCCCCTCGACCGGCTCCTCCACATAGCCCTCGGCGAGCAGCATCCCCATCAGGTGTTCCCGCTGGTCCGGCGGGAGTCCGGCGGCCTGGGCCAGGTCGCCCGCGCGTATCCCGTCCGGGTGCCCGGCGATCGCCTCCAGCAGTCGCAGGGCGTATCGCACCGAGTGGAACGGGGCCGTGCGCCCGGGCGTTGTCGCCACGTCGTCCTCCTGCCAGCGTTCACGAGGGCCCGCGTCGCGGGGACGCGGGGGCTGAGCATCCACCAGCGTAGCGAGAACGGCCCCGGTGGTGCGCCGGTTCACGAAGGAAGAAACGGCGCCCCACCGGGGCCGGCCGACAGCGGCGTTGACGACAGGCCCGTTGACTACAGCACCGTCGCCAGGAACTCCTTGGTGCGGTCGTGTTCCGGCTCGCTGAAGATCTTGTCCGGCGACCCGGACTCCACGATCTTCCCCTTGTCGAACATCAGCACCGAGTCCGAGATGTCCCGCGCGAACGACATCTCGTGGGTCACCACCAGCATCGTGATGTCGGTGGAGAGCGCGATGTCCCGCAGCACGTCCAGCACGCCGGCGACGAGTTCAGGGTCCAGCGCCGAGGTCACCTCGTCGAGCAGCAGCACCTGCGGCCGCATCGCCAACGCGCGGGCGATGGCGACCCGTTGCTGCTGCCCGCCGGAGAGCTGGCTGGGGTACTTGTCCAGGTGCTCGGAGAGGCCGACCAGTTCGATCAGCTCCTTGGCGCGCTGCTCGGCCTCGTCCTTGGACAGGCCCAGCACATGCACCGGCGCCTCCATCACGTTGCGCAGCACCCGCATGTTGGGGAAGAGGTTGAAGTGCTGGAAGACCATGCCGATCTTCTTGCGCACCTCGCGCACGTGCTTCTCGCCTGGCTTGACGAGCTTCCCGTTGCGCTCCTCGTGGGTCAGGTACTGCCCGTCGACGGTGATGGTGCCCTCCTCGGGGGTGAGGAGGGTCATCAGCAGCCGCAGGATCGTGGTCTTGCCCGATCCCGAGGGGCCGATCAGGGTGACGTGCTTTCCGGTGTCGACCGAGAAGTCGAGCTGGTCGAGCACCGTCACGTCGCCGAACCGCTTGGTGACGTTGGCGAACCTGACCAGCTCCTTGCCGGCGGCCCGGCTGGACGACTCCGACGGGGCCGACGCGGCGGCCGGTGCCGTGGCGTCGGCGGCGGCGTCGCTGTCCGGGGTGCTCCCGTCGTTCTTCTTCAGGACGTTCTCTGGGTTTTCAGCTGGTGAGGGCAAGACGACGCTCCAGAACTCGGATCAGCAGAGAGGCCGGGTAGGCGATGACCAGGAAGGCGATGCCAACGACGGTGTACGCCTCGATGGTGAAGGTGGTGTTGCTGAAGTTCTCGGCCGCTCCGAGCATGTCCATCGCCCCGATGACCGCGATCATGGGGGAGTCCTTCAGCATCGCGATGACGTAGTTGCCCAGCGCGGGCACGACGCGGCGGATGGCCTGCGGCAGGATCACCGCGATCCAGGTGCGGCCGCGTGGCAGGCTCAGCGCGGTGGCCGCCTCCCACTGGCCGACCGGCACGCCGGCGATGCCGGCCCGGTAGACCTCCGCCGTGTACGTCGAGTAGTGCAGGCCGAGGCCGATGATGCCGGTGGTCAACGCCGACATCGACGGGCCCCACTCGGGCACCACGAAGTACAGGAAGAACAGCTGCACCAGCAGCGGGGTGTTCCGCACGAACTCGGTGAACGCGGTCACGGGCCAGCGCACCCAGGCGAAGGGCGCGCGTTGGGCCATGGCCCAGACCAGGCCGAGCGCGAAGGCGATCAGGCTGCCCAGCACCAGCGCCTGGAGCGTGACCAGCAGCCCGTCCCAGAATTCGGGCATGAAGTCGTTGACGACTTCCCAGTCCCAGTTCACTTGGCCGCACCCCCCGTGGTCAGCGCGCCCGAGCCCTCACCGGCGTTCTCCCGCAGGGAGAGCCGGGCCAGCAGGCCGCCGCGCGGCTGTGGCTTGCCGACGTTCGCGTTGGCGCGCCGTTCGATGACGCGCATCCCACGGGTCAGCGTGAAGGCGAGCAGGAAGTAGAGCACCAGCAGCAGGGTGTAGATCGGCGCGGACTCGTTGGAGCCAAGACGCACCAGGTTGCCGGCGTAGGCCATGTCGGCCACGGTGATCACCGAGACCAGCGCGGTGCCCTTGAGCAGCTCGATCAGCAGGTTGTTGAACGGCGGCACCATGTCGGGCCACGCCTGCGGGATCTCGATCCGCCGCAGGCGCTGCCACCGGGTGAAGCTCAACGCGATCCCCGCCTCGCGCTGCCCTTCCGGTACGGCGGCCAGCGCGCCGCGCACCACCTCGGAGCCGTAGGCGCCGTATGTCAGGCCGAGCGCCAACACGCCCGCGAACATGGGCACCAGGCGCCACTCCAGCAGCAGCGGAAGCGAGAAGACCAGCCAGAACATCAGCACCAGCGCGGACATGCCACGGAAGATCTCGAAGTAGCAGCCCGCCAGGAAGCGCACGATCCACAGCCGCGAGGTGCGCAGCGTGCCGATCGCGAACGCGACGACCACCCCGAGCGCCGCGCTGTAGAGCGTCACCTGGATGGTGATCCAGATGCCCGGCAGGAAGTAGTTGGTGAACATCCCCTCGGTCATCATCAGCAAAGCTCCTCAGCGGTGAGTTCGGTCATCTCCGCCTCGGTGAAGCCGAAGGGCGCCATGATCTCCAGCAGTTCCCCGCTCCGCTTGAGCTTGTGCAGCTCCTCGTTGAACGCGTCCCTGAGGTTCCGCTCGGAGGGCCGGAACGCGAACGCGCCCGCGCCGTACTGCGGTTCGCCGTCCACGATGGGAACGAACGGCTCGGTGGACTCGACCCGGCTGTTGCCCTCGACGACGTCCATCACGGTGACGTTGGTCCCCGCGAACGCGTCGGCCCGGCCCTGGGCGACGGCGTCGAGGCCGGCGACCTGGTCGGGCAGGATCAGAATCTCGCCGCGCGGCACGCCGGCGGCGACCGCGTACTCGATCTCCGCGTACGCCTGCCCGGTGGCCATGGTCAGGCCCTGCTCGGCGATGTCCTCGTATTTCGTGATGTTGTTGGGATTACCTGCGGGAACGATGAAGGAGTCGGGCATCTGGTAGTCGGGATCGGCGAAGAGAACCTGCTCGCATCTCTCCGGCATGATGTACATCCCGGCCGAGACCACGTCGAAGACCTGCGCCTTGAGCCCGGGGATCAGGGCGCTGAAGTCGACGGGGACCGGTTCGACGTTGTCCACGCCGAGGCGGGCGAAGATCACCTTGGCGATCTCGGGCGCCTCGCCGGTGGGCTCGCCGTCGTCGTCGATATAGCCGAAGGGGGGCTCGCTGGCGATGCCCACCTTGACGGTGCCCCGTTCGCGCAGCCGCTCCAGCAGATCGCCCCCCTCCACCGCGTCCTCGGCGGCCACCCGGCTGCACCCGGTGGCCGCGAGGCCGCCGAACACCGCCAGCCCCGTCAGCAGGGAGCGGCGACTGAGCCCGGATTCTCGGCGTCCGTTCTGAAGAAAAACTCTTGTCGGTGGAGCCATGGGCGCGCGGCTACCCACAGCCTTCACATCTATGCGGGCCCGACTGTGGTCCATGTCTCACCGTTGCGAGGTCGTTACGCGCGCTCCTTCTCGTCACCGCACGCCCCCCGTTCATTACCGTGCGCTCCGGCGCGCCAGCGCGCGGCCGCGGAGCGTGAGCACCACGGAGGCGCTCGCCGCCGCCAGCAGCGAGGCCAGCAGCACGGCCGCCTTGACGTGCTCGGTCAGCCGGGGGTCGCCGACGAAGGCGAGTTCCGCGATCAGCAGCGCCACGGTGAAGCCGATCCCGGCCAGCAGCGCGCCGCCGGCCAGGTCGGGCCAGCCGAGCCGGGGGTCGAGCCGGGCGCGGGTGAGGCGGACGGTGAGCCAGGTCGCGCCGAGGACCCCGAGCAGCTTGCCGAGGAAGAGCCCCAGCACCACGCCCACCGCCTCCGGCTCGCCCGCCATCTCGCCCAGCGCCGCCGGCGAGACCGAGACCCCGGCCGCGAACAGCGCGAACAGCGGCACCGCGACGCCGGCCGACAGCGGGTGCACCAGGTGCCCGACGCGTTCGGCCGGCGTCTGGGCCTCGCCGTCGCGCGGGGTGGCGCGCAGCAGCATCCCCAGCGCGACGCCGGCGACGGTCGCGTGCACCCCGCTGTGGTAGGTCAACGTCCAGACGGCGCCGGCCAGCGGCAGATACCAGTACCAGCCGTGGACGCCCCGGGTGTGCAGCAGCCGGTAGAGCACCAGCCCGGCGACGGCGCCGGCCAGCGCCCACACGTTCAGCTCCGAGGTGAAGAAGACCGCGATCACCAGGATGGCGAGCAGGTCGTCCACGATCGCCAGCGTCAGCAGGAACGTCCGCAGCGCGCCCGGCAGCCGGCGGCCCACGACGGCCAGCACGCCCAGCGCGAACGCGATGTCGGTGGCCATCGGCACCGCCCAGCCGTCCGTTGAGCCGCCCCCGGCCAGCGCGACGGCCAGGTAGATCAGCGCCGGGGCGACCATGCCGCCGACGGCCGCGACCACCGGCAGCGCGGCGGCGGCCGGGCGGCGCAGCTCGCCGACGGTCAGCTCGCGCTTCAGCTCGGTGCCGGCCACGAAGAAGAACACGGCCAGCAGCCCGTCCGAGGCCCAGTGGCCGATCGACAGGTCCAGGCCGAGGAACGGAACGGCCAGGTGGTGGTCGCGGACCGTCGCATAGCCCTCGCTCCAGGGCGAGTTGGCGAGCACCAGCGCCACGGCGGCGGCGACCAGCAGCAGCAGGCCGCCGGTGACCTCAAGGCGCAGGAAGTCGGCGAGCGAACGGCGGTCGCGGGCGGCGCGGGAGGGGGCGGTCATGGGTGGCCTTTCCGGTCGGCGGACGACGACGACAACGACTCGCCGACCAGACTTCCCGGCACACCCCAGGCGCCGGGCATCCCACGGGGACGGCCCTCTTGACGCGCCTTTGACGCCACCGTACCCCGTCGTCGTTCCCCGAGTGGCCCGCGTTCGCTCAGGTCAGCTCGGCGAACGCCTCGACGGCCGCCGTCCGGCCGGTCACCACGATCACGTCGCCCGGGTGCACCACCGTCTCGGCCGTGGCGTGGGTGAACTGCTGCCCCGGCCGCTTGACGCCGACCACCGTCACCCCGTGCTCGCGGCGCACCCCGCTCTCGCTCAGCGGCATCCCGGTGGTGGACTCCGGCGCGATCGTCTTGACCAGGGCGTAGTCGTCGTCGAACTCGATGAAGTTCAGCATCCGGCCGGTCACCAGGTGGGCCACCCGCTCGCCCATCTCGTGCTCGGGCAGGATCACGTGATGGGCGCCCAACCGCTCCAGGATCTTGCCGTGTTGGCGGCTGATCGCCTTGGCCCAGAGGTTGCGGACGCCCAGTTCCAGCAGGTTCGAGGTGGTGAGGATGCTCGCCTCGATCTGGGTGCCGATGGCCACCACCGCGCGCGGGAACTCGTGGACGCCCAGCTGCCGCAGCACCTCCTCGTCGGTGGCGTCGGCCAGCACCACATGGGTGAGGACGTCGCGGTGCTGCTGCACCAGCCGTTCGTCGGAGTCGATGCCCAGCACCTCCCAGCCCCGGCGCATCAGCTCCTCGGCCAGCGAGGTGCCGAACCGGCCGAGTCCGACCACGGCGATCCGCTGGTCGCGGTGGTGCTCGGCCGGCGCGTGCGCGGCGGCCGTGCGCTTGCCGCGCCTGCGGCGCATGGCGTGCAGCTGTGAACTCATGGCGCTCCCGTCCCGTGATCCGACGTCACCCGATGATCGGCCGCTCCTGCGGCAGCCGGTACCGCTGTTCCCGCACCCGCATCGCCAGCGCGGACACCAGGATGATGGGGCCGACCCGGCCGACGAACATCAGCACCATGATGATCACCTGAGCCGCTGTCTGGCTGTCGCCGACCAGACCGGTATGCATTCCGACCGTGCCGAACGCCGAGACGGCCTCGAACACGACCAGTTCGGCCCGGACATGGATCAGCGACATCAGCGCCACGATCGCGACGACCAGCACCACCGCGCTCAGCAGGGTCACGGTCAGCGCCTGCCGCACCACCTGCGGGGAGATCCGCCGCCCGAAGAGCCCGGCCTCCCGGTGCCCGCGCACCTCGGCCAGCACCGCGGCGCCCAGCACCGCGACCGTGGTCACCTTGATCCCGCCGGCCGTTCCCGCGCTGCCGCCGCCGATGAACATCAGCACCGAGGTGCCCAGCAGCGTCTCCGGCTCCATGGCGGCGATCTCGGTGGTGTTGAAGCCGGCGGTGCGGGCGACGGTCGAGTGGAAGAACGCGTTGAGCACCTTCTGGCCGACGGTGAACGGGCCGAAGGTGGTCGGGTTGTTCCACTCGAAGGTCAGGGTCAGCACCCAACCGGCCACCAGCAGCAGGGCGCTGGTCGCCAGCGTCAGCCGCAGGTGCAGCGACCAGGGCGTCGAGGTCCGCACGCCGCCCGGGCCGCGCCGGCGGGCGCGGTAGCGCAGCAGCTCGATGATCACCGGGAAGCCCAGCCCGCCGATCAGCGCGGTGGCGGCCAGCGGCAGCAGCGTCCACGGGTCGCCGGCGAACCGGCTGAGGCTGCCCGGATACGGGCTCAGCCCCGCGTTGTTGAACGCCGAGACCGCGTGGAAGACGCCGTGGTAGAGCGCCCGCCCGAGCGGTTCGCCGTGCCCCAGCGTGAGGCGCGCGGTCACCAGCACGGCGGTGACCGCCTCCACGGTCACCGTGATCAGCGCGATCCGCCCCAGCAGCCGCCGGATGTCGCCGCCGCCCGCCGAGGTCTCGGTGTCCAGGCTGAGGGTGGTGCTCAGCCGCAGCTTCCCCGCGACCAGCAGCGCCAGCAGCGAGGCCAACGTCATGATGCCGAAGCCGCCGACCTGCACCAGGACCAGCACCACCACGTCGCCGAAGCCGGACCAGTAGCTTCCGGTGTCCACCACCAACAGCCCCGTGACGCAGACCCCCGAGGTCGCGGTGAACAGCGCGGTCAGCAGCGAGGGCGACTCCCCGGCGGCCGAGGCCACCGGCAGCTTCAACAGCGCGGTGCCGAGCAGGATCACGCCGACCAGCGCCAGCACCACCAGCCGGGCCGGGTGGGTCTCCGCGATCCAGCGCCGCAGGGGGAGGGCGAGATGCGCCACGACGTGCCCGTTTCCGTTCGCTGCCTGCCGGCGGGGCCGTGCCCGGCCGGACCGGTGTCGAGACTGACCGGCCGTCAGCATAGTTCCCGCCGGGGTGTTTCCGACGGTTTGCTGCGGTAGCTAGCGATCTGTCCGTGGCGCGGCGCGTTCCTGTGATCGGTAGGTGGGCGGCGCAGGCGAACCTGGGGAAGGACCGGGCGGCGGTCGGACGCAGACGGGACGGAGGTGGACGCGATGACGGTTCGTGACCCGACGTGGTCGGGAAGTGCACTGGCGCGACGGGGTGTTAAGGATGTATTAATGGAGGACAGGTGACCTTGGGGGGGTGACATGGCGGACTTCTTCGCGACGGCGCTGGAGTTTCCCGCCGTGGTCTTCTCCATCCCGCTCGCCGTGGTGCTGCTCTACTGGCTCTTCGCCCTGGCCTTCGGCGTGGGCGCCGGGGCCGTGGAGGCGGCCGACGGCGCCGCCGACGCCGGCGGCGGCTTCGGCTGGTTCGGGCTCGGCGGCGTGCCGCTGGCCGTTCCGCTGTCGCTGCTGGTCGCGTTGGCCTGGTTCGGCTCGATGGCCGGTGGCGAGCTGATCGACGACGAGGTCGGTCGCGCGCTGGTGCCGCCCGCCGCGCTGCTGCTCGGCTGGGCCGGGGCCTGGCTCGCGGTCCGCCCGCTGCGGCGGCTCTTCGTGCCGGAGTCCGGGATCTACCACCGGGACTTCGTCGGCCGGGTCTGCGAGGTGCGCACCAGCCGGGTGACCGCCTCCTTCGGCCAGGCCGAGGTCGCGGCCGACGACGGCGGCACCGCCATCGTCCAGGTCCGCGCCGAGGGGCCCGAGGCCGCCGAACTGGCCGCCGGGCGCCGGGCGTTGATCTACGGCTACGAGGCGGACGGCGGGTTCTTCTGGGTCGCGCCCTACGACGCCGGCCCGCTGGACCCGGGGCCCGACGAACCCGGGCCCGGTCGAAACCGGGCACTGGACTGACGCGTCCTCACCTGTAAGCCACCGCTCCGCACTGCTTGTCTCCGGATTCCCACCGAATTCTCACCGAACTCTTCGCACACCCGTTTCGCACACCCGTGGCGGCGCCTCGCCGCGCGCGACCGGCCGGGGGCCGGGCCGCGCCCGCCGCCGCGCCCGAAGCGTTGCCCACACAACGCCGACCGGACGCCGCAGCGGCGTCCCACGAACGGCCGGAAGTCCGCGACCCGTCGCGGCGACGCGGGCCCGAGGGCCCGCCGAATCGAAAACACAAGGGGGGCCACCCATGGACACTCTCGGGACCAGCCTCGGCGTGCTGATCGCCGCGGTCCTGATCATCATCCTGGCCACGCTGTTCCTGCTCACCCGCCTCTTCCGCAAGGTGGAGCAGGGCAAGGCGCTGATCGTCTCCAAGGTGCGCAAGGTGGACGTCACGTTCACCGGCGCCGTGGTGCTGCCGGTGCTGCACCGGGCCGAGGTGATGGACATCTCCGTCAAGGCCATCGAGATCGGCAGGACCGGCAAGGAGGGCCTGATCTGCAAGGACAACATCAGGGCCGACATCCGGATCTCGTTCTTCGTCCGCGTCAACAAGACCGTCTCCGACGTCATCAAGGTGGCGCAGGCCATCGGCACCGAGCGGGCCAGCGACCGGTCCACGCTCCAGGAGCTGTTCAACGCCAAGTTCTCCGAGGCGCTGAAGACCGTCGGCAAGCAGCTGGACTTCGCCGACCTCTACACCAAGCGTGACGAGTTCCGCGACCGGATCATCGCCGTCATCGGCACCGACCTCAACGGCTACAGCCTGGAGGACGCGGCGATCGACTACCTGGAGCAGACGCCGCTCGGGCAGCTCGACAGCAACAACATCCTGGACGCCCAGGGCATCCGGAAGATCACCGAACTCACCGCCGCGCAGCACGTGTTGACCAACGAGTTCCGCCGCAACGAGGAGAAGGAGATCACCCGGCAGAACGTCGACGCCCGCGAGGCGGTGCTGGAGCTGGAGCGCCGGCAGGCCGACGCGGAGATCAAGCAGCGCCGCGAGGTCGAGACCGTCCGCGCCCGCGAGGAGGCCGAGACCGCGCGCGTCCAGGCCGAGGAGCGGCTGCGCGCCCAGGCCGCGCACCTGAAGACCGAGGAGGTCCTCGGGGTCCAGAACGAGAACCGCGAGCGCGAGGTCGCCGTCGCCCGGCTCAACCGGGACCGGGTCGTCGCCATCGAGAACGAGCGGATCGAGAAGGACCGCCTGCTGGAGGTCATCGCCCGCGACCGGGAGACCGGCCTGTCGCGGATCGCCGCCGACAAGGAGATCGAGGGCGAGAAGCGGGAGATCGCCGACGTGGTCCGGGAGCGGATCGCGGTGGAGAAGACCGTCGCGCAGCAGGAGGAGGAGATCAAGCGGCTGCGCGCCGTCGAGGAGGCCGAGCGCGGCCGGCAGGCCGTGATCATCGCGGCCGAGGCCGAGGCGCAGGAGCGGCTGGTCAAGGACATCAAGGCCGCCGAGGCCGCCGAGGCGGCGGCCACCCACCGGGCCGCCGAGAGCCTGACGCTGGCCGAGGCCAAGCGGAAGTCCGCCGAGCTGGAGGCGCAGGCCGCGATCCGGCTGGCCGAGGGCAAGCGGGCCGACGCCGCCGCGCCCGGCATCGCCGAGGCCGAGGTCCAGGAGCGGATGGCGCAGGCCATCGCCGCGACGCGGGCCGCCGAGGCGGAGGCCGCCCGCCAGATGGGGCTGGCCGAGGCGGAGGCGCTGCGCGAGAAGATGGGCGCCGAGGCCACCGGGCTGAAGGAGAAGGCCGAGTCGATGGCGGCGCTGGACGCGGCCAGCCGGGAGCACGAGGAGTACCGGCTGCGCCTGGAGGCCGAGAAGGACGTCCGGCTGGCCGGGATCGACGTGCACCGGCAGATCGCCGAGGCGCAGGCCACGCTGGTCGGCGCCGGGCTGGAGAACGCGAAGATCGACATCGTGGGCGGCGACACCGTCTTCTTCGACCGGCTGGTCGGCGCGATCTCGGCGGGCAAGAGCGTGGACGGCTTCCTGGACCGCTCGGAGCACGCCCGCACCCTGGTCGGGCCCTGGCTGGACAAGGACGGCTCGACGTTCACCGACGACCTCTCCCGGATGGTGGGGGGCCTCGGCGCCGGCGGGCTGCGCGACCTGACGCTGGCCGGGCTGCTGAGCGGGCTGATCTCCAAGGGCGGCGACAGCGCCGGCCAGTTGAGTGGCCTGCTGGAGACGGTGCGCGCCCAGGGCCTGGGCGACACCCGGCTCTCCGAGCTGGCGGCGGCGGCCGGACCCGCCGTCAACGGCCGCCCCGCGCGCGGCGAGGGGCCGGTCCTGGAGAAGCAGCCGTAGCCGAGGCGCGGCGGCGGCCCGTTCCCTCGCGGGGGAGACGGGCCGCCGCGCGGCGGCCGGCACGGCACGTGTGACGACATGGGGGGAGCGAGGGTGGAGACGCGGGAGCGGGAGACGGCCATGGCCGAGACCGAGGCCCCTGACCGGGGCGCTTACGAGGTGCTGCGGGACCGACTGCGGTCGGCGGCGGGCGAGTTGGGGGAACGGACCCGGCGGCTGAACGCGGAGCGGGTCGCGACGTTCGGCGGCGGCGATCTGGAGCTGGTCGCCACCGACCGGCTGCGCACCGAGCGCGACAGCCTGCCCCGCGACCTGGTGCGGGTCGGCGGCGCGCTGCTCCTCGGCTACCGGGTGCCGCCGGCGCCCGGCCAGTCCACCGGCGTCGCCGAGGTGTTCCGGCTGTATCGGCAGACCGGCGAAGGATTCACGCCGGCCGGGCCCGAGGCCGTGCCCGGGCTGCTCGACGACCCGGAGTTCCAACGGGACTTCGCGGACCTCTTCCGCTACTTCCAGCAGTCCGCGCTGCTGCGGCTGCGCACCGTCGGCAGCCTGCTGCTCGCGGTCTTCCGCACCGGCGAACGGGTCGACGACATCCGGGTGTTGCGCTGGAAGCTCCACCCCGACGGGCGGCCCGAGTACGTGGACGCCAAGGGCGAGCGCGACCATGTGCCGCCCGACCAGGACGAGGTGGCGTGGACGGCCACCACCCGCGACGACCACGTGCCCGGCGCCGCCCCCGGGCAGCCGCCGCACATCGACATCGACGGCACCCTCCGGCTGGCGACCGCCGGCGGCACCCTGCGCCTCGCCGTCCAGCGGGGGCCGGACGGCGAGGCCGAGGAACGGCACAGCGAGCCGCTGGCCGAGCCGCTCCAGTCGCTGGCCGACGCCCAGGTCCACTACGCGCGCGTCGGCCCGCTGCTGCTGCTCAGGGTGCTGCCCTACAACGAGACCGAGCACCGCCACCTGGTGCACAACACCCGCACCGGCGAGATCGTCCGGCTCGACGGCCTCGGGCAGGGCTGCCGGGTGCTGCCCGAGGACCAGGGCGTCATCTTCCCCGGCGGCTACTACCTGTCGGCGGCGCCGGCCGGCTCGGCCGCCCGCACCTTCGACCTCGACACCGAGGGCCTGGCGTTCGAGCGGCTGCTGCGCTCGCCCAACGGCGAGGACCTGCTCTACGTCTTTCGCGCCGACGCGCGCGGCCGGGCGCTGCTGCTGCCCTACAACCTGATCGACAAGGCGGTGCGGAACCCGATCCCCTGCCTCGGGTTCGCGCTCTTCGACGACGGCCGCCTCGTGGTCTGCCGCGCCGAGGCCGCCGAGGCGTCGCGCGTGCACCCCGTGCAGCTGTGGGCGACGCCGTTCGCCAGCGAGGAGCACGCCGCCGCCCAGCCCGCCGGCACCGGGCCGCTCGCCAGGATCGGCAACGCCGACCTGGTGCGCGGCATCTCCGACGCGTTCACCGTGGTGCGGATGGTCACCGAACTGGAGCCGGACACCGCCGTGTTCGAGGCCGTGGTCGCCGCCTGCGACCGACTCACCGACCAGTACCACTGGCTGGGCCAGCCCGAGACCCACGCCCTGGCCGAGCCCGTCGCCACCCTGCGCGCCACCGCCGAGCAGGTCATCGCCGAGTACGAGCGGGTCCGCCAGCTGCGCCGGCAGGCCGCCGCCGCGCTCGCCGAGGCCGAGGCCGACATCACCGGGCTGGTGCGCCGGGCGCGCGGCGAGGCGCCGCGCGGCGCCGCCGACTGGGTCACCCTGCTGACCCGGCTGCGCCGCGCCCAGGGCCACCTCGCCGCGCTCCGCGACACCCGCCACATCGACACCGCAGCGCTCGACCGGCTCGACGCGACGCTCGTCGAGTCGCTGGCCGCGACCGGCCGCCGCGCCGTCGCCTTCCTCTCCCGGGACGACGCGTTCGACGAGACGCACGCGGCGATCGCCGAGCTCACCGAGCGCGCCGCCGCCGTCGAGAGCGTCGTCGACGCCGAGCCGCTGGCCGCCGACATCGCCGAGCACGCCGACGAACTCCGCACCGTCACCGAGGTGATCGGCACCCTGGAGATCGCCGACGCCGTGGTCCGCACCGAGCTGCTGACCCGCATCGGCGAGGTCACCGGCGCCGTCAACCGCGCCCGCGCGGTGCTCGACGGGCGGCGCCGCGAGCTGCTGGAGACCGAGGGCCGCGCCGAGTTCGCCGCCGAGTACGCCCTGCTCGGGCAGGCCGTCACCGGCGCCCTGGCCTCCGCCACCACCCCCGAGGAGTGCGACGAGCACCTCGGCCGGCTGCTGCTGACGGTGGAGAACCTGGAGGCCAGGTTCGGCACCTTCGACGAGTTCCTCGCCCAACTCGCCGACCAGCGCGAGGAGATCTACGAGACCTTCGCCGCCCGCAAGCAGGCCCAGCTCGACGAGCGGGCCCGGCACGCCGAACGGCTGGCCGCCTCCGCCGAACGCGTCCTGGACACCGTGGGCCGCCGCGCCGGCGCCCAGGGCAGCCTCGACGAGATCAACGCCTACTTCGCCGCCGACCCGCTGGTCGCCCGCGTCCGCGCCACCGCCGACGAACTCCGTTCCCTCGGCGAGGAGGTCCGCGCCGACGAGATCGACGGACGGCTGACCGCGCTCCGCCAGGAGGCCGGCCGCACCCTGCGGGACCGCGCCGAACTCTTCGGCGCCGACGGCACCATCCGGCTCGGCCGCCACCACTTCACCGCCGCCACCCAGCCCATCGACCTCACCCTGGTGCCGCACGACGGCGGCCTCGCGTTCGCCGTCACCGGCACCGACTACCGGGCCGCCGTCGCCGACGCCGAACTGGCCGCCGCCCGGCACTTCTGGGACCAGCCGCTGGCCTCCGAGTCGCCCGAGGTCTACCGCGCGGAGCACCTGGCCGCCAGCGTGCTGGCCGCCGCCGACCAGGACGAGCTGGCCCGCGCCGCCGCCGGGGACCAACTCACCGCGCGGGTCCGCCGGTTCGCCGAGGCCGCCTACGACGAGGGCTACGACCGGGGCGTCCACGACCACGACGCCGCCCGCATCCTGGCCGCCGTGCTCCGGCTCCGCGAGGCCGCCGGGCTGCTCCGCTACCCGCCCCGACTCCGCGCCTGCGCCCAGCTGTTCTGGGCGCACGGCACCACCGCCGAGACCCGCCGCGCGCTGACCGTCCGCGCCCAGTCGCTGGCCCGCGCCCGCGCCACCTTCGGCGCGACGGGCGCCGTCGACGCGCTCGCCGCCGAACTCACGCAGGCCGTCGGCGCGTTCCTCGCCACTCTGCCCGAGGACGCCGGGCTGCCGGCCACCGCCCCGGCCGGCGTCGGCGGCTATCTGCTGGAGGAACTGGCCGCCGGCGGGCCCGCGTTCGTCACCAGCCCGGCCGCCGGCGCGCTGCGCGGCGACCTCCACGCGGCGCTCGGGGAGGCCGGCGTCAAGGAGCTGACCCAGGACCTCGCCGCCGTCGGCGCCGACCTCGCCGCCCGCCACCAGCTGGTCACCGCCTGGCTGACCGCGTTCACCGGCGCCCGGGGCCCACTCGACGAGGCGCACCCCGACCTGCCGGAGGCGGCGGCCCTTGAGCTGACCGCCGACACCCTGGAACACCGGCCCGTGGACGCCCCGCTGACCGCCGTGATCAGCGGCCTGCTGGGCAGCCACCCCAGGCTGGAACGCGGCGAACTCCCGCTGCGCCTCGACGAGTTCCTGACCCGCACCGACACCTTCCGCGCCGAGCGGGTGCCCGCCCACCGGGCCTATGTCCGCCGCCGCAACGCGCTGCTGGAGACCGAACGCCGCCGGCTGCGCCTGGAGAGCTACCGCCCGCGCGTGATGCCGGCGTTCGTCCGCAACCGGCTGCTCGACGAGGTGTATCTGCCGCTGGTCGGCGACAACCTCGCCAAGCAGCTCGGCGCGGCCGGCGACCAGCGACGCACCGACAGCCAGGGCCTGTTGCTGCTGCTCTCCCCGCCCGGCTACGGCAAGACGACGCTGATGGAGTATGTCGCCGCCCGCCTCGGCATGGTCTTCGTCAAGGTGGACGGCCCGGCCCTCGGCCACCACACCACCTCCCTCGACCCGGCCGCCGCGCCCGACGCCGCCGCCCGCCGCGAGATCGAGAAGCTCAACTTCGCGCTGGAGATGGGCAACAACGTCCTCCTCCACCTCGACGACATCCAGCACACCTCGCCCGAACTGCTCCAGCGGTTCATCCCGCTCTGCGACGCGCAGCGCCGCATCGACGGGGTCCGCGCCTCCGACGGCGAGGCAGTCAGCCACGACCTGCGCGGCAAGCGGTTCGCCGTCGTGATGGCGGGCAACCCGTTCACCGAGTCCGGGCACCGCTTCCGGGTCCCCGACATGCTGGCCAACCGGGCCGACGTGTGGAACCTCGGCGAGGTGCTGACCGGCCGGGAGGAGCTGTTCGCGCTCAGCCACATCGAGAACGCGCTCACCGCCAACCCGACGCTCGCCCCGCTCGCCTCCCGCGACCGCGCCGACATCGAGCTGCTGGTGCGGCTGGCGCGCGGCGACGAGACCGCCTCCGCCGAACGGCTCCGCCACCCCTACACCCCGGCCGACCTGGAGCAGATCCTCGCCGTGCTGCGCCGGCTGCTGCGGGTGCGGGACGTGATGCTCAAGGTCAACGCGGCCTATATCGCCTCCGCCACCCAGGAGGACGCCACCCGCACCGAGCCGCCGTTCCGCCTCCAGGGCTCCTACCGCAATACCAACCAGATCGCCGAGCGGATCGTGCCCGTCCTCAACGACGAGGAGCTGGAGGCGCTCATCGACGACCACTACCGCGCCGAGGCGCAGACCCTCACCACCGGCGCCGAGGCCAACCTCCTCAAACTCGCCGAGCTGCGCGGCCGGTTGACCCCGGCCGAGGCCGAGCGCTGGGCCGAACTCAGGGCGGCCCACGCGGCCCGGGCCGCCGGCGGGACCCTCAGCGGGCGAGGCTGATCGCGGTGGCCACCAGATAGCACCCGCCGAAGAACGCCACCAGCCGCACCACCCCCGCGCCCACATACCGCCAGTAGAAGCGGCGCAACGGGGAGGCGTCCTCCGGGAGTCGGGCCAGGGTCGCGGCGGGGGAGCGGCGGCCCCCGCCCGTCAGCCGCCACAGCCGCTCGGTGTGCAGCGCCGGTATCCGCCAGCCGGCCAGCACCCCGCTGATCGCCAACTGGTGCCGCAGCCAGGCCAGTTCGTGCCGCCAGCCGACCTTGCGGACGCGCGGTACCCGGTCCGCCGGCTCCCGCCACTTCAGGAAGCAGTACCGGAAACACAGCGACCAGCCGACCGCCAGCGTCGCCGCCGTCACCGCCATCGGCCACCAGTCGCCCGGCTCTGCGAACACCGGCGCCAGCGTGGCCACGGTGCCCACCACGGTGAGTATCCCGACCGCCCAGCCGGCCAGCGTCCAGCGGAACCGGACGAACGGCGCCGTCCGCATCCCGTGCACCAACTCCCGCTGGTCGCGCGGCCGGAACGCGGTCAGCCGCTCCGTCGAGCGGTGGTACAGCTCGTCGGCGCCCCGCCACAGCGCCTCGCCGTGCGCCGGGCCCAGCGGCGGCAGCGCGTACAACTGCCGCAGCACCGCGTCCCGTTGCTCCTCGCCGGCGCGGAACTCCGCGCCCAGCGGGCCGTGCCGGGGCGTGAGCCGGCGCACCGCCAGCCAGGCCAGCCACGCCAGGCCGGCCGCCACCGGGACGCCCGGCAGCAACCAGCCCGCGTACGCGGACACATCGCTCAGCGGCACCGCGACGCCGACCAGCACCGCGCAGGCGGCGACGGGGACGGCGACCAGCGCCAGCAGCAGCGGCGCCGCGCCCGACCGCTCGTAGTGCTGCCGGTCCAGGGCGACCAGATAGTCGTTGATCGGCCGCAGCCGCCCCAGCCAGTCCCCGTCTCCCGTGCGCACGCCCATGGCCACCATCATGCCCGCCACCACTGACAGTCCGGCCGGCCGCCGAAGGGGCCGCCGGTCAACGGCTCAGCCGCGACCGCCCAGCGGCTCCCTGGTGAGGACCACGTCGCCGCCCTTGCGGGCCTTCGCCACCGTGTCCTCGTCGAACGACACCGTGCGCGCGATCCGCGCCAGATGGTTGGCGAAGACCGAGGTGTGGTGCACGGTCGGCGTCGAGATGGTGAAGTAGACGGTGTAGTCCCTCGGCGCCGGCACCGCCAGCTGGACGAAGGACACCCCCAGCTTGGGCGGCGGCCCCTGCCCGATCCCCGGCGGGCGGGGGAAGGTCATGGACCGCAGCGAGACCGACGTCACCCCGGGCCCTACCGGCAGCTTGGTGGCCAGCAGGGTGTCCTCGGGGCCGCGCAGCCCCTTCGCCAACCGCTCGTCTATCTCGGCCAGTTCGGACTCCGGCACCTCCCGGAAGTACTCCTCCTTCTTGGCCCGGTAGATCGACTCCGCGCAGATCAGCGCCGACTCGTGCCGGGTCGGCAGCAGTCCGACGACCAGCATCCCCAGCGCCAACGAGCCGTTCTCCACGCTGATGTGGACCGCCGTCTTGCAGACCTCCTCCACCTGGAGCATCGGCAGCAGCCGCGGCATGTTGTCCATCGCGTAGGTCCTGCCCTCGCCGCCCACGGTCGGCAGCAGCCGGTCCAGCGTCTCGGACCACTCCTCCGGCGAGGGCGAGTCGGGCAGCGGAACGTAGCTGTCCGGGACCTGTGCGGTGAAGCGGACGGGTATGCCGTCCTGGTCGCCGGACGCCTCCGGCGCGGCGGGCCGGGCCGGGGCGCTCACGCCGCCACCTCAAGCCCGCTGACGAACGAGCCGTCCGCGCCGGCCAGGATCGCGTCCGGGTTGACGGCCGCCGGCACCACCTCGGGCATCGGCACCGGATCGCCCGGCGGCCGCACCTCCGGCATGGGTATCGGGTTGTTCGGCAGCTCCACGTCCGGCATCGGCGCCGGCTGCGAGGGCCCGGACGGCGGTGGCACGAACGTCGCGTCCGGCGCCAGGTGTTCGCCGGCCAGGTCGCCCAGGTCGCGGAACGGGCCCAGGATCGGCACGTCGCCGAACGTGGCGCCGTCGTCCTCCATGCGCCGCCGCTGGCTCTCCGCCGAGCCCAGGTTGCCCAGGATGTTCCCGGCCCAGCCCATGCCCTCGCCGACCAGCGTCCAGGCGCCGCCGGCGCCCCTGATGCCGCTGAACATGCCGCTGCCCAGGCCGGCGATGCCGGTCGCGCCCCTGGCCGCGCCGGCGATCCCCGCGCCCATCACGCCGAGACCGCCGGTGGCGACCGTGATCAGGTCGAAGCCGATGGTCTCCCAGGTGACGCCCTCCGCGCCGCCGGCCATCGCCATGCCGTGGAAGAGCAGCCCGGCCACCCCGGCGCCCAGGCCGATGTAGCCGCCGATGGTGCCGATCGCGCCCAGGATCAGCGCCGCCGTGCCGCCGCTGGCCACGAACAGGCCGATCACCGCGACCGCCAGGCAGATCACCCCGACCACCATGGCGATGTCGGCGAAGATGTCGCCGATCAGCTTCCAGGTGTTGGGGTCCATCATGAAGTCGACGATGTCCGAGACGACATCGGCGATCTTGTCGAAGAGCCCCGGCTCGGGCGGCGCGTCGTCCGCCGCCCTGGACAGCGCCCGCGAGGTGTCCTCGGCCGAGGCCAGATACTCCTCGTGCAGCTGACGGGCGCGCTGGATCACCTCGTTGAGCGCGGCGCTCGCGGAGTTGAGCGCGCTGCCGCGCGCCCGCTCGGTGTCCTCGTGCTCGGAGAGTTCGTCGTCGTCCATCTCCGAGGTGTCCGACGGCAGCGCGTCGACGGCCGCCTGGGCGCTGTCGACCTGCGCCTGCGCGCTGGCCGCCTCCTCCTCCAGCTGCCGCGCGACCGACTTGAAGCGGTCCAGGTCGTTGACCCACCACTCCAGGGCGCGGGCGGCGACGTCCAACGCGTTGACGGCGCGCTGGAGATACGGCGGCACCTCGTCGAACGCCTCGCTGAACGCGTCGGCGGCGCGGCCGACCCAGATGCCGCTGGACGTGTTGATCGCGGTCATCGCGGTGTGCGTGTTCGAGCTGAGGGTCGCCACGTCCCGCATCGTCGCGGCCACCGACTCGGCCGCCGGGAGGTCGCCGGGGCAGGGGTCGAACCCCAGGTTCGGATAGGAGTCGCTCATCGTGGCCTAGCCCCCGCTCCCGCCCTCGGAGAGGGCTCGTTCCAGTTCCTCGTCGGTGGCCGTGTAGGTCTCCGCCGCGTTGATCGCGACCTCGCCGATCCCGCTGGTCAGCTCCGACAGTTGGCCGAAGCCGTAGTCCCAGGAGTCGGCGAAGTCGTCGCACCGGCTGGCCAGTTCGGACGGCCCGATGCTGGCGGCGCTGGTGCCCGAGAGGCTGCGCGACGCCTCCCGCATGTCGTCGCCGCTGGACTCAAGCCGGGCCGCCAACTCCCGCACCTCGTCCTCGAAGAATCTCAAGAAGGACATCGCGTCCGTACGCTCCCCGTTCTCTCCCCGTAAGTCCCGGTTTGTCTCGTCCGGCCCTGTGACAGGGCCTGTGAGAGGGCCTGTGACACGGCCTGCTGACATGCGAAAAGGGCGGTGCCGGATGCCGTGAGACATCCGCGCACCGCCCCTGACGAAGCAGGCGAGGTCAGCCGCCGCGGATCGCGCCCTCAAGGCCCTCGTCGGTCTCGCGGTAGGTGTCGGCCGCGGTCTTGAGGTAGGTACCCATGCCCTCAAGACCCTCGATCACCTTGCGAGCACCCGTGGTGAACTCACGGTAGGACTCGTCGAAGGCACGAGACGCCCGGCTGGTCACGAAGCCGGTCGCGACCAGGTTGTCGATGTAGCTCTGGAGCGACGACAGCTTCTGGTCGATCTGCTCCCGCTCATCGATGAGTCGGTCACCCGCCTCCTGCATATCGTCATAAGTCACATCCATATCGCTCATGGCGGTCCCCTCCTCTGGCCCAGGCGGAAGGCGTCTTCCTCCCGCGTACATGAGGTAACTCACGGCGGTTCGTGGTCCGTGGACCGTACCGCGCCACTCAGCCTACGTGCGCGGCACTTGGGGCGAAAGCCCGGTCTCGGTACCTTCCTCGCGAGTCGTTCGCGACCTCAACGACACCAAGGACGCGGGTCGTTCCCCATCGGTTGCATCCAATCTCTCGGAATCCCCGAGATCTTCGAGATCTTCCCGGCACGGCCCGACCGGCACCCCGAACGCGTCAACACACCACCCCCGCGCACCCCACGCGCCGGCTCCCGCCCCCCGTGGCGCACGCCCCGTACGCCGCCGTCCGTTTCGCGCCCCCCTTCGTCCCCATTTCGCTTCCGGCGCGGGCAAAACTGCGGCATCGTGGAAGAAGCAGGCAACCAACGGGAACCAAGCGCGTTTTCCGCGTCATCTCCGACCGTGGCGGTGACGCCGGCCGTGACGTTCGGCCACCGTTCGGGGGGCCATCGACCGCCCGGCGCACCGTCGGTGCGGGATGCGATGATGAGCGGGTCTTCCAGCCAACTGGAGACCGTGTCAGCAACGGGAGGATGAGTGTGCGCCTGACCCTGACAGTAGTAGACCCGGTCGGGGGTCATCGGGCCGATACCGTGATCGACGCCGACCCGGAGACGCAGATCGCGGACCTGACCCCCGAGTTCGCCCAGGCCGTTGGCAGCCGGTTCGTGCCGGCCCAGGCGGGCGGGCCCCAGGGGTACGCGGAGGCACCCGCCGGCGCCCACCTGTTCGTCAACGGTGAGTACGTCGACCCCGGCCTGACGCTGGCCCAGTCCCCGCTGCGCGAGGGCAGCGTCGTCAGCCTGCACAATCCCAGCGGCTGCTGGCCGCCGGAGCCCAACGGGCTGGTGGAGCTGCGCGTCGTGGGCGGTCCCGCCGCCGGCGCCGTGCACCGCATGGGCGTCGGCAAGCTGGAGATCGGCTACGGACAGCAGGTCCACATCCACGTCCCCGACCCCACGCTGCCCGAGCGCGCCATGACCCTGCGGGTCGCGGCCGACGGCACCTGCCGGGTCACGGTCTACAGCGACGAGCAGCCGCTGATCGACGGCGAGCCGTTCTACCACGACGAGGGCGACCGCGCCGTCTGGAAGCTCGGCAAGCAACTCTCCGTCGGCGACTCCCTCTTCGAGCTGACCCCCTACTTCCCGCCGGACGCCGCGCTCAAGGTCTCCGAGGACGGCGCCGGCCTCGACTACAACCGGCCGCCCCGGCTGCTGCCGCCCGAGCGGCAGACGCAGTTCCAGCTGCCCAAGCCGGTCGGCGAGCGCGAGAAGCGCCCGCTGCCCTGGCTGATGGCCATCCTCCCGGTCGTCGGCGCGGTCGGCATGGCCTCCATCACGGGACGCTGGATCTTCCTGATGATGGCGTTCATGAGCCCGATCATGCTGCTGTCCAACTACTTCATGGACAAGAAGCGTGGCCGGATATCACACGCCAAGAAGGTCGAGGAGTACAAGGAGCGCAAGGCCAGGATCGAGAAGGACGCGCGCGACGCGCTGATCGCCGAGCGGTTCGCCCGCCGGCACGCCGCGCCCGACCCGGCCACCGTGCTCACCCAGGCCACCGGCCCCCGCACCCGCCTCTTCGAGCGCCGCCGCACCGACGACGACCACCTGCTGATCCGGGTCGGCACCGTCGAGCTGGACTCCGAGGTCGTCCTCACCGACCCCGAACAGGACGAGCACAAGCGGCAGGTCGCGTGGAAGATCGCCGACGCCCCGGTCACCCTCCCGCTGCGCACCCTCGGCGTGATCGGCTACGCCGGCTCCGGCGACTCGGCCCGCGCGCTGGCCCGTTGGACCGTCGGCCAGATCGCCGTCCTGCACAGCCCGGTCGACGTCCAGTTCGTGCTCCTCACCGACGGCACGGGGCAGTACAGCTGGGAGTGGATGCGCTGGCTGCCGCACTCCAGGCCGGCGCCGGAACACGACACCAACCTCCTGGTCGGCAACGACGCCGAGACCATCGGCGCCCGCGTCGCCGAGCTGACCGCCGCGCTCGACGCCCGGCAGAAGGCCGCCAAGCAGGCGCGCACCGGCGGCGGCCCCACCTCCTTCAAGGACCCGGACATCGTCGTCGTCTTCGACGGCTCCCGGAAGATGCGCTCCCTGCCCGGCGTGATCCGGCTGCTGCGCGAGGGCCCCTCGGTCTCCATCTTCGCCCTCTGCCTCGACGACGAGGAGCGCTTCCTGCCCGGCGAGTGCCAGGCCGTGGTCATCGCCGAGCCCAACCCGGACCGCGCCACCCAGGGCGGCACCCGCAGGCCCGGCTTCGCGACCGGCTTCCACACCTTCCTCGCCGTCCCCGGCAGCGCGTTCCCCGGGCAGGGCCCGGGCGCCACGCCCGCCCCCCCGATGACCGCCGACCGGCTGCGCGTCGAACAGACCGGGGCCTGGCGCATCAGGGGCGTGCGGCCCGACTGGGTGCTCCCCGAGTGGTGCGAGCTGATGGCCCGTTCGCTCAGCCCGATCCGCGACATCAGCGGCGAGTCCGAGGACGCGGCGCTGCCCTCGTCCTCCCGGCTGCTGGACGTCATCGAGATGGAGCCGCCGTCCGCCGGGGCCATCGCGGCCCGCTGGCAGATGGGCGGCCAGTCCACCGAGGCGGTCATCGGCGAGTCCTACGACGGGGCGTTCGCCATCGACCTGCGCAGGGACGGCCCGCACGGCCTGATCGCCGGCACCACCGGCTCCGGCAAGTCCGAGCTGCTCCAGACGATCGTCGCGTCCCTGGCGGTGGCCAACACCCCGGAGAACATGACGTTCGTCCTGGTCGACTACAAGGGCGGCTCCGCGTTCAAGGACTGTGTGCAACTCCCGCACACCGTCGGCATGGTCACCGACCTCGACAACCACCTGGTGGAACGCGCGCTCTCCTCGCTGGGCGCCGAGCTGACCCGCCGCGAGCACATGCTCGCCGACGTCGGCGCCAAGGACATCGAGGACTACCAGGACCTGATGCGGCGCAACCCGGGCCGGCTGCCCGCGCTGCCCCGACTGCTCATCGTCATCGACGAGTTCGCCTCGATGGTCCGCGAGCTGCCGGACTTCGTGAAGGGCCTGGTCAACATCGCGCAGCGGGGCCGTTCGCTCGGCATCCACCTGCTGCTCGCCACCCAGCGGCCCAGCGGCGTGGTCTCCCCGGAGATCCGCGCCAACACCAACCTGCGGATCGCGCTGCGCGTCACCGACGGCAGCGAGTCCTCGGACGTGATCGACGCGCCCGACGCCGGCTTCATCGCCAAGTCCACGCCGGGCCGCGCCTACGTCCGGCTCGGGCACGCCTCGCTGGTGCCGTTCCAGTCCGGCCGCGTCGGTGGCCGCCGGCCAGGCGCCGTCGACCCGACGGTCTCCCGGCCCTGGTCCGGCCAGCTGGAGTGGAACAACCTCGGCCGCGCCGCGCTGAAGAAGCCGCCGGGGGCCAAGTCCCAGGAGGAGGAGATCACCGACCTCAAGGTGCTGGTCGACGCGGTCATCGAGGCCGACCGCCAGCTCGGTTTCGCCAAGCAGCACAGCCCCTGGCTGCCCGCGCTCGGCGACACCGTGCTGCTGCGCGACCTCGAACACCCGGCGCCGCAGGGCGCGTTGCCGGCCGCCCCGTACGGCGTCGAGGACCTGCCGTCCCAGCAGGCGCGGCGCTCGGTCGCCATCGACTTCCGCTCCTTCGGGCACATGCTGGTCGGCGGCGCGCCGCGCAGCGGCCGTTCCCAGCTGCTGCGCACCATGGCCGGCTCGCTGTCCTGGATTCACTCCACGGCCGACGTCCACATCTACGGCATCGACTGCGGCAACGGCGCGCTCAACGCCCTGACCCGGCTGCCCAACTGCGGCGCGGTCGTCACCAGGAACCAGGTCGAGCGCGTCCGGCGGCTGATCCGCAGGTTCCGCCAGGAGATGGACCGCAGGCAGGAGGTGCTCGCCGCCGACGCGCTCGCCGACATCAACGAGCAGCGCGCCGCCGCCGAGCCCGACAAGCGACTGCCGCACCTGGTGGTCCTCGTCGACCGCTGGGAGGGCTGGGTCTCCACGCTCGGCGAGATCGACCACGGCGCGCTCACCGACGAGATGTTCGTGATGATGCGCGAGGGCGCCTCGGTCGGCATCCACGTGATCATCGCCGGCGACCGCAGCGTCCTCTCCGGGCGGATCTCCACGCTCACCGAGGAGCGGTACGCGATGCGGCTCTCGGACCGGTCGGACTACTCCAACATCGGGATGCCGGCCCGCAAGGTGCCCGAAGAGGTCGCCGACGGCCGCATGTTCAGGAACCAGGCGCTCACCGAGATCCAGATCGCCGTCCTCGCCGAGGAGCTGTCCGGCCAGGCGCAGGCGGCGGCGCTCGGCGCCATCGGCGACTGGGCGACCGAGCGGGACGCGGCGGTGCCGCGCTCCCGACGGCCGTTCCGCGTCGACGTGCTGCCCAGCCGGCTCACCTTCGCCGACGCGTGGGAGATGCGGGACCCGGACGCGTCGAACTCCCGGCTGTGGGGCCTCATCGGCGTGGGCGGCGACGAACTGATGGGCTACGGCCCCGACCTGGCCCAGGGCACCCCGGCGTTCATCGTCGCCGGCCCGCCCAAGTCGGGCCGCTCCACGGTCCTCACGATGCTCGCCAAGTCGTATCTGGCGCAGGGCGTGCGGGTGGTCGTGGCCGCCCCCAGGCCCTCGCCGCTGCGCGACCTGGCCGGGCAGGACGGCGTCATCCAGGTGTTCACCGGCGACGACCTGTACGAGAAGGACCTGCGCGAGGCGGTCTCCACCTCCTCGGTGGAGAACCCGATCGTCGTCCTCGTCGACGACGGCGAGGACCTGCGGCGCTGCGACGCCGCCGACGAGTTGAAGGCCCTGGTGACCCAGGGCTCGCAGCTCGGCCGGTATCTGGTGCTCGGCGGCGACGAGGGCGAGATCTGCGGCGGGTTCTCCGGCTGGCAGGTGGACGCGAAGAAGGCACGCCGAGGCGCGCTGCTCTCGCCGACCACGCACCGCTCGGGCGACCTGATCGGCGCGAAGCTGCCGCGCAGTGCGGCGGCCGAGCAGCCGACGCCGGGCCGCGCGATCCTCCATCTCGGGGATGGCACGGCGTTCTCGGTGACGACGCCGGCGCCGTGACGCGTCGCTGACGGATCGCACGGTTGGGTTGACCCTGAGGTCCCCGTGCTCCGCGCCCCCTCGGGGCGCGGAGCACGGGGACCTCGGCCGTGTGGGGTGGTACGCGTCGCCGGCGCCGTGGCCGGCCGCCTCGGCCGGAGTGTCAGTGGCACCGGTTACGCTCCGAACACGCGGAGTGAGGAGCGGATGATGACCGACGGCCGGACGGCGAGCGATGACCAGGTTCCCCGGAGCGACCTGACCGGCGGGGTGCCCGAGGGGGTGCTGGGCGCGGGGCTGGGGGTGGACTTCAGCGGCGGGGTCAACGTCGCGATGAAGATCCCGGCCCCCGACTGGGCGGCGACCGTCGCGTTCTACCGCGACACCCTGGGACTTGAGGTCGTCGACGAGGCGGAGGGCGAGGCCACCGGCACCGCCACCGTCTCGCACACCGTCGCGGTGCGGTTCGGTCCGACGACGCTGTGGCTGGACCGCGTCCCCGGCGCGGCCCGCTCCGACGTGTGGCTGGAACTGCGCACGCCCCACCTGGAGTCCGCCATGGAACGCCTCGCCCGCGCCGGCCACCAACCCCTCGACTCGGTCGAGCCCTTCACCGCCCCCGACACCCGCGCCCACTGGTACCGCAACCCGGCGGGGGTGGTGCACCTGCTGACGGAGGAGTGAGGGGGGTTACCCGGCGGGGAGACCGTGGCACCGGAGTCAGGAACGCAGTGCCGTCATGCGTGCTCATTCGGTAACGTTGACAGGACGCTGGAAAACGACCCTGGGGGGATCGTGGCTCGACCGTCTGACTGGTCTCCGGTGGACATGGATCGGGACCCGACTCCCGGTGACCCGGACGAGGTGCGCGAACTCGCGGACGAGTTGCGGGAGTTCGCTGACGATGTGGGGGAGGCGCTGGGGAAGATCCGGGGGTTGGCCTCGGAGCGTGCGGTGTTGGACTGGGCGGGGTTGTCCGCGGACGCGTTCCGCCGCGAGTTCGAGGGCGTGCCGGACAACCTGACGAAGCTGGAGGACTCCTACTCTCTCTGCGCCCAGGCACTGCATGGGTATTGGCCGAAGTTGCAGACCGCGCAGGGCATGGCGGACCGGGCGTTGGACCGGGCCATCTCCGCGCAGGCGGATCTCGCGTCCGCTCAGTCGGCGTTGGGGGACGCGCAGGATTGGGTGGGCCGGGCCGGTGATGAGGCGGAGCGGCTTCAGCGCGAAGGGGAACGGGAGAACGTCGAGCCGCCCGATGAGGCCGACGTCCGGGCAGCCGCTCGGGATCAGCAGGCCGCTGAGGCGGCGGCCGGTGCCGCGCAGGGCCGGGTCGACGACGCGGAGGAACGCCTCGCAGCCGCCCGTCAACTCGCCCTCGACGCCCAGGAGATGCGCGAGGAGGCCGCCCGGGAGTGTGCCCGTGACATCGACGAGGCGTCCGACGCCGGCATTCAGAACCGGCGTTGGTGGGAGAAGGCCATCAAGTGGGTGACGGACAACTGGGACACGCTGGTAGACATCTGCAAGGTAATCGTCGCCGTCCTCGGGGTCGTCGTGATGATCATCGGCGGCCCGCTCGCCTGGGTCGTCCTCGCCGCAGCGCTGGTCGTCCTCGCCGACACTCTCGTCAAGTACGCGCGTGGTGAGGCGGGACTCCTCGATGTCGCCTTCGCCGCACTCGACTGCATCCCGGGGATGAAGGGGCTCACCACACTCGGCGGCCTCGCAGCCGGACTCCGCGGCCTGGCCCGTGGAGGGCTGCGCGGGATCGCCAACGGGGCCGCCGGACTAGCGCGCAACGCCCGTGGCGCGATTGGCGACGGGGTCACCGGTGCCTTCGACCGGCTGCGCAATGTGGTGCGCAGTGGTGGAACGGACCCTATTGACCTCGCTACCGGAGCGATGTTTTTGTCGCAGACCGATCTCCGCCTAGGCGGCGCCCTGCCCCTCGTGATCAGCCGCCGTGTCGCCTCCGACTACCACACCGGCCGCTGGTTCGGGCCCAGTTGGGCCTCCACTTGCGATCAGCGTATCGAGGTGGACGAGCAGGGTCTCGTCCTAGTCGACCAGGACGGGCTGCTGCTGTCCTATCCCCATCCGGCTGAGAGTGGCGACGAGGTCTGGCCCGAGCGTGGTCCCCGCTGGCCGTTGACTGTGGAGCCCGACGGAGGCTACACGGTTTCGGACCTGCTGACCGGGCAGGCCCGTCGCTTCAGGCCACCGGATGAGAGTCGAATCGCTTTGCTGGAGCGGTTGTCGGACCGCAACGGGAACCAGGTCACTTTTCACTACGACGCGACGGGCGCTCCCACTGACATCCGGCACTCCGGTGGTTACCACCTCCGACTGACCACGGAGGAGTGCCGGATCACACGGCTGAGTCTCATGACCCCGGACAGCCCCGAATCTGAGATCACCGTATGTGAATACGGATATGACAGAGGCAATCTCACCGAGGTGATCGGTTCGCTCGGAAGACCACTGGAATTCGCCTACGACGAGCGACTGCGGATCACCTCCTGGACCGACACCAACGGCCACGGCTACCACTACACCTATGACGCACGGGACCGCTGTGTCGGGGAGCAGGGGGACGCTGGCGAACTAGCTGTGACCATCGCCTACGACGGTTCGCTCCCGGAGTGGCCCGAAGCTGCCCGGGTGACCACGCTGACCACCGCCGAGGGCGCGGTCAGCCACTTTGTCGTCAACGACCTCTGTCAGGTGGTTGCCGAGATCGATCCGCTCGGCGGTGTCACCCGCCGTGACCATGACGCGAACCATCAGGTGGTAGCTCACACTGACCAGTTGGGACACACCACCAGGATCACGCGGAACCTGGTCGGCCAACCGATCGAAGTGACCTACGCGGACGGTACGACCACTCGCTACACGTATGGGGCGCACCACCGTCCCATCAGCATTGTCCTGGCCGACGGCACCGCCTGGACGTGGGAGTTCGACGAGCGAGCCAACTGTGTCGCCGTCATCGATGGCACGGGCGCTACCTGGCGCTACGCCTTCGACCAGCAGGGCCGATTGACCCACCTCATAGACCCGCTCGGTGCCACCACCCGGGTGGTCTGCGACGCGACCGGACAACCCGTGCAGCTTACCGATCCCTTGGGGAACCGAGTTGCTAAGGAGCGCGACGCGTTCGGCCGCGTCGTGCGCATCACGGACCCGCTGGGTGCCGTCACGCGCCTGGAGTGGACCGTCGAGGGGCTTATCCGCACGGCTGTCGCCCCAGACGGCGGAATCCGTCGCTGGGACTACGACGGCGAGGGGAACTGCGTCGCCCAGACCGACGCTGGTGGCGCCACCACCCACTTCGAATACGGCCCGTTCGACCGGCTCAGTGCCCGGATCGAACCGGACGGCAGGCGCTACGAGTTCACCCATGACGAGGCGCTGCGGCTGGTCGCGGTGACCGACCCGAGGGGCCTGGTCTGGGAGTACTCGTACGACTCGGCTGGGAGGCTGCTTGCCGAGAAGGACTTCGACGACCGCCGCGTCGAGTACCGCAGGGACACCGCGGGTCGAATGGCAGCCCGTGTCAACGCGGTCGGGCAGGTGGTCGGTTACGCCTACGACCCGCGCGGACAACTCGTCGAAAAGACCGTGGACCGACCAACGGGTGACCAACCTGACCACTTGGACGACCCTGCGCGGTATTCGTTCACCTACAACGTGCGTGGCCAGATGGCCACCGCGACCGGCCCGGACGCCAAGATCACTTGGGAACGTGACGGGGCAGGGCAGCCGCTCAGCGAGACTCTGCACACCGGGGAGGTCGCCCGCCGCACCACCTATCGCTACCGTCCCGACGGCCGACGGGTTCTCCGGAAGACTCCCGGCGGGGCCGTCACCACCTATGGCTATGACGCCGCCGGGCGGCGCACCAGTATGGACATCGACGGTCACCGGATGGTCTTCGAACACGACGCCGCAGGCCGGCAGACCCTGCGCACCGCAGACGACTTCCTGGGCTTCGGCCAGGAGTGGGACGAAGCCGGCCGCCTCGTAGCACGCTCCATCACCGTGCCCGGTGAGCCGACTCTGCGTCACTCCTACGAGTACGGTGCGGATGGGCAGCTGCTCAGCGTGGACGAGGCGGACCACGGCCGGACCACCTTCCGTCGTGATGCCTCGGGGCGGATCTGCGAGGTCTCGGCACGAGGGTGGAGCGAAAGCTACGCCTATGACGAGGCTGGCAACCAGACGCGGGCCGCGTGGCCCGACCGACATCCGCTCGGTGACGCGCGGGGCGACCGCGAGTACACCGGAAATCGGCTGGTCAGGGCCGGCGCGGTGCGCTACGAGTACGACGCGGCGGGCCGAGTGGTGACTCGGATGAGGACTCGGCTGTCCCGCAAGCCGGATATCTGGCGGTACTCGTGGGATGCCGAGGACCGACTCACGGCCGTCGTCACGCCCGACGGCACCCGCTGGCGCTACGGCTACGACCCGCTCGGCCGGCGGGTGTTCAAGGAGCGGCTGGGCGTCGAGCGAACGACGAGTGTGACGGGCGCGGCCGTTGACGCATGTGTTCCGGGTGCCGAGCGAGCCGTCAGAGTACGGACGCGGGTTGTGGAGCGGGTGGACTTCACCTGGGACGGCAGCATCCTGGTGGAGCAGGTCTCCACCACCGCCGACATGCCCCGGCCGGCCGTCATCACCTGGCAGCACGACGGGCTGTACCCGGTGGCCCAGAGCGAGCACCTCGGGCAACCGGATGCGCCGCAGGAGGCCGTGGACCGACGCTTCTTCGCGATTGTCACGGACCTGTCCGGCGCACCGACCCGGCTCCTCGACGAGCACGGGACGGTCGCCTGGCGTGCCCGGAGCACGCTGTGGGGCTCCACAGCCTGGGCCAGAGGCGGCACCGCCTACACGCCAGTGCGGTTCCCCGGGCAGTACCACGACTCCGAGACTGGGTTGCACTACAACCTCAACCGGTATTACGACCCTGAAACTGCTCGCTACACCACCCCCGACCCGCTCGGGCTCGGCCCAGCGCCCAATCCGGCCGGCTACGTGCCCGACCCGACGGTGCAGAGCGACCCGCTCGGGTTGGCACCCTGCGGGTCCGGCACCGCCATCGACTTCATGAACGGCGCGGACAACGCCATCCCTGCAGGCAACCCGGTTACCCACGGCCCCAACGGCACACTGATCGGCAACGACCCGGCCAGCGTCCGAAACTTCCAGAACGTGCGTAACGAGGGACGCCACGACGTGGTGGCGCACGGTTCGCGCGATGGCTTCCTGGCCATGCCGGAGGGAAATGTCAATGGTGGCCAGATATCGGACGCTATTCGGAACAACCCCAACTATGACGGTGGGGACCTGCGCCTGATGGTCTGTCACTCAGGCTCGGACACCTCGGGAATCGCTCAGGACCTGGCTAACGAACTGGGCGTTACAGTGAAGGCGCCCACTGACATGGTCGGCACCCAGCCAGCGCTCGGACCAGGCCAGACACCACGCATCGCCAACAACGGCTCGTGGCGAATTTTCCTGCCCATTGTGGCCGGTTGATCCCGAAGGGTGACCTGACTTGATCTATCTCGGCTTCTATCGAGAGCTGAACCCTGACGGCGTGCCCGTCCCGAACAGGGGCGGCGTCTACGTCCAATCCATTCAGGAGGTGTTGACGCCGCCTGGCGACTACCCGGCGGACACCGTCGCCGGCTACCTGGACGCCGGACACCCGATGCTGGATGTCATGGAACTGACCCAGGACGTGGTACGCCACGCGTTCCAGGTCCCCGGTGGTTCCTCGGTGTTGACCGATGGCGAGTACGCCTGGCGGCTGGACCTGGCGCAGTACGTCAGGCGCTACGCCCCGGAGCTTCCGGAGGCGTTCCTCAGCCGGGCGCTGGACCCGGCCGGCGTGCCCGCGCTGCCACAGGACCGACTGATCGCCCTCTCCGACCGTATCGCCGCCGATCTGGGATTCCGCGCCAGCTGACCGTAGGGCACCTGGCCGGTGAGGGGGCGGGGGCGGAACGGTGGGAGCGGAACGAGGGCTGGCGCAGGTCCGGCAAGAGAAGCCCGACTGGTAGGGGTGCGTGGTTGGTTGTGCGCGGGCGGTGACTAAGCTGGGATTCGCTCGGATGTGTGACTCGCCTTCTGTGATACGGAGTTGCTGTGGCTCGTCGGAACGGGATCGTGTACGGGGCCGTGGTCGCGGCCAGCGCGCTGGTGCTGACCGCGTGTGGTGGGGATGGGGACTCGGCCGAGGACGACGAGATCGCGGGCGTCCAGACCCCGACGGAGGAGTCGGAGCCGGAGCAGACCGAGGACCCGGAGCCGACGGAGGACCCGGAGGCCGGCCGCCCGGAGATCGACCTGGGACCGGACTTCGAGAACGTCTACGAGGTGGAGCCGACAGGGGACGCGGTGGTGGACGCGGCGCTCCTTGACCTACGAGGCTTTCAAGATGCGGTGGCAGAAGCGGTTGTCACCCATGAGAATGACCGTCCCGCGCTGAGCTACTACGTGACAGGTGAAGCGCTGAGCCAGGTCTTCTCCACGCTGGAGTACGTTTTCGAGACGGGAAACTCCTCGGGTGGGACCACTCGCTACTACAACATGAACGTGACCCCGGTGGATGACGTGTCTGCGACCTTCAGTTTCTGTCGCGACTTCACCGAGGTCTACACGATTGACCTGGCGACCGGTGAGGTCGTCGAAGAGGCTGATCCCAATGCCGTGCCCGACTACTACTTCGGCCGTCTGGAACTCAACGACGCGGGGGTCTGGCAGACGGTTGCGTACGATCTTGAGTCCGGAAATCCGTCATGCTGAAGACTCGGCTGACAACCGGTGCCGTGCCTTTAGTTGCTGCCGTCGTCCTCCTGGGGATCTTCCCGGCAACCGCCCGCGCGGACCTGACCAGCGATGGCGATCACGAGACCACAGGCGGGAGTCAGGGGCCGATCATCGATTCGGCGGTCGGGGTGGCGCGGATCACCTATGACCCAGCAGAAGTTGGCGCTGGGAGGGGGCCGACCGCCGCACAGACAACCTGGTCGCCGCCGGCCTGCTATTACGCGCCCACGCACACGCCGGAGGAGTACCAGGCCTACTGGGACGAACTCTCCCGTGACTTCTACAGCTCCGGCAATCCGCAGGAGGACAAGGACGCCCTGCGAGACTCCCTGGAGGACTCCTACGGCGAGGACGGGGAGTTCCCGAACTACAACATCGACCGGCAGGGGGAGGGGATGTTCTGGCGGGTGGTGCGGAACGAGAACCATCCTGACCGGGAGGCGCAGTACGCCTGTGAAACCCGTACCTTCTGGGTTGACTTCGGGGACCCGCCGCCCGTGGATGTGCCGGAGGTGGTGGATGTCGAGATGCTCGCGGAGTTGGCGTACGAGCGGATTCGGGTGCCGGATACCGCGATCGAGATGAATCCGGGTGGGGCGCAGACCGTTAATCTCGCGACGTGGGTCTGGTTGGAGCAGGGGGAGTTCGAGCCGGTGTCGGTGACGGCGTCGCTGGACGACTACGGGTTGTCGGCGACGACGACGGCGACGCCGGTGGGGTTGTCGATCGAGCCGGGGACCGGGGACGCCGTGACGCATCCCGGTTCGGGGGAGTGCGCGATCGACGCTGCGGCGTACCGGGAGGGGGCGGCGGGCCAGGAGCCCCCGTGTGGGGTGACGTATCTGCGGTCCACCCCGGAGGGCGGCGCCTACGAGTTGACCGCCTCGGTGCGGTGGGAGATCGCCTGGGAGGGCTCGGACGGCTCGGGCGGAACGTTGCCGGACGGCGTCTTCGAGACGACCTACGACGTGACCGTCGACGAGGTGCAGACGATCGTCCGTTGAACTCCCGTGACGGGGGGCGCGCGGGGTGCGATATGTTGCGCGACCGCCGTTGTAGGCGCCGTGAGCGGACTGATAGCGTGCGAATCACCGGATAGGGTAATGAGACCGTTCTTTTGCGTGAGCGTTCAGGCGATGGCCGTGAACGCCGCCTCCACGTGGGAACCGGGGTTGGCGGATGAGAACTGAGGACCGGGTCACCACGGCTGCGAAGAAGTCGATCGCCGTTGGTCCAGTGGCCGGGGATCGGCTGCCCGCTCCCCCGCGCGAGCGGAAGCCCGCGTTGGCGGCGCTCGCAGCGTTGTTGGTGCTGATCGGCGCCCTGGGCGCGACGGTGCTGGTGATGCGCGCCGGCGACCGGGTGGAGGCGATCCGCATCACCGAGCGCGTCCCGATGGGCCAGCAGATACCGGAGTCCGCGATGGAGTCCGTGCTGGTCGCCGAGGACGACGCGGTGAGCTATGTCCGTTGGGAACAGCGGCAGACCGTGATGGAGAGCCTGCGGCCCACCACCGACCTGGTCGCCGGAACGGTGCTGGTCGGCGAGATGCTCACGGGCGAGCCGACGCTCCCCGAGGGCGAGGTCATGGTCGGGGTGTCGCTCCAACCGGGCCAGTTCCCCTCGGGACTTGAGGCGGGCGACACGGTCGCGGCCTACTGGGTCGGCGACGACGGACCCGCCGGCAACGCCGAGCAGGAGGGCGCGCAGCAGCCCGACCAGGACACGTTGTTGACGGACTCGGCCCAGGTGGCGGCGATCCACGGGGACGGCGGGGGCAGCGGCAACAGCACGCTGCCGGTCACGCTGCGCGTGGACGAGGCCGTGGTGGCCGAGTTGACCAGGGCGGCCGCCGCCGGCGACGTGTCGCTGGTGGTCGTCGCGGCCCCCGCCGAGTGACCGACGACCACGACGACCACGACGATCAGCGAGGGGACGAGGGACCGGTGCGCGGGGGAGGAACGGGGAGCGGATGGCACTGATCGCAGTGGCCGCTGACAAGGGCGCGCCGGGCGTGACCACCACGGCCGTCGCCCTGGCCGCGCTCTGGCCGCGCCGGGTCCTGCTGGCCGAGATCGACCCGGCCGGCGGCGACCTGGTGTACCGCTCGGTGACGGAGAACGGTCGCCCGCCCGACCCGACGACCGGGATTCTCTCGCTGGCCGCGACCGCCCGCAGGGGCGTCGTCGCCGAGCAGCTGTGGGACCACGCGCAGCGGCTCTCCGGCGGCCTCGACGTGCTGGTCGGCCTCGCCAACTCGGACCAGGCGGCCGGACTGACCGGCCAGTGGGGCGCGTTGGGCCGGGCCTTCGCCGAGCTGGCGCAGTCGCCGCACCACGAGGTCGCGGCCGACGTGTTGGCCGACTGCGGGCGGCTGGACGCCGGTTCGCCGGTGCACGCCCTGCTGCCGCACGCCTCGGTGCTGCTGCTGGTGACACGTTCCTCGCCCGAGCAGATCGCCCATGTCCGCGACCGGGCCGCCGCGTTGCACAACAAGTTGCACGGCGGCCAGCGCGGCACCGCGCAGTTGGCGCAGCCGCAGATCGGGGTGGTGCTGGTGGCCGACCCGCAGCGCGGGGAACGGGTCGCCACCCAGGTGAACGAGATGCTGATCGCCTCCGGCACCGGTTCCCGGGTGGTCGGCCTGCTGGCCGAGGACCCGGTGGGCGCCGAGCAGTTGGCCGGGCGCAGACGCGGCCGGCTGGAACGTTCGCTGCTGGTGCGCTCGGCGCGCCGGGTGGTGGCGGATCTGCACCAGGTCTACCGCTCGGAGTTGACGCCGTCGGTGAGTGGCGCGACCGGCCCGCAGCAGGTGCCGCCGCCCGGCGCGCAGGGCGTGCCGGCGCCGCAGGGCGCGCCCCCGGCGGGCGGGTACGGAGCGCCGGGGAGTTACGCGCCCCCGCCCGGGTATGGCGCGCCGCCGCCCGGCTATGCCGGTCAGCCGGCAACCGGTCAGCCGGCGGGCTACCCGCCGCCGGGGTACGGCCCGCCGGCCGGCAACGCGTCCGGCGCGGGCGCCCGTTCGGACCAGGCGCCGGGCCCGGCAACGGGCGGAGTCGGTCAACAGGCGGGCGGGGTCGGACAGCAGGCGGGCGGGGTCGGACAGCAGGCGACTATGGGCGGTCAGCTGACCAGCCCGACCGGTCAGCTGCCGAACGCCGGCGGGCAGCAGACGTATGCCGCAGGGCAGGCGCCGCGCCCCGCCGATCAGGCGTCGCACGCCGGCGGTCAGCTGCCTAACGCCGCTGATCGGCAGGCGTACCCGGCCGATCAGCAGACGTACGCCGCCGACCAGCGGGGGTACGCCGGCGATCAGTCCGTCTACCAGGCCGATCAGTCCGGCTATCCGGCCGGTCAGCCGGCCTACCCCGCCGCCGCGACGGGCACCGCGCCCGGCCCCGACGGCCACCCCGGGACTGCCGACTACGCCCACCCCGGAACCACCGACTACGGCCAGCCCGCCGGCCAGGCACCGGCCGGCCAGGCACCCGCGCCGCAGGGCGGCCCCTGGCACCCGCCCGCCCCCGGCCCCGCCGGCCAGGCGCCCGCGCCCGGCGCAACGCCCGGAGGCGAGGCATGAGCGGGGTCGCCGGCTTCGGCGTCGGCGGCGTGGGCGGCGTCGCCCCGGCCGCCGCTGCGGCCGTCGTCGCCGAGGGCGGCCGGGCCGGCGAGGTCAACCACCAGCTGGTGAAGCGGTTCCGGCAGGACGCCGGCGACCGCATAGCCGAGCAGCGCCGCATCGACCAGGCCAGCGGTGTGCGCCCCATGTCCTCCGAGGACGAACGGCACTACGCGCGCGCCGTGATCGCCCAGGTGCTGGAGGAGTACGCCCGCGCGGAGATCGCCGAGGGCCGCGCCCCGCTGGACGCCGCCTCCGAGGAGGCGTACGCCGCCGCCGTGCACGCCGCGCTCTTCGGCGTCGGCCGGCTGCAACCCCTCCTCGACGACCCCGACGTGGAGAACATCGACGTCAACGGCTGCGACCAGGTCTTCATCGGCTACTCCGACGGCCGCGAGGTGCGCGGCGACCCGGTGGCCGAGAGCGACGAGGAACTCGTCGAGCTGATCCAGATCCTCGGCGCCTACTCCGGCCTGTCGTCCCGCCCGTTCGACTCCGCCAACCCGCAGCTGGACCTGCGGCTGCCCGACGGCTCCCGGCTGTCGGCCGTGATGGACGTGACCCGGCGGCCCGCGCTGTCGATCCGGCGCGCCCGGCTGGGCAAGGTCTTCCTCGCCGACCTGGTCGGAAACGGCACGCTCACCCCGGAGTTGGGCCAGTTCCTCACGGCGGCCGTGCGGGCCAGGAAGAACATCATGATCGCCGGGGCCACCAACGCCGGCAAGACGACGCTGCTGCGCGCGCTGGCCAACGAGATCCCGCCCGAGGAGCGGCTGATCACCGTGGAGCGCGCGTTGGAGCTGGGCCTGGACCAGTTCCCCGAACTGCACCCCAACGTGGTCGCGTTCGAGGAGCGGCTGCCCAACTCCGAGGGCCAGGGCGCCATCACGATGGCCGAGCTGGTCCGCCGGAGCCTGCGCATGAACCCGTCCCGGGTGATCGTCGGCGAGGTGCTGGGCGACGAGATCGTCACCATGTTGAACGCGATGAGCCAGGGCAACGACGGCTCGCTGTCCACGATCCACGCCAACAGCTCGTCCGAGGTGTTCAACCGCATCTCGACCTATGCGCTCCAGGCGTCCGAGCGGCTGCCGATCGAGGCCAGCCAGATGCTGATCGCGGGCGCGGTGAACTTCGTGATCTTCGTGGAGCGGCGCAACACCTATGCACAGGGCGGCACGTTGCGCCGGTTCGTCTCCTCGATCCGCGAGGTGAACGGGGTGGACGGCCGGGTGCTCTCCAGCGAGGTCTTCGCCGAGGGCGCGGACGGGGTGACCCGGCCGCACGCGGCGCTGGCCTGCGCCGAGGAGTTGGCGGCCTACGGCTATCGCGGCGGATGGGGGTGACGGGGTGACGGTCTCCGGTGGGCTGTTCTCGCTGACCACCCTCTACGCGCTGCTCTGCGGCGTGGCGGTGGGCGGCGGCCTGGCGCTGCTGGTGGTGGCGATCCGTGGGCTGCCGCCGACCAGCGTCGAGGAGCGCGCGGCGCGGCAGCGGCGGCGTTCGGAGCTGGCGGCGTTCTTCGGCCGGCGCGGCACGGTCGCGGTGGCGACGGCGCTGGTGGTGCTGCTGCTGACGCGCTGGCCGATCGCCGCGCTGGCCACGGCGCTGCTGGCGTTCGTGTGGAACCAGCTCTTCGGCGGCGCGGCCGAGGAGCGCGCCGCGATGCGCCGGGTCGAGGCGCTGGCCGGCTGGACGGAGTCGCTGCGCGACACCATCGCCGGCGCGGTCGGCCTGGAGCAGGCGATCCCGTCCTCGGCGCGGGCGGCGGCGCCGGCGCTGCGCGGGCCGCTCAACAACCTGGTGGACCGGCTGCGTTCGCGCACCCCGCTGCCGGACGCGCTCCAGGAGTTCGCGGACGAGCTGGACGACTCATCGGCCGACGTGATCATCGCCTCGCTGATCCTCAACGCGCGGCTGCGCGGGCCCGGGCTGCGCGAGGTGCTGGGCGCGTTGGCGAAGTCGGCGCGCGAGGAGGTCGACATGCGGCAGCGGGTGATGGCGCAGCGCGCCTCGACGCGGCGCAGCGTGCAGATCGTGGTCGGGGTGAGCGTGGCGTTCCCGCTGGGCCTGGCCATCTTCAACCCGAGCTTTGTCGAGCCGTTCGGCGACCCGCTGGGCCAGGCCGTGTTGGCCGTGGTCTGCGGCCTGTTCGGGCTCGGCTTCTGGTGGATGCGGCGGCTGTCGACGATCGAGACGCCGGAACGGTTCCTCGCCAGGTCGGAGCCGGTCGAGGCGCTGCGCGAACGGGAGCAGGCGAACGGGCTGCTGGGCCGGGTGCCCGGCAGGTTCGACAGGGGGGCGAGCCGGTGATGGACTCGATGGTGACGACGGCCGTGGTGGTCGGCGCGATCTTCGGGCTCGGCCTGTACGCGCTGGTGCGGGCGCTGGTGCCGAGCCGGCGCGGGCCGGTCTCGACGGTGGCGCGGATCGACGAGCTGCGGGCGCGCGGCGGGATCGGCGGCTATCCGTCGGCCACGCCCTCGGCGCCCGGCGCGAGCGGCGAGCAGGGCACCCGGCGCCGGGACCAGCTGCTGGCCAGGGTCGGCGACCGGGTGGCCGAGCTGTATCTGCAACGGGGCTGGGAGCAGCGGTCGTTGCGGGCGGACCTGGCGCTGCTGGACCGCACCTGGGAGGGGTTCCTCGCCAACAAGGTGGTGCTGGCGGCGCTCGGCCTGTTCTTCGGCCCGTTCGTGTTCTCGATGGCGTGGCTGCTGGGCTTCGGCAGCAGCCCGGTGGTGCCGGTGTGGCTGGCGTTGGCGTTCGCCGGCGCGTTCTTCTTCCTGCCGGACCTGGAGGTGCGGCGGGACGCCAAGGCGAAGCGGCGGGACTTCCGCCGGGTGGTGGCGGCCTATCTGGACCTGGTGGCGATGAGCCTGGCCGGCGGGCGCGGCCTGCCGGAGGCGCTGAAGGCGGCGGCCGAGGTCAGCGACGGCTGGGCGTTGAAGCGCATCCAGACGGCGCTCGCCGACGCGCGGATCACCGGGCTCACCCAGTGGCAGGCGCTGGGGCGGCTGGGCGACGAGGTCGGCGTGGACGAACTCAAGGACCTGTCCACCTCGTTGGCGCTGGTCGCGGACGACGGCGCGAAGGTGCGCGCCTCGTTGTCGGCGCGGGCTGAGACCATGCGACACAGGGAACTCGCCGACATCGAGGGGAGCGCGGGTGAGAAGTCACAGTCGATGTTGATCGCTCAACTGCTGCTCTGTATGGGTTTCTTGATCTTTCTGATCTTTCCGGCCGGGATGCGCGTCTTCCAGGCGTGACGGCGGCCGAGCAACGTAGTGAAGTGTGGAGGAAAAGCCATGGTGCGCCATCCGGCGACTGACTATCTGATCGGGTTTCTTCGGACCCGGCTGGCCAGGGCCAGATCGGGCGAGTTGGACCGGGGTGCCTCGGCCATCGAGTGGGTGATCATCGCGGCGGTGGTCGTCGGCATCGTGGCCGGCGTCGCGGCCGTGATCATGAACGCCCTGGACGACCGCGCGGAGAGCGTCGGCGACTGCATCGAGGGCGCCCAGAACTACGCCAACTGCTAGCCGTGGTCGGGCGGCTGGTGGGCTTCCTGCGCCGCCGGGTGGCGCAGGGCGCCGACCGGGGCGGCTCGGTGGTGCGCGCGGGGGACCGGGGGAGTTCGGCGATCGAGTTTGTCTTCTTGACGCCGGTGATGTTCTTCATGATCTTCGGTGCGGTGCAGTTCGCGCTCTATTCCTTTGCCGAGCATGTGGCCAAGGCGGCCGCGCAGGCCGGGGCGCGCACCGCGCGGGCCCAGGCGGACGCCGACCCGGACGGCTGGCGGGGCGCGGCGGAGAGCAAGGCGTACGACTACATCGACCAGTTGGGTCCCGGCCTCTTCACGGCCAGGCCACGGGTGGACGCCCTCCCGGGCACGGGGGCGTTCACGGTGCGGGTCGAGGTGGAGGGCAACGTGCCGTCGATCCTGCCGGGCGTTGACCTGACGGTGAGCGCGGCCTCGGAGGGCCCGGTGGAACGCTTTGTGCCGGACGGGGGGTGAGGGTGCCATGGCGCGTGCGCTGGCGCGGCGGTTCGCCGTGGGCGGTGGCCGGGGTCAGGACGGAGCGGACCGGGGCAGGGCCGGAGCGGACCGGGGCATGTCCTCGCTCGAAGTGGTCCTGCTCGCACCGCTGATGATCGCGTTCATTCTGCTGCTGGTCGGTTTCGGCCAACAGGTGTCGGGCCGGAACGCCGTCAACGGCGCGGCGCGGGATGCCGCGCGGGCCGGCTCGTTGGAACGCTCCACCGGCGCCGCGATGAGCGCGGCGGCCACCGTGGCGGAGGGCCAGCTGGGCGACGTCTGCGTCGGCGGCACGGTGTCGGTGCGGCGCACCACGCCGGCCGGGCACGAGCCGGGCTCGCTCTTCGGCGTCGAGGTCTCCTGCGAGGTGCGCGGCCTCGACATGCTGGGCATCGGGCTGACCTCCACGCTCTCCGGCACGTCGAGTTCGCCCATCGACCCCTACCGGAGGTCCGGATGAGGGCGTGGACCTGGTTTCAGCGACGACGCCCCGGGAACGACGGGGACGCCGACCGGGGCTCGGGCGCGATCGTGGTGATCTTCTTCGCCGTGGTGGTGTTGGCGCTGGCCGCGTTCGTGGTGGACGGCGGGCTCTCCATCGCGCAGCGGGAGCGGGCCGCCGACATCGCCGAGCAGGCCGCCCGTTACGCCGCCCAGGACCTCGACGAGGCCGCGCTGCGCGAGGGCGTCTCGCCGGCGCCGATCAACTTCGGCAACTGCGCGAACCGGGTCGCCGAGTACGCCGACTCCGTCGGCATGGACCCGGCCGACATCGCCGCGTCCGAGTGCGTCGCGGCCGGCGTCAACGAGGTCACGGTGCGCATCCGGCTCACCTACCGGCCGGTCTTCGCCGGCATCGTCTACGACCAACCGCTGACCGTCTGGGGCGAGGCCACCGCCGAGGCCCAGGTCGGATAGCCCGCCCCAACAGACCGCCCGCAGACCTCCGTTCCGTTCCATTCCGTTCCGTTCCGTTCCGATCCGTTTCTTCCGACTCACGGGAGCACCCGTCATGGCTCGCACTCCACCGCCCGTTCCGGGGAACCGGACGCCCGTCCCGGTGCGGGGGCGGCGCGGCCCCCGCGAAGTGCTGCTGGCCCTGGCCGCCGTGCTGGCGCTGCTCTGCCTGGTGGTGGGCGTGCCGTTGGCGCTGGCCAGCGTCATCGGCTGGCCGCTGCCGCGCACCGCGCCCAGCGTGGAGATGCTGACCGAGGAGATCGACGTCGGCACCTTCGTCCGGGTGCTGGCCGTGCTCGTCTGGGTCGCCTGGGCGCAGTTCACCGCCTGTGTGCTGGTCGAGGTGTGGGCGGCGGTCTCCGGGGTCGGCATCCCGCGCCGGGTGCCGGGCGCCGGCCCCAGCCAGCTGCTCGCCCGGCAACTGGTCGGCGCCGTGCTGCTGTTGACGTCGGCGGCCGCCTCGTTGACGCCGGGGCTCAGCCAGTTGGGCGCGACGTTCGACTCGCCTGGTCAGGGGCAGGTGGTGGCCGAGGCCCAGCGGGTGCCGGGTGGCGGCGCCACGATCACGCTGGCCGCCGGCGCCGCCGACGACGTCAAGGTGAACCCGGCCGACCCGGGCGCGTCGGAGCTGCGCACCGCCGACGCCTTCGAGGACGAGGAGCGCGCCGAGGCCATCTACTACCGCATTCAGCCGCCCGAGGGCCGCCACCACGACACCCTCTGGGGCATCGCCGAGCGGCACCTGGGCGAGGGGATGCGGTACAAGGAGATCTACCAGCTCAACAAGGACCGCCTCCAGCCGGACGGCTCCCGGCTGACCGAGGCCAGCCTGATCAGGCCGGGCTGGATTCTCCAGATGCCGGCCGACGCCCAGGGCGGCGAGCTGGTCGAACTCCCCGACGAGGCCGAGGAGCTGACCGCCGACGAGGCCGCCGAGTACGAGGAGTACGCCGGAACGGGCGAAGCGCCGCCGCCCGCCGAGACGCCCGAACTGCCCGACGAGCTGCCCGAGACCGACGACCGCCCGGCGGGCGGTGGCAAGGGCACCGACCGGCCGGCCGTCCTCGACGACGGCGCCGAGGACGGGGACGCCGGCCTGGACCTGCCCGGCGAGCGGGCCGCGGCCGAGGACGGCGGCTCGGCCGGGCTGCCCGACGCGCTGGTCGCCGCGCCGCTGTTGGCGGCCGGGCTGCTGATGGCGCTCGGCCGCTCCCGGCGGACCGCGCTGTGGCAGGCGGCGGCCGGGGTGCTGCCGCGTTCCGTCGGGGACGACCTGGGGCCGGGCTCGCCGCGCGCGTTCGCGGCCAGGGACGCGCTGCTGGTGGGCGCGGCGCCCGACCAGGTGGCGTTCCTGGACCGGGCGTTGCGGCTGCTGTCGGCGGCGCTGGCCGACGAGGGCCGGGTGCTGCCGGCCGTCTACGCGGCCTGGCTCGGCCCGGCCGAGCTGCACCTCCAGCTCGCCGGCCCGGTCGGCCGCCCGCCGGCGCCCTGGACGCAGGGCCAGGACCAGACGTACTGGACGGTGGAACGGGCCCAGCTCCCGGCCGACGACGAGCCGGCGCCCGACGCCGAGGCGCCCTACCCGGGCCTGGTCAGCCTGGGGATGCGCGACGACCTGCGGCTGCTGCTCAACCTGGAGTCGGTGCCGGGCATCGTCGCCGTGCGCGGCGCGCCCGCCGACCGGGAGGCGGTGCTGTCCTCGATCGCCGCCGAGCTGGCGACCAGCGGCTGGTCGGACCGGATGACGGTGACCCTCGTCGGCTTCGCGCCCGAGCTGACGGCGCTGGCCCCGACCCGGGTGCGGCATCTCGACGACATCGCCGGGCTGTTGGAGGTCATGGAGACCGAGACTGGGCTGCGGCGCGGCGCGTTGCGGCACTCCGGGCACGAGTCGCTGCTCAGCGGCCGGACCGGCCCGGCCCGCCAACAGCAGTGGGCGCCCCACCTGGTGGTGATCGGCGCGACGCCCACCGAGGAGGAGGCGGACCGGCTGGCCGGCCTGGCCGCCGTCTCGGCCCAGCTGGGCATCGGCTATCTGTTGGGTACCGAACAGGCTGATCCGCCGGGCGTGGCCTGGGAGTTCGCGATCGCCCCGGACGGGACGCTCAACGAGCCCGAGATGGGCCTGACGTTGGCGGCCCAACTGCTGCCGGCGGCGCACCGGGCGGCCGTCGTCGAGCTGTTCACCGGCCTGACCCGGGGCCGCCCCGGGGGCGCGCCGCCGGCTGGCGGGCCGACCGTCGACCTGTCGACCGGCCGGCCCGGCGTCTACGTCCGGCTGCTGGGCGGGTTCGAGATCACCGGCCTCGACGAGCCGGAGCCGGAGCGCGCCGCCCGCCTCAGGGAGGCGCTGGCGTTGCTGTCGCTGCACCGGGAGGGCGTCCACCCGCGCGTGTTGGGCTCGGCGCTGTGGCCGCGCGGCGGAACGGACGAGCTGCGCGACGCGCTGCTCGCCCGCCTCGGCCAGTGGCTCGGCGCGGACGCGGCCGGCCGGCCCCGGCTGCTGGGCGGCGGGGACGGGCGGCTGGCGCTCTCGCCCGACGTGCTCTCCGACTGGGACGTGCTGCGCACGCTGCACCACCAGGTGCTGGTCAGCGAGAACCCGACGGAGGCCGGCCGGCCCTCCGACCGGATGCGGAAGCTGACCGACGCCCTCGCCCTGGCGCGCGGCGCGCTGCTGGCCGGGCACCGCGAGGGCGGCGGCTTCGGCTGGCTGGAACACGAGATCGTCGACGCCCAGTACCCGCTGCTGGTCGCGGAGTTGGCGCTCACCCTCGCCACCGAGCACCGCGCGGCGGGCGAGGGCGAGGCAGCCTATGCCGCCGTCCGTTCGGCGCTGGCGACGGCGCCGACGGACGAACGCCTCTGGAACGAACTGCTGCGCTCGGCCCACGCCACCGGCCGCGCCGAGTGGCTGACCGGCGCCGCCCAGTGGCTCGTCGGCCACCACGGCCAACTCTTCGGCCCGGCGACCCCGTTGCCCTCCCAGACGGAGGCCCTCCTCGACGAACTGCTCCCCAACTGGCGCGAGGCGGTGGCCACGGCGGGGTGACCGGGGCGGGGCGCCGTTCGCCCTGGGGGCGAACGGGCGCGGAGGGGTGGGTGCGGGTGGGTGCGGGTGGTGGTGGTTGGGTGCGGGGTTTGTCTGCGGGGCGGTGGCCGGTGCGGGGCAGCCCGACTGGTCGTTCTGTTGGTTGACGAGACTCTGCGGTGTGGTTGGGGTTCTGGCGCGGGCTACTACGCCGGGCCTAGATGGCGCACGATCGGCCGGGTGCGGGCGTAACGAATGCCGGCAGGAGGCTGGCTGGGAAGGGGGGCGCGGCTTCCGGGAGGTGGAGTTCGTTGCCGCC